>CAYVOK010000047.1:0-17809 GCA_964453335.1 uncultured Acidimicrobiaceae bacterium
CCCATGCAGAAGAGATCCAGGCTGCCGCCTCCTCCGTGATTGTGGACGCCATGGACTCGATTGACGAGGAGTCGAAGGCGGCTATCGCGGCTGCCATGGCGACCATGCCGAAGGATCTGGTGGACGGCATCCGTACCCATCTGGCGGACATGGACCCGGATCAGCTGCATGAACTGGTCGAGAATCTGGAAGAGGCGGGGGTCATTGAGAATGACGCCTCTGTGGTGCCCTTCCTGTATTGGGCCGCACGGGCGGCATAGGCTGAGTTGACGATTCCCCTCTGTTGGGGGATTGTGGAGGGACTATGGCACGCACCGTCGCAATGACATACCCGCTCGACAAGCCGATTGAGATCCGACCGGGCGTTATGCACAAGGAATCGGACTTTCACGGTAGCGAGAAGTGGTATTCGCTGCCGCCTGAGTCAGCCGAGCGTACCGCCAAGGGCGATCTGGGGCTGTCCAGCATCAAGAACTTTGAGTCGCGGGCACTGACCAGTGCAGGCGCTCCCTTCACTCTCAAGAAGTAGAGGCATTTCATGGCCGCATATACCCCTCCCCCCTCTCCCGGTGGTCTGCGCTCCAGCCGCAAGCGCGCCCTTGAGATCGGAACCGAGCGTTCCGGTTTCCAGGGTGTGGCCGGCTACGATGCGCAGGCTGGTGTGCCTATGGTGTCCGGTGTGACCACCTCTGGCCACTACGTTGAGCAGCCGCCCATGATCTCGACTGCGGGCAGCGCCATCAACACGTCCACCCCGTTCGCTAACCTCAAGAAGTAGAGGCATTTATGAAGACTGCAACTGAGATGGCGGCTGCGATCAGCCCCGCAATGCCTGAGCCGACCAACGTCTACGACGCGGTGGCCGGGAAGTATTACGACACCGTGTGCAAGACCCCGGTGGCGCCGGCTTACATGCCGCTGCCCAACACCCCCTCGCCTTTCGCCAACCTCAAGGCTGGCAAGTAGGAGTAATCAATGGACACCAAGAACATCGGTCAGGGCCGTCAGTACAACGAGCCTACCGAGGCGTATGACGCCATGGCTGGCAAGTACATGGACAAGCTGCCCGCTATCACGACCGAGGCCAAGCTGCCTACCCAGCAGCTCCCGATGGCCCCGGCTCCTTCGCCGTTCGTGCTCAAGAGCGCGGCAGGCGGCGAGCGGTAAGTGGCAGACACGTTTTCGCTTCAAGGCACCTACACGGCGACTCCTGCATCGGGGTCGCCGTCTGCCGATCCGCAGATCACTGCGCCCATCAACGAGAGCATGACTCTTGCGAACGAGATCGTTTCGCAGATCACGCTTTCGGTGGATGGGCCGGTGGCTCTGCCGGTGGATAGCCTCGATGGCGTGAACGTGGTCATTCTCAAGGCGGTGGGCGGCAAGGTGATTGCGCGCTTCACGTCTGCGGATGGCTCCGCTCAGGCTGTTCCGGTTGACTCGTTTCTCGCGATCACGTCAGCATCCGCTGACATCACGGCCATTTCGGTGGAGCGGACTCCCGCTACCACGACTGTGGTCAAGTACTTCCTTGGCCAGAAGGCTTAGGATTATTCCCCCCAACGGAGAGAACTACAATGGCTTCTGAGACTCTGAAGAGCGCGCTCAACCGCGCTAACCCCAACACCCTGGCTGACGTGCTGGCCAAGATCGACCTGGGCACCATGCTGGAGCCCAAGACCGTGACGGTGGCTCAGTCCTCCGCCTCGACCATCACGCTGGATCCCCCGGCTCTGGCAGTGTTCGCTGCTCGCGTGACGGGTGGCGCTGCTGCGGCTGGTCCGCGCATTGTGTCGGATGCCGGCGCCACCGCGTCGGCCACCATCTGCGCTCTGTCGGCTGATGGTGCGACCCTGACCTTTGAGGCCGGCGTGACCGGCGCTGTTGTGGCGTACATGCCCCGCCCGGCGGTGGCTCTCGACACTGCTTGGCCGTCCATCTAAGGACATTCCTTCCGCCCGTGTGCGATATGCAGTTCACTGATTAGCGGGACACGGCCCGTTGATCACACCCCAGCAAAAGCTCGCACTTCGATTGTCACCACGCGAACGACGGCGGTGAATAGTCGGTTAAGGCGAGAGAAGGAGAGAGCAGATGCAGGATGAGAACACCGTTGTAAATGAGTCTGTGGAAGCAGCCCCTATGGCTGCGGATGCAGCAGCTGCCCTTGCCCCCGAGGTTTCCGCCCCGGTTTCAGCAGAGGCAGCAGAGCCGGCACTTCCCACGATTGCAAATGGGAAGAACGTGATTCTGCCCCAGCACGCCATTGGCAAGCTGAAGCAGGAGCAGCGTGAGCGTGGCAAGCGCGAGGCGATGACGGAGCTTGAGGCCAAGTTCAAGGCCGCAGGTTTCCAGAGCATTGACGACGCGATTGCAGCAATGGCAGCAGCCAAGACGGCTTCTGCCAAAGCCCCGACGCCTCCCCCGGCCAAGGCGAAGGAGCCTGAGATCGAGCTGGATGAAGAGGTGCAGGCAGTTACTGCGCAGCCGGCTACTCAGGGCGATGCCGCCAAGCAGATGCAGAAGCTCCAGCGTGAGCGGGAGCGGCTGGCAAAGCAGTTCGCTGCGGAGCAGGCGCAGCGCCGTAAGCTCCAGCGTCAGCTTGAGGCCAAGGAGGCCGAGTTCGCCCTGCGCGAAACGGCAGTCGGTAAGGGCGTCAAGGACGTGGATTACGCGATCCGCCTGATTCAGCGGGAACTGGAAGGCAAGGACGAGAAGGCCCTGGCTGCGTTCAACGAGGCTCAGTTCTTTGATACCCTCCGTTCTTCGCATCCGTACCTTTTCGGTGAGATGGTGGTTCCGGCGACTACCGGCACGGGTGTGGGTGCGGCTCCAGCTGCTCCCAAGGCCACTACGGTGCAGGAGGCGCAGACCGCCGCAAGTAAGGCGGATGCCCGTTCGATGAAACCGGACGAGTTCCGTAGGCGCATGATGCAGCTGGGATTCAACCCGACTGTTTAGTCTGACAAACCCACGGGCGCGGGAATGATCCCGCCCCATCAGGAGTGATAACAATGGCTGATTTTTCGACTATCCTCCAGACGCCCGAGGTTCGGGCGCTTGTGCAGGAGAATATCCTGGAGCGTGCGTTCCACGACGCGCTCTTCCCCCGTATGCTGTTCCGCGGCGAGGCGATGCCGCAGATCTGGCCGGCCAACGTCGGTGACACCATGGTGTTCACGGGCGTGGGTCTGATCAAGCCCAAGATGAAGGCTCTGATGCCCGGCAGCGATCCGGCCCCCTCGACCTATCAGGCCGAGCAGTGGACCGCGACGCTTCAGCAGTACGCTGACACCATCGACACCCACATGCCGACCAGCATCACGGCAATCGCCAACCTGTTCCTCCGCAATGCCCACCAGCTGGGTATGTCGGCAGGTCAGGCACTCAACCGCATCGTGCGTGATCGCATGTACAACGCGGCTGAGTCGGGCTGGACCGTGGCTGATGGCGCTCAGGCTGCCACCTCGTCGCTGCGCGTGAAGCGCCTCAACGGCTTCACCCGCGCTCGTCGCCCCGACCTGCCGACCGGCAGCGCGGTGCGTTTCGACACCGTTTCGACCAACAACCCCCTGCCGATCACCATCTTCGACAGCGGTCTTGCGGCTCCTGTGACCCGTCAGGTCATCGGCTACTCGCCGGACGCTCCGGGTGATGAGGTCGGCCCCGGCACCCTGACTCTGTCGGGCGGCGCCGTGACCGTGTCTGATCGTGACTACGTCTACTCTGCTGACCGCACCTACATCGTGCGCGTTGGTGGCGGCAACAGCGTCAACGACATCGGCTCCAACGACACCCTGAAGCTCTCGGACATCCGCGCTGCGGTGGCCCGCTTCTGGCAGGAGAACGTGCCGGAGCACGCCGATGGTCGCTTCCACTGCCACCTCGACCCGACCTCGCAGGCTCAGGTCTTCGGTGATCAGGAGTGGCGTCAGCTGCTGACCTCGCTGCCGGATTACTACATGTACCGTCAGTTCGCTCTGGGCGAGCTGCTCAACACCGTGTTCTTCCGCAACAGCGAGTGCCCGGTGCCTGAGACTGTCGAGGGCGGCCTCACGGGCGACTTCTCGCAGGACGATCCGTTCGCTGGCGAGCTGTACAACGACGGCACCCCGGCCGGCGTGAAGGTTCACCGTGCGCTGTTCACGGGTCAGGGCGGTATCTACGAGTACCACCAGGATCTGTCCGGTCTGCTGACCGACGCTGGCATCACCGGCAAGGTGGGCGAGCCCAAGGTCACGAACAACTCCATCGAGGTGTTCACCGACCGTATCCAGCTGATCCTCCGTTCGCCGCTGAACCGCCTCCAGGATCTGGTTTCGACCAGCTGGAAGTTCATTGGTGATTGGCCGGTCCGCACCGACGCCACCACGGGTGACGCAGCACGCTTCAAGCGTTTCTGCGTGGTTCAGTCGGGCGAGTAGCACCAAGGGAGGAACCCTCTGCTTGAGATAGCGGGGGTTCCTCCTTCTCAATGGCTGGCCCCCCTGCCCATGCGGTCTGTAGACAGTATGGGTACGGGCCGGTCCTCTACAGGCTCTCAAGGCTAGGTGCGCAAGCACTCCTCAAACAGAGAGCCGACCCTTTCGGCCATCCCTTGTGGACTTAGTGTTCATGGCTTTGTGCCAGTGACATGGCCGATCCCGACATTGCCGCCCACCTGTGGTGGGCCTTAGTGTGCAGTCGGGTTTTGCTGGGCCTTAGCGCCCAGCGCATCGGGGCAACTTCTGGCGTTATTACGCCATGAATCGCCCCACCCTGCGGTGATAGGACTCGCTCGCCTTTATGGCTCGTCGTTCGTCCTATCGGCTTAGTCTGCGGGGCCGGTCTTGTGGGCGCTCTACTCCCGCGACGGGGACGGATCATCCCTGGTTAATTGAGCGCCCTTGTTTGACCGGCCCCGCGCCGCTTTCCCCCTGAGAAGGGATGAGGTTTGAGATGGGACGCAGGCGCAAGGAACAGGCATCGCAGGACGTGGTTGAGGTGGCTGACACCGAGGCTGTGGACGCTGCCGTCGCGTTTCTGGAAGAGGTTGAGGCGGAAGCACCGGCTGGTTGCATGGGAGATGTGGAAGAGGCTTCTGCTTACGAGGAGCCGGCCCCTATTGCCAACCCGACCGCTTGGGTGGTGCTTGAGGATACGGTGGTGAGCCTGTTCGGGCAGATGACGACTCTGCCTGCCGGTACGCTTGTTTCTGCGGCCTCCTATGGCCCAATCGGAATCAAGCGTATTATGGAGCAGGGCGTTGCCCTGGAGCCGGTGGCCTAAGCAGCCGCAGGCAGGAGGCTCAGATGGCACTCACTCCAGAAGAGCGGCAACAGGTCAGATACCATTTGGGCTTCAATTCAAGCCAGCCTGCGGCAGCTATTACCTTCGGCATCGCTCGTCCGATCCAGACGCTGTTTCTGGTTGAGACTGCCATGAACTATCTGCTGCCTATTGGCGAGAACAAGGTTCGGCAGATCCTTGGCATCATGGACGGGATTGAGTGCCGGCTGGTGGATGCGCAGGACCGTCTGGCGGCTAAGAGCCTCGACAACCTGACCATGCGGGCTGATGAAACGGATGCGCTTGAGGCTGAGTATTACCGCTGGGGTGGGCGTCTGGCGGATACGCTGGGCGTGCCCTTCTACGCCTACAGCAACCGCTACAAGCGGCATGGCAAGTCTTATGCAGGCTCTATTCCGGTGAGGGAGTAGCGCCATGAGCGTGTGCGGCGGCGGTCCCAAGTTCACTACGATGAACGGCATGGACTTGTCGCGCACCCTAGCGCGCCGACTGATCTCGACTGTGGACAACTTGCGTGACCTGATGACGCGTTTCGGCCTGCGACCCTATGAGGTCCGCATGGTGCGAACAAAATGGTCAGGTGGTGAGCGCGGTCTAGGGCAGGAGTTCGTGGTCTTTGACGAACCCATCCTGCCCACCCCTTTGATTCTTGGGCTGGATGGAGTGACCCGAATTGTGCAGCCGGTGGGGCTGGACGAGATCGGGGGGTGCCAGCTCACACAGGTGTCTGGCCGGTACGCAGAGGGTTATCTGACGGGCAATGACTCAGATGGCAACCCTCTGGACCCGGACACGCAATACTACTTTGAGGTGGTGTTTCCGACTCCTGGAAGCGTAAGCGATGGCGCTCCTCGTCGGCGGTTCTATGCGGTAAATGCGCCATCCTATGACGCGGGCAACTTTGAATGGCGCGTCAATCTCCAGAGGTCGCACAGTGATCGCAGAAACGATGGGAGTCCCTACTAATGGCAGGGTCTATCCCATTTTCAGAATACACAAGCAGGTTTTCAAACCTTCGTTCAACGCTACGCTCTGATACTGAGAAGGAGCTTGACGCCGCTGCTCCTTTGCTCAAGAAAATCATTGAGGGTGCGACACGAACAGCCAAACCGGCCAGCCCGCGGGGTGCAACTGGCGCAGTTGCTACTGGTGCGTATCTTGCTGCGTGGAAGGCAGTTCGTGTGGGGCGAAAGGGTATTTTGATTTCAAATTCAACCAGTTACGCAGCCTACATTGACGGGTCTGCGGGTGGGCGTGTTTGGGCATACGGTCGTCGGCCCGGATCAGTTCCGCCCCCGCACAAAGAAATCAAGCAGTGGGCCATGGTCCGCTTGGGGCTTGACGAGTCATCTGCCGACAAGGCGGCGTGGCCTATTGCAAAGGCTATTGCAAGGCGCGGCTTGAAGGCGCGAGGGGTGTTACATTCAGATCAGAGAAATCGGTTGCTGGCTAGATTTATGGAGCGTCGGTTCTCTAAGATGATTGTGGTAACAACCAGAAAGGTGATGGGCGTATGAGCGTTTGCTGCCCTACATGCGGTGCTCCCGCACCTTCACCGATTCAGCCTCCGCGCAATAGTGTGCAGTTGAAGCCTGGGGCGCGTCCTGTTTCTTCGCTGGTAAGCGAACCAGATTACGATCTCAAGCTGACTGCGTATCGAGAAACCGATGCCCATACAGCTATGGCGCGCGGTTTGGCAGAGTACCTTGGCCAGCAGGTCATTGAGGTCGGCGGGCGAAAGCTACAACTGACCACGTTCACAACTTGGGCAGAACCCGAAGACACTATCCGTTATCCGGCTGCGGCTATTGTCGCTGAATCCGGCGTTTACGATAGGAGTTTTACTCCAACTTACATTGAAACGATCCGGGAAAAAGAGCGCCTGATCGCTTATTCGGAGTTTGCTCAAGATCTTATGGTTGAGGTATGGGCGACCGATCCAAAGGAGCGTTCGTACCTAACCGCTATGGTAGAGGAGGCACTGAATCCTGTGGATTGGATGTACGGGATGCGCTTGCTTCTGCCGTTCTATCACAACACCGTGGCCACCTACGAGCTGATGTCCAGCCAGTTCTTGGACTCCTCAGAAGACGCGTTGGCCAAGTACCGGCGGGTTCAGTTTACAGTTCGCGGAAATATGACCGTTTACCGGATGTTGAGCTTCCCAGACGCTCAAGTCCAATTGGATGTAGAGTTGTCTTAGGTGCGGTTGGACGATACGCCCAATCCATGATAATCACCACAAGTTATTAGGAGGACTCCCCCATGAGTTTTGTGCGCCGCTTTTCTTCCTTCCCCTCTGCTCAGGTGATCTCGCAGATCGAAGGTGTTGTTATCGTTGATGCCACTCCGCCCGCAGCCATTACCGGCGTGAACACGGGTGTGGTTGGTGTGGTTGGTGAGTTCGCTGACATGACCTACGCGGTGAGCGTGGACGGCAGCGGCAACGTCACCACCAAGCCCCGCGCTATTGAGGTCACGTCTGCACAGGACATGGTCAACCGCGTGGGCGATTTCGACGCCACGCTGGGCGACTTTGGCGGAGATGACGGGAACGGGTATGTGACCATCAACGGCAAGCGGTTCAGCCGTCTGGTGATCTGCCCCGTGAACCTGGCCTCGTCCAAGGGTGTTCGTCTGTGGCGCGAGCTTCCGACCAACAAGCCTCTGGGCGGAGGGATTACTTCTGCTCAGTCTATCGTGCCCATGGCTCCTGCTACTGTTGCGGCTGGTACGGAGTTCGGCGGCGGTGCTCGCGTCAAGCTCGCAAAGACTGTGACCTTTACGGCCGATCCTGCTATTGCCTCGGGGAATAACGGGCAGCAAAATGACAATTCGGGTCCTGCGGCTACAGCCGTGTTTCAGTCTGGCAGCGGCAATTTCATCAATCTTGGCGTCAAGGTAGGAGATGCGCTCGTTTTGGGCACGCTGGGCACGCACGCGAAGGCGGGCACCTATCGTATTGTCGATGTTCTGAGTGCTACGCAGCTGGTGGTTGAGGCGCTGAACGGCTCCAATATCACTTGGACGGTTGATTCTTCCCTGCCTTGGCGCATTCACCCGGCCGCCTCCTTCGATACTAGCGCGGCTACCACCTATGACAACGTGGCAGGCTACCTGATTCCTGCACGGCCGCTGGATGCAACGATTAGCGCAGGTTCGACCTTGAGCGCCAAGCCCGCAGCACCGGCAGGCACGGCGAATACTTGGAACGCTCTTAGCGGTCTTCGCATGGGCATCATGCCCGGTGTGGGTAACGATCTGGTCTATACCGCAGCCGTGCAGGCGCCGAATGCGCCTCAGTCGAGCGAGCTGGATGCGCTGTACAGCACCTGCTTTGAGGCGCTGCTTGCGGACGCGTATCCGGCACGGGACGTGTCGATCCTCATCGCCTCGCGCACCAGCGATCTGATCCGTGAGTCGCTCAAGACGCATGTCCTGACGGCATCTGCGCAGGGACGGGGTCGAGTGGCAGTGATTGCGCCTCCTATCAACACGGCGGATTCCGCTGTGGTGCTGGGAGATGACGCCCCGGGCGTGGGCGCAACCCGCGATGAGCGCGTGATCTACTGCTGGCCCGGTGTGCAGACTTCGGTGTCCAAGGCTCAGAACATCTCGATCAAGCGGGCTGATGGCACCTACACCACTGAGGGCATTCTGGACGTGCGGGCTGATGCCTACATGGCCTCGGTGCTGTCGAACCTTTCTGCGGAGCGCAATCCTGGTCAGGCGGCTGATCCGGTGCCTCTGTGCCTCTCCACCATTCTGGGCTTCCAGAGTGGCAATCTGCCCGACTTCACCATGACGGACTACATCCTGTTCCGTCAGAACGGTGTGGCAGCTATTCGGTTTGATCGTTCGGCCGGCAAGACCTTCCAGAGCGGCATCACCACCTCTCAGGTGTCGGGCGAAAAGAACATCAACCGGCGCCGCATGGCGGATGAGATCCAGGACACGCTGGCTCAGGTTTATGAGAAGTTCAGCAAGCTGCCTCTGACCAATGCGCTCAAGGACGCTATCGAAAGCGAAACGATTGCGTATCTGGAGGGCCTGCTTTCCACTACCAACCCGGCCGCACAGCGGATCGAGGCGTACTCGGTGGACAGCAAGAGCGGTAACACGCCGGAGCTGAATGCGCAGGGCATCTATGTGGTGATCGTGCGAGTTCGTATGCTTGCCACGGCTGATGACATTGTGCTCCAGGCAGAGGTTGGCCCCACGGTGACCATCACCACGACCTAATTGCTCGTCTAGCTCAACTTCTGCTGCACGCTAGAGGCTTACAAACATGGCCAAGACTAGAATTCACAACAACACGAACGGCCCGATCACGCTTCCTCCGCCCTACACGGGTATTGTGCCCGGCGGCGTCAGCGTGGTCGTGGATGACCCCGTTTCTGTTGTTGTGCAGGCGCTGGTTATTGTTCCTGAGCTTTTTGGTGTACTGACAGTTGACGAGGTACCGGCCGCCTCTCCGGTTGATGGTAATACGAGAGCCGCAGCTGCGTCGGCAATTGCGGAGGCCCTGGGAAACCTGTCTGGAGATCTTGATCTCAATGGGCAGCGCATCATCAACATGGCGGATCCGTCTGATCCGCAGGATGCAGCCACCAAGCAGTACGTCGATCTGCACGCGGGTGGTGGGTCTGGGACCGTTCAGCAGGTGAACTCGGGAACGGGTCTGCTGGGCGGTCCCATTCTGGTGAGCGGCACTCTCTCGGTAGACTTTGGGGATGGGGCTGGCAAGGTTGTAGAGGGCACCAATGCCCGTCTGGTGGAGAGCTCCCCCGGCGTCACGGGTGCTGTGGTTTACGATACGGGTGCAGCCTACAGCAAGACGGCAGCAGGTACGCCCGGGCAGGTTCTGAAGGTTGGATCTGGCGGTGAGCCTGAGTGGGGTGATGACAGCACCACTCCGACCGGAGCTGCTGGTGGCTCACTGGCCGGAACCTACCCCAACCCGACGATTGCCGCAGGCGCTATCACCAACACGGAAGTTGCGGTTGGCGCGGCTATTGAAACCAGCAAGATCGCTGGCCTGCTGACGGATATTGCCGGCAACGGTCTTGCTGCGTTCGTTGATGCGTCTACCAAGGTGGCGCGGACCTACTACGTTGCGGCAAACGGTAGCGATCTGAATGATGGCTCAATCAGCAAGCCGTTTGCTACCGTGCAGGCAGCGCATGACGAGGCTGCCTCTGAGTACACGGGCGGCGAGTATGTGGCGATTGAGGTTGGCCCTGGTTCGTTCTCAGGCAACGTCACCATCACGCGCAAGAACACGCTGATTCAAGGTGCGGGACATCGGGCTGAGATGTTCGCAACCACCCTTCTTGGGTCGGTTACGTTCAACCCGACTTCGGCTACTCAGAAGTTCACCGATCTGGTGGGAATTGCAGGCTGCTTTGTATCGAACTCCTCTGCCGCTCCTGCGGTGAAGGCGTCCGGATCGGGCCTGTACTCGCTGATCGTGAATGATTGCTACCTCTACAGCAACAACAGCAACACGACTGCCGCCGCTTTTGCGTGCGATGCCACCAATCCCAGCCGTCCTCGCGTTGTCATCAACGACAGCGTCATTGCTACAGATCAGGCAGGCCCCAATCCTGTCCAGTTGGATCGTGGCGATGTTCGGATGAACAACACGCAGATCCGACACAACAGCGGCGTGACCTCTGGTGCGCTGGGTTCGGGTGTTGCGGTTCTGAATGATGCAACCCTGTGGCTGAATGGCTGCTTGGTGGAGACTCGGACTCGGGAGTCCGGCATTCTGGCGACGGGTGCCGCCGCGGGCATCAAGCTCCTGCTGACCAACACGGGAGTGACCACGGCTTATGCGGGTGCTGAGAACACCACGCATGGCATTACGGTTGGAAACACGGCAGGAGTTGCCGCCTTTCTGTACCAGGTGTCCTTCAATGTGGCGGATGTCTCGGCTGGCGTTTATGCGGTCAACAACAGCGGCGCGGCTGTTGTTTCGTATGGCGAACTGAGCTTCCAGTACGGCACGAACACGGCGATTGCTCCTGCGGTGCTTGCGGCTGCGCTTCCGATGACGGAAACGCACGCCACTATGGTGCTGCCCAGCCTGTCGGCCTCGCTGCCGCTCAAGCTGGACGCGAACAAGATCGTCAAGGCAGAGGCCATCTCTCTGAGTGGCTCAGAGGTCACGGGCACTCTTCCGGTGGGGCGTGGCGGCACGGGTGTCACGACGACTCCTCCTGCGGGTGCGGTGGCGCACGGGAACGGGTCCACGCTGGCCTATACGGCGGTGGGTACGGCTGGCGAGCCGCTGCTTTCTAACGGCACGGGAGCGCCTTCCTTTGGCGCTGTGAGCCTCGCCGGCACGGCTGTCACCGGCACGCTGCCCAAGGGCAAGCAGGAGGCTCAGGACGTTGGCGGCGACCTCTCGGGCACCACGGCAGCCGCAACGGTGACGCACATCCAGAACCGGCCTGTGGATGCCACGGCACCCACGGCAGGTCAGGTCTACGCTTGGTCGGGTTCCGCATGGGCGCCCGCTACGGTTGAAGCTGGTGGCGGAGGTGGTGGTGGCGGCGGCGGGCTGACCTACTACCTCAACTACGGAATTGCGGGAGAGTCGCCCCTTCCGGATGCAAGCACCAAGCAGCTTGCGCTTGAGTACGATACGGGAGGTCAGGTCAATACGGGTGCGGTAACGGCACCTGATGGCACCTACGCTACGCTGGCAGAGTTTGTGACGGATCTGAGCCTGCCCGGCGAGACTACGATTCCGCCGGGCAATTGGGATGTCGCTGCGTATCTGGTGCAGAGCAACGCCAACCACGTCTTTTTCCGTGCGCGTGTCTACAAGTGGGATGGCACTACTCTTACGGAGCTTTCCACTTCGCCCTCGGATGACGTGGCGGTTACGGAATCGGCTATTCCGACGCTGTTCACGGCATCTGTGTACATTGAGCAGGCAGTTCTGACGGCTACGGATCGCATTGTGATCCGGCTGGAGATCACCCGGAACACCGCCTCGCCGCGCTCTGTGACTGCCTACTTCGGCGGCAATACCCCCGCACATGCTCACACGACTCTGGGCGCCCCTGGTGGCACGGGTCTGGTGAAGGTGGTGGACGGTATTGTGCAGGCTCCTGCGGAGCTTCTGTTCAATTCGGATGTCGATGCGGCTGCGGCTATCGAGGTCAGCAAGCTGGAGAGTGGCGCTGTCGCCTCGGTTCTGCATGGTGGAAGCCCCAACTACTTCGGCAAGGTGCAGCTGGACAGCGAGGTGGCTGGAATCCTGCCGGTGCCTAATGGCGGCACGGGTCTGAGCGCAGGAACCTCTGGTGGTGTTCCGTACTTTGACAGCACCACCACGATGGCCTCTTCGGCGGCTCTCGCACAGCATGAGCTGATGCTGGGTGGTGGGGTTGGCGGAGCGCCCAGCACTCTGGGAGATCTGGGCACGACCACCAAGGTGCTGCACGGTAACGCCTCGGGGAATCCGACGTGGGGTGCTGTCTCCCTGTCTGCGGATGTGACCGGCACGTTGCCTGTTGCAAATGGCGGCACCAACACCACGGCTATTGGGCCTGCTGGGTCGGTGGCGTACAGCACGGGTGGCGCTTATGACTTCAGCCTGCAAGGTTCGGCTGGGGACATCCTGACCAGCGGCGGCAACAGCACGCCTGTCTGGGTGAGCGTTCTGCCCTATACCCATGGCGGTACGGGCAGCACGGCCACTCCTACGGCTAACCAGGTTCCTTACGGTAACACTCTCAGCGACGGGCTGGTCTACACGACGGGCGGCGCACCGGGCGAGGTGCTGGGTATTGGCCTGAGTGGCAGCCCTGAGTGGATGAGCAACGGCTCGGCTCCGATTGGGCCTGCCGGGGGCGACCTCTCCAGCAGCTACCCTGATCCGACTGTGGCCAAGATCAATGGCGCCTCGGTGCCGGCAGCTGGCACGCTGACGGTGGGGCAGGTTCTCAAGGTGTCTGCGGGCAGCGCCCTGACCTATGGGCCGCTTGATCTGTCGAATGTGGATGCGGTGACCGGCACGCTGTCCGTGTACCGCGGCGGCACGGGCTCCAGCATTGTGTCGCCCAACCACTTCCTTGGCGGACCTACGGCGGGCTTGTCTGAGGCGCCCTCGTTCAGAGAGCTGCATATCAATGACATGCCGGCTCAGGTGGTGCGCACCACGGGCTCGTATGCCAACCCCAGCTGGATCACGTCGCTGGCCGGCACCAAGATCAGCGGCAACATCTCGGGTAACGCGGCTAACGTCACGGGAACGGTCGCAGCCTCTAACGGCGGCACGGGAATCACGACAGCGCCGGCTGTTGGTGAGCTTCTGGTTGGTGACGGCACCAACTACGACCTGCTGCCGGCAGGTGCGGATGGCACCTATCTGGTGAATTCCGGTGCGGGTAATCTGACGTGGGCCACCATTCCGGCTCCTCCGGTTATTCCGTATGATGTGGCTGGCGCTATCGTGGACAAGCCCACCAGTGGCGACACGATCTTCCGGTTCGTGGCTACGCGGGCCTTTACTCTCTCGGCAACAGGATCAAATCATGTGTTCAAGGCACTGATTCCTGCGACGGGATCTGCTACGTTCACGGTCTATCGCAATGCGGATGTGGTTGGCACAGCCACTTTTGGTGCGGGAGATAACACCGCAACGCTGGCCTCAGTCGCTAACAACGTCATCAGCGTGGGTGATCTTCTTACGGTTGATGCGCCGCTGTCTCAGGATGCAACGCTGGCTGATGTTTTCTTTACGCTCACAGGCAGCGTATAAGGGCGGTGAATTGTAGACGGCTGGGCACGGTGCGTCCGCACACCGTGGCGTGCCTAGCAAGGGGCACGTTGTGAAAAGCCTTATCCGTAACAACACACAGAGCCCTGTTGCCCTTCCGCTTCCGTATACGGGCATTCTGTCGGCCGGTGAGGGTGTTGTTGTCGATGAGCCTACGAATGAGGTGGTCAACTCCCTCTTCGACGGCCAGAAGACCGATCTGACCAATATCTACACGGTGTCTCAGGTCAGCCCTGGCGCCAAGTCAGGCCGCATTTCTCGCAAAGAAACTGCGCGAAAGATCGGTCAAGCCTTATCGCAGACGGCTGTAGACCTCGAGATCAACGGCCGCAAGCTCCGCAAGATTGGTACGCCGACCGTAGACACGGATGCGGTCAATAAAGCGTATGTGGACTCCGCAGATGCCCGCCTTGAGGGGCTGATTGCGGCAGTTCACGATTGGAAGTTCGGTGAGCGGTACTTTGAGCTTGGAACAGTATCTACAGGCACTTGGTACGTCACGGTGGTTGGCAGGGCAGAGACAACGGCAGATCTGGACGCTATTACCGTTGTTCAGCACGCATCCTCGACGGCTGGACCCCATGGCACCTTTGCGGTGCAGATAAACAACCCGCTCGGGGTGGCGATTCAGTCGGTGACGCTGTTTACCTATACCCGCCAGCAGACGCAGCCCAAGATCGTTGTGGTGCTGAATAACCCACAGGGCGCGCAGTATGCCCACAGGTTTGTGCGCCCTTCGGTGATTCAGTTTCCGCCAACAAACGCACAGCAGCACACGCCCATGGTTTCAGTAGCGGGTGCGGATGGGGCTGTTCCGACGACATACGGAATTGTGGGGCAGTTGGATCCAGCGGTCATGTACCCAAAAATCCGCATCGTGGCCACGGGGTTTTTTGCGGCAGAATCGAATACCGTTGCTGATTACCGCTACAACAAGCCGCAATCATTGGTGATTCAGTTCTAGGAGTGCGGCCATGATTGACCGACCTGTGCTGTTGGGGTTTACACCGATCACTAGCGGAAGCATGGGTGGGGATGCTTGGTCCGTTGTGGCAATGGTAGACGACCCGTTGGAAATCAATGATGGGTGGGCTATTGCTCGCGGTGATGTAGTTTTTCTTGACCTGCGCGCCTCTGCTACGGCACCAGGATCGGTTGGGCGCTACGTTGTCGCCTCGATCATCAACAAGTCCAGCAATCAGGTAGGCGTGGCCTTGGAGTGGGCATCTGCTGGCGCCCCCATCAGCCCCAGCGAGTGCATTGGAGTGCGCGGCTATCTGGCCCAGCCTGTTGACGTTGTGGGCACTGTTGCGCACCCTGTGCAACAGACCATTCTGCTGGATCAGGTGGTGATTGACCTTGCCAAGCAGGTCGAGGTCTACGCGATTGGGGATGAGGCTGCGGAAACGGAGCAGTCGCGGTCCTTTCCCACTGATGAGGTTATCGCTCCCGGAACGCTGGTTCATGTGCGTTCCTCGGGAATGGCTGTGAAGGCGATGCCGCAAGCTGCGGATCGAATGCCTGCGGTGGGAATTGTTTTGTCTCAGAGCGGAAACTTGGTGCGTGTGCAGACGAGTGGTATCGTGCCGCGTATCGCAAACAGCCTAAATCCAGGGCTTCCCGTGTTTGTTGGGGACGCCGGCTTGCCTATAACCGATCCTGCGGGCATAACTCTTCCTGCATCAGTGCAGATGATTGGAGTGGCTCTGGATGCTTCCTCTCTCTCCCTCGCAATCACCGGGCAATTCGTCAAACGTGCGTAGATTGTAGGGGTTTTAGTGCCAGAGTTGGACACTGTGAACCTGTAGTGGTAACATTACTTTGCTCGCTGGGATTCCGCCCCCTGGCTAGCATTAGGAGGGCGGAACAGTGAGTGCAGCCCCTAAGACTAGGCGCCCCCGTAAGGCAAAGGCGACTCCCGTTGCGGTTGAGTCGGCTTCTGCTGTGACGCCTCCTCGGGCTAATCGCGTCAGCATGTCTGATCTGT
The DNA here is from genome assembly GCA_964453335.1 of uncultured Acidimicrobiaceae bacterium. Lineage (GTDB taxonomy): Bacteria > Actinomycetota > Acidimicrobiia > Acidimicrobiales > CAIXPF01 > VGBO01. Next base: position 16,071 of record CAYVOK010000047.1, read on the forward strand.
GGGAGATGCGGCTGGCCCAGCTTGAGAAGCGCGCATGTCTGGCAGAGGCAGAGGTGGCGCGGATTACCAAGCTCTATGCTCTTGAGAAGCTGGATCGCAAGGGCATTGTGCTTGGTCTTGAGAAGAAGATTGAGAAGGCCAAGCGGCTTGCGGACTCTGCTGACACCAAGGCCAAGCTGGCCAAGCAGCGGATGGAAACGACGATTGGTCGCACGCTGGCAAACGTAGCAATCGACCCGGATACGGGTGAGGTTGTGGATTCCTCGCAGGAGTAATTAGTCATGGCACGCACGTTGATCTGGAACACAAGCGCAATCGCACAGACGCTGCCGGCTGCTTATGGCAGCCAGGTGGTGCAGCCGGGCTACGGGTGGATTGTTTCGGACGAGTCCTCAGTGGCTGTGACGGCGCTGGGCGGCTTTGCCGACATGCACGGCAAGTGGGCTGTTTCGGCCATCTCGACGGATGAGGCGCTGGGCTCCGTGGACATGGGCGCAGCTGGTGTTGCGCTCATCGAGGACGTGGTTGCCGCAATTGGCGGTGGCGGCGGTGGTGGTGGGGGCGGAGGCCCTGTTGCATGGGCTGATGTCACGGGCAAGCCTACGTTTGCCACGGTGGCGACCTCGGGTCAGTACGCAGACCTGAGCAACAAGCCGGCACTGGCTGATGTGGCTACTAGCGGTCTGTATTCTGACCTGAGCGGCACGCCTTCGCTTCCTTCTGCTAGCAATGATGTTGCTACTGACGTGAGCGTCACTGGAGCTGCTGGCGTTCTGAACACCTACGCACGGGCGGATCATCAGCACGCGCACGGCAATCAGAACGGCGGCTCGCTGCACTCAGCAGCAACCACCCTGTCTGCGGGCTTTATGTCTGCGGCTGACAAGGTGAAGCTGGACGGCCTCGAGAACTTCTCGGGCGACTACAACGACCTGAGCAACAAGCCCACCCTGTTCTCGGGCGCCTATGCGGACCTGAGCGGCAAGCCGGCTCTCGCAAACGTGGCCACCTCGGGTGCGTATGCTGATCTCTCTGGCACGCCTTCGCTGGCAGATGTGGCCACCAGCGGTGCTTACGCTGATCTGAGCGGGACGCCCTCTCTGGCAGCAGTGGCGACCTCGGGCAGCGCGAATGACCTGACGGATCAGCCCTATGACCTGATGGTGTCCTCGCCGGGCAATCTGGTGCTGAACCAGGTGCTGATGCGCGGTCTGGCTCCTCGTAACCTGATCCTCACGCAGCTCCAGCAGGGCGGCGAGGCAGTGGTGCAGATCAAGATCAACGGAGTGGCGGCAAGCTATCCGCAGAGCGTGTCGGCAGGTGCCCTGATCACCGCAGTGGTCACCACGGCTGGCCTTGATAACTACTTCACGGTGACAGGGAAGGTGGCCTAATGCCGCTGATCTATGTCCAGAGGTATGAGAAGCCGCAGGTGTTTATTGAGGGCGGCACTCAGTACGTTGAGGGCGCGCTGTCCTTTGCGGCAGGAACCACCATCTACCTGTCGGAGGCGGTGTTTTCGCAGACGGGCAACTACATTCTGTTTGACTACTCAGATGGCTCATTCCCTGGTGGGCAGTCTGAGTTGAACAGCAACGTGACTGTGGATGCCAGCGACCTGCTCCTGTCTGGCGTGGCTGCACCTAGCGGCATCAATGTGCTTGAGGACGATACGCTCAATAGCCGGATCATTCTCAAGCTGGTGAGCAACCCGACCAACGGCAAGCAGTTCGTTGAGG
>CAYVOK010000048.1:0-2792 GCA_964453335.1 uncultured Acidimicrobiaceae bacterium
CCACGTTGGCCGGCAGGTTGTAGCCTTCGGCGAAGGCGATCCCCTCGATCAGTTCCCTACCGCGAGCACGGGCGAGGCGATTGCACTCGAAGTCGGCGCAGATGTTCCACAGGTGCGCGTCAAACGCGGCACCCTCCGCCTCGCGCAGGGCGTCGGCGCGCTCTGCGTGGCGCAGCGCGACGTGGTAGACCTCGTGCTCGAACGCGAAGCGCACCTGCCCGGGCGTCCACTGCGTGGCGGCGACGTCCGGATCGAACAGCAGCACAAGGTCGGGCGTCACTGCGAAGGTGCCCAGCCCGGGCGTCGGCAGCGGGCGCAGGGCCAGCGACCACTTCGACCAGTAGACGATATCGCGCGAGGTCTGCATCCGGGCGACGGCGATGCGTCGCAGGGCTTCGGTCGTGTTCGTGTTCGTGTCCATGGTTCCCCCTTCGTGTTGGTTCGTTCCCCGACCGGCCCCGCGACGTGCACCGTGCACGTCGCGGGGCCTAGCAGGTGGCGAGCCTAGCGCTTCAAGCCGCCCATGCCGATCGCGCGGGCCAGTTCGACGGTCTGCCGCTGCGCTGCCAGCGCTTCGGGCAGGGTCAGCAGCTTCGGATCGCGGGCCAGCCGCACGCAGCAGGGCTGCGCGAGGTCGGGCGTGTCGCGGGCGACCTCCGCCAGAAGGTTCCACAGCACCCGCGCCCGGGCGACCCGGGTCTGCTCGTCGGCGGTCTTGAGCACCGCCGCCGCGCAGAGGCCCAGCACGGTGGCCGTGCGGTCGGGGCGGTAGATCACCGGCTGCCACTGCACCTTGCCGTCGAGCAGCGCGACCTCGTCGGGCAGGTCAGCGTCGCGCAGCCAGCCGGCGAACTCGATCGCCGTTGCCTCGCCCAAGAAAGCGGCCAGCAGCGTGTCGCGCTCGTCGACGGTCAAGCCGTGGATCGACGCACCGGCGAGCGCCCGCATGGCGAACTCCCACGACCGGCGCGACGTCCACGCCTGCTCGGCCTCCGGCGTGCCGACGCGCGGGGTACGCTGCGAGCACTCCGGCCGCTTGCGGAGGAAGCCCTGCGCCAGCGCTTGGGCGCGAGCGTAGGCGGCGGGCCACGCAGCGGTCACCTGCGCTTCGAGCGCCGCCGCGTCGACCGGGGCCTCGCTGTAGAACTCTCCAGCGAGGATCGCAAACCAGTCGTCGAGCGCGGCCGGCTCGACTTCGAGGTGGCCGAAGCGGTTGACCATCGGCAGCGCGAGGGGCTGGCCGCCCGCAGCCTGCTCCACCGGGTTGGCGGCGGCGACGATGCGCACGCCGGCCGGCAGCCGGTAGTCGCCGACGCAGCCCTCCAGCACCAGCCGAAGCATCGCGGCCTGCTGCGCGGCGGGCACGCAGGTCAACTCGTCGAGCACCAGCACGCCGCTGGCGTTGCCCCAGTCGTCGACGTCGCGCAGCCAGCCGGGCAGCAGCGACCGGCTGAACGCGCCGCCGTCGAGCGGCGTCGAGGGGATGCCGCCGAAGTCGGTCGGATCGCTGATCGAACCGATCAGCACCTTCGAGCGCAGGCCCAAGGCGCGAGCGTTCGCGGTCAGGCCGGAGGTCTTGCCGGTGCCGGGGTCGCCGATCAGCAGCAGGGGCAGGCCCCAGCGACCCTCGTAGCCCGGGGTGAACCAGCAGGCGCGCAGCACGTTAACGGTCGAGGTGTTGTTGAGCTTGGACATAGTAGCCTCCGTGTTCGTGTTCGTGTTCGTGTTCGTGTCGCTGGTCACTCGCCAGCGGCTTCCTCTCCTGCCAGTGCGGCGGCTTCGGCAGCGTAGGCTGCCACAACTGCCGCGTCTTGCACGTCGGTGACGTGCTTGCGCACACTCTCCAGAGCGTTCCCCAGCAGCGACTCATAGCTTGCGATCCGCGTCAGCAGGCTATCGCAGTCGGCGACGCGAGCCCGCAGGGCGCGCTTGCCGACACCGTCGGCGATCTGGTCGCGGTAGCGCCCGGCCTCTTCCGTGACTTCGTGCACCAGCGCGTCGAGCACCGCACGGGTGGCGTGCTCACCTTGGATCGTCGGCAGCGTGTAGCAGTCGCCAGCGTGCGCGGCCTCGATCGCGGTGCGGATCTTGAACCACGTCGAGACCTTGTCGGGCAGGACGTAGTACATGCCGCCTTGCGGCCGCAACTTGACCGCGTGCAGCCGGTCACGCAGCACGCCATCGGCGAGCCAGATCGCGAGGTCATCGCGGTGCAGCAGGCCCTCCTGCTCCGTCAGGCTGGCAGCGATCGCGCTGGCCAGCGGGTGCCACGGGTCGCTGTACTCGACGACGCCCCGGACGATCCGCACACTGAGCACCGGAGCGTGCGAGAGTGTCGCGCCGGCACCGTCGCCCTGCACGGTCTCGTCGACCAGACACCAGTGCCCCTTGCGCTCGACCGGCCGGGCCAACTTGCGGAACTCCGTGACGCTGCGCACCGCCCGGCTCAGGCGGCGCTCGATCGTCGGCAACTCCGGCAGCCACGCCTCCGGCAGGCCCTGCTTCTGCCAGTTCCAGTGCAGGTCGGTCAGCGGCACGTTGCCCTTCAACTTCCACCAGACCGACGCGCCCGCGTCACCACCGAAACCCTTGATCGCAACCATGTTCGACATACTGCCCTCCGTTCGTGTTCGTGTTAGCGCGCCAGCAGGCACAAGCCCACCAGCACCGCGATCGCCAGCAGTACCGCCAGCCCGTCGCGCAGGTCGCGCAGGATCTCCGCGCGCCGCTCGTCCCTCGCGTCCTCTTCGCACCAGCCGCAGCCGGTGCCCCTGCAATTGTGTCGCTTCACT
>CAYVOK010000048.1:2892-17745 GCA_964453335.1 uncultured Acidimicrobiaceae bacterium
CGCGTCCTCTTCGCACCAGCCGCAGCCGGTGCCCCTGCAATTGTGTCGCTTCACTTCGCCACCTCCTGCACGTCTTCCTCTTCCGTGCGGTACTCGACATGGTCGGTGTACTCCCCGACCGCTGCACACGCCGCCTCGACGTGCCGCCGGTGGTTGTTTTCCTCCTCGACGTAGACCCGCGCGGCCCACTCTTGCGCGAAGACTCCGCACAGTTCTTCGCGGCCACCGTTCGTGCTTACCCAGATCAACCAGACCGTCGCCATGCTTCACCCCTTGTCAGTTGGCACGCTGGCCCGCCGGTTGAGGGCGGTCGCAGTGCAGACCCGCAAGAGCCTGCACCGCCAGCGTGTTTTGCGTCTTTCGACTTCGCTTCGCTTGGCCTTTCCCGCCTTTCGGTCTCGCCCTGCGCTCTTGCAACGTCTCGCGACGTGGCAGGCAGCACCGGACGGGAGAGCGTTGCACCGCTAACTGCGCAGCCGCTAGCCCGTGTCAGGGGCTAGCGCGGCAGGTCACGCGCTCACCGGGTCGGCCTCAAGTTGTCAGAGAGCCCGGGGCCGGGGCCAGCCGGCCCCGCGCGAGGGGAGCCGATCCGGCCTCCCGCCCCGTCCGGTGCCGCGCGCAGCAGCACCAGACACTCAGGAGAATACGCCTTCCGGCAGAGATTCCAAGTGGGAAGTGTCACAAAAATAGAGATTCTAGTGGTTTCAAGGGGTTAGCAGGGGCCCTTTTCCGGGGAGTACTCCCCAGCGCCTAAACTTTTTTTGTAACCCTGCGATATCCTTATGGATTCAGAATGAGTCCCGGAGGGGCGGGGCCCCGGCCCCGGAGGGGCCCGGCCGGCGGGGCCTCCCCTACCCGGAGTGGCTCCGGGCCCGGGGGCGTGCCCTGTAACCTTGCGAAACTACAGGCAAAAGCACTGCCTGCTGACATACTGTTGGGGGCCCCCCTAGAAGGCCCCTCGAAGGGCCTACAGGGGCCCTTTCTCCCGCTCCCCGACCCTTTCCTCGACCCTCTCCGCGCCGGGGGCCCCCACCGGGGCCGACCCCAAGCTGGAGGGTGGGCCCCCCGGGAAGCTCTCGCGCAGGCCCGGGGCGGGGCTCTCGTACCCTTTACCGCACCCTTGTGTGGCCGTCCCGGAGCGGTGGGCCCCCTCCTCCTCCAGCCCCGGGCGAGGCTGGGCGAGCCCAACACCCGCCCCGCCCGGGGCCACCGCCGCGCCCACCACCACGCCAGCGCAGCGCCAACAGGTAGCACGAAGGATGCCGCAGCGACAAGTGCGCGTTGCTGGGTCGCTTGCGTTCGATACCTTGCGCGTCGTCATCCGAGAGTGCTCCAAAAATGCTACATAACTGCGCCGCAAAGCGATCAACCCCAAGGAACCAACTTTCCAGCCTCGTCATACTGCGGTTTTGCGTCCTTGCACCAACGGCGCATTGCCACAGCTTCGGCCTTTACCGGCACATCAGGCGTTGCAACGCTGAACTGCGTGATCATCAGGTCGACGAGTTCTTTCGCTGCGTCGTCGCAGCGGGCTTCTGGAACTTCGAGCACAAGCTCGTCGTGCACGAAAGCGACCAGCCGGCAACCCTTGAGCGGCCCTTCTTGCACGCAGCAAGCACGCTGCACGGTGTACACTGCCATCTTTGCGCCATAGGCCGCCAAGTGCTGGAACTGGTGGTTTGCCGCCGAGCAGTAGTCGAGACCGCCGCGCATGAAACCTGTGATCTGGTGCTTCCAACGCATCTCGCCGTCAGGGAACGCAGTGGACAGCGCTGAGAGCGTGCGGAAGTACAACCGCATCTCCGGAAAGCGCTCCAACCACAACTCCTTGAGTTCTCGCGCGCGCTCCACAGTCACGTCGTGACCGTATCCTCGCAGCAGTTGGCGTAGCTTCTCCGCGCCGAGACCGCCGGGGATGCCGAACGACAAGCCCTTGGCGAGTTGGCGCGTCGCCTTGACGTGCGCGTCGCCTGCCTTGTACCGCTTGAGCGTCTCCTCGTAGGTCAAGTCGAGGATGCTCGCCGCCGTCACGATGTGCAGGTCTTGCCCGCTGATAATCGCTTGCGCCATCTGCGAGTTCTCGACCCCGTAGTTGGAAACGAGCACCTGCGCGAGACACACCAACTCGATCACACTGTAGTCGGCAGCAACGAACACGTTGCCCTTGCGCGGCACGAAACACTCACGCACGCCACCGTTCCGTGGAAGGTTCTGCAAGTTGGGGTTCGAGCAAGACGTGCGCCCCGACTCCACCAGACCATACCGGGCGTGGATCGGCTCGCGGGTTCCACGCTGTACCACCGGCAGATACGTCGAGCGCAACTTGCCTGCGTTCTGGTAGGACGCCAGTTCGCGCAGAACGTCATCGTCGACGTCTTGCAGCGCTGTTGCGCTGATCGACACCTTGCCGCCGGGGGTCTTCTTGGTGCTGCCACAAGCAAGCGCACGCTCCCGCACTGCGTTGTCGTCGCGAGTGCCGTCCTTGCGCAGCATCCCCGCCTCGACGAGCCGCTTGCGCAACTTGTCCTGCACCGAGCAAATGTCGCGCATCAGCAGGCCAACTTGCAGCACATCGCACTGCATACCCCAGACACTGGCGACGTGCAGCGCCCACGCAGCCCGCACCTGCACCTCGAACGTGGGAATCTTCGTCAAACCGTCGTCCAAGCTGTCGTTGTAGCCCAACACCAGCCAAACCCGGCGCGTTGCCTCGACGTCGAGCAGTGCGTACTTGCGCGCACCCTCCGGCCACTGCTCCAGCGGCGTGTTCTCCAGTTCCGCGTAGCGCAACTGCCAACTGTCGTCGCCCTTCTCAAGCTCCATCTTGCAGTGGCGCAGGGCGAGCGACGCGAGCGAGTAGCTACCGCGCTTGCGGTGCAGACCGCCGGCGGCTATGTCGAACAGTTGCGCAGCGATCATCGTGTCGCAGACGCGACCTTCGTCGTATGCACGCCAGACCTCCGGTTCGAGGTCGGGGTATTCGCGGGCGAGCACCGCGAGGTCGAACGCGATGTTGTGCCCGATGATGCGAAAGCCTTGCAGAGCTTTCGCCACAACGTCGTGCGTCGCGGGGTCGGAGGCGAGGTGAATCGTCACCTCGCCTCCGCCTTCCGCGATCTGAACGCAGACGAGCTTGGGTGCCAACGCACCGGGGGCGATCTTGTGAGTCTCCGTGTCGATGTACACCCAAGCGTTGCGCATCAGAACGGTGCCTCCTCTGCCGTCGACCAGTAGGTCACGGTGAAGTCGGTGCCCGCGTCGGTCTTCTTGTTCTGCGCGGTGCAGCGCACCAGCAGACCCGCGGCCGGCTGCGCAGCGCCCGTCAACTCCTCCATGGTGGAGCCGTTGATCACCGCCTCCTCACCCAACAGCGCCTTGACGAAGAAGCGAATGTCCTTGATCGCCAACTCGCCCCGCGAGATATTGACGATCCAAGACACTTCCTCCACGCCGTCGCGCGCGCCCTCGATAATGTCGAAGTCCGCGCGGAACCAGTGATCCTTGCGGTTCTTCTGCGAGGGGTAGTGCGCCAGCTTCTTCACGCGCATCAGAAACTTCCCCGGGTAGAGGAAGGGCAGCCGAAGCGAGTTTCGCTTGTCGAGTTCCGGGTTGTCGATGCCGTCCCAAATGCTTGCCATGTTCTTGCTCCTGTTCACTTTCACTGTTCTACCCAGCCGACCATCGGCTAGGTTTCGATGACCGTGGCCAGCACCAGCTTCTGCCGGTTACTGGTCGAGGTCTCGATCCATGCGGCGTCACGCCGCGCCTGTGCGAGAGCGCTCCGCAGCGGTTGTGTCCACTGCGGGATCCACGCCCACACTTCGTCCTCTGTCTGCCCTTGCCGGTGCGTGCGACCGAGCACCTGCTCCCACAGCGTGCCGTTCGCCGGCACGCAGCAGAACACCTGCCGCGACCACGCTTGCAGGTTCAAGCCTGCGCCGTGAGACTTCACGGAAAGCGCAAGCGTCTGCGCCTGTGCGGGCACCTCCTGCCCTGCGCGAAGCACCCGCACGCCCAACTCTTCGAGCTTGTCGGCGACGGCGGCTTCCTCGTACCAGAGGATCGCCGGCTGCTTGTGGTTGGCCATGCTGACCAGCGCACGCAGTGCTTCGTCCGTCACCCACTTGCACGACTGCACGGGCTTGGCGCGGTCTTGCACCTCGACCCAGTCGGCATAACAGCGCACCCAACTCTCCGTGCTGCCTGCGGCGAGCCGGCGCGTCGCCTCGCGTTCCACCAGACCGCGACTGTCGAAGTGGTCGCGCCCGTACTGCTCGATCAACCAGCGCACCTTGCGCGACCAAGCCTGCCGCCGGTCGAGCCACTCGCGATCGACGCCGTTGGGCCACTCCCAGAAGTAGTAGTAACCCAAGCTCAAGCGCTTGGCGGTGCGGATCACCTCGCTGTCGTCCGCGAGTTCGATCCCCTCCGGGTCTCGGTAGGTCTGCGCGATGCGCTCCGCGCTGCTGCGCAGACTCTGCACCGCTTGCCCACCGTAGCCCTGCCGCATCTCGCACAGATACAGGCTGGCAGGACACGATGCGTCCTGCGTCAGCACCACGCCGGGAGCCGTGGCGAGCCGCTCGCCGAACGCTTCGACCAGAACCTTCTGCGTGCGTGCAGGTATCCGTGCCGTTGTCGGCCACGGCTCTCCTGCCGCCTTCGCAGTCGACTGGAACAGCGGAAACAGCGAGTGTAGGTCAGCCGCGCTCTGCACTTCTCCTGCCAGCGCTTCATCCCAGACCTTCAGCGTCGGGCCGCGCGGCACTGGCGACTGGTTGCCCAGCGCTCGATCGGACAGGTGCGCGAAGTCAACCAGCCTGCGCGTCGTCATGGTGCCCGAAAGGGCCACGAAGTGAACGTGCTGGTGATGGTGCAGCCACGTCATCAAGCGCTTCGTGCGCGCCGCAGTCGGGTTGCGTGCGAAGTGCGCCTCGTCGGCGACCAACACGACCTTGCGCCCTTCGACGCGCCACGACTCGAACATCGCGGGCGCGTCTTGCTGCGAGAGACCTGCCCAAGAGACGATCAACGTCTCCGGCAGGACGTAGCGTCGGTGTAGGTCGTGCAAGAGCCCTTGCATGACAGGCACCGTCGCAGGTGCTACAAGCACGATCGACAGGTCAGCGTCGAGGACGGCCCCGGCAAGAAGCGCGATGTAGCTCTTGCCGTGGCCGACCCCGATTGCGCCCAGCAGGCCGCCGCAGTGTGCAATAGCGGCCAGAGCCTTCTCCTGCACGGGACGCAGGGAGATAGGCTGTGCTCCGGGACGCAGGCGACTGCCCAAGGTCACAGGAGGGTAGTCCGTGACCTTGGGCAGTGCCAACACGCGATCGACCTCTGAAGGAGAGGGCAGAGGGATCGCGCGCGAACCAAGGGCGGCAGCTTGTGCCGCTTTGCGTCGAGTGTAAAGATCCACGGTCAGCCCATCTTCACAAACACGTTGCGGTAGTGCGGCAGCAGCACCTCTGCGACCGCGTCACTCAGCGTGTTGCGCCGATCGAGGATCAGATTCGCCGGAATGTTCCCGGCGCGAGCCGCGGCGTCGACCAGCGCGACGATCGTGGTCTTGCCCTTGCCGTACTCCGCGTAGGCCCAGTGCTGCACCTTGAGCATCTCCGCCGCTTGATCAGCGAACGTGCGCAGCCACTCCTCCGCCATGATCCACTCTTCGCGCGAGCCGTAGGGCAGCGCGCCGATCAACAACGTCTGGCCACCGCGCTGCGTGTCGGTGGGGATACACGCGGCAGGCGCGCTCTGCTTGGTGGCGACCTCCACGGGTGCTGCGCTCTGCGCTGCCTTGCGTGCGGCCAACTTCTCGCTCAAGTTCATCTTCTGCTCCTGTTCTGGTTGTTGTTCCACTTCAGCCGCACCAAAGCATCGCTCGTAGTGCGGACACCCGCCGAAGTCTTGGCAGGCGAGAGGGTTCGCCGGCACATCTTCGCGCGTGCAGTTGGGCGTGGTGAGCACCTTCACCATCCGCCGCATCGTTCCATCGAGCTTGTACTGCCCCAGCGTCAAGCTGTCGGCAGTCACCCGGGTGCTGACCACGCGGGTGTTCGCGCGCCCCTTGGTCACCGTGTAGACGTGCAAGAACTCGCAAGGCAGTGTGATCAGCCCCGCGTCGACCATCGCGCGAACGTACAGCACGACTTGAGGATCGTGCACAAGCTCTTCTTCGGTCTTCGCATAGCTGAGGCTCGACGTCGTCTTCCAGTCGACCACCTTGTTGCGCACCGGCAAGACGAGGTCGATGCGCCCACGCGACGGAAGTACACCGCTGGGAAGCTCCCACGCAAGCTCGACCTCCGCGCGCGAGTCTTGTACCCCGTTCAGATGCTCAACCAGCGCAACGTAGGCTGCCTGCGCCCGCTTGCTGACCTCCGGGTCAAGCCCAACCGGCCACTCTCCGTTGAGGATGCGACCCTCAATCGCCGTGTGCACCGCGCCGCCAAACTCGGTGGCGGCAGTCGGAGGTGACTTGAAACCCTTGACCGATTGCCACCACCAGCGGCGGAGGCAACGGTCAGCGGTGGCGATCTGCGATGGCGACACGGCGTGCATGGGAGAGAGAATAGGCCGGCGGGGATCAAGTGTCAAGTGGTTCTTGACACGTCGTCGCCCGCAGAGCAGTATGCGCCCCGGCGGCAACGGAGGGCCGCAAGCATGAAAGACCATCCTTTCCGACTATGGTTGCAGGCGTCGGGTCGCACCGTGCGAGAAGTCGCCAAAGCCTGCGGTGTTAGCAGAAGTGCTGTGTATTCTTGGTGTTCTGGCGAGAGTTCTCCTAGCGTAAAGCACTTTAACTTGCTGTACAAGCTGTCGCAGGGTGCAGTGCAACCATGGTTCTGGTCGCAGGAGGCGCAGGATGGAACACCGTGACGCAAGCGTTACAGTATGGGTTGACAAGTTCGTGCCCGGCTGGGACGGCGGAGACACGCTGCCGAGTGCTCACCCAACGGTAGGCGTGAAGGAGGCGATGCTGACCTGTTACCCGGGCGACGCGCACTTCGTGCCCTACGTCGTGAAGGTCGGTGGTGTTGCTCTCCCGAAGGCTCCTCGTTTGACCGTGGCGTCGCTCAAGACGCTGGCCGATCACAATGCAGAGGCGTGCTTCGATCTGGGCGTCGCCGACGTGGATTGCCCCGAGGCTCACCGGGAGAAGACGGAGGCTCCGGAGTCTTGGCGGCTCGAAATGCGCGAGTTGGCCGAACAGGTGGTTCCGGGTTGTTGGCACTACGACACGCGCGGCGGGATGCGGATTCTCTGGGCGTGGTCGGAGTCGTTGACGCCGGAGCAGCACTCGGAGCGGTTAGGGTATGCGATTGCTGCGCTCCGCTCTGCTGGCATCCCGGCAGACGATCTGCGCGAGCCGACCCGGTGCTTTCGCGCGCCGTTCGTCGTTCGCGAGGGCGTGGGGCAGTGGCCGCACCTGCACATGCCTGACCCCGGGCCGGCGGTGTGGGATCCACCGAACGCTCCGGTGTTGGGTGCAGCAGTACCGGCGGTGGCTGCTGCGAAGCCCGAAGTGGCGCAGTCGGTGTGGGAGGCTTTCGACAACTACCGCGACCCGTTCACGCTGCCGCGGCAGATCGAAGAGGGCACCCGGCACAACACGCTCAAGCGCTACGCGGCGAGTATGCGCGCCAAGAACATGGAGCGTGATCAGATCGAAGTCGCTCTGCGCGACTACGAAGCGCGAGCCGGTGCGCACCTGCGCCAGTACCAAGGCACGGCCGAAGGCGAGCGCGATCTTATGGGCATCCTCGACTGGGTGTGCGCGTTGCCGCCGGGGCCGAGCAAGCGGGTGTCCGCACGCGCCGGCAATCCGGCGGAGAAAACGTACAACGGCGGCGACGGCGGTGACGCGGTGCCGGAGGTTCCCCCCGAAGAATACGAGACCGCTCTCGAAACGGGCTCGTCGGTCGAGTGTGCGCGCTGGGTTCTGCGGCAGATTGAGCGCGACGGTGTGCCGTGCGTGTTCGACCTTGGTGTGCTGTGGACGTACTCGGGCAGCGTCGGTCGCTTCGTCGAACTGTCCACTGTTGCCCTGCACCGGCTGTTGCACACGATGGACAACATGCTGGTCAAAGGCAACATGACCAAGGACGGCACGCAGAAGTACACGCGGTTGAAGATCTCCAACAGCTTCGCCTGCGACGTCGTGATGGTGATTCAGCAGCAGCGCAAGCACCCCGGCTTCTTCGACGCCTGCTCCGGCGTCGCGTTTGGCGACTGCTTCGTCGAGGTCACCGCGCAAGGCATTGTGCAGCACCCGCACAGCCCGGAGCACCGCTGCAACTTCGGCTACGACGAGCCGTACACCACGCAAGACCCGGCGCGCTTCGTACAGTTCTTGCAGGAAGTTCTCGCAGACCTCTCCGCCGCCGACTTGCAGACGGAGACGGAGACCTTGGGCGAGTGGATCGGCGCAGTGCTGACCCGCCTCACCACCATCTACCAGAAAGCCGTGATGATCGAAGGCGGCGGCTCCAACGGCAAGTCGCAGTTCGTCGAGATGGTCGAGGGCTTGCTGCCCGCGAGCCGTGTTACTCACTTCCCGCCGCAGGCTCTGGCCGGCGACTACAACCGCGCCAAGCTCGCCAAGTCGATGCTCAACGCCACCACCGAAGTCCCCAGCACCGAAGTCAACGAGACCGCGTCGGCGGTCATCAAAGCCCTCATCAGCGGCGACCCCATGTCGGCGCGCTTCCCCTACGAGTCGCCGTTCGACTTCGTGCCGCGCGGTGCAGTGCTGCTCGCCGCCAACACGCTGCCCGCGATTCGTGACCACAGCTACGGCATGTGGCGACGTATTCACGTCGTGTCGTTCAAGCAGGAGTTCTCCGGCACCAACCGGGTGCGCAACATCGGCAAGTTGATCCTCGGTGCGGAGAAGGTGCAGATCGCCTGCTGGGCGCTGCGGCAACTGGTCAACCTGCTCTCCCGCGGAGAGTTCCGGGAAACGCAGGCGAGTGCAGAAGCAAAGGCCAACTGGCGGCGCGCAAGCGACGACGTCGAGCAGTGGCTGCACGACGCGATCGACGAGGTGCCCCCGGGCAACGGCACCAAGTGCGAGACGCTGTACCACAGCTATCGCCTGTGGGCAGAGTCGGCAGGCATCGAAGTCGGCACCCTGCTGCCCAAGCGCAAGTTCTACGAGCGCATCAAGGCGAAGTACAAGCCCTACATGACGGGCCCCGCCAGCGCGCGTCGGCTGGAGTACCCGCTGGCTGTTCGCCCCGGGGAAGTCCACTAGACCCCCGGAAGTGTAACGATCTGTGTAACGATCTATTTTGGCGTTCTCGCTGTAAGATCCGCAGGTTGTAACGATGTGTCAAGTGTAACGATCTTTTCGCCCTACCCCTAATAGAAAAAATGACCCCCTACTATCACTGCATATCCGCATCCTTTTTTTCGCGTTATATGTGCGGAAAGATCGTTACATCGTTACATCGTTACACAAAGGCGAAACTAAAGGAGAATCTCCGGCAGCAATCGTTACACATCGTTGCACAGATCGTTACACTCGGAGGAAATCCATGCCCGACTTGCCCGTGATTCGCGAGAAGCCTCTGACGGAGGCGCAAGAGCAAGAGCGTCTGCTGACCGTGTTGCGCCGACATGGCGTGCTCTACTTTGCGGTGCCCAACGGTGGGCGGCGCGGTGTCCGTGAGGCGGTGGCGCTGCGCAGGCAGGGCGTGCAGTCGGGCATCCCCGACTTGGTGTTGCCCGGCCCGGACACGCGGTGGCGCTGCTTGGCGATTGAACTGAAGCGCAGCAAGGGCGGTCGCGTCAGCGAGGAGCAGGAGGCGTGGCACCGGCTGCTGCGGTCTTGCGGCTGGCGGGTGTTGGTGTGCTGTGGGGCCGACGATGCGATCGAGCAGTTGCGGGCCTTGGGCGTTCTACCCCGGGATGGGCTTACCGCCAAGTGACCAGTCGCGGTCGCAGTCGACGGGGCCGAGGCGGCGGGTGCAGAAGCCGTGGTCGATGATCAGCAGGTCGTCTTTGGCCTTGGCAGCGCGCGTGCCGCGGCCGCACATTTGCATCCACTTGGTGAGCGAGAGGGTCGAGGTGCAGATCAACACGCAGTCGATCTCTGGCACGTCGACGCCTTCGACGAAGAGCGCGCAGTTGGTGATGACGTCGAGCCTTCCGTCGCGCAGTTTGGCGAGAGTCTCCTCGCGCACGTCGTCCTTGGTCTTGGCGTCGAGGTGCTGCGCACGGATGCCCATGGTGTTGAGGGCGGCGGCGAGAGTCTCCGACACCTTGCGGGAGGGGCAGAACGCCAGAGTCTTCCTCGCGCGCGCGTGATGGAAGTAGTAGAGCGCTGCCAAGTCGGCGGCGCGGGAGTTCTCGTAGGCTGCCGACAAGCTGGCGGCTTCATAGTCGCCGGCTCGCTTGCGCACCTTGCGAAGGTCAGCGAGCGGGAGGTCGAGCGTGCGAATATCGCCGACGAGCGCGCCGATCTCTTGCAGGTAGCCAACGGTGGGCCCTTCGATCAGCGCAGGCCACAGGTTGGCGAGGCTTCGGCCGTCGAGGCGCACGGGCGTGGCGGTGAGGGCGATGCTGGCGCAACCGAAGGCGGCCAGCACCTTGGCGTGCTGGTCGATCAGTCGGTGGGCTTCGTCGCAGATGACGACGTCGGGCAGCCACGTCTTGAACATGCCTTGCTGGAGGCGGTTGGCGAGCGTCTGCGACATGGCGAGCAGGCAGCGCGTGTTGGTGAGGTTAGGGTAGTTGCCGGCTTGCAGCAGCGTTGGGTAGACGCCGGCTGCGCGGAGCTTGTCTGCGGTCTGGTTGAAGATCTCTTCGCTGGGCACGACGTAGAGCACGCGCCGCGCGCCCATGCGGCGGGTGATCTCAGCCGCGACCACTGTCTTGCCAGAACCCGTAGGCATCTGGATGCACAGTCGTCGGTTGCCGTAGTAGAACTGCGCTTCGACGGAGCGCACAACCTGTAGCTGGTCGGGACGAAGTGTTGGCATTTCTCACGTTGCGCGGGTGGTGGTTGCGCGCTACTCTACCCTCGCCCCGCGCATGGGGGCAACAAGGATACTGCCATGGCCAGCCCGAAGCGCGTCCCGAACGGGACGATCCCCTTTCAGATCAATCCCGGCGACATTCCGGAGGACGGAACGCCGATCACCTACGAGCAGACGTTCGCCAAGAAGATCGGCGCGCAGAACGGCACCGCGAACCCACTCTCCGACGAAGACTACGCGCTTATGGAGTGGAGCATCGAAGTGCAACTGCCCACCGGCGGGTGGGCGTGGCTGCGCAACGTCAAGGGCAAGCCATACGCCCATACCATGGGCGATGTGGATCCGGGCGTGTACCGCGCAACACCGATCGACCATACGCGCAACAACCGCCCGGTGATCGAGAAGCAGTGCAAGTTCACGATCGGCACGCCTACCGCACCGACCCCGCCTGTCGCGAACACCAACGAGGCACCGCGCCCCGCCGATGCCAGCTTCAACACGATGCCCCCGTGGATGCAGGTGCTGTTCCAGCGTGAAGCAGAAGAGCGCGCGGAGCAGCGGCGACGGCAGGAAGAGGACGCACGGCGACGTGAAGTCTGGGAGCGCGACCAAGCGCTCAAGGAAGAAGCCCGCCGAGAGCGCGAGGAGCGCTTGGCGGAACTCCGCGCGGAGCGTGAGGCAATCGCGCGCAAGGAGTCGGCTGACCGCACCAACGCGCTGATCATCGCCGGTATGCAGCTTGCCCAGCAGGTGATCAACAAGCCGGCTCCTACCCCGGCGCAACCTGAGCGGCGGGACGACCGTATGCAGGAGCTTCTGCTCTCGCATATTCTCTCGGAGCGTTCTCGCGGCAGCGCGCCGCAGAGCAGCATCAAGGAGTCGCTGGAGCTTGTGGTCGCCCTCGACCAGCTTGCGCAGTCGCGTGCGGATCGCCTTCCTCCGCCGCCTGCGGAGGACGACGAGAAAGAAGAGAGCATGGGCAGCACGATGATGAAGATGCTGCCGATGCTGGTGGGCGGTGCGATGGGCGGTGGCGGTGGCGGCGGCCAGCCTGCACAAGCCAGTGCGCCGGCGCTCCCCAGTGTCGACGGGCTGCTGGCGAGTGCGCTCAACAACCCCGATGTGATCGCCCGGGTGGCAGCGCAGAATCCGGAAGCGATTGCCAGAACCTTCAGCAAAGTGGTAAAGGCTGACAAGCGGCTGGAGGAAGCTGTGATCAAGGTGCTCTCCGAAGACGAGGAGAGTCCGGGGAGTGACGGATGAACGGCTACAGCGAGATCCCCACGCGGGGCGGGCTTGAAGGAACCATCGACAAGATCGCACTGGTCGAAGCGATGGCAACGGATACCGCGCACGATCGGGAGTTCGCTGAGTTCGTGTTGTCGAAGGTGTCGAAGTGCGGCAGCGCGGCTGACGCACAGGCGGCTTGCTGGGCAGAGTACGTCGAGAGTCTTCCGTACAGGCGAGAGGCGGCAGAAGTTCTGCGCGACCCTCGGCTGGTAGTGGGTAGCGGGGGTCGACCGGCAACGGGTGGCGACTGCGACGATCTGGTGGTTGCGTTGTTGGCGGGGTTGCGCTCGCTGGCGATTCCCTGCCAAGCGGAGATCATGTGCTCGGAGGACGGATGGGGGTTCCACATTCGCGCGGTCGTCGGTCTTCCGCCTCTCAATCCACGGGTGTGGAGCGTGGTGGATCCGGTGTGGAGAAGCGAGCGCGAGTGGGCGATGGCAGATCGCGACGCTCGGCAAAGCGCCCTTCTCAAGCACTCGCAGTGGTTAGCCCCGAAGCAACTGGCGGGCGAAGAGACACCGACTACATCGACGCCGAAGTGGTCGACTGCGACCCTCCTGCTCGGGCTGCTTCTCCTCTCGCAGGTCTACCTGTGGGGCCCGTGGCAACGGAAGTGATCGACGCGGAGTTGGTGGGATACTGGGACGATGTGGTTCTGATCGTCGGGCGAGGACTCGCGCGAGAGGTCAGCAAGAAGATCCGGAGGATTCTGCGATGAACGACATTCTGGAACAACTCAAGCGGCGCACAGCGAAAGAACTGGAAAAGCGAGTCAACTCGGCGTTGCCTCCGGAGATGCAGCTTCGCTTGAATCCCGGTGGCGGAGATGACGGCGACGACGATGACGATGACGATGACGATGACGACGACGAGGACGACGGCGAGGAATACGACGACGATGACGATGACGACGGCGACGGAGAAGAAGTCGCCTCGATGGCGTTCGAGGATGCTTCCAAGGAAGACAACCTCGCGTGTGCGGCAGCGGCGTATCGCATCTTGGGTGCGGACGGCTACCTTGTAGCGTCACACTCGACGGGGCCCGCGTTCTTCGGCGACGAGTACGGGTGGGCGGAGTACTCGCAGAGCAAAGACCTCTCGCCGGAGGGCTGGGAACTCTACGAGGATGCGCAAGAGATCCTCGACTTGCCCTACGACCACGACACGCTCAAGAAGGTGATCAAACTGGAGGACAAGAAGGCAGGCACCTACGAAAGTGCCGAAGACTTCTACCAGAAGTTCCACTGGGGCAATCCGTCGAACGTGCAGGTGGTGAAGAATATCCCCGGCATCCACGGGACGCTGGTGCACCTCGGCGTCGCGCGTCGCATCGACTACGGGGCGAACAAGAAGGGCGAGTGGGCGGAGTACTACCACAACTTCGGCGAGAACACCAATGAGTTCCCTAGCTTGTATGCCGTGATGAACGAAGGCGAGACGGAGCCTACCTGCTTGGTGATCCAAGGCGGCAACATGCGCGTCGAGCCCCGTGGCGTGGTCGAGTAGAGAGAACTCTCGAGAATCAGGACAGTTGCGCCGCAGAAGAAGACTCCCGAAAGACTGCACACGCGCGTACCGTCGATTTCTTCAACACTTTATGTCGCGTGCGTTTCACGAGAACTCTTGACGGTTCTTCGTGCATCGGTCAGCGTCTGTGTCGGCCCCGCATGTCGCGCGGCCCCTAGACACAGAGGTTACAGCATGATCACTCGTATTCATGGGGCCACGTCGACTCTGGCCGCGAACCCCCGCAAGAAGCACCACAAGCGGCGCAATCCCCGTCGGCATGGCCACGCTCGTCGTCGCCGCAACCCGGAGGACGCGCCCAAGAAGGCGAAGCGTGCTTTCGGTGCGGCGAAGCTGGACAAGATCGCTCGTCTGGAGAAGACGATTGCTGATCTCCGCGCTGCGATTTCTGCTGGCCCGAAGAAGCGCCCGAAGAAGGGTGAGCCGGGCTATGTGGCTCGCGCCTACAAGCCCAGCGAGAAGGTTCTCGCCGCTCGTCGCGCTCGCGCGGCCCTCAAGGCCGAACTGGATCAGTTCAAGGAGATTCACGGCTACAAGCGTCCGAAGTCGCACGAAGGCACGTTGGTGGGTTACGCCTACCCCTTCACCCGCACCAACAAGAAGGGCCGCGAGGTCTACGCGGGCATGAACATCATGCAGGGCTTCAAGGTCAAGCAGAAGCCGCGCGCCTCGCTGTACCGCACCCGCACCGGCTACAAGCTGTTCAAGAACCCGCTCGGCGGTCTGGTTGTCGCTGGCGTGCCGGTGATCGACATGGCGATCGGCTCGGCCGCCGCCATCGCGATCGGCGCTACCGCGAAGGGTCTGATCGACAACGTGAAGGCTCTGGAAGCGATCAAGACCAGCCCCGTCGGCGACATTGCCGGTGAGTTGGTGACTGCCGCTGCCGCGTTCGTGCTGCACGACAAGGTGCTCAAGAACCCGATGCACAAGTCGATCGCGCAGTACGCCTTCATCGGTGCGGTGTTCCAGATCCTCTCGAAGAAGCTCACCTCGCCGATCGAGGGCCTCGTCAAGAAGATTCCGGGCGTCGCTCCCGCGGCTGGCGCGA
>CAYVOK010000049.1:0-13850 GCA_964453335.1 uncultured Acidimicrobiaceae bacterium
CGTTGGCCATGTGGCCCTCCTCAGGTCTCCGGGCTCGAAAAAGCCTGTCGCACATACTCCCGCGCCGACGGGCGCAATCGGTGGATACGGGCCGGCCGGCCGCCGCTAACGGGGCTAGGTGCAGGGCACCCGATCCAACACTGCACCCGCCGCTGCTCTGCGGCGGAGGCGTCGAGCCACCCGATCGTCGACGTCACGATGCCCGCTCGGACCTCATCGCCGTCAGCGTCGCGCTTCTGCGGCCATGACCTGGGCACGGTGCACAATGGCACGGGCCCGGTCGACGTCGATGGGGTAGCTGACGGGGAGCTGCGTGGTGTGCATCAGCGGGCCGCTGACGACCGTCACGTGCACGTAGCCGACGATCCGTTCCCGCTTCGCGAAGAGGAGCAGCAGGCCCAACAGGAAGAAGAAGGCGAGTGCGATCCCCCAGAACGTCGCCCATCCCGGCGTGTATCGCTCGATCCTCGTGTTGTCGAGCACGGTCCATTGCGAACCGGCGAGGGGTGCGGTCCCGTTCGGCGTGACCACCCACGACGGCGACACACCGATGTCGCCGATCGTGAGGACGAGCTCCTCCGGTCGCTGCAGAATCGCCGGCACCCGCGGAGGCGGAGGGGGCG
This sequence comes from uncultured Acidimicrobiaceae bacterium, assembly GCA_964453335.1. Lineage (GTDB taxonomy): Bacteria > Actinomycetota > Acidimicrobiia > Acidimicrobiales > CAIXPF01 > VGBO01. Next base: position 624 of record CAYVOK010000049.1, read on the forward strand.
GGGGCGGCGGAGGCGGCGGTGGAACCCCGCTGATCTCATCACCCATCGCTACTCGAACTCCACCGACTTGGCGCCGAGGCCGCGCGCGTTCTCCGACACGATCCGACGCACCGTGTCGTCGTAGCCGGCGCTCGTGGCCCTGATCTCGAGCTCGAAGGTCACGTCCGGGCCGAGTCGAGCGACCACGTTGTCGATGATGTCCCCGAGCGAGCGCACGGCACGCACCGGATCGAGTTCGAACATCGCGTAGAACGACCTCGCAAGATCGACGGTCGTGGTGCCCGGCGTCGGGCGCGGCGGCACTGGTGTGACGCCGTCGCCACCGGTTGCACCGCCACCGCCGTCCGTGGCCGGACCACCGGCCCCACCACCACCTTCGGCGCTGCCGCCGTCCGCACCAGCACCACCGTCGGCAGCCGGTACGACGTCGGGTCGGAGCAGGTAGCCGCCCGGTGCGGGGTCGACGTCCTGGCCCGTTCGCACGCCCACCCAGCTGGTGCCGTTGTGAGCTTCGGCGTACCCGAAGGTCTCCTGTTCCCAGTTGAGCTTGCCGGTCCCATCACCGATCGCGGCGTGCAGGGTTGCCCGCGACACGAGCCTCGGCTGGTGCGGGTAGCGGGCGTAGGTGTTCCAGAGGTCCCGCACGGAGATGTCGCCCCGGTCGCTCCACAGATCGGACCGGTCGATGTCCATCCGCACGCGCACCCCGCCGTAGGTGGAGATCACCTTCTCCTCGGTCGCGAGCTTCTTCGCGACGCGCTCGGCGAGCGGCCCCGATGCGGTGGCCCGGGTGGTCTGCCATTCGATGTCTGCGGTCCCGGGCTTCTGGTGGGGGGTGAGGACGAGCGTGAACGTCTCCTCGATGAGGCTGTCGACCTGCTTGGAGATCTCTGCGACCTTGCTCTCTGCCTGCTGGCGTTGATGCGGGGTGAGGTCGAGCTTCTCGTGGTCGGCGACGATCGACTGCCATGCGAGGTACGAGCGGGTTGCGTCGCGAAGTTCCCGCAGTCGCGCTCCCGCTGCCGCGACGAAGACGAGCAGGTTCCGGTTCAGGCGGGGGCCGCTGTCGCGCTGGGCGAGGATCCGTGCTGCGAGGTCGATCGCCGACGACGTGGTGTCGTTCGCCTGGTGGGTGACGTCGGGTGTGAGCACGACGAGCCGCACACCGTCGTCGTCGTCGGGAACGTCGCCCGGTCCGGCGGCGAAGACCTGCACGGCGCTGAAGGGGTCCCGGCCCTGCTTTGCGAGGCGTGTCCGCACCTCGTCGTCGGCGTCACGGTCGGTGACGTTCGAGTTGGCCCGGTCGGCGGCGAGCCGGGTGACGTTCGGTTGCAGCGAGTACCAGTACTGCGAGCCGTCGACGTAGAGGTGGGTGGCCACACCGGACAGGCGGCGGAGGGCGTCGGCGAACTGCGCCGGCGATTCGCCCGGCTGGGCGCAGCCGAGCACCACCGACTTGATGTCGACACCTCGCGATGCCGCTTCGGGCTTCGCGGCCGAACCCATGTACACGGTGCGGGCGGCACGCCGGGTGGCGGAGAGCTGGCCGAAGTGCTTGTTCTCGTTGTCGATCCGCAACGGGAGCGCGTTCTCGCCGTCGACGTCGGACTTGATGACGGGGTCCCAGCCCTCCTCGAGGTACTTCTTCAGCTCACTGACGAGCGCACCGGAATCCATCGGCAGGGTGCCCGGCATGATGAGGAGCGACTGGTCGCCCCGCTGCCAGAGCTGCGACACGGCGATCGCCATGAGCCGCAGGACACCTCGTGTGCGCTGGAACTTGTCGAGCGCGGACCAGTCACCGAAGAGCCGGTCGAAGAGTTCCGGGTGGATCGGGTACGAGCGTTCCATTCGTTCGTGGTACGTCTTCTCCGACGTGCCGCCCGGGAACTCGTTGCGAGCCTGCCGGTACATCTCGCTGAACGCGAGGATCACGCCGTCGCGCACCCTGGCGGCGTCGGGGGTGATCGGGTCGAACAACCGGCGGCGCACGATCTCGAAGGATTCGTCCGGTGACGCTGGCTGCCACTGCTTCGCCTGCCGGCTGACGAAGTTCCGCAGTTTGTCGAGCGCCTGACGACCACGGTCGCCTCCGACTTCGATGTCCGACGCGGGGATCGAGATGAGCACGACGACGTCGTCCGACGCAGCGGCCGCTTCGGTGAGCGTCTGGGCGAACGTGAACTGCGTGTCGAAGTCGCCTCCGGCGAGCCGGGTTCCGTCGTCACGGAGCTGGCGGGCGTAGGCGACCCATTCGTCGATGAGGACGACGGCCGGGCCGAACCGTGCGAAGAGCTCGTTGACCGCCTTGCCCGGGTTGGTGCCCGCCTCGTCGTCGGTGCGCACCAGCTCGTACCCGTCCCGCCCACCGAGCTGGTACGCGAGTCGGCCCCACAGCGTGTGCAGTATCACCCCGTCCTCGACGGCTTCGGGCGCTGCGGGTGAGATCTTCTGGCCGACGAGCACCGCCCGGTTCACCGCTTCCGGCAACGTGACGCCTTCCTCGGCGAGCGCCTCGCCGATACCGACGAGTTCTCCGGCAGGCACACCGGAGGCGAGGTGGTACAGCGCGATCATCGAGTGCGTCTTGCCGCCACCGAAGTTCGTCTGCAGTTCGATGACCGGGTCACCGCCACCCCCACCGAGACGACGGGCCGCACCGACGAGCAGGTCACGCAGACCCGACGTGAGATAGGTACGGGCGAAGAACTGCCGTGGGTCGCCGTACTCCGCATCGGCGGTGCCGACGGACACCTCGTACAGGTCGGCTGCGAACTCCGCCTGGTCGAAGCGTCCCGACGCGACGTCGTCGTGCGGGGTGATCACTTCACGCCACGGCGTGAGACCGGCCTGGGGTCTTCCCTCGGTCGGCCGTGCCGCGGTACGGCGTCGTTCCGCACGACCTTCGCCGTCGACGACCTGCCGCATGAGGTCGCGCCGCAGTTCACGGATCTTGCGGTGCTCGTCGGCGTCACCGAACTTCTCGAGGAGTCGTTCCATCGAGTCGAGGGCGCGCACCGTGTCGTCCGACGAAAGCGGGTCCTGGTGCGCCCAACGGTTGCGAACCTCGGCGATCTCGAACACGAGCGACCGCTCGGTCGGGCCGAACTGGTGTCGCCAGATGTCGTCCCACGTCAGCTTGAGTCCGAGGAGGAGGAACGCGACGTCGTCGGGCGACACGTTCCTATCGGGGGTGCGTGACTTCTTGTTGACCTCGTTCAGCCAGTCGTCGCCGAAGTACGACTGCCACGTGAGCACGCACGGCGGGCGGAGACCGTCACGCAGGTGGTCGAGTGCTCGGCGGAGCCGTTCCGGGTTCGGCATCACCATGTCCGGTCACCTCTCATCGGAGTTCGAGCTGTTCGTGTGACGGGCCGGCCCCATCGATCGCCGGTGTGGCGCGCAGAACCGGCCAGGCGGTGATGAGGCCGTTGTACGACGCTGCTTCGGCTGCCCACCCGCGGTCGGTGGCGATCTTGTAGAGCAGGTACGCAAGCGCCCGTGCCCGTTCGCCGAAACCACCGAGCGACCGGAGGAGCGCACCGGCCTCGGTCTCGGATCGTTCGAGCGCCGCGATGAGGTGCTGTGTGGCCTCCCAGACGGTGAGGCGGTCGTCACCGGTCGGTGACCATGCCGGATCGAGCTCGTCGCGGCGGTACAGCCTGAACTTGCCGCCGTGCGTGTCGCCGAGACCGGCTGTGGTCACACCGGTCGTCGAGGTGTTCTTCGCCCGGGCGACGCTGTCGGCGTCGCCGCTCGACCCCGCCTCGTACCCGAACTGCGCATACCAGGCGAGCGCGAACCGCGAGTCGGCGTCCATCTCCGACTCCTCGCCGTCGAGGATCTCGCCGAGCACCTCGTTGATGAGCCCGAGCGCGGTCGACACCCGCATGGTCGACCCGTCCGACTCGACGACCTTCGCATAGCGGGAGAACACGCCGATACCCGGGCCGATCGTCGACTGGGGGATGTCGACCGGCGCGATGTTGCCCGACTGCAGCAACCGCACCGCCTCCGGCAGTTCCGCACGGAGCGCGGCCACGAACTCGGCACGCGTGGCCATCTGCGCCGTGACGGCGCGCCGGCGACAGGCGAGCACGATCGACGACGCAAGCGCGTTCGTGCCATGCGCCACCAGGCGACTTGCGTTCTCAGTTCGCAGCGGCCACGTCGCAGTAACCGATAGCCCGGCATCGACGACCGCCTGGAGGAAGGTGTCCCAACCGGTCGAGCGGACCTCGCCGTCCTTCGACTCCGTCGCCTTGTAGGCGTAGTAGATCGTCGCCGGCGCCGACGGGTGCTGCGCCGCAGCGACCTCGGCCATGAACTCGGCCATCCCCGACTCGAAGTGCCGTTCGGCAGCGTCCTTCGACCCGGCCCGGTACGGGTTCGCGATCAACTCCTCCGCCTTCGGGGTGGCAAGCGTCGCGCACTCGTCCGGCCACACCGACGCGAGATTGCGACGCAACCACACGTAGAAGAAGTCCGAGAGATCCGCGTAGGAGATGTTGTCGTAGTAGGGCGGGTCGGTGGAGACGACGGAACTTGCCGACTCCCGCACCCTCACCCGTGCATCCCGCTGCCGAACGTCAGCCGTTCGATCGCGTACGTCTCCCAACGAGGCCAGACCCTTGACCATCCCGCGAAGCGAAGTGAGAAACGCGCCTGAACTCTCACTGAACGGGTTCGCCTCGGCAAAATCCCAGACCATTGGGACAGCTTGTCTACCGAACAGATGCCGCGGGCACTGGGCGACGGGCTCCCATCCGGCGAGTGAGTTATTGATGTCGGCGAATCGGTCGAAGCCGAAGGCGAGGTAGGTGATGATGGCGTCGGCGTAGGCGTCGGCACCGGAGCCGCCGTCTCGGAAGCGAACGCCGTCGGCTGCCAGTCCCCGACCGACCGCATCGGCCCGACACCGCTCCCACACCTCCGGCAACAAGTCCGAGAACGTCGTCAACGCCACCAACTGCCGCGGCGTGAACAACTTCCACCACTCATCGAAACCGAAGGCTTTCGGCGAGATGTTGCGCGGGTGGTGCGCCACAGCCCCCTTAGGGACGGAATCGGGTACGACGATTTCTGCTGCCTGGACGTCCTTCCGTGTGACGGGTACGTAGGCGCGGCCACTGCCCTCAGCAACGACCGCCATCAGTTGCTGCGACATCCTCCCGGCAGCGGCCTCGGTTCGGACGTACTCGTACGGCATCGCTGCACCGGTGGCGAGGCACGTCGCGTTCCCACGGTCCACCGTGCGTTCGACGCTGGGCGTACCCCCTTCACGGATCTCGTAGCGGATGGTCCGGGTGGTGTGGTCGACGAGAGGTTCGATCCACACCGTCGGCTTCCCGGGCTTCTTCGCGAGCACCCACGACGCGACGAGCGGGACGTGCCCGTCCCAGGTCGGGTCGGGTGACCGCACGGTGCGCGCCCAGATCCATGCGATCGGGTTGAGCGGTGTGCCATCGGGGCCGACGACGTCCGGGTAGTGGTGGCCGATGCGCCGGTACGCTTCGTCGCGCATCCACCGTCCGTACGCCTCGACATCGGCGGCGAGCCCCTGCGCCCCCTCCCACAACCCTCGGCCCGAGAGCGCTTCGGGGTGCACGGGCCGCTGCCCGGCGAACCGTGGCGGCAGTTCGAGCATCGCCTTCTGGATGAGCACGGCCACCGGGTTCAGGTCGCCGGTGATCGCGTGCAGGCCGAGGCGTTGCGCCTCGAGGGGGATCGCCCCGCCGCCGCCGAACGGATCGACGACGGGTGGCGGGCCGTCGGGATAGCAGCGATCGATCTCGGCCCGCGCCTCGGCGAGCACGCCGACGTCGTTCGAGTTCTCCCACACCACCAGCCGTTCGAGGATGCCGAAGAGCCGTTGCCGTTCGGCGTCCTGTTCCTCGGCGCTGAGCGTGGGATCGCCCGACGGGTCATCGACGAGCGACGCCCAGAGCACGGCCCGCGCGGCGGCCAAGGGCCGTCGCGCCCACCACAGGTGCAACGTCGACGGGTGACCGTGCCTGATCGACTTCTCGCGCGCCGATTCGGTGTTGATCACACCGAGCGGCAGCGCGACCTCGATGAGCTTCGGCTTGTGGTTCACGACGGGTCCCCGGCTTCGGACAGGAGTTGGTGCACGGCGAGCGGCACGTGCGTCTGGGCGAAATGGAGGTGCGTGTCGGCGAACGGGTCGACGAGGTACCGCACGACCGGCACGCCGTCCCCGTCGGGGACCGACACGACAGCGAGTCGCCAACGTTCCGGGTTCGACTTCGCCTTCAGCACCTGCTGTGCGCTCACCTTGATCTCGGTGGTCTGCGGCAGGTGCCCCTTCACCTCGATGAAATAGTGGATCCCCGTCTTCGGGTCGACCGACTCGATGTCGAAGCCAGGGTTGTGGTGCGCCTGCTCCGTCGGATTCCGCCCGAGGCGCCGCTCCGCGTCGAGCACCGCCGCGACCGCCCGGCGGTCGGTCTCGTCACGTCGTGCCTGGTCGGGGCCGACCGGTCCGGGATCGGCACCGCCGACCCGGTCGAGCAGACCTTGGGGTATCACCAGCGCCGCCGCCACCACCGTCGGCGGGCTCGACCGCAGATCGTCCTCGAGCGCGAGTTCGGCGAGTCGCCGTTCGCGCCGGGCGGCGAGCTCGTCGGCACGCGCCCGGGCCCGACCCGAGTTGATCGGTGGCGTGCGCCCGGCGAGCTCCTGTCTCTTGATCTCCTCGCAGCGGCCGTCCCAGTACGCGATCTCGGCACGGAGACGCTCCTCGACCGCGCGACGCACCTTGTCGACCCGGGCCCGGACCACCGTCGTGATCTCCTCCACATGCGGTGCCGCGAACTGTTCGATCGCCCAGTCACGCGCCGTCGACTCCGCCGTGCGGTTCGCCCACGCGAGGTCGATCTCGCCGAGAAGGCCCCGTTGGTCATCGGTCAACGGCGCATACCCGAGGTACGGCTCGGCGCCGGGGCTGCGGACCACTCCTGCACGGTCGATCTCGACGTACTGGAACCTCCGCGAGACCACCTGGCGTTGCCCGTGCACGATCTGGCCGTCGGTCACCCGGTGATCGAGGCAGACGAGGAGGCGCACCTCGGTGCCGACATCGTTCGGATCGACGAGCGCCGCACCACGGGACAACACGTCACCGACCTCGTCGAGGATCGCGTTCACCACCGCGGTCAGCAGCGGCGACCCGGGTGCGACGAGCTCGGCCCGGGCGAGACCGTTCGGTTGGATCCCCCGCCGGTCGAAGGTGACCCGCCCGTACCGGTCGTGCACCGGTGCGAGTGTCGGGTCGGCATGCGCCCGGACCGCCACCGGAACCCGAGTGATCTCGAACCGGCCGGGTTCCCGGGGGGTGATCCGACCACCGAAACGTTGCAGGCCCGCGACGAAGAACGACTCGACGAACCACGGCTGCAGCCGTCGCGCCCGCGCCGATTCCATCCGGTCCCGGATCTCCTCCGACGAGGCCACGCCTGCGACCTCGCCCGCGAGCGCCCGCTCACGCAGCACCTCGTCGAGCTCCCGCCCGATCTCGTGCTCGATGACCTGCTCCATGTACCGGTCACGCACGGACGCCTCGTCCTCACGGATCGCCCGGATCAGCAGCTCCTGCAACGACGTGTTGATGTGCGACGTGCCGAGCACGTCGTAGACCTGATCGCCGTAGGTGCCGCGCTGCTGCTCGATCTTCTGGAAGAGCCGCTCGAAGACCTTGCCCTCACGGGTCGAGCTCGCCACCAGGTTCCACAGGTGGCACGGCAGCATCTGGCCGATCCGGTGGATCCGGCCGAACCGTTGCTCGATCCGGTTCGGGTTCCACGGCAGGTCGTAGTTCACCATCAGGTTCGCAACCTGCAGGTTCACACCCTCGCCGGCCGCGTCGGTTGCGACGAGCACCCGCACCGTGGGGTCGACCCGGAACCGGTCCTGCACGGCCCGACGGTCCTCACGCTTCATGCCACCGTGGATCGTCACCACCGCGTCGGCGCGGCCGAGCTCGTTGCGGACCCGCTCGGTGACGTAGTGCAGGGTGTCCTTGTGCTCGGAGAAGATGAGCAGCTTGCGGGGCGGCGACCCGGTGGCGAAGTGCTCGGAACGCAACAGGTCACGGAGCTCGGTCCACTTCGTGTCGAGCCCCGACGACCGCACCTCGTCCGCGAGCCGCACGAGCCCGGCGAGCTCGACGACCTCGGCGGCGAGATCGTCGGCGGTCGCTGCAGCGAACGCCGTGTCGATCATCTCGTCCTCGAGCGCGGCGCGTTCCTCGTCGTCGAAGTCGTCGGCGTCGAAGTCCTCGAGGTCGGCGATCCGCACACCACTCGGCAACTCGGCGACGGGGATCTGCCCGCCGCGTTCCGCGAGCCGTCGGAGTTCCCCGATCTGGTTGGTCAGACGTTCGTGGCGACGACGCAACGAGTGGTAGATCGCATCGGGTGACGAGGCGAGCCGGCGCTGCAACCCGGCGAGCGCGAACCCGACGATGGTGCCGCGCCGTTTGTCACCACCCTCGGCCATCTTCTCGGCCCGACTCATGCCGACGGTGACGTACTCGGTGACCGCGTCGTAGAGGCGTTGCTCCGCTTCGGAGAGCTCGAAGGACAAGGTGTGCGCGTTCCGGGGCGGGAACAAGGGGGTCCCTGCGAAGGTGTGGAGGTTTTCCTTGACCAGGCGCCGCATCACGTCGGACACGTCGGGCATGCCATCGCTGCGGAGTCGACCGGTGAATCGTTCCGGGTCGATGAGCGACATGAACGCCAGGAAGTCCTCGTTCTTGCCGTTGTGCGGCGTCGCGGTGAGCAGCAGCAGGTGTCGTGTGCGCTCACGCAACAACTCGCCGAGCTCGAACCGCTTGGTCCGCTTCAGCTCATTGCCGTAGAGGCGTGCCGACATCTTGTGCGCCTCGTCGCAGATCACGAGGTCCCAGTCGGAGAGCGAGAGTTTGGCGCGGAGATCGTCGGCACGGGAGAGCTGATCGACCCGGGCGATGAGGAAGTTCCGTTCGAGGAACGGGTTCCCGGTGCGCGACTCCTCCACCCGGCTCCGCGACATCAGGTCGAACTCGAGCCCGAACTTCTCCCACAGTTCGTCCTGCCACTGTTCGACCAGCGAACCCGGAGCGACGATCAGGCAGCGGGCGATGTCGCCCCGCAGCAGCAGCTCCCTGATGAGGAGGCCGGACATCACCGTCTTGCCGGCACCGGGGTCGTCGGCGAGGAGGAATCGCAACGGCCTCTGCTCGAGGAACCGGTTGTACACGGCGTCGATCTGATGCGGGTACGGGTCGATGTTCGACGTGTCCACCGCGGCGAACGGGTCGGCGAGGTGCGCCCACTTCATCCGACGCGCTTCGGATGCGAGGCGGAACTCCGCACCGTCGCCGTCGAAGGTCCATCGACGACCGACCGCCTCCTCGATGCCGTCGAGGTCGGCCGCACCGAGGAGGCACTCGCCGAGCACGCCGTCCGCATCCCGGAACATCGCCGTCACCGACGACGGCCCGTGCACCTCGACAGCGAGCAGGGTCACCTCGCCGCCCGGGATGATTCCCCGGTACCGGTGACCCGGCTGCAACTCGGTGAAGTCCTGCATGTCCCAACCCGGAGTGATCGACCGTGACACCGGAGCCACCGAACGACATGTCCCGAGGGGTGTATCGGCAATCTGTCACCGTGTGTATCCGGTGCTTGCCGACACTAGCGGTATTGCGTTTGCGCTACCGTCTGATCGGTGTCCAAAGCCCGTCAGCGGAGGGATCAGCGGCGCCATCGTCGTGACCGCCGGTACCGACGCCGCAGCGCCGGAGCCCATCGCTCCAGCGACAACCGCCGTCGAACCGACCACGACCACATCCGCGCCGGGGACGGCCACGACCGCCTCACCGGCCCCTGCCCCCACACCATCGACAACCGCGTACGAGCCGCCCCCGGTCACGGTGACGCCCGCACAACCGGTGCAGGACTTCACGGCCTACTGCACTGTTCCGAACCTGGTCGGCACGTGGCTTCGGCCGCAACTCGTACAGGGGAATTTCTTCCACGTCGTCGTCAACGAGATGCTTCGGGACGCAGACTGCGGGGGCCAGCTACCGGCCGGGTACGACAACACGCTCTGCGTCGACCCGACCGTTCCGGCTGACTCGGTGCGAATCCTCGCGCAGGACCAGGCGCCGGGGACGCTCGTGCACAAGCTCCTCGGCAGTGTGAGCTACACGATGCGAATCCCACCGCGCCCGGTGGGAAGCAACTATCCGTCCTGCTGAGCCGGTCGTGTCACCCCGTGTATGCGGGGCCGACCGGTGCGACGTACCGGGGTCCCTCGAAGATCCGCACGCGACCGTTGCCGACGCCGTCTTCCGTGCTGCCGATCGCGACGCGCGACCCGTCACCGGACGCTGGACCCCCGCCCGCAAGGGCACCCGGAGCCGCGCTGACGATGGGCGCTCCCATCTGTTTTCAGGTCACCGTGGCGGCCCCGGCAATCGTGAGCGGGACCGGCCCGGCCGCCAGCAGCGGCACGGCGAGCAGGATCGAACGCAAACGCATCGGGTAAGGCCAACGGCGCGCGTTCAGCGTCCGTCGAGCCACGCGGCTTCCTGCCCCGGTTCGGGGAACACCCGCCCGCCTTCGAAGATCGACGACGCGTTGGTCGCCGTCGTACGCATGACGAACTCGAGCCCGGCGATCGCACCGACCTCACGGACGCAGCGTTCGACGAGGCGGTCGGTGAGCGTCGCGTCACGACCGGCCCGGATCCCACCGTGCAAGGTCGGCTCGGGACCGTCGAAGAACTGCACGTGCACGAACGTCGGCGGCGCACCGGTGAGATCGCAGTGGATTCCCGTGATCGCCTCGGCGATCCGCTGACGGCCGCTGTCGTCGAGCGTGCCCTCCGGTGTGGTGCATCGATACAGCGGCATCGTCAGGAACCCTTCCGATCGGGGGCCGAGACCATCACGTCGTGGTAGTCGGTTCCCGTCGCTGTGGCGAACAGGCGAGCGACCGCGTCCATGAACTCGACGCGCACGTCCTGCGGGGTGCCGGCAGGGACGGTGCCGAGCACCATCGACGCCTTCGACGGCCGCCCCGCGGTGAACCAGCGCCCCTCGGGGATCTCGATGAACTCCACGGTGACGTCGCTCGCGCCGAACCGTTCACCTTCGAGACGACGCAACCCGTCGACGACCGTTGCCCGCGCCGACGCCGAGATCGCCCCGTTCACCAGGCACTTGTACATGCGACGAGCGTACCGAGTCGAGGGCGCCGGCGGCTCAGCCGGTGTAGGCCGGGCCGACGACCGGCGGGGTCGACGGCGTGCCCGGCGCCTGGATGAAGCCGAACACCCGCGCATAGCCAGCCGAGTTGTTCGTGAGTGGCACACCGACAGCGACGACCTGGCCATCGGCAGCGAGAGCTACCGAGGAGCCGAGGCTGTCAGTCGCGCTCGCACCGTCGATGGTCGGTCCGGACTGCGTCCACGGGCTCCCCAGGTTCTCGAAGACCGAGACCGAGCCCGCCGCGGCCCCTCCGGAAGCTCCTGGTGCACCGACCGCAACCGTTTCGCCGCCGGGCGAGATCGCCACCGAGGAGCCGAAACGGTCGTTTGTGAGCGCCCCGTCGATGTCGCCGCCGACCTGCGACCACAGGGCCACGTACTCGAAGACGCGGACGTGGCCTGCGTTGGTGAGGGCACCGCCGACGTCGTTGCCCGACGCCCCGACCACGAGCCAGACGCCGTTCGCTGACGTGGCGAGCGATGCGCCGAAGCCGTCCCCGGCGGCCTCGCCGTCGATGTCGCCGCCGAGCTGCACCCAGGCAGAACCGTTCAACTCGTACACCCGCACATGACCCCGGTTGTCAGAGGACGAGCCGGACGAACCGTCGTTGCCGGGGGCGCCGATGAACACCCGGTTGTTCGCGAGATCGACCGCCGACGCCGAGTAGTCGCCCGAGGCCTCGCCATCGATGTCGCCGCCCAGCAGCACCCAGGCAGAACCGTTCCACTCATACACCCGCACATGACCCCGGTTGTCGGAGGACGAGCCGGACGAACCGTCGTTCAGGTAGGCGCCGATCGCGATACGCGACCCGAGCGGGTCGAGTGCAACCGCGACGCCGGACTGGTCGTTCACCGCTTCACCGTTGATGGGGTTCCCGAGCTGTGCCCAAGCAGTCCCGTTCCATTCGAAGATCCGGACCTGCCCGCTGTTGCTCCCGCCCGCGTCCGCCGTCGGATCGCCGACGGCGACACGGGACCCGTCCTCGGAGATCGACACCGCGTCACCGAAACCCGACGGCGTCGGGTTCGTGCCCTCGATGTCCGACCCGAGCTGCACCCAGCCGGTCCCGTTCCACTCGAACACCCGGGCGACGCCGATGCTGCTCCCAGGCGTGGCCCCGTCCCAGCCGTACCCGGCGACGACGAGCCGAAGGCCGTCGCCGGAGAGCGCGACCTGGGATCCGAAGTAGTCGAACGGGTTCACACCGGCGAGGTCCGCACCGAGCTGCGGCCAGCTGGCGACCGCGCCCGCCGATGTCGTGATCGACACCACAGCCAACGCCGCCGCTGCGACCAACCCTCCGAGACGACGGCGCATCGACGCAACTCCCACAGTGCAGACGCCCACCCGGATGCGGGACCGGCGAACCCTACATGGCTGCCCGAGCAGCCGAGGGATCAGCTCGCAGTCGGGCGGGGCAGGCCGATCGCGTCGTAGCGCACCTGTGCGATGAGGAGCATGCCCAGCCCGGCAGGCGACGCGTTGGGCACCCCCGCACCAAGCCGGGCGCGGGAGTTCGACTTCGTCGGGTTGCGGGTGTTCAGGGGGGCGAACTCGTCCTGCAGGGTTGAAAGGCACGAGACAGCGCAGGTCGATGCGATGCGAGGTAAGGGATCCGGCAGCGTGTTCACAGCGCAGCAGACCACGCCACATTTATCGTCAGCAATCTGTCGATATGCGATATCGTCGGAGGATGTCGATTCGCCGCAAGTTCACGGTCGCAGTGTTTGCAGTTCTTCTATCTGGACTGTTCGTCTCGACTAGCCCCGCGGACGCGTACAGCATCTGCCGTGACGGCTCGTTTAGTTGGAGCACGGGTCGGGGAACTTGCTCATGGCACGGCGGGGTATCGAGCTCATACGGCAGCTCCAGCCGAAGCTACGGGTCGAGCCTCTACGGCAGCTCCAGCCGAAGCTACGGGTCGAGCCTCTACGGCAGCTCCAGCCGAA
>CAYVOK010000049.1:13950-17071 GCA_964453335.1 uncultured Acidimicrobiaceae bacterium
GCTACGGGTCGAGTTCGTACGGATACTTCGGACGCTAAGTCGCTCGTCAGCAGCTTGACGACAAGGCCCTGTCGTCTGAGGCACCCGTTCGACCGGAATTGCCAGCACGCGACCCGGCTTGGTTCCTTCAGCTCGCAGTCGGGCGGGGCAGGCCGATCGCGTCGTACGAATCCATGCCGGCGTCGTAGCGCGCCTGCACCTCGCGCAGCAGCACCTGGGCGTCGGTTCGGCGGGCCATCGACCCGAAGATCTGCGACTCGTTCCGGCCGGCGGCGTCGAGGGGCAGGTCACGCCCTTCCATGAAGCTGCGCTTGCACGCCTCGAGCGACCACGCCGGCCACTGCGCAATGTGCGTCGCCCACGCGATCGCCTCCGCCCGCAGCCGGTCGTCGGGCACGACCTTGTTGATTGCGCCGAGCTGTAGCGCTTCGGCGGCGGTGACGGGACGGCCGTCGAGGATCATCTCGAGGCACTTCGTCGGTCCGATCAGTCGTGCGAGGCGGGTCGTGCCGCCGGCACCGGGGATGATGCCGAGCCCGACCTCGGGCTGACCGTAGGTGGCGGACTCGGCTGCGATCCGCAGGTCGCACGCCCACGACAGTTCGGCGCCACCACCCCAGGCCTGCCCGTTGTTCGCCGCGATCGAGATCATCGACGTCGCACCGATGCGTTCGAAGATGCGGGGGACGGGCGGGGGCAGCATGTTCCCCGCTGCATCCGCCGCCGCCTGCCGGTCGAGGATGAACTGCAGCGACCAGTGCGCGATGAAGTACCCGGGCGTGTCAGACGCCAGCACGAACACCTTGCACCCGGCCCTCTCCACCTCGGCTACGGCGTCCATGATCCGTTCTGCGAGCGCGCCGCTGCCGAAGTTGCGCGGCGGATCGGCGAAGGCGACCAGACCGACACCGTCGGCGGGGTAGGAGACGTCAACGGTGATCGGCATGGGTGCATCCTGCCGCACCCACACCGGCCGTGTCGTCGGCTTCAGCCCGTGTAGGCCGGCCCGACAACCGGTGAGGTGCTCGGCGGCGTTGCAGGCACCGACCACATGCCCAGGCTCAGGCTCCGGTTGCCCTGACCCTCCGTCACGTAGCCGACCGCAGCACACGCACCCGACACCAGACACGACACACCGAGGAGCTCGACGTCCTCACCCGGCACGATGACCTCTGGGATACGCACTGCCCACGAAGATCCGTCAAACTCGAGGATGGACCCCCGGTATCCGCCGTCCTGCGAACGCCCCACCGCCACACAGCTGTTGGGACTCGTGCAGGAGATCGAGTAGAGCCGGTTCGGGCGTCCGGAAACTGCATTCGGTACGAGCTCCGCCGCCCAGGTGGTGCCGTTCCATCGCGTGGCGAGGTTGTCATCAGCCGAGTAACCGACCGCGACACAGTCGGTGGCCGTGTTGCACCACACATCCCGCAAATAGTTCGTGGTGCCGGCACCGTCCGTCGGCGACGTCGACGACCACGTGGAGCCGTCCCAGCGGATTGCGATCGTCGGCTGCCCTGAGCCATCTGTGCGGTATCCGACCGCCATGCAGTCGTTCGCACCGACGCACGACACGCTGTTGAGGATGTTGCTCGCCGTGGACGAGCCTCCGTTCGGCGAGGAGTCCGCAGCCCACGAACTGCCATCCCACCGTTGGACGAGCGTCTTATACCGGGGCACGTCGTAGAAATACCCAACGACCACGCAGTTGCTGGCGCCGGTGCACGACACGCCAGTGACGAAGTTGTGGCTGGTTCCGGCTTGCGGCCCACTGAGCACATTCCAGGTAGTGCCGTCCCAGTGCGTGGGGAACCACGTGAACCGCGCGGAGGTGGCGTCGTAGAACGTGCCGACTGCGACGCAGAACGATGCCATGGGGCACGACACCGAAAGAAGCCTGGTGTTCCCCGAGCTGACCTCGGGGGTCGTCACGGCCGTCCAGGTCGTCCCGTCCCAACGCATCGCGAACGCCTCGTCTGAGCCGCTGCCGGGGGTGACGCTGCCGACGGCCATGCAGTCGGTGGCCGACACACACGACACATCGTTCACGATCGGAGCGGACCCGCTCGGCGACGGGGTCGGCGAGGTGGTCCACGTTCCGCCGGTTGCCCCCGCGAGCCCCGATGGGACGAGCCCGGAAAGCGGTGCGGACCCCGCGACCAGCAACACCGCAGCGAGGATTCGGCGAAGCGATTTCATGGCGGAAGATCATGGGCGGCCACGAGGCGAACTTCCGCCCTAGGGGCGCCCGACCGGTCGTCAGCGCCGCACCACGGCGACGATGAACTGCACAGGCGCGAACCTGTCGGAGCCGTCCTCAGCCGGTATACGCAGGTCCGACTGGTGTCGGGGGCGGCGCCGCCAGCGTCATGCTGAACGCCTGGTAGTTCCCCTGGGGCACGGGGTAGTGGAAGCCGACAACGACGCAGCCTCCTCCACCGACGCACGAGACACCGTTCACTGCACCTTCGGGTGCGGCACTCGTCGTGGTGAAGTTCGGCAACGCAGGAACTCCCCAGACGCCACCCCAGAGGACGACGGTGATCGGTACCCAGGTGCTGAGGTCAGTGGACACAGCGCCGCCCGTGACGCAGACGCCGTCCGACCCGCAGTCAATCGCGGTCAGATATGCGTCGACGCTACCCGGCACCCGCGGAACCACGACCGGTGACCCCCAGGAGCCCCCGTTCATGTGAAGCGACCACGGGTGCCACTTCCCGCCGGAGTCGAGGTGATAGCCGATCGCAGCACAGGTCCCGACCGAAGAGCAGGAGACATCGTTGAGCACCGAATCGGACGGACTGGCGGGGTCCGGAGGAAGGGGTACGACGATGGCATCGCCCCACACGCCGCCCGTCTGGACGACTGTGATCGCCTGGTAGCCGCCTGTCGAATTGATTCCGCCGACCATCACACACTCGCCGGGGGCAACACAGTCGCCCCGGTTGATGAACGTGGACAGGTACGGAACCCCGATCGTGATCGGCACGGCGTTCGACCATGATCCCGACGAGTACTCGGCTGCGAACGGCTTCTGAACGGGTCCGGTCGCGTCGAACGCCCCGACGATCGTGCACGGACCCGAGACCACACACGAGACGCCGTCGATGCGGACCTTGTC
>CAYVOK010000050.1:0-2881 GCA_964453335.1 uncultured Acidimicrobiaceae bacterium
ATGAAAGAGTACGACATTCCGCAGACGGACAACGGCAAGTTGTGGTTTATCTTGGACATGTGGAACAAGGCGATGGACGACCCCTTCCTGACGGACGGGGAGTTCATTGACGAGATGGACGACCTGATCCACCACATTCACACCGTCCTGAATAACGAGGCCAAGGACATGATCAACAAGGAGACCCGGTAATGGACGCACAAACTCTCGTCAGCATGTTGTACAATCGTTGGATGTTGTTGATGACTGACACCAGTCTCTCACACGAGGAGGTTCTCAAGCACTACGACGATTTCATGGACGCAATGTACAACACTACGCAATGGCGTAAGTGTGGCATGTGTGAACGGCCCTACCCGGCCAAGGAGAATGTATGATTCGCAAGTCAGGTAAGAAGTACAAGGTTGTCTCAAAGTCAGGGCGTACGCTGGGTACGCACACCACCCGTAAGGCGGCACTGAAGCAACTCGGTGCGGTCGAGGCAAGCAAGGCACGCAGAAAGAAAGGCAAGAAATGATTGATGTAAAGCAAATCCTGTTGGATGAGTTCGCTAAGAAGTTGGTTACACTGACTGCTGAGAATGTCAAGTTGGAGGACGAAATCAAGGCACTCAAAGAGTTGCTGATCAAGTCACAGAACGATGTCACCTACTGGCGTGAGACATATTACGATGTCCGTAATCTGATCATGCGTGGCGGTGAAGAGGAGATCTACTAATGGCAAAGAAGAAGCGCAAGCGTGGCCCTAACCTAAGCGTGGGTCGTGGTGAGAAGTTGCCCGTGTCCAAGGGTGCAGGGCTGACGGCCAAGGGCCGGGCCAAGTACAACCGTGCCACAGGCTCCAACCTGCAAGCACCGACCAAGGACAAGAACAACCCGAGGCACAAGTCATTCTGTGCCAGGTCTAGGTCGTGGAAGGGAGAGCGTGGTAAGGCGGCCCGTAAGAGATGGGGGTGTTGAATGAAGGCGAAGTACTACCTTGTGTTTGGTGACGCTAATAAGACAAAGGCGTGGGGTGTGCTTGCCGTCAAGCACCGGAACCGTGGCATCCACCACGAGTACCGTATCAACCCCAATGTGGTCGAGTGGACAGTGGCACACGGTAGGGTGACTTCGGTTCGGTGTGATTCGGATGTCGCACTGATCAAGTCACAGGGACTCAGGTACGAAACGATTGACATCGGAGTGCCTGAGAACTGTGTTACTCCACACTTTTTGCACAGAAGATGTAAACCCATAGGAGGTCAGGAGTTAGGTGCAGTGTTGATGGTGAGTAACTGTTCACGACTTGTGGAATGGTTACAGCCGGAGTTGTACACGGAGTGTCCCATCGGGAACATCTACCACCCTGACTACCCTGCGAGTTGAAATATCGAGTGCGCTTTCGACCCACTAGAGTATATCTTATAGTGTATACATTGTAGTATACTTACTGATATACACTAATAACTATATACTAATACCTTGTATACACTAAAGAGGTCTGTATGTAGCACATATATCGGAGTGGTTATGTTGGACGATTCACTAGAGAAGTTGATTATGTCGCCTGAATACTGGGAGTATGTCTTAATGACAATGGAAGAAGACTCTGTTTCAGTAGAGGCACACAACTTCACTGATGTAAACGTAAACCAAAATGAAATTATTGATCCACAAAGTCTTTGATTGTTAGAAAGGATTTAGATTATGTCATCTCAAACTGGTCATAATGTTACTCACAGTATTCCTGATCAACCTGGATTTGATCCGGGTGTTGTAATCTTTGATTCAGAAGCAGACGGATATCCTCCTGCCCCTGCTATGCGCTTTCAAGTTGTGCCTGGAGTTACTGAGAGTTGTTTCATTCACATCGACGGCTTCCACGAGAAGCCTGATCCCAATACTCCCTCCTCGTGGGAGAAGACGCTTGTTCGATGGGATATTCCTGTTGACATCGTGTTCCGTAACCCGTCTAATCCCTCGATGGGATACATCTCCAAGGTCACTGCGTGGTCTGCAGATGGCAGTGCAGGTTTGAACTGGACTCCCCTCGTTCGCTATTGATCGGAGGTACTAGTGCCGAAAGTTTATAACAGGTCTGTTCTGAAGAACATCGTTGACAAGGCATCCAGTCAGCGTGTCGATATCGTTGGTATCTACAACTCAGAAGGTCTACAGGGTGGCAACGGCTGGGACACAGCCGTGCAAGAAAGCCTGAACCCTACATTCGGTGTGTACGGCACGGCAGTTTATTCGTTCCTTGAGAACAAGGCGTTGGGTGCTGGCGTTGGATACTGGGACTCAACAACCACAAGCAAGGTCGTGCAGTACATCGCCAACTCCGGCCTTGGAACCGCAACAGGCGGACAAGTCACCACTGCGGCGGCTCACCTGCTTCAACACATGAACTGGTCGTCAGCACCGAGTGCCGATGTCGGCCCCGTGTGGCCCTTGCATGTGACTGCCGCACAGAGTTTGACCACACCTACGGGATTGCAGATCAACGAGTCGTCCATCATCCCTGTGAACGATGCACTCACATTCAACTTCTGGGGTGTCAACAACGATCCCGAAACAGGCGGCTCGATCAAGCCGATCATTCGCCGAGCCAACGCACCGTTCACATCGCTGTACAACTTTCCGACCATCGGATATCTTGGTACGGCAGGCTCGATCCGAAAGACCACATACAATCTTGCGGCGGCCACGAGAAACTATCCGATTGAGTTTCGTACTCACGAAGGATGGAATCCCGCAACGATGGCAGGCCCGCTGTTCCTGACCTACATGCGTGTGGCACGAACAAACACAACCAGCGGCATCGCCATGAGTCCGTTCTACTCGATGGGCGGACGCTCTGCGTACGACATGTACATGGTACTCAATGCGTTTCCGACCAC
>CAYVOK010000050.1:2981-17007 GCA_964453335.1 uncultured Acidimicrobiaceae bacterium
TGGGCGGACGCTCTGCGTACGACATGTACATGGTACTCAATGCGTTTCCGACCACCTCGTGGAATCACTACTTCGATGTGTTGACCGAGTACCAAGGTGTCGATAAAGCACAGCACACTGCGGTGTTTGATATCTATGAAGGCTCAAACCAGACTACAGAAACAAACGTGGCCGCAGGCGCACCTGTGCAAGGAACTCCGGCCCACGTCAACAACTACGTTTGGTACATGCAACAACTTGTTGCGATCATCGAAGCCAAGTGGACGGCATCTGGTCGTGATGTCAACAACATTGCGTTCCGCATGACATGTTCTCATCCGGTCAATGCGCCTGCAACAGAGTCTCCGCTGATCACCTACCGTGCGGCCCTCAAGAGTCAACTGCGGTTCAACGCTGAGGAACAGCGTGTGTGCTTGGTTGACTACTCCGAGATCACCACGCTTGGTGACATGGTTACGGCAGGTTACTTCAGCGATACGATCCACCTGACACGAGCAGGATACATCGCTCTCGACGCAATGTCGTGGGCCGAAATCCTCGCGGCTTCCAACACGGTGGCCAGACCAGGCATTGCATCGCCCGTCAGTGCATTCAACATTGACGATTTCATTTGACAACATACCCCGGATGTATACATCCGGGGTTTATTTCACAGGAGTGTAAGATGCCGAAGAAGCAAACGAAGATGGATACTCCCCTTGAGTGGGCGACCTTTGACGAACTGTGTGAAGAGATCCAACGTCGAAGCAAAGAGTTTGCCATGGTCGCCTTGGTTCCTGACACCAAGGAAGGCGGAGTCGAAACCAAACTTAGGTTCAGCGGATCTGAGGGCAACGCCATCCTGTTGTTGCAACACGCCGAAGCCTGTTGCATGGCGATGTACGAGATGCGCCTGTTCGGTCAACCGAGGATCAAAGATGACGACTAATAAAGAAATAAAGGAAGCAAACGAGCGTTCACTGAAGTACATGGCGGAGACCTATGCACTGGTGAATGACATCAAACGCAACATACCTGACTGGCGGTCACGACTGTCACCGAACACTGTGAAGTTGATTAAATCCATCAAGGAGAGCAAGTGATATTTGATACTCACTCCAAGGAAACGAAGGACTGGTTGTTCGTCTCTCAGAAAGAATTGGAGATCGAGTCCATTGATCGCGGTGTCTCAAGATACCGTGAGTTGGTGGCACGCAAGAAGCAAGGCGAGAAGCCTGGTGATCTGAAACTGATGAGTCGATGGATGCCATACTTGATCAAGGCCATCGAACTTGAACAACAGCAGATTGAAGATCGTCTGCTGAGTGGACAGATCCGATCCAACGACAGCCACGAGTTGATGATGCTGTCGATGGACCCTGATAAACTTGCGTACATCACGCTTGTGTCGCTGTTTCATGTGGCACAGAAACCCAACGACTGTCCCGTGCTGACGGCGGCGTTGTATGTTTCATCGAACGTCAAGTTGCAGAAGTATCTTGACACGATGCGTAAACAAGATCGAGACGTTCTCACGATGCTGATGTCGAAGCGCAAGCGTATCGACAAGGCATCCATCCAGATGTGCAAACGCAAGATGGGCATCGCTAACATCGAGTGGCCCAAGCGCAGGCGCATCGAACTCGGAGCCGCACTGATCGGGCTTGCCGTCGAATGCACGGACATGTTTGACATCGTGTATGTCAAGTCAACCGAGCGTGGCAACGGTGGCCGGACGGCAGGCTTTGGATACAAGACCACGAAGCACATTGTCCTCAAGCCCAAGACACGACAGATGATGGAGAAATACCATCTCGACATGGAGACCATGAATCCCTACGGTCTTCCGATGGTCGTTCCTCCGAACCCTTGGACAGCCGAGGGAAGCGGCGGATACCTGTGCCTCAAGAACACGGTAGTCAAGGGGACATTCGAGCAGATGATCACGAAGCCGTCACCGCAACTGATGGAGGCGTTGAACATCTGCCAGAACACCGAGTGGCGTATCAACAAGCGTGTGGCCGATGTGATGCAGGCCGTGTGGGAGGCGGGCGGAGACAAGGCCGGAATCCCTGGCCGTGAACTGAAGAAGATTCCGCCCAAGCCCAAGGGCTTCAACCCCAAGGCCAAGCGCAAGAAGCGATGGGAGTCAGTGTCCAAGGAAGACAAGGACCGTTGGCTTGCCGATGCCGAGGCGATCCACGACTGGAACAACAAGACCATCGGGTTGCGCTACCAGATGCTGTTCAAGTTGGACATCGCCCGACGATTCGCCAAGTACCCGGCCATCTACTTCCCCTACCAAGTCGATTGGCGTGGCCGTGCGTACCCCATCCCGGCGTTCGTACACCCCCAAGCCGACGACTCAGGCCGTGCTCTGTTAGAGTTTGCCCAGCCCATTGCGCTCGGGCATTGGGGGTTCTACTGGTTGGCCGTGCATGTGGCTAACCTGTTGGGTGCGGACAAAGACAGCCTCGAAGGTCGCCTGCGAGTTGTCAAAGACATGTGCGCTTGTGACCAACTACAGCGGTGGGCAAGAGACCCACTGACCCACAAGGAGTGGATGGACTATGAAGACCCGTTCAAACTGCTGGCCGCCGTCATGGAGTTCGTGGAATGTATCACCGTCCACGGTGTGCCTGGGGATTGGTCTCGGGCTGGCCTGGAGTCTTATGCCAAGACATTCCAGTCCCGTACTCCTGTGGCTATGGACGGAAGTTGTAACGGCCTACAACACTACTCGGCAATCGGCCTTGATCCTGTGGGTGGTCGGGCTACCAATCTGGTGCATGGCGATAAACCACAAGACATCTATTCGATGGTTGCTGATGTCGTCAATGCCACAATCGAGCAGGACTGCAAACTGACCGAGGACCAGACCATGCCGTGTTGGGCGTGGCGAGGACATGTGTCACGCAAGACCGTCAAGCGTGCCGTGATGACCACACCATACGGTGTGACTAAGCAAGGCATTCTGCGGCAGTTCATTCAGGACCGCCATACGGACGGCTTGCAAGGCATGGCATACAAGAACGCCAACTACCTCAAGCAGGTCGTGTACGATGCGGTGTCGCAAGTTGTTGTGGCCGCACGACAGTACATGGACTGGCTACAGAATGTGGCCAAGATCCTTGGTGAACACGGTCTGCCTGTCGAATGGCAAACCCCAGCGGGATTCGTCGTGTCACAAGCCTACACATCTAAGAACCGACGACAGGTGTATACCGCTGTCGGCAACATCGACTACAAGGTGTCGGACGACGACCCCGACATTGTTATCACCAAGCAGGTTCGTGGTGTTGCACCAAACGTGGTTCACTCGCTTGACGCAAGCCACCTGTTCCTGACGATCTTGGCTCTGCAGAAGAAAGGCATCAGTAACTTCGGGCCTGTGCATGATTCGTACGCCGTTCACGCTGGCTTCGTCGCCACGATGAACTACGAGATCCGTCACCAGTTTGTGCAGATGCACAAGCAATCCGTGTTGGAGACCATGAAGACGTATCTCGAAAGCAAGTACGGTATTGCGCTTCCCTCTTTGCCACCCCGTGGCAGTTTGGATTTGTATGAAGTCTACCAGTCAGAATATTTCTTTCATTGACAACCGTCTTGCTGACAAGGCGGTGGTCTTGTCACGCTCGATCTTGGACATCATGGAACAGTACGACATCTCGAATGACGCACAACTCAAGACTTTGAAGACGATGTGCGAAGACATCCAGATGTTGTACGCCGAGCGTTGTCTCAACCTTGTTCGCAAGTCAGACAACTATCAGGCCGGAACATTCGTGAAAGGATGATATGATCAAGGTACTTGACCATGGGTTTGTGGAACTGGTTGATCAGATGGGCAACGACGATACCGTTGTCGATGCGGCACGAGTGTCGTACGGCAAGGGAACGAAGTCCGTGTCTGACAATCGAACATTGCTCAGGTATCTCATGCGGCATGGTCACACATCGCCGTTTGAAATGGTGGAGTTTGTGTTTCATGTGAAGTTGCCGCTGTTCATCGCACGGCAATGGGTGCGTCACCGCACCGCATCACTGAATGAAGTGTCGGCTCGATACTCGGACATGGGGGATGTCGAGTTCTATCAGCCGGACTTCCGTCTGCAGTCAATGACGAACAAACAATGCTCGACAGATGAGCGTGTGTCAGAAGAAACAATGGACCGACTGACACACCTGTACAATGACGCAACACAGAAAGCGGTTCATGCGTACCGTGAAGCGTTAGACGCAGGAGTAGCCCGAGAAGTTGCACGAACAATCCTACCCGTGTCGATGTACACGGAATGGATTTGGAAGTGCGATCTTCATAACCTGCTCAACTTCATCGAGAAGCGTTCACACCCGAACGCTCAGTACGAAATTGTCCAGTACGCCAACGCCATCTACGACATAATCAAACCGATTGTGCCGCACACGATTGAGGCGTACGAGGACTATCGGAAGAACTCCATCAGGCTGACCGCACTTGAGTGCGATGTCCTGAAGGAGTCTGTTGTAGGTACTGTCACACTCATAGATACCAACAACAAGAGAGAGCAAGATGAGTGGATCTCCAAGAGAAAGGCTTTGTTTGTACGGGCCTAAGAATCAAGCGTGTTTGGAAATCGGCGGTGCAAAGCATCGTCTCCCCGGTGAGTCATTCGTTGAAGCCAAGAAGCGTGAAGCACGTTGGTTGGCTGATGACGAGAAGCACTACGAACAATACCTCGACATCCTGTTGAACCAACGCTTCCTTGCGGCTGGTCGTATCCAATCAGGAGCAGGCCGTCCCGAGGTGACCGCATTCAATTGCTATGTTTCAGGAACGATTGCTGACTCGTTCGTTGAGGACGAGAACAACATCATGGACATGGCAAAGGAAGCGGCGACAACCATGCGCCTTGGCGGTGGTATCGGATATGACTTCGGTACTCTGCGACCCAAGGGCGCACCAATCAAGAAGATCAAGTCACAGGCAGGTGGCCCTGTGTCCTTCATGCCGATCTTCGCAGGAGTCTGCAGTGCAACATCGTCGTACGGCAATCGCCGTGGCGCACAGATGGGCGTGCTTCCTGTGTGGCATCCCGACATCTTCGAGTTTGTTCATGCCAAGTGTCCTCCCGCTACGGCAGGCGCAATCATGGACGAGATGCGAAAGATCAAGGAGTCCAAGGAACCGGACGAAGGAAGGTTCTGGCAGTTGTACTCTGCGCTTCAAAGCACTTTGAAGTTGACCGAGTTCAACATCTCTGTCGGATGCACCGACAAGTTTATGGATGCCGTGACAAACGGCTGGACAAAGTTCGAGACCGAGTTCCCCAAGGGTACGCCTTACGGTGAGATTGATCCGCAGACACTGTGGGACATGATCATGCGTAACACCTGGGACTGGGCCGAGCCGGGTGTGTTGTTCTTGGACACGATCAACAATAACAACAACCTGTGGTACTGCGAGAAGATCGCCGCCACGAATCCGTGCGGCGAGCAACCGTTGCCTCCGTACGGCGCATGTCTGTTGGGTTCATTCAACCTGACAGCATACATCACGCTGAATCGCTGTAGCAACTATCATTTCGACTACGAGCAGTTCATCAAGGACATTCCTGTTGTCGTCCGTGCGATGGACAACGTGATTGATCGAACGACCTATCCCTTGCCACAGCAGGAAGCCGAGGCAAAGGCCAAGCGTCGAATGGGTCTTGGAGTTACAGGCGTTGCCAACGCACTCGAAGCGATGGGCCATTCGTATGGTTCAGAAAGTTTCTGCAAGCAACTTGGCAACATCCTGCAATTCCTGACGACTCACTCTTACGAAGCAAGCATCAATCTCGCAATCGAAAAGGGACAGTTTCCTGCACTCGACCGAGATTTGTATGTGCAGTCCGGATTCTGCAAGCGTGCGCTTCCCGAGCGTCTGCGTAATGCCATCAAGAAGTACGGCATCCGCAACTCTCACCTCACCAGTATCGCTCCGACAGGTACGATCTCGTTTGCGGCTGACAACATCAGCTCGTCAATCGAGCCTGTGTATTCGTACACTCAGAAGCGTTTGGTGAACACACCCGAAGGACAGATCGAAGTCGTTATTCCTGATTACGGCTTCTCTCAGTTCGGTGTGCGTGGTAAGCGCACCAAGGATGTGACCGTCGATGAACACCTTGATGTGTTGATCGTCGCCTCTCACTGGGTTGACAGTGCCGTCAGCAAGACGTGCAATGTTCCGCCCACCACCAAGTGGGAGGACTTCAAGAACATCTATATCCGAGCATGGAAGCATGGTTGCCGTGGTTGCACCACGTTCAACTCAGGGGGCATGAGAGCTGGCATCTTGAAAGATGTCGATGATGAGCTACTCGGCAGTGATGCCTCCTGTACTATTGATCCCGTAACGGGAAGGAGAAGCTGTGAATGATGAAAAGCATCTTGTTATCAGTGACTGTCATGTGACAGCAGACCAGAACCTAGACAGGTTTGACTGGTTGGCCGAGTTGATCAGAGACATCGAGCCAACCAAGATTATCTGCATAGGTGACTTTGCTTCGCTTGATTCATTGTCAACACACCACAGCCCAGGCTCCAAGACGGACCACGACCTTCCGTCATTCAGAGCCGAACAAGCCGCAGTTTCTACTGCGCTTGAGAAGATGTTTAAGTACGATCCGATGTGCGATACCATCATGCTGATGGGAAACCACGAACAACGATGGGACAGATTCAAGGAGCGATTCCCGAAAATCTTGGACCATGTTGACATCGAGGAATGGCTGGGGTACACTGGGTACTGGGATTTCATCCACCCTTACAAGGACTGGGCAGAGATCGACGGACTTATGTACACGCACGTTCCTCACACGATCATGGGCAAACCGATTGGCGGAGCAAACGCCTGTCGCTCGGTGGCTATGCAGTCCACCAAGTCCGTGATCTTCGGACACACGCACACGCTGAATGTGGCAACCATTCCGTTTATCAACGGCACTGGTCAGCGTATGGCGATGTCGGTTCCCGCCTTTATGAATGACGGGAATGTGGAACCTTATGCACAAGGATTGCCAACTGGTTGGGCGTACGGCGTTATGCTGATTCGCCCTCAAGGACCGGAGCGTCTCCCGTCCTATGAGTATGTTTCGATGCAAGATCTTAGGAGTGAATACGAAGTATGAAGACTGTAAACAAGAACAACAACAAGCCCGCCTCTAAGCCCGTGACCAAGCCCAAGTCTTCGGCCTACCCGATTCCGTCCTACGACGAGATCGAGGTTGCCGAGAAGGGCAAGCCTACGTTCGATCCAGCCGGATCAGTCGCAACGCCTATCGGTGTCGCACTGTGGGCGTGGGTCGGTACGAAGGCTGACACCGCATTCCAGAAGGAACCTCAGCAGAAGATCACTGTCGTGTTCGACGCAAACGAACCCGACATGGAATCCTTCACCGCTCGATTGCTTGCCTTCGAGAATGCGTACCGCAGTGCCATCGGCAAGGAGGAGGCGACCGAAGTCCGCATCATCAAGGAACCGAACGAGAAGATCGCCGCTGAGTACAACAAGCTCACAGGCGGTACGGCAGGTTCCTACATGCTGATCACCCGCAAGGCACGAGTGGATGACGAGGGCAACGCTAGCCCCGTCCCGCTGTTCGATGCCAACGCCGATTCGATGGAAGGTTCCATCTGGTCTGGCGACAAGGTTGTTGTTGAGTTCTCCCTTGGCGCATACACCTCACCGAACAAGGCCATCGGCACTGGCATCAAGCCCTACCTTCGGGCTGTGCAGTTGATCGAGGAAGGCCCCAACCGTGAGGGAGGCACTGGTGGCGGAGTCGGCAAGGCTTTCAAGAGCCGAGGCACTCCGACGAAGCCCGCCGCCAAGGAAGAGGATAGCGTCGAGGAATCTTCTGATGATATCCCCTTCTAATGTTTGGATTGATTGGAATCCAAACACGATGTTTACCCTGTGGATTCCCCACTCTCCCGTCCCAGCCAGTCGGCCTCGGGTCGGGAGATGGGGAGCCTACTATACAGGGGCCTACGAAAAGTACCGTAAGGAGATGCCTGACTTCATCGAGGACATCCTTGTTGAAGAAGGCATCAACAAACCGTTGTTCGTGAATCAACCGATTGTCATTCGCATGGCTTTCATTCTTGACAAGCCAAGAACAACCACGCTGTCGTATCCTGATTGTGATATCGACAACCTGGAGAAAGCGATCTACGATCAGCTAACAAGTCTGTTGTGGGACGACGATTCACGAATTGTCAAGCACGAAGTACACAAACGGTGGTCCAGCGAAGACTGTCCACCCGGCGTGTTCATGCAAGTAGGAACCAATGGCGAAGCCTTCAAGAAAGAGACCAAACGGCAAGCAAGTCGGAAGAGAGCCGTGTCCGCAGTGTCGTCAAAACGGACGAGACGAAAGCGGTAACAACCTTGTTCTCTTCGATAACGACAGTACATACTGCTTTGCCTGTGGGTACACTGAATACAAACGAGGAGAAGCGGTGGTAAGAGAAGAACAACCTGAGCAAGAAACCGAAGTCAAACAATCCAAGCTGGTCACTCCCGAACTGAAAGCCATCCCCACACGCAATCTGCGTGAGGCGACATGTGCCAAGTTCGGATACGGTGTCGTCAAGAAGAACGGTGTGCTGTACCATGTCGCTCCTTATACCGTCAAGGGTGAGGTAGTGGCTCAGAAGATTAGATCTCCTGACAAGAAGTTTCGATGGATCGGCGCACCGAAAGGTGTCGAGTTGTTCGGTCAGCATCTGTGGAAGGCCGGAGGCAAGCGTCTGATTATCACCGAAGGTGAGATCGACGCACTGTCCGTATCACAGGTGCAGGACAACAAGTGGCCTGTCGTGTCCGTTCCCAACGGTGCGGCAGGCGCAGAGGAATCCGTGCGTCTCCAACTGGAGTACGTCAGTTCCTTTGAACGTGTTGACATCTGCTTCGACAGCGACGATGCGGGACGCAAGGCCGCCATTGCGGTAGCCCTGCTGTTGCCTCCAGGCAAAGCCCACATCACACACCTGTCGAAGAAAGATCCCAACGAGTACCTGAAAGAAGGTCTCGATCAGGATCTGCGTACGGCACTGTGGAACTCACAACCATACCGTCCTGACGGCATCATCAGCGTGACCGATGTCAAGGCTGATGACTCTGTGGTGACAGAGATCATGGACTATCCGTGGGCCTGTCACACTACGGCACTGTTCGGTAGACGCTTTGGTGAGTTGTGTATCCACACAAGTGGATCGGGCATGGGTAAGTCAACCGTCATGCGTGAGATGGTCCACTACGACATCTACGCAGGCAACCGACCCGGCCTGATGTTCTTGGAAGAGAATGCAACTCAGACTGTTCAGTCTCTTATCTCGTTGGAACTGAACAAACCTGTCCGTAAGATTCTTGCGGCTAGAGCGGTCAATGCTAGTCGTCTCAAGTCAGGCAAGAAGGCTATCCCCTTCGATGTCAAAGACGACTTGACCGACGAGCAGTATCAGGCCGCACTTCAGAAACTGAGAGACACAGGTCTAGCCTTGTACGATCACTTCGGATCTGTCGATTCAACGGCACTGATCCAGAAGATGGAGTACATGGTCAAGGCGTTGGGTTGCAAGGTGATCTACCTTGACCACCTCAGCATCGTGATCTCCGGTCTCGAATCAGGCAACGAGCGTAAGGACATCGACGTTCTTATGACCAACCTGAGATCGTTTGTAGAACGTACCCAGTGCCGTGTTGAGGCTGTGTGTCACCTGACCAAGCCTGACGGCACACCCTACGAAGAAGGCGGACAGATCTCCCTGAAGGATCTGCGTGGATCAGGATCGCTGTACCATCTTGCCGATGGTGTCCTCGGTTACGAACGTGACCAACAGAATCCTGATCTCAATATCGCAAACACGATTGCCGTCCGATCCCTCAAGGATCGCTTCAGCGGTGTCACAGGAATCGTCAACGCACTTCGGTTCTCGAAAGAGACAGGACGCTTGGCGGAGATCCCGTGGGACCGTGACGAAGACGGCAAGCTGTGCTTCGAGGGCGCACCGTCCGTAGGTAAAACTTTCAAGAATGCTTTAGCTGAAGATGATGTCGAAACTGATGTTGACATCCTTGGAGATTGATATGTCTGATGAAAATGACAATGACTTGATCCCGTCTGCAACGCCCGTGTCGGCCATGCAGGTTCACATTCCTCGTCTCGCAAAGGAACACTACGAGACGCGAGAGTACCTTCGACAGATCCAGAAGCAACTTCTGAAGCTGACCGAAGTTGTTGATGAACTTGTTGAGTCGATGGCTGACGAGCAGATTGCCGAGCTTGAAAAGGCTCCGACTAAGAAGACCAAGTAACACGCACTGCCACCGTCACCCCGGGGGCGGTGGTGGTTTACACAGGAGTGTCTATGGTATTCTTCGATATCGAAACAGATGGTCTTGGTGTGGATGCAAACAACGTATGGTGCGTTGGAGTGTCCGATCTTGAACAAGAAGGGGCTGATGTTTATGGACCGAATGAAATTGAGCAAGCCGTGGAACGTCTTGCACAGGCTGAGTATGTCGTTGGTCACAATATTCTTATGTTTGACTGCCCTTGTTTGGAGCGTCTGTACGGTGCTAGTTTCAACAAGCGGCTGGATACTCTGGTTGTCGCTCGGCTTATGTATCCTGATCGCCATTCAAGTCCTGTTGGCGGTAACAGTCTTGGTGAATGGGGAAAATTCCTGAAGTTCCCCAAGGGCGACCACAAAGACTGGTCGAAGTACTCGGACGAGATGGCTGAGTACTGCGGCAATGACGTACTGCTGACCAAACAAATCTACAAGTATCTGTCCAAGCGATGGAACGGATGGAAGCAGTCAATCCAACTCGAACACAAGGTTGCCGAGATCGTCTCTCGTCAGCATTGGAACGGCGTAACGATTGACGTACAAGCCGCTACACACCTGTACACCTTAGCGAACCAGGAACGTACAAGTCTGTTGTCACAACTGCAGACATCGTTCCCTCCCGCCATCGAGTACATGAAGACACCGCAGTACTACTTCATCGAAGGTATCTCCAACCAATTCGACCGCAAGTCCGATGCAAAAGACTGGGCCAGAAAGAACGGACTTAAGGCCCCGATCATCGGTGACGGTCCTATGAAGTTCAAGGAGATCCCTTTCAATCCTGCAAGCGGTGATCAGATCGCCGAGCGTCTTATATCCAAGTACAACTGGAAACCCAAGGTCACGACCGAATCAGGCAAGCCATCGACCGAGGGTGACGTGCTTGAGAAACTTGCCGACAAGTATCCTGAGGCCAAGATGATTGTTGATTGGCGTATGTGTCAGAACCGAGCCAACATTGCCGAGACATGGATGACCTCCATATCTCCCAACACAAATAGACTGCATCACTCGGTCAACACCAACGGCGCAGTGACCGGACGCATGACTCACAGCGATCCGAATGTCAACTGTCCGAAGATACGCAAAGGTAAGAACAAGGAGATCTTGTATGGATTTGCTGGGGAGTATGGGTATGAGTGTCGGGCTTGCTTCACTCCGAGGAAGGCGTGGTATCAAGTTGGTGCTGACGCTAGTGGTCTTGAGCTTCGTATGCTTGCTCATTACATGGCTCAGTACGATGGAGGAGAGTACGTCAAGCAAGTCACAGAAGGCGATGTCCACACCTATAACCAGAAAGCAGCAGGTTTGGACAACCGTGATCAAGCCAAGACCTTCATCTATGCCTTTTTATATGGTGCGGGGGATGAGAAGATAGGCAAGATCGTCAAGGGTACGGCCAAGGACGGCAAGCGTCTCAAGGAGAAGTTCCTTGAAGGACTGCCTGCGTTGGCTGAACTCAAGCAGTTCTGTAATGACTGTGTATTGACGGGACATATCGTCGGACTCGACGGTAGAAAGATTCCGATCAGGTCACAGCACGCCGCATTGAACACGCTGTTGCAAAGCGGTGGTGCGCTTGTGATGAAGCAGGCGTTGGTGTTCAGATACAACACCATCAACGAACAATATGTGTACGGCACTGATTGGGCCGACATGCTTAATGTGCATGACGAATACCAATCAGAAGCTCGTACGATGGATATCGCAAAGTTCATCGGCACTACCAGTGTCGAATCAATCAAACGAGCCGGATCTCATTTCAGTCTAGCCTGTCCGCTGGACGGCGAATATAAGATCGGCAAATCTTGGGCGGAGTGTCACTAACATGTTGAATGAGAATGTTCCTAATCAGTCGTTTGCGTCTGGTGCTGTTCGTGGTTCACAGACAGGTAAGGGTCGTTACGACCTGATCTCCACATATGCCACTTGGCGTTTGGCGCAAGTCCTTGAGCGAGGAGCGGCACGCTACGGCGACCGCAACTGGGAGAAGGGTATCCCTCTGATGCGTCACATCGACAGTCTAAAAAGACACCTCGATCAATTTATCGAAGGATATACGAACGAGGATCACCTTGCCCACATGTTTGCCAACGCCATGATGTTGGTACACACCGAGGAGATGATCCGAAAGGGTGCGTTGCCTAAACAACTTGACGACCGGCCTAAGTACAACTTTACTGAACGACAGCTATGGGAGTGTACAGATTGTGATTGATCACATCCTGATTGACGGCGATTACCTGGCATACCGATGTGCGTTCCTTAACATCGGAGACCGCCTTGACCTTCTCAGCATGTTGCAAGGCACGGTCCACCAATGGCAAACAGAAGTTGTCAGTGCCTTCGATCTTAAGAACCCTCAGGTTACTTTGTGCCTATCCAAGTTCAAGCAACCGAACTTCAGACACGAACTGTACCCTCAATACAAGCACATCCGAAAGGGTAGAACATTGCCCGACGATCTTGCACCCTCGTATCAAATCCTCGAAGACCCGAGTACAATTGGGTATCCGTATCGAGCGCAACCAGGTCTAGAAGCTGACGACATCATGGGCATCCTAGGGACAGCCTACGAGTCCACGGTCATCGTGACCGTCGATAAAGATCTGCAGTCGATCCCGGGCAGACACTACAACCCTGTCAAGCAAAAAGCCGTAATCGTGTCTCCTGACCAAGCCAACCACAACTTTATGACACAATGGTTGACAGGTGATGCGACCGACTGCGTGCCTGGTATGTACCGTGTCGGTCCTGCCAAGGCCGCCAAGATCCTAAGTCAAGACGGTAACAAAGAAGATCTTGTCCTGCAAGCCTATCAGAAAGCAGGATACTCATACAACTACTGCGTTCAGCAAGGTCAGTTGGTAAAGATTCTTGACAACCAACACATCATCGGCCCCGTGGACACGATCATCGAATACCAATCGTGGCAACCCACAAGCACATACAGGTGGTAAATGGCCTGCGAACTAAGAAACGACCTTGCGCTTTCGATCCCTCTAAGGATTGTTTTTTACACAGCGGACGATCTGCTGAAGATGAAGGACATTCCACTGATGTCCAAGATCTGGTGGTGGATCAGGGCGCGATTAATTGAAGTACTGACAGGTTGGAAGTACTGTCATGTCCAAGCGTTTTATGGAAACATGACTCACTTTACACCGTATAGCGGTGTATCGTTTGCTGTGTATTGCGATAGTGATTACCGACCATGGAGTGTTCAGTATCTTTTGCATGACGTTTGGTTTCCCGAGTTTCCACACACACCGAAAGAGATTTCTTTTTGGAAAAATCTGCGGTGGTGGTGGAACAACTACAGGGGACGGAGGCCTATGAATTGCATAGCCGAAGTCGAGATGATCATGCGAATGATACTGACAAAGGAAAGTTATTATGCCTGTAAACTTCGGTGTAAGTTCAAATCAACTGAACAAATTGAAAACTCGATTCTTCGGAACGAGTGGGGGCGATTCCAAAAGCGATTGCCCAGTGACGTTGACCCAGGAATTCGTGAAGTGGCTCCAGAATAAAGTTGACTCTTTGGAGTGGAGCCGATCTGACGGAAAGAACTCGGTATCGCCCGAGGATATTGCATTCATTACTGGACAACAGAAGATTGTCCGTATCATTGAAAACGAAATGGAGAAGCAACATGGGC
>CAYVOK010000051.1:0-1941 GCA_964453335.1 uncultured Acidimicrobiaceae bacterium
TTAAAATAATATATTGACTTATATATTATTTTTTATAATTTTATTTTAGTTTTTTAACAATTATATTTTTTTAAATGACAAATAGCACTCAAATTAATTTTCAAACAATAGCCAATAATGTAAATACTGGTTATTCAAGTCCAATAGTAATAGTAGGTCAATGCACAACTGCTAATACTGGAATTTTTACTGATATAGAGTTTAAATCAAAAGATGAAATAAATACTTTATTTGGAGCTGGCTCGCACTTATCTATGATGTTAAGAGATTCGTTGTATGTATGTGAAAATAATGGTTTTTCAAAGCCAAAAGTATTAGCAATTGCTTATCCAGATGATATTACTGGTGATGTTGCAAAAGTTGTTAAATTAGAATTAACTGGCACCACTGCTACTGAAAGTAAAGTTTTAAAAATTATTTTTAATAGACATAATCAGTCAAGATATTCTGCTTTAATATCTACTTTATTTGGAGCAAAAGTTACTGATAATGCAGATTTAAGCAAATATTATGATGTTAATTATTTGTCTTCTGGCTCTCCTAAAAATAGTGCTTTTGGTTATGTTTCTAATTTAACTACAATATATGATAATGATGTAATTGTTTATGTTGAAATATTAAAAGGTCAAACAATTAATGATATTGCAACAAATATAAATTCTGCAATTAATAACGAAACTAATTGCACCTTTACTGCCTCTGTAAATGCTGGAGTTATTACATTAACTGCAAAAAATAAAGGTATTGTAAGTCAAGAATATACAATAGAAATTGACGAATTAACTATACCAGCTGGTGTTACTACTTCAATTACTCAATTTACCGAAGGAACAGGAACTATTGATATTTCAAATATACTTAATTTAACAAAGAATGGAATTAAGTTGACAGAAATGAAATTTAAGTATGTTTCTATTCCTTATGGTTGGAATGATAATAATCTTGTAATTGATTCTAAATTAAAATTTGATAATGTTTTGAATTATCAAAATCAAGCATTAGATTATAGAATAATTAAAACAGCAATTATAGATTGCTCAACTATTTCTAATATAGATACTTTTGCAATTAATCATCCAAAAACATTAGAAGGATTAAATCAACTTTTATTTGTATTAAATAAAATAAGCAACATTAAAAATAACCCAATATTAGACACAAATGTTGCTAATAAAATAGATTTTTATAGTTTTACCGCAATTGCTTACGATAATTATGATAGGAATTCTGTAAGTCTAAAACCAGTAAGAACTTTATCATCACAAGAAGTTTTTAAAGGATTATCACAAGTAATTGTTTCTTCTATTTTTAGAGAAATTTATGTTGAAAAACATCTTACTCAATATTTTACTGGAAATGAAAATTACTCTGATGGAAACGGAGATCTTTCTCAGGGCATATATAATAAAGAAGTATTAAAAAATATTTTTTTAAATGGTTTTAACTTTTTTTATATTGGTTCAATTGAAACAAACGAAAGTATAACAAAACCAGCAACTATTAAGTCTGGTCAGTTTGCTGGTATGATAAAAAATGATGAAACAAGTTTAAAATTACTTGAGAATATAATTGATGCAACATTGCAATATAATACAGCTTCAAAAGAAGTCGTAACTCAAATAATTACAGCTTTATTCTCTCAAATAGAGAAAATATCAATTAAAAATAATGTTAGAATATAATATGTCTTTTATTACAAAACATATACTTAAAAAATTTGGGAATATTAATCTTATGGATTTTACAGATCCAGAAAATATTCCTCAAATTGAACCAGGTCAATGGAGAACTGAAAAAACAATTTTAAGTAATGGTGCTACATCTAGCTCTCTTATTCCTACTTTAGCTACTGATGTTGAGTATAGCATTAATCTTGCAAAAATAAAAGAGGTTAATCCTAGTTTATATACTGCACTTACTCAATATGATATGTCAAGTGCT
>CAYVOK010000051.1:2041-3436 GCA_964453335.1 uncultured Acidimicrobiaceae bacterium
AAGTCAAAGTTAAATAATATTGATGTATCTATTAATAAAATTATTTTTACTGAGCCATGTATTAAAGATGCACAAGACTTGAAAAAAATATCTGGAATATTAAAAGATTTTACTGAAAAATACGAAAAAATTATTCAAAATAATTTTTTTAATAATGAGACAAGCAAAGAAATGCTTACTCATCTTGAAAATGATTTAAAAGTTAAAGAAAAAAAAGAAAACAATGAAGAATACACAGAAATGGATATTAGAATGTATATTACACGCATTGTTGATGACATACTAAAATTAAATGAAAGTAGCGAATTAATGATTTTAATAAATAATTTTGTTTTTAAAAAATGTAGATTATTTGCTGAAAATCAAGAAATATATGTATCTTTTGATGAGGTATTTTCTTTTTTAAATCAAAAATATGTTTTTGCATTGGAGGAGTTCAAAAATAACTTAGTTTCTTATTTTTTGGGTTTTTTTTTCAATGCTTTTACTTACCTTTTCAGGAGAAAGATGGAAGAATTTTACAAAGCTTACCAGTCTTAGCTTTTGCAAGCAAAATTAATTATATTGAAGAATTTGAAATAAATAAAGCTGGAATATTGAAGTTTTACGAAGGCTCAATACAACTTCATTTAGTAAATGAAATATTTTATAGTGATTTAATAAAATTATATACTTGTTATTCTGGCTATGTAAATCAAGTTGAAAAAAACAATAAACAAATTGAAGAAATTTTGAAAAAAAGACAAAATGGCAGATAAATATTCTTTACAATTTCAACTAGGAACTACACTTGACCCAAAAGGATTAACAGAGCTTAAAAAAAAATTACAGGAAATTGGACTTGAAGGAATTACAATAAATTCAAAATTAAGTAAATTAACAGATAAGCAATTAAAAAATTACACCGCTACAAATAGACAAATAAAAAAAAGAACTGATATTGAAAATGCAAGTCTACAAAATGGCGATAAGGCTTTAAGATTAAATAAAAGAATTAATAAAGAAAAAAATAATCAAAGCCAAGTAGAATTACAAAATTTAAAGAAAATTAATGCAGAAAATAGAAAAAATCAAGGATATACTCTTGCTTCATTAAAACAAGAAAATCAACTTAAGTTAAAATCAAAATTATTAGATAATAGTCAAAGAAGAATTAATCAAAGAACACAAAGGATAAATTTACAATATTTACCAGAAAAAAATCAGGTCTTTTTAAGAAGTCAAAATGCAAAAAATGCCCTTTTAGAATCAAAAACAAGAAACCAAAATATAAAAAATTATTTTACACCAAAAGAAACTGAACTTAAATTAAAATCAAAATTATTAGATAATAGCCAAAAAAGAATTAATCAAAGAACACAAAGGATAAATTTACAATATTTACCAGAAAAAAAT
>CAYVOK010000051.1:3536-16986 GCA_964453335.1 uncultured Acidimicrobiaceae bacterium
AAGAATTAATCAAAGAACACAAAGGATAAATTTACAATATTTACCAGAAAAAAATCAGGTCTTTTTAAGAAGTCAAAATGCAAAAAGTAATCTTTTAGAATCACAAGTAAGAAATCAAAATATAAAAAATTATTTTACACCATTTGGTGTGCTTGCCGATATAAATCAAAAACAAACAAAGGCAAACTTAAATACGTTTAAAACAGAAGAAGCTAAAGCTAAAACAGAAAAAGAGCAAACACAAAAAAAATATATACAAAGAAAAATAAATGATATAGAAGATAAAAAAATAGAAAGGGAAAATGATAGAATAAAAAAGGATATTGCTAATAAAAGAAGAGAACAACAACAAATTCTTAGACAGCAAGAAAGGGAAAGATTTTCTAATTTTATAAATACTAAAAATAATTTATATTCTAAAGCAAATTTAGTTGAAGGAATTGCAAATCCATTATTTTTTGGTTATACAATTCCATCAAGTTATTATTTTACAAAGTCAGTCACTACTTCGGCAGTAAATGCAATAGAAAGACAAAATCAAATGGAAATGCTTTTTGGAAATCAAACTCCAGAAATGATGCGATTTGCAAAACAATATGCAAAAGAAACTCCTATTGGATTACAAGAATCAGTTGACTTAATTACTAGAATAAAAGGAGCTCAGCCTTCAAT
Organism: uncultured Acidimicrobiaceae bacterium; assembly: GCA_964453335.1. Lineage (GTDB taxonomy): Bacteria > Actinomycetota > Acidimicrobiia > Acidimicrobiales > CAIXPF01 > VGBO01. The sequence continues at coordinate 4,209 of CAYVOK010000051.1, forward strand.
TGGAATTAATGACCAACAGGTAAAAACACTTGCAAAAAATATTGGTGATTTTTCGCTAGTTTATGGTAGAGGAGCAGAAGGTAGAAATAGTCTTATTTATCAATTAACTCAAATAATAGACAAAGGAGTTGCGGATTATGCTCAAGATATAAAACCTATTTATAATGCTGGTGGTGGAGTTTATTTAGACAGAGCTATTAGAAAAAGGTACGGCAAGTCTCTTTTGCAAGCACAAGAAGACAAAGAGCTTGATAGAAATATGATACTTCGTGCTATTTTTGACATAACATCAACAGAAGAGTTTAAAAAAAGAACTGAAGAAAGAAAAAATCAATTACCAGGTCAAATAGACGAACTTTCTACATCATTAAGTTTATTACAGGAGTCTATTGGTAAGGCAATTAATAATATGTATGGAATTGGTGATAAAGCTTCAAAATTTTCAAAAAAAATAGATACTTTTTCTGATTCAATTGAGCAAGGTAAATCTGGTTCTGGACTTATTTCTGCTTTATTAGGTTTGGCGGCTGGAGGAATAGGTTTGTATGGATATTCAAAACTTGCAAGAATGAGAGCAAATTATTTTGCCTCAAGAGGCTTTAACTCTAAAGGAGTTGATTCTCTTGGTAATAAAAAAAGTATGATTGGTTCAGCATTATTTTCAACTTCTGGAAAAATATTAGGAGGAGCAGTGACTAGTGCAATGATATATGGAAGTTGGGATTCAATAAAAAGTAGCGGTGCAAAAGCAATTGAAGGATTTAACGAATATTCAAAAGATAATCCTTTATTTGCAATTTTTCATGGAATAAAAACTTTTATAAAAGAATTTGGTGCTGTTGATACTGCCTTATTATTTGCTGGATTAACTCAAGGAGTAGGAATTATATTTTCTACATTACAACATTTGAAAAAAGTGCCTATTGTATTTGAGGGTATTACACTTGCATTAAGTGGATTATTTGCTTTTATAAAAACACAAACTTTACTTAGTGGATTGCTTCTTGGTGGAAAATTTGGAGTTGCTGGACTTCTTGGCTATGGAACATATAAGCTTGGCTCATATGCTTTTGATAAACTTAATGAAGGAGAGTATAATGAAGAAGCTAAAAAAACTAGACAAGCAGAACAAATGTGGCAAAATTTAAAAGGTAAAACTAATGAAGAAAAATACAATTATATTCAAAATTTAGATACTTCAAAACTTGATGCAGGATCTCTTGAGGTAATTAGAAGTTTAAGGCAGGCTCAAGATTATTCCTCAAAACAAATGCCAATAGAAAATTTGAAACCTGTTGAAAGAAATGGCAAACATAATTCTCAAAAAAATCCTTATCAATCAAAATTAAGGGTTGTTAATCCAATTTTTCAAACAATAGAATAATATGGCTGGAATATTACAAGATTTATTAGAAAGTGGCAATATAAGTCTTAATAGAAAAGATAAAAATGATTTTATTGAGTTAAAAGTTGTTGATAAAGGATTTAATACAATAAAACAAGATATAAATTATAAATCTGTTGTAAATGACGGCTTGGGAAATTCTTATCTTGAAAATCTTGGTAAAGGTGCTGATTTTTGGTCATTTACTGCTATGTTTAATTCTCAAGATGAATTTAGCGATTTTAAAACATTCTATGAAAAACAACAACCATTTATTTTAATTAGTCCATTTTATCCAGAACTAGAAATTCCTTTAAATTTTAGTTATATTAGCGAATTAACATATGATAGCAGAAGTCCAGAAAAAACAACTATTTATGTTGATATTACTATTACTAATGCAATATATGAAAGCGAAGATATTTATGAAGAAACAATTGCAAATGTTATATCAAGATATAAAAAGAAAGTAAAGAAAAAAAGCTTTTTAGATAGAATGAAAGACTTAGCAAAAAAAGTCTCTGATTTTTCTGGAAATGTTAATGAAAAAGTAAGTTCTTATACAAATGCAATAAATCAATATGCAACAACATTTAATCAAGTTTGTCAAGGGATTGCTTCTTCTAGCTCAGTAGTAACTGGTCCTATTAACTCAGTAAAAGATAGTTTAGGATTAGTAATAGGTGGTTTTGGGGGTATTTTAAATGGTTTATATGAAGCAAAAAATGCAATAGAAAATATTCCGTCTGATATAAATAATGTAATAGACCAGTTATCATCTTTAGGAGACCAATTTAAAAATTTATTTAAAAGTGGAGAAGACTATAATCAAGATATAACTTATAATACACAATTTTTGCAAGAATTAGGAGATAGCACTGTTGATAAAGATTTTAATGAGGGAGTTTATGGAGACTCTGAAAACTCAAATGCAATAAGAGATAATAACGATAGTTTGCAATTTTTATTATTAAATGGAATTATTTCTGGTTTATATGAAAATTTAGAATTAATTACTTCTTGGACTTTAGTTGATTTAGATTCTATTAAAAAAACTGAAAATAAAATATATAATAAACTAATATCTTATAGTTTTATTGATAGCCAGTATATAAATGACTTAAATTTAGTTAGAGCAAATTTTTATTTTGTTTTTAGTAATTTATATAAAAATGGTAATAAAATAGTTGAGTATAATGCAAATAATATACCAGTTTCTATTTATAATATTGTATATTCTATAAATGGTAATTTTGATTTTTTAGAAGAGACAATTAAATTAAATAATATTACAAAACCTTTTGTATCTGGTAAAATTAAAGTTATTTCTAATGGCTAATATACCTGTTATTTTATTTGAGGGAAAATCTTATTTTTCTATTAGAAGATTTAGTTTTGATTATTCTATTCAATATGGAATGGCATTAAAAAGTTGCTCTTTAGATTGTAATAAGTCTAATAAATTTCTTGATTTTATTAATTTATTACAAGAAAAAAGATATTTACTTGCTACAATATACTTACAAGATAAAGTATTTTTAGAAGGTTATGTGACTTATAATATGATTAAAATGGGCATATCGTCCGATTCTGGCTCTTTTTTTACATTTAATGTATTTGATAGATTTTATTCTCTTGCAATTAGTGAAAGTGTAAAAATTAATCAATATAAAAAAATTACTACACTTGAACAAACATTAGAAATTTTATTAGATGAACTTAATTTTGTAAAATATACTAATCCTCAAACAAAAATTACAGAAACTTATTCTTATCAAAAATCAATTTATAGCTCAAAAGATTTTATAAGTTATGGTTATAATGTTAAAAGACCTATATTAATAGAAAAATATGGACAAAAATATGATGAATTTAGTCAAAAAACAGCAGATATAATAGGAAGACTTTGCAATATAAATCAAAAAATTATTATATCTAATGGATATGATACATTAAAAATAGAAAATATAAATGAAGAGTCTAGCAACCCAGTTTATATTTTAAATGATAGCCCTCAAGATGGTAATTTAATGAATTGGAATAAAGGTGGAGATAATAATAAATTACAAAGTAAGCATATTGATATTTATAATACTGATAGAAAAATTGCAAATAATAAAAATTCAAACTCAAATTTAGTTATTGATTATATAAACGGAGTTCCAAATGTAAAAGAAGTTAGAACTATTAATAGAAATATGAGCTATAGTGATGTAAAAAAACATATTGATTACGAAATATCTCAAATAAATGCAAATTCTTCCAATTACTCCATAACAATTACACCACCTTCTTTTTTAGATATAAATAAAAACTTTTTAGAACCAAACAAAAAGGTTATTTTTATTTCTAAATCATTTGGAATAGAAGAAGAAATGAGTATATTGTCTGTTAGTGGAGAAATAAATCCTGAAGGAATTAAATGTGCTTTAGGTCTTACACCTACTACATTATTTAAAAAACAAGCAAATCAAAAATTTAAAAAAGCAATAGCAATAAAATGAAAATATTTAGAAAAATAAAAGAGTATTTTATATTAAATAATGAAATTAAAATAAAAACTAACTCTTATAATAATGTTATAGACTTTGAAAGAGTACTTGATTTTGTTGATGGTTTAGTTTCAAAATCAACTAACTCTTATGCAAAAATAGGAATAAGAGGGGAAGAGTCTTGTTTTTCTATTACAAATCCAGATGAAGCTTTAATATTATTTAAAAAATTAGAAAATGGTGATGTTATTACTGGTAGGGATGGAGTTTATATACATTACTCTAATCAATTAAAACAATTAAATTTAATTGCAAATAAATTAAATATTGATATTCAAGGAAATAAAATTAATATTGATGAAAATGGCATCTCTATGATTGCAAATAAGTTAGATATTGATATTCAAGGTAAAAAAATGACTATTGATACTAAACTTAAATTTAACAATAAAGAAGTTGCTGTTGTTGGTGGAGTAGTTTCTAATAATCAAATAACTGGCAGTGGTCAATAATGAAAACTTGGGCTTTAGAATTAAATCAAAATAATGTTTTTGATTTACAAATTGACAAAAAAAAAGGTTTAACAGAAGATGTGGAAATTTCTTTTGTAAAACATAATTTATTTTGTAAAGGCAGAATTTCTAAACTTATTGAAAACAATAATCTTAATAGATTTGGTAGCATTACTAATGCTATTAACAATACAAGTAATTATTCTAGTGTTTATCAGTTTTATGAAAATCAAAATAACAATCCAGAAAATTTAGAATATATTAAAAAAATATTTAATCTTGCTTGTCAAAGAGATTATAAAAAAGATTTTTTTGAAAAAAAAATAATTATGACGAAAGCAGAATACAAAGAAAAAAATGAAATTGTATGTTATATACAAATAGGAGATACACAAAAAATAATTAAAATAAATCAATAAATGTTAATAATTCCTAGTCCTAAAGAACAATCAGATAAAATTGCAAGTAATATTATTGCTTCTTCTTCTGGTTATATCAATATAGATAGTTTGCCAGTAATAAGAGAGATGGTAAATTCTATTGCGATTATTGATACTGATATATATAGAGCAATAGACACTACTATAAAGCAGTCACTATTTCCTGCATTTGCAACAGAAGAAGCATATATTATTAATAATGGAATAAGAGATACACAAAATCAAATACAAAGAAAGCCTGCAACTTTTTCAAGTGGAATTGTTATTTTTTTAGGAACTCAAATTACTACAATACCAGTTGGCACTGAATTGATTACAACAGATAATAATTTGTATAAAACAACAATTCAAAGAGATGTTGTATTGCAACAATTTTCTATTACATCACTTCAAAGAGTAGATAATTATGTTATTGCAAAAGTAATTGGTCAAAATTTAGCTAATGCAATACCAATTACAATTAGTGGAAGTTCTGATACATCATTTAACGGAACTTATCAAATAGAAATAGTTGATAAGGACACAATAAGATATTTTCAATCAGGAGCAAATACTAGTGAAATAACTGGAAATATATTAGGAAGCTTTATGGGTGCTTTTGTTGAAGTTTCGTCAGTAAATGCAAATGAAAGTAGTAATAAAGATTATACACAATCTATTGATTTATCTGGAGTAGTTAATTTTATTGATAGCACTTATATTTCTTATAATGGAATATATGGAGGAGCAGATAAAGAATCAATAGAGGATTTTAACTATAGAATACAACAATTTTTAAAAAATCCACAAAATAAAGGCAATAAATTTGCAATTGAAAATTTTCTTTTACAAAATACAAATATTAATTATATATATTCTTATATAACAGAGGATGAGCAAAAGATTTATTTTTATATTATTGTAAATAAATTTAATAAAACAACAATACAATTTGAAGATTTTTCTCCTACAGAATTAAATCAAATTAAAAATTTAGTTTTAGATAATAATTATTTACAATTATCAACATCTGCAATTGATTTTTCCGTGCAGAATCCAAGTAAAAAAAGTTTGCAAATTGCAATAACTGGATTAGCTCCAAATACAATTGATATGCAAAATGAAGTTAAGAAAAACATCATTAAATATATTAATTTATTGCCAATAAAAAAATATTTAGACCCTAATAAAGTAGAATTTAATGTTGATAAAATTAAAAATATTGTATTCAATACTAGAGATAAAAATGGCAATATAGCTACTTGTTCAAATTTAACTATTACTGGAGTTAATTTAATTCAAAATAATAGCGATAAAGCAAATATTGAAAATGGACAAATTACTTTCTAATGAAAACAATTAATTTAATAGATAATATTGTAAATTTAGATAATTTTGCAAAATCTTGCTTTTTATCTTTTCCAAAAGGTAATTTATACAATATATCTAGTGGAACTCAAGAAGAATACACAAATTTTTTTAAATTATTTAAGGGATTAATTGCAACAAAATTTGATATATATATTCTTTTAAATAAAATAATTAATGAATGTTATAAAATAACTATTGATAATTTATATTTAGAAGATTATAAAAATAAATATGGTCTTCCTAATCCAATTTTTCAACCAAGTGATTTACAGACAAAAGAAGCTATTGTATTTGCAATTACTGCTATGCAATTTGTTAATCAGCTATTTGATATAAAAAGTTTTAGAGAATTTTTTGCATTTTTAGGAATTGAAGTAAAATTTTACAAACATACTGATATGTTTCCTACATTAAAACCTAAGCAAAAATTATTATATTATGTCTATGTAGTTGAAGATAATGATACTTCTAATTTTTATAATTTAGGTTCTGCATTTCCTTTGCAATTTGGTAGTATTGGTGAAAAAACAAATAAAGTAAAACAAACATTAGAATATATTAAGCCAGTAAATTTTTTATTTTCATTAGTAGCACAACCTTATTCATCTCAATACGAATTATGACAGATATTTTAGCAAGTGGAATAAGTGCCACAACAAAATATGATAATAGAACTGAAAATGCTGAAAAAGTATTACCAAGACTTGATATGAGACTTCTTGCAACAAACTTGCAATACTTATTAGAAACTACTCAAGGATATTCTCGTTCTGGTAATGAAGGCTTTGCTCAAGCACAAAATACATTATCTACAATAACAGTAAATAATTATGAGCAATATAATAAATCTTTATTACAAGCTATTTCAACTTTAATTTCTCATAGAAACTATCTTGAAGTTGACAATTCATCAACACCAAATGCAATTACTTTAATTAAATCAAAAATTACAACTGAAAATGCACCAAATAACCAAAACTATACTAAAGAAAATGAATTACCTTTTAAATTTCAAGATAATTTAACTTTTACTTTTAAAGCAAAATATAGTAATACTGGACCAGTTTCAGTAAGTATTCCAAGTTTAGATGGTTTTACTGGTTCTATTAATTTAGTTAATCAAGATTTAACTTCTCTTTCTGCAAATGATATAATACAAAATTATATTTATGAAATAACAGCAGATAGAACTAATAATAGATTTATTTTAACTCCACATTTAAGAAAAGCTACTAATCAAATTAGAGGAATTAATTTTTTAAATCAACCAATCACCATTGCTAATAATACAACTGATGCCAATAATGATATAGACTTCACTGCTGGCAATTTTCAATTTAGTGATAATTCGGGTGAGGCTCTTACTTCTGCAATGACAAAAAGACTTGATGCCTCTTGGAGTGCTGGCACTAATCAAGGTGGATTAGACACTGGGACTAAACAAGCTAGTACTTGGTATTATTGTTATGCTATTTATAACCCTACAACACAGGCAAGCGACTTTTTATTCTCCGCAAGTGCTACAAGTCCTACTTTGCCGACTGGTTATACTAAATACAAATTAATCGGTGCTTTTTCAACGAATTCTTCATCAACAATAAGACTTTTTACTCATTTTGTAACTAAAAATTTTAATTATTTTGAATATAAAACACCAATTTTAGATTATGCTCAAGTTGTTGGCAATGGCTTGTTATCAATTCCTTTAACAATTCCAAATATCCCTTGCTTTGCTGATATATCAGCACAATCTACTGATGGAGTTGGACAAACACAATATAGTTTTACAATTACAAGTCCAATTATAACAACACTAATTGATTCTGCGAACACACCGCAAGGTGGCCATGCATTCTATGGCGGACAATGGGATTCCAGAGGACAATTGCAAAAAATAATTTATACATCAAATTCGATTATTAGTTTTCATAGTAAATATACTATTGGTAGCAGTTCAACTGTTAGAATATCAACTTTTGGTTTTTATATATAATGATATACTTACAATCTCCTGATAAAACTCAAATTGCGGTTTTTGAAAACGAAAATCAAATTGGTGCTGGCTTTATTGATTGGACTAAATTAACAGACACCGAAATTACTGCATATTTATTAAAACAAACAAAAGACAAAAAGCAAAGTGATTTACAAAGCTTTTACAAATCGCAAGAGTGCTGGACTTACAAAATCTTTACAAACAATGCAAATCCCGCTGTTTTAAAAGGTACTTATGCTTCACTTACTAGAGATGCCGACTTTTTTGCTAAAACAATTCCTGCCGCGCTTGGTTATATTATAGTTGTATTTGATGACAATAACAACCCTATTGAGTATGCATTAAGCGAAACTAAAGGTAAAGCTTTAAATAACCTTATCAATGTTATTAATGGCAGGAAATTAAAAGGCGAGCAAATCTCTTTAGAGTTGCAAATAAATAATGCTACAACTATTGCCGAAGTTGATAAAATTGATTTTAAAACCGCTTTACTAAATATTGTAGAGCGAGATATAAACCTTGATTTATTATAAAATGCCTTTAAAAACTGGAAAATCAAAAAAAACAATTTCTTATAATATAAAACAAGAAATGAAAAGTGGTAAAAGTCAAAAACAATCAGTTGCAATTGCATTGACTAAAGCAAAAATTAAAAAGAAAAAATAATGATACAGCAAGATAACAAAAAAGTAGCAATAGTAATAAACTCTTCTAGTCCAGTAGTTAGTGGTGGAAATCAAGAAGAGTTTAATTTTGCTTCTAATCAAGGAACGATTGATGGATTACCACCAATAAAAACTAACTTTATTGAGTATGCGGTAACTGTTCCAACTGGAAAAAGTGTTAAATTTATAAGAAAACTTAATGTTGGAAATATTTCTATTGAGCAACCAATGAGCTATAAACCAGATATTTTTCAAGAAGTTGTTATAAATGCTTCAATATCTGGACTTGCATTAGATAATATTGCATTTACTGGTAGTATTGTTTTTAGAACTTCAAGTATATTATCCGCTGGAGAAGAAGTAAAAATTATATTAGCATGGCAATAAAATCTTTAATTGTTTCAAATACAAATGTTTTAATAATTCCAGTAATTATTTTTCCTTTTGATAATGAGCCAACTCCTTCAAATGATGTTTTGCTATTAGAAAATAATTTTAAGTTATTATTAGAAGATAATTCATCAATTTTATTAGAAAAATAAATATGACAGATAAAAAAATATCAGAATTAACACCTGTAAGTATATTACAAGATAGTGCTACAATACCTATTGAGCAGGGTGGAAATAATTTTAAATTAGAATCTAGTGCTTTATTAAGACCACAAAAGCTATTAAGCGAGTTTGATACAGCAGAAAAAAAACAAAATGCAAGAAATAATATAGATGTTTATTCAAAAAGTGAAGTTTATCAACAAAGTGATGTAAATAATTTACTTAGTGAGAAGGCTACACGACAAAAAAACGATCCTAATGGATTTTATGACAGAAATGAAATAACTTTATCTTGGAATGAAGCAACAAGAACCTTAACAATTCAAAAAGTAGGTGTTAATTTTTCATTTTTTATTAGAGGTCAAAAATATACAAAAACTACAAATGAGAGCATACAAATAAGTAATACAACTGGTTCTTATTTTATTTATTATGATTTAGTTAATGGAGTTCCTACTTTACAATCACAAAGTAGTTTTACAACTGATTTAATATTGGAAAAAACTTATGTTGCATATTTATATTGGAATGCTGGTCAATCTGCTTCTGTTCCTGATTTGCAAATAGAAACTCACGGCTCTTCTATGTCTGGTGAAGAGCATTTATACAATCATACAACCACAGGAACTGCTTATGTAAATGGTTTATCTTTATCTTTTGATACAACAGGAACTGGAACAAATGATGGGCAGATAAGATTTTCTGGAGCTAGTGGTATTATTGCTGATGAAGATATACAACATTCAATTAATTCAAAAGGAAGTCTTGATAATTTACCAATTATATATCGTGTTGGAAGTGAGTGGAGAGTAAATAAAAGTAATAATTTAATAGGAATAAAAGGAGCAACTTATCCTTATTATAATCAAAATATTTCTGGCAATTGGCAATTAACTGAAATGTCAGCAAATAGTTATGGAATTATTTATATATTTGTTTGCCCTGGTATTACTAATAAGTGGTTTATATTAATGGGTCAAAATCAATATGGGAATATTAATTCTGCAACTGATGCCGCTAAATTATATCCAGATTTAGGAACTTTACCATTGCAAGAATTTAAGCTTGTTGGTTCTGCAATATTTGATGTTAAATCTTCTTATGCTAATACTTTAAAATCTGCAATTCAAAAATTAGCAACTGGAGTTGATTATTATGATTGGAGAAAAACAAGTATAGCAGGTCAAGAAGCAAATATATTGTCTAGTGATATTGTTAATCTTAGTAATAAAATAGATACTAAAGCTGATAAAACAACAACAATTCAAGCTAATAATGGTTTATTAATTGCTAGTGGTGGAAATTTAGGATCTAATACCATTATATCTGGAGTTGATTCCTCAACTACTGCAAAAGGTGTTGTTCAACTTACAAATATTGAAGGAACTCAAGAAAATTTAGCAATAACTCAAAAAGGTTTAAATGATTTTTTAAATGGCAGTAATTTAAAAGAAAAAATTGAAGATACAACAAGTTCTGTTATTCAAGATACTAATTCTATAAAAAAAATATATGATGATTTAAATAACACAATTACATTTAATTTAGCTATACAAAATTTAGCAAGTGATTCTGTTAATTTAGCAATAGATAGTAATGGATTAAAAGGTGATATAAAGCCAGATTCTATTGTAAATGCTGATATTAATTCTAATGCTGGAATTTTATCTTCAAAATTAAAACAATCAACTTTTACTGATAATACTAATCCACTTAACAATGATGAAAGTTTAGATAATGCTTTAAATAAAATACAATATCAGGCAAAAAATGCTTTTCATAAAAATACTTCTAGTGAAATATCTTCATTAACTGAAAAAACCACAATTGTTGATAATGATATTTTTCTTGCAGAAAATAGTTCTTCTTCTTTTGAAAAAGTTAAAGTTCTTTCTTCTGTTATTGCAAACTATATTAAATCAAAAGATGTTAATGTAAAAAATTTATATGTTTCAATTAATGGTAATGATAATAATAATGGATATTCTCCTAATAATGCCTTTGCAACATTAAGTAAAGCTAAATCAATTCTTGGCAATACTGGAGAAGCACTTATTTTCCTTTTAGGAGCATTTAATACTAATGAAACATTTACTCAATTAAATGTTGATATTAAAGGAGATAATGCTAATGAAGGTGCAAGCACAGGCACAAGTGGGAAAATTACATCATCAAATGCAACATCTTCTCAAAGATATAGTAATTTAGTATTTGGAGCATTTGAAAAAAATGGAAATGGACAAACTTACTTAAATAATGTAAATGTTAATGGAACTATAACAGACTCATCTTCTGGATATTTAGAATATAGCAATGGTAGTATTGGAAGTTTATCTATTACTGGCACTCAAACATCAATTAAAGTTTTTGAAAATTTTCAATTAAATGGAACAATTGAGATTAATAATAGTTTAGTAAATGTTTCTTTACAATGTGGTGGTAGGGCAATAACATTGCCAGCAATAAATTCAATAACTTTAACTGCTGGAACTTTAGCTATAAGAAATGCTGTTATTTATTGTCCTGCTAATACAATTTTTGGAACTTCTGGCTTTAATTTATTATGTGATAATGTTCAGTTTATAGATAGCTCTACATTATTACCTCAAACAATTAATATTCCAGCAGGAGTAAATTATTCTTTACAAAATTGCGAATATAATATTTTATCTAGTTTAAATGGAAATGATATTTCTTCAGTAAGAACAAAAAGATTTGGTAATTTTTATATAAAAGAAAATTTAGATGTTGTTAAAAATATTAATGTTGGTCAAAATTTAATAGTTAATGGAAATTTAACAGTTAATGGCACAACAACTACAATAGATACAACTAATTTAATTGTTGAAGACAAAAATATAGAAATTGGCAAAGTTGCAAATCCAACTGATGCAACAGCAAATGGTGGTGGAATTACCTTAAAAGCAACAATTGATAAAACAATTGCTTATAATGATATTACTAAATCTTGGGATTCGTCTGAGAATTTTAATTTACCAACTGGCAAAACATATAAAGTAAATAATGTTGCAATAAATGTAACTACTGAAACCTTACAAAACAAAACTTTAGACTTAAATGTTAATACAATTCAAGTAGGATCGGAAACTATTAATAAAAATAATTTTTTGAATATTAATACTTTAACCAGTAATGCTCAAAATCAACTTGATCAAAAACAACCATTAAATTCCAATCTTAGTAATTTATCTTCTACTACTTTAACTGGAAATAAATATAAAGTATTATCAGTAAATAGTGCGGAAAATAATTATAATTACGAACTTCCTGTTCTTTCACTTACAACAGCTCAAAGAGATGCCTTGAGTAGTGTTGCAAATGGCTATATTATACATAACTCAACTCTTGATAAATTACAAAAATA
>CAYVOK010000052.1:0-14500 GCA_964453335.1 uncultured Acidimicrobiaceae bacterium
CACGACCCGTTCAACCCGAAGGTTCGTGAAGCGTATCAGCAGTTTGCCAAGGAAACGCTTGAGCAGTTCCAGCACATCCTTGAGGCTGGCTACAGACCTCAGATGCACCAGTTTGAAACTGAGCCTTACTCCTCAAGCAGACAGGCTATCTCTTCACTTCGTGAAACGAAGACCCTCAAGGTTCTTTCTACTGACCTTAATTTTGGTCAGCGTAGAGTCACAGAAGCGGACATAAGGGAGAACCCGCTTCTCGCCATGACAAAGTATAAGGACATCAATGGCGTTCCGATGCGTGTCAACGATGTCTTCAGGTTCGTCCATGATTTCTTCGGTCATAGCGAAAGAGGCAACTCGTTCGGTCCTCTTGGCGAAGAGAACGCTTGGGATGTCCACGCCAGAATGTATAGCCCTCTCGCCCGTAGAGCGATGACGGCTGGCACAAGAGGCCAGAACTCATGGGTTAACTTTGTCCACGGTGAGAACATTGAAATCAACCGTAAGCGTGATATGGCTAGAAGACTTGAGCGTGAAGGCAGGATTGCCGAAGCCGCTGAAATCAGAAATACCATTCCTAAGACAACTTTTGCCCAGCAGAAGATTGGCCTTCTCCCTGAGTGGGCTTCCAAGTTCGATGACCAACTTACTCCTATCGAGCGTGAGATATATGGAACGCATCAGGTTCGCAAGACATCCAAGGGTTCGTTCTCCGCTGGAGACAGTGCTGAACATGTCTGGTCTCCTGACCCTGAGGAATTTGCCATCAGAGGTGCTGAAGCCAGAGCCTCTAGCAAGTTTGGCACATCAGTCGAAATCAAGAATCCTGAAGACTACAGAGGCTACGAATTGTTTATGATTGGGGAAGGCAGGGCTATGGCCTCTGTCTCTCCTGATGGTGAACTTGGCTCAGTCCTCAAGGGTATCAGCGGGACATCAGACGATGTCGTGAGAGTCATAGAGGCGGCTCTTGCCAGCGGCAAGGTTAGATGGCTTAACGCCTTTGACACAGTCCTGCCAAGCATGTATCAGAAGTATGGCTTTGAGGCTGTCGCTAGACTCAAGTTTGTCGATGAATACAGACCTGATGGCTGGGACTACGAACTCTACAATAAGTTCAACGGTGGTCGTCCTGATGTAGTGTTCATGGCTTATGTCGGACCTGAAGCCACATCTTATAAGTTCTTCAAGGGTGTCGAAGTAGCCACCTATGACGAGGCTGTTGCACTCACGCATGCCAGAGTCGAAGAAGGCAAGGGAATGTTTAGTGCTGGTGACATTGCTGACTTTAACGATTACACAGACCAGACTAAGGACAATATTGAACTTGTTAGACTTGTCCCTGAATATGCAGACAAGGTTAGAATCTTGAACAAAAAAGTTGAGTTGGGCGAACTTACTCAGGCTCAAATGAACTTCCAGTTGAACAAGTGGCATAAGGATAACAATACAGGCAACACTGCTAAGTCTTGGGAAACATTTAATGTCGGAGGAGAAAAGGTTAATATCGCTGATATGACCACGCTTAAAGTCGAAGAACTTATCGCTGAAGTTAAGACAAGAGACCCTAACTATAAAAAGTTCTTGGCTAGAGCGATGAAGGCAGAAGCCGACAGAGCCATTGCAGAAGCCAAGGCTGTCGAGGAACAACTTCAGGCTGAAATTGATGCAAATAATCAAGCAAGCGGAACCGAAACTGGACTTGATGTTTGGAGACGCATAAGAAGAACAAAGACATTACAGAGTGGCCTCACAATGCTTCAAAGAGTTCGTGAATGGAATGACCAGATTGACGCAGACCAGAGTGAGTCAATCGCTAGAGCGTTGGATAAGGATTACGATAAACGCAGGTCTAGGGAAGAGTCAGACATGAAGAGAATGGAAAAACTTGCAAAACTCCGTGAGCGTAGAGTTGACAAAATCCTTCTTAGGTATGCCAAGGAAAACGAAGCGGCCAGACTTGCTGGAGAAGAAATTCCTTATGTCGGAGATGATGATGTCCTTCGTAAGATGGCGGACAACGAAGCACAACAGGAAGAACTGTTTGGAGATTTTGATGAAGATTTGATTCAGGCTGAACTTGACGCATCAAAAATGTCAAAGGAAGACAGGGAATCTATCTTGAGGGAGACTGAAAGAGCCACCCGTGGCAGTATTGATGTTGTTAGAAATGAAGATGGAACAACAGAAGCAATATACGACCAGTCAATTGACGATGACCTCTACGAAAAGTTGCTTGCCGAAGGCTTGGATGAAAAGAAGGCTTGGAAACAGGCTAGAAAATCATTCCTGAGCCAGAAGCATGCCGATGACCTTAAGCCTATTACGCTTGAAGAAGCGATTGCTCAGGTAAAGGCTGATGTTGAAAAGCATGCTAAAGAAAATGACGGAGAAGTTTTGTATACTCCAGAACAAATAGAAGAAGAGGCTCAGTTTATCGTAAAAGTTAGACAGCAAATAATTGATGCCGCAAATGGAATTAAGGAAGCAGAGCCTATTTCTGGAGTCAGGAAAGGAACTTACGAATACATGGCTAAGGTTCAGTTTGCCAACACGGAATATTACGATGCCGAAGGCAACACAATCATGTGGAAGGGTGAAAAAACTGGCAAGATTTACAGGGGTCTCAAGGCGAGAAAAAAGACTGAAAAGGGAACAAAGACAAAGAAGGTGACCATCGGAGGAGAAGTTGTTGATGAAAGCGTTGCCCCCGTTTATCCGCCCGAACAAGAGGCAATGATAAACGAGATTAACAATAACCTCAGGGCTTTCTTAAATGGAACTTCAGTTGCCCGTGACAAGGCTCTTGTGTTCCTAGACTTCTACAGGCTGTGGGGTTATGAAGTTAACGAAAACCTTTCTGACAAGACTTTCGTTCCTCGCCGTTCTATAGTTCGTGAGCAAGGCTTGTCTGGTCAGGCTCTAACACGGGAAATAATGGCATCAAGAGGTGATTTTATTACCGCTTATGATGTCGAGGCTGTCTTTACAGAAAGACTGGATGCCATGCCTGACCTATTCAATACTATACATGAATTGTTGAGCGACATCTACATGGGTGCTGAATACGGCAAAGAACAGGCTCTTCAGATATGGATTGAGGGAATGACAAAGAAAGGAAGAAGGCCTACCGATGCTCAAATCGCTGAGATGAAGGAAAAGTTTAAGGACATAGACAGCGACATAGAGATTGACAAAGTAATTGTCGAAAAGTTCATCAGAGAATTCATGGCTGAAGGAAATTATGCTTTGTCAGCCGAAGACCTTATAACAAGTAGTAAGCAAGACCCTGAGGGGTATATAAAACAAAATAGGGCCAACAAGATAAAGGCTGGAAGAGACAGGCTTCGTAGAAAAATTGCTAATGAAGAAGGTGTTGAAAGAAACATTACAGATGAAGAAAGGAAAGCCGTTGATGCTGAGTCAATGAAAGAACTGGAAGCCGAAGCAAGAGAAGCAACTGAAGAAAAACTCTCGTTCCCTGCTAAGTTCTTGGGCAACGAAGACAGTCTTGAGGCACTTATCTTTACTAAACTTTGGAACAAAAACCAAGAGACAAAAACTCTTACAAAGGAACAAAGAAACAAAGCAAAGCGTGTCCTTCAGAGCAATGAAAGCATGCGAATTGATGCCATTTCTCAGGCTAAAAGCATTAGATATAAGTTCATAAACTACCTATTCAACATGACTAACCCAATCGTGTTTGAAATGGCAAGAGAACATGCTGAAAAGGCTGGGTTTGTTGAACTTACACCTGCCGAACAACAGAAGAAGAGAAGAGCCCAACAAAAGGCTGAAGCAGAAAAAGTGTTTGGAGGCGAGGATACTCCTGTTACAGAAACTCCTAAGCCTACAAAGCGTGAGCCTGTTACTGAAAACGCCCCTGTCGCTCAAACACCTGTCGAGCCTGTTGTTCCTAAGCCCACTACGGCTACACCTGCCACCCCTGCTACTCCTACCTACAAGGACTCACCTGCCCAGCGTGAGAAGGATAGAAATAAGGATGCCCTCGCCGCCGCTGTCGCTAAGGCTGAGAAGGAAGGCAAGTCTACTCCTGTCACTGGTATCAGAGCCCTTGCCGCCGCTATCGGTGTTCAGCCTTCACAACCGAAGCCCTCGGCCCCGAAGCAGACACCCCAGCAACTCGGTTACAAGGTTAGTCCTGACAACCTTACCGCTACCCACCCATCTGGCAGATTCTCTGTCGTCAAGGAAGGCGGAATGTATTCAGTCAAGGAAGGCAACACGAACAGAGCCGTGTTCAAGTCATTCGCTGATGCTCATAAGTTCATCGAAGAAAAGGTTAAGGCTCAGACACCTCCTCCCGCCCCTGTCGGCAGACCTGCTACTCCTAAGACACCTGAGCCAGTCAAGAAGGCTATTGAGGAAAAGGAAAAGCAACAGATTGAAACGAACACAGCCAAGCCCCCTGCGGAAGTTGGCAAGGCTCAGGCTGTCGTGGTCAATCAGGGACTTGCGGCTCTTGACCCAATCAACAGCAACGCTGTCGCTCAGGTTCTTCAGATTGAAGACAACCTTACCCTCAAGACAGACCAACTTACGAACAAGACAGCCACGACTGCCGACAAGAGATATACAGCCACTCGCACACGCACTGGCATCAGAGTCGTGATGAATGCCCACATCGACCCTGTCACAAAACAGCAGGTCAAAGGCAAGAAGATTGGCGATGTCCAGACTGCTGAACAGGCCCAGTTGCTCATCCGTGAGTTTGACTTCAAGCAGAGACGACTCCTTGAACAACAGGGTGTCGATGTCGCTGGTCAACTTCAGGCTCAGAACCCTGTGCTTACTCCTGCTCAGGTTCAACAGGTTACCCAGACTGCCGTGGCTCAGGCTCAAAGCCAGCCGCCCGTCCCGCCTGTCGCTACACCTCAGACCAAGGCTGAAACACATCCGATGTTCACAACGGCTATCGCCGCCCTGTCAACGATGGGTGTCAGCAAGACCGATGCTAAGGACAGAGTCAAGAAGGCCATCGAAGAGATTGGTTTCAATGCTGACCTTCAGGCTATCCTCAAGCATGCCTTCACACAGGGGGCTCCTGCGGCTCAGAGAATCGCAAACTCCAACGCAACCCATGCGGCTACTGTTCAGGCTACAGGCAATGCCCCTGTCACGCCTCAGGCGGCGGCTACGGTTGTCATCATGCCTACGGTTGCTGGCACACAATCAGCCACTGGAGGCTCTGTCCCTCCTGCCCCCAATATTGGAGTGCCTCCCGTTATCAAAACGCCTCCTGCGACAGCCCCTGCCCTTTCAGCGGAAAGATTATCGTATGTGGATACGGCTTGCAGGTTCATACCTAGAAAGTCAATGTATATACTCTCCAGTGGCGTTCAGGCTGAAGGTGTCACCTATACCAATGCCCTTGGCTACATGATAGTCCAAAGTGGAATCTCTAAGTGGAGAGCCTTCAATCCTGCGGCGGCTCTTATATCGGTTACCGACAACGAACAGGAAGCGGTTGATGCAATTCTCAGGGAGGTCTTCAAGCGATGAGCCTACCCCCAGACCCAGACCTAAGCAAAGCCGCCGCCGACTTCAAGGAGGGCGGCTGGATTGTCGCTTTGCTTGGTGCTTTAGGAATGATGGCTAGAATGATATTGACCAACGAAAGACAAACCGCTGTCGTGTGGGTCAAGAAAATCATTGCTGGCGGTATCGTGGGGGTGCTGATGTATTTCGCCCTTCACGGTAGCAAGATTGACCCTCTGTATAAGTCTATACTGTTCTCAGTCAGTGGTGCGATTGCACCTGACATCTTTGAGAAGACCTTTTACAGTCTTCTTAACAAGTTATGGAAAAAGTAATACTGCTGGCGTTGCTCCTTGTCGGATGCTCAACCGCCCCTAAACCTGCTCCTGCTCCCGCCCCGTTACCCCCCGTGGCTCCGCTGAATGAAAAGAAAGAAGCCTACATCAACCATATTGAAACGGAAGCGTCCGAAGCGGCGGCGGCACTCTCAGCCATTGCTGGAAAGAATGGTGAGCCTAGTGACAGGGTTATTGGAATTACTATCAACCGTCTCCAGTCTATTCAAAAACCCTCCCAAGAACAAATAAGGAAATGGGCGGCGAGCATCGGAGATGTCAAGAAGTTGGACAAGGAAGATGAGAAGACCAAGAAACTAGAACAGGAACTCAATGAGGCATGGACAGCCGTGGCTGTAGCCGATGCACAAATCGAGTCCCTGTCTAAAGCCGAAGCCTATGAGGACATTCGGGATGCCTGTATCTGGCTAGGTTCTATTCTTACCCTTGCTGGTGTCGCACTTTCCGTTGCAGGAATGTGGGTCGGACGGGGCATGAAGGAAGGCGGACTTGTTCTCGCCATCGGCATAGGAATCATTGCCGCACCACTCGTTATACAGGATGTCGTGGAGGCTGAGTGGTTCAAGTGGACGATTGCATCCACATTTATCACTTCGCTTGCTTACGGGCTTTGGAGGCTTTTCCATGTCGAGAAGAAGGTTCGGCATTATTGTCGGTCAAGCGATAGTGTGGCACTCGGTGAAGAGCCTTGTCCTGACAAAGAATCAGAAACTTCTGGCTCCGAACAAGACCCTTCTGCAAAAGAAGTTTGATATGCTTGTTTGCCGTGGATTGACTGACTGATTTGAGAGCCCCGTATTCTTCGGATGTCCACCATCCTTCAGGAACTTCGTCAGGCGTTTTTTGCAGTGACGAAATCTGAAGGAAGGCTTTTTCTATCTCACTTAATTTTGTCTTGTTCATTGTAGGTCTTGGTTGCTTCTAACATTGCTGGGAGAAACATCTCTATAACCTTAGGATGGACTCCTATCAGGAGACCAGCAGAGGCTACTGATGAGTTACTTTTTCTTTCTTTTAGTATTCTGTTTTCCAGAATCGTTTCCCTCTCGCTCTTCAAGGATGTGAGTTTTCCCGCAGTATTTGCAGATTGATTCATATTCATGGTATATGTAAGTTAGATTAAATACTTCTATTGTTCTTGTTTCGATGTGTTGCCAATCTGAGATGTATTCTGTTTTGCATCTGTGGCAGGTATTTGTTGCGAATCTTGTTTGCATTTGAGTATTCTTAGTTCTTCTCTAAGTCTGTAAATTTCGTCCCTGAGTTCTGGTCTTGTCATATACATCAGGTTTTTTATGTAATCTTGGTCCATTTGTTTAATTTGAATAGTTGTTCCCATCTTTCTTTATCGGCTTTAGTGGCCTTCTCGACTCGCTGGACTTCCTCCCAAGTCAACCCTTTCTTAATAAAGCGGGTATTTTTGCAGGACATTCCAACTTGTTTAGGATGTTTCTTCTTCACGGATATTGAATGTATTGTTAATGAGAAATTTGAACTGGTCTGAAGTCATGTGGCGGAGTCCGCCATCCTGTAGGACTATAGCAAAGACATCGTTTGAGAATGTCCCTCCGTCCCGCACATATACCAGCATACCATACCCAAGGGGTGTTTCTACTGGCATAGGATTGCGGAACTCGTATATCATTCGGCTAGGAAATCAATGGGGGCTACCCACTGGCCTCCGACTTTGTGGGCTTGAAGTATCTTCCACTCCTTACCTTTCACCCATCCGTAGCACCAGCCGTTACCCCATGTAGAGGTATTTAGGTGGTTCTTGGCGTAGCCAGCGGTGCGTTGCTTGCCTAGCCAGCCAGCACAGAAGCCTACAACGCCTCTGTGACGCTTGGCATTGGCTTGCATAATGGTATGCAGGTGGCCTATGACGCAAGCACCGCCATTGGGAGCGTAATGGATGGCATGCTCCTTAACGCTGTTTTGATTAACAGAGTAGCCATGACAGAAAACCACGGGGCCAAGTTGGAAGGTTCCGTCTTCCGCATGGTAGGGCTTGATTACCTTGCAACCGACATCCTTTAGGGTCGATACAATATAGTCAATAATCTCCTTGCAATAGTCCCTGATGATACCACTACCGCTAGACTCCATAGTTTTGAATAGCCTGTCTTCGTGATTTCCAAAAAGGTATACATTGGGTTTGGTTCGCTTAATGAATGCTATTCCCATGCGGATATCTTCTTCCAGCGAATCGTTGACATCCTTGCCTTCGGCCCCCTTGCGGAGAGCCTTGATGTCAAACCCGTCTCCGCCGTGTATGCGGTAGTCGGGCTGGAATCGCTCCATGAATGACACCAGTGCGTCAGTGCAAGAAGTATCTTCCATATTCCCGTGGTTATCGGAGAAGAAAACAAACTTAGTCCACCTTTGCTTTGGCTTTTGGCTTGATGTGCCTTGGCGGTGTCCTGTGCGTTCTTGGCGAGACTTTATCGACTTCTTCGATGATGGCTTGGATTTCTTCATGGGTGAATGAGGCGTATCGTTTATACTTTATCGCTTGTCCCGCTACCATTCTCAGTAGGGCTATTCCTGTGGTCTTTCGCATCAATATATTTTATGTAGTTTCGGATTTTGTTTTCGGTCTCTTCACAGCAATACATAGGGGCTCTGACCAGTCGCTCCCTAGCCCAGTCTAACTGGTATTCGTTAAGGTCCATCAGCCAGCATACAAGACGCTTGGCGAGCCTAGATTTGTCAATTATAGCCATATGAGTTCTTCAAATGTTTGTGGTTCTTCGTAGTCGTCATCATCGGACTGAATCAGCCAGCCAGACTTCGACTCCCTTTTCAAAGGCAATCTTCTTGATGATTTGGAGTTCTTGATGTAGCGTTTCATATGTTTTGCGGAGTTGGTCCGCACCCATTGAACGATACATGTAGGTTCTACGATTGTCTCTGACTAGGGGCGGAAGTCCCGCCCTGCGTCCAGCCGTCCATAGGGTGTGGTATTTAACACCATACTCGTATGCGGCTTCTTTGCCAGACATACCCTTTGACAACGCCTGTCTGTAAATCTCTATAGTCTTCATGGTTATGAATGAGTCAAGAATTAAGCGTCAAGAGTTATAATCTTTGACTCGTATCCAGCCCAGACACCTGAGGCTTTAGCCGCTTCAAGTTGACGGATGCAGGTCTCGATATCGTTGACCTTGTTGAGCAAGGCCAGCGGATTAAGTTCGATGAAGCGAACGCCATACGGAGCAAAAGACTCGATGAAGATGAAGATGAATCGGAATGTCTTGTCCTTGTATCCAGCCTTCAGGAGTTCGCCATACCACGCATTCTGGAAATCATACTTACGCTCCTTGATGGCCCTGACAATGTTATACTCGCTGGCTTCCTTGCCAATGGTCTTGAGGTCCAAGGCAAAGTTAGCAGTATCGTTAACCCAGTCGATTCGGCCCTTGACCCTAGTGCTAGGGCTGTAGTCGGCAAAGATGCTGACCTCAGGGGAGCCGTATTGCGTCAGCGTATTGAACAACGGGATTCTACGCAGTGACTCAGACATGCCGATGCAATTCTCATAGTCGTCCTTGGACAAGATAATCTTGCCAGCGTTCTCATGGGCAAAGCGTTCTGCGGCTTCCTTGTCAGCGGTCTTACGCTTGTCGAACTTGGGGCTGATGCATACCTCGTCATGGAAGTGTTCCAACTGGAAGGCCGCAAGGTGCGTGGCTGTGCCAAGTCGCATCGCATCGGTTTCTTCGCTGGGCTGTTCCTTAGCCGTCTTGTAATGAGACGGAGAGGTGAGCATCGGCTTGAGTTCCGATTGCGATACGCCTTCCGCCTGACGATACAGGTTGTCCTGAAGATTCAGGCGGACTTCGGCATTCTTGAATATGGTTTGGTTCATGGTCGTATATATTACTTGGAGTGGGGGGTGGATGTCAACTGGGCATCTATAATTGTGCATGCCCTGATAAATATTGCTCGTCTCTTGTCGGAGATGGCAAAATGCGTCATGTCGAAAGCGAAGGAGTTGGCTTTGCTGAATCCGCAGTTGTATGCCATATACAGCGTTTTCATATTAACTGGATATCCGCTGTCCTTGATTCGTTTGGCAAGATACATCAGGTAGAATGTAGCAACCCATCTGGCTGTGTCAGGGTTCATGCAATCCTTCTTGTAGTCCTTGCCGATTCCATTGAAGTGAGCAAGACTCAGCCATTCAGGGCAATTGAGTCTTGCCCAGTCAGTAGAGTCACGCCACGCTTCTTTCGATATCTGGTAGAGGCCAAGGCTCTTGCCCTTGTCGCCCACCGCATCGGGGTTCCCGCTAGACTCGATTGCGGCGAGCCTAGGCAGGAACTTTTCGATGAGTTCGTGGTGACTTGTGTCGTTGTCCTTCTTAGCGTGTCCTGTGTTCAGAAACATGATGAGTGCTAGTTTAGAAAGGAACTTCATCGGAGGTCTCCTCAGGGGTTGAGCCGCTGGCGTTCTCGTAGAGGGCCACGGCGGTAGCCTTCAACTTAGCGTCCTTCGGGCTGACCTTGCCAGTCTTTTCCCACGGACGGGGTTCCCACTTGGTCGCCCAGTATTCAAGGTCTTTCAGCGGGAGGTCACCGATAGCGGTTCCCTTGTTATTACCAAACGGAACCTGCATCGTGGGGTCGATATCGCCTGAGGTCGAGGGCGGCGAGGAAATCGGAGAAGCGTTTGTAGCGTCTACGCTTTCGGACTTTCTTTGCGGGGCCACCGCACCACTGCGGGATTGGCCCGTAGTGGCGGAGGTAGGGCGAGCCTGACGGTCCGCTTCGGCATCGTCATCTTCAGTGGCGACACCAGCGACCATAGCGAGGCAGTAACGGCGGAGGTAAGTCAGCAACGCACCAGCCTGTTGTCCGCTAGTCTCAGGAGTGACAGGCACAGTGAGGCGGGATTCGATGCTCTCGCCATTCGCATGGATAATGAGCGTCTTAATGCCGATGGTCGTGTGGTTGTCGAAACCAGCATCGGAGTAAGGCATCTGGAGGATAGCAAGCGAGTGCTTGGCAAAGATAGGCTTCAGTTCAGACAGGTGTGCCGACAGCGTGGCATACTTGTTTTTATGAAACGGATTCTTTGCATCCCAATGGATGTCCTTTGTTTCAGCAAGAGCCTTGATAAGACTCTTGTGGAGTTCTGAAATCTTGTCGTAAGATTTCTCGGTAGGTGAATAATCACTCATGGTAGGTTCGGTTGGTGTTATACGGGTGGGGTGGGTGGATGTCAAGCGACACCCTAAAGAAAAATAAAAAAACTAACGCAGGGGGAACCACCCGCCCTGCGTCAGAAACCTTTCGGTTTTTTCATTGTTATGAACCAAGCCTACCCGTAGGTATGCATTGGTAAATATTAACAGATGTAAAAAAATATCAAGCAGATATTGCAGTGAAATAGTCACGGAGCCTTCGCACCAGTGCTACCCCTGTTTCCTTGTTATGGAAACGCTCGATAAGTTTGTCGCCTGTATAATTGGTCGTGATGATTGTAATACGGCGGTTGGCTGTCCGTTCGTCAATAACGGCAAACAGGTCGGACTCAAGACGCTGGGTAAGTTTCTCCTTGCCCAAGTCATCCAGCACCAGAACGGGGCAGGAGATGAGAGTGTCAAGAACCTTGCCGTGGTCACGCTCGTCAAAGCCCTTCTCAATCACGCCTTCGAACTTACGCATCTGTAGGAACAGGCTACGCTCAGGGTAGTGCCTAAGCCATTCCTGATTGAACAGGAGCCATGCGGCTCGGCTCTTGCATGTTCCAGTCTCTCCGTGGAGTATCAGGCCGCTTTTGTCGCCTGAAGGCTCCCAGTCCCTTGCCTTGGCAAGCAAAGGGCTGTAGGACACATCTGTGTCACGGAAAACGAGAGGGTAGTCAGGGTGTATCTCGCTGAAGGCAATCCCCTTTCTGTTGAAGACATCCCGATAGTTAAACGGGTAGTCCCAATGTTCCTTGGTCGTAAAGCAGGTCTTGCAGATACGAACGCTCCTGTCAAAAGCCTTCTTGTCCTGATTCCACAGGGGGATGGCCTGATTATCGCAATGTATGCACTTGTAGTTCATGTTAAAATCCTTTCTTATGGTCATCGCTGGTCAGGGTCTTGCCTGACTCGCTACGGGCAGGTTCGAATAGCCCCTGCCAGCCGTTCTGGATGGATAGGTCTATGGAGAGAATGGCTTTGGCCTCACCCCACTTCTTCATCTCCTTGAACACACGCTCAACGGTGGAGTAAGTAAGTTTCTTCTTAATCTCCTTACGGTAGTCCACCCATGAGTGCCATGCATTCCTGAAGGCATCTGAATCAAAAGGATAATCAGGCCATTCAATAAGCCCCTTTATCTTTTTAGTATCTTCTTTATTATCTTCTTTATTATATGGGTGCAATGGATTGCACTGGGGGGGTGCAATAGATTGCATGGGGGGAGTGCAATGGACTGCATCCCTCAGTGCATTAGAATGCACCGTCCTAAGGATTCTTCGTCCAACAGGAGTATACTCACGCACTACAAGCCCCTGTTCGATTAGTTTAGCGAGGATGTTCTGCATCTGTCGCTTTTCCACGCTCAGGCAGTTCTGTAGGTAGGCATTAGATGCCCAGCACCCGTCATCGCCATCCAGTGCGTCAATAAGGGAGAAGCATACCTTCTCCGTGAGTGTCAGATTATTACTCTGAAACACTTCCTTGGGCATCCATAGCCCAGTGAATTTTAGGTCCATAACACCGACACTTTAACATCCTAGGGGGTGGATGTCAAGCGGGGTCGGTAGGTTTTATGTCGATTATTTCAGACTGACCCTTAAGCATTTTGTTAAGGTCGTCCTGAGATATCTTTTGTATCCTATGCTCGACCACTGCTGTAGGCTGGTCTTGCAGGATTGCAATCTTATCTATTATAATTCCCAATGCAGTTGGAAGAAAGTTAGGATGGATGTTTTCTATCTCTGCGTTAAGCCGACCAGCACCCTTGAGTCCAGCAGACTTTAGAATGTTAGCCATGTTAGTCTTCCAGTCTTTATCTGACAGACCTTGTGTATCTTGGCGTATGGCTGTGATACTATGCTCAGACAAGCCAGTAATTTCTCTTATCTCATCCCGTGTCTTGCCCTCGTTCAAAAGTGCTATACACTGCTTTCGGCGTTCTTCATCTATATTTTTACCATTACTATAGTTCTGGTTGTTTCTGATGAGTTCCTTCTTTGGCTCGTATTCCATTTCCTACAGTCTGCTTGACATCCACCCCCTAGTCAAGTATATTAGCGTCCTGTTATGAAACTAAGCATTATCACCTTTGTAATCGGAACACTCCTATGTGCTTTATGGGCAGTGGTTTCTGTAACTATTGACCTTTTTAAACCAGATGCTAATTAATATCCGTGTCCCTATTGAACCGCCTCCTACGCATCAAGCCGCCCTGCGTATCCTTAAGCGTAGTAACGGTCAGATGTTCGTGGGTAAAATGGCAAAAAGCAATGCTAAACGATGGGCTACGGCCTTTGAACTTCTGCTTCAGCAGTGGAAGCCAAAACAGCCAATGGAGGGTGTCCTTCGGGCTTCTATTAATTTTGCTTACCCCCTCCTCGCAAAGCATAGACGGACGAACGGTGGAGCGACAGTTGTGGAAGCAAAGATAACAAGACCTGACTGCGATAATCTGGTCAAGAGCGTCCTTGATTCTCTTACTAGGACTGGTTATCTCAAAGATGATGCTAATGTGGCAATCCTGTCTGTATATAAGTGCTATCACTGGAAAGGGCCGTTTATTGATGTAATTGTGACGGAAGAAAAGAACAACCCGTTCCTCAACGATGCCGACTTGACATCTCCCCCAGATGAGCAGTAAAAAGAGTGAGATGAAGTTTATTACGGACAGAGCATGCTACAATGTGTGTGCCACTTACTCCGTAGAATACAGAATGCAAGGTGTTAACCTTTCGTTAAGAACTATACAGTCCAGAATCAAGAAGAACATAGAGACGCAGATAAAGCGTCACTTCTCTAACATGGATAGCGTCCCGTTTGTAGTAGCCCATGACCTACAACTCTCAGTAGAAGAGGTCATAGATGAATTCGAATCCGAGACCTGCCTGTGTAAAACAAAGTTTGACATGGACTTTACCTTCGAAGAGACTGATAACAAGCCAGAGCCTCTGGCTAGAGAACTTATCACATTCCTGTATGCTACGGCTAACACAGAAAAGATAACTAATCACATCTTAGAAGAAATAACAATTCACTCCCCTGAAAAGGGATACATACAATCTGACAGAACACTTTACTTCCCAGAACCATGAATAACCGAGAAAAAGCCCGTGTTGAGAAGTATCTTAACACCTATCCCCACCTTCGTAACATCCCGAAGGCAATCGAAGAACTGAACATTCTTTGCAAAGACCCTTGCGTTGGTCATCCTGCCAATGCGACTAACCAGCGAATTTTCCGACAGGCTCGAAAGGCCCGTGATAACGCTGTCCATAGTCTTGCAGAGTCGCTGAAGTAATGCTTTCTGTCCCGTTAGTTCAACGGATAGAACCGTGGATTTCTAATCCACTAATGAAGGTTCGATTCCTTCACGGGACATTCTTGCCTTGTTAGCACAGTGGTAGTGCATCTGTTTTGTAAACAGAGGGTCGCTGGTTCAATCCCAGCACAAGGCTCCACT
>CAYVOK010000052.1:14600-16428 GCA_964453335.1 uncultured Acidimicrobiaceae bacterium
TGGGGTATAACTCAGCGGTTAGAGTGGGCTCTTTATAAGGGCTAAGTCGAGGGTTCGAATCCCTCTACCCCAATTCTAGAGGGATGGCAGAGTGGTTTAATGCACCTGACTTGAAATCAGGCGTAGAGCAATCTACCGAGGGTTCGAATCCCTCTTCCTCTACCATTTGACATCCACCCCCCAACCAAGTAGAAACAAAATATGAACCAACCCCAAAATTCTGGAGACATCCAGTGGACTAAGAAAACTAAAAAAGTAAAAGGCAAGACCAAGGTAGCCGTCCTTATCTCTTTCGGATATGGTGCTGGCTGGTCTACATGGAACCCAAAGTTCGCCTCTTTTCTTTTGTTCGACAAAGGTATTGTCGAGCGTGTGATGCGTGACGATAAAGATGAAATTGCGGATTACATAAAAGACAAAATTGGAGACGAACATGTATTCCTTGGAGGTCTTGATGACCTTGTCGTTGTGTGGGTTGATGAAGGCGTTAAGTTTGTCGTCAACGAATACGATGGCTCAGAATCTATTACTCAATTTGAAAACCTAGACTATTTTATTGCATAATTATGGCTCACAATCCAATGGTAGAAATCGTGCTTGAACACGCACTCAATACTCTGACTGATGTCCAGACTCTGCTTGCCGAACAAATTGTCGGCGTGGAGTTTGAAATCGTCAACATTGAGAAGCATATGATGAAAGGCGAAGTCGCTGAACATCAGCGTAACAAACTGGAACGACTACAGAAACTTAAGGACGCTGTCGATAAGGTTGTTCGACAGGGCAACTCTCTTGATATCTAATGGACGAACGAATCATGTCTAAAAACGGCAAGCCAGACCTTCTGTTGCTTGCATTCCAAAACTTCATTTCTGATTATCCTGATGGTTGGGATGGAGAAATGCTCTTTACTTACTTTGCAACATCAGAGTCAAATACTGTATATACCAATAGCAAAGTTAGTATTTGGGAACCGCTTGACGGAATGGACAAGGAAGTATTCCTTGACGCTGTCGATGCCCTCCACAACCAGTTCATCGCCGTGGCTGGTTTGACATCCACCCCCCCTGCCGAATAAAAGAAAAGCCTATGACCAACCCAATCCCTCCCATCACTATTCAAACCCGTAAGCATCATCTCTCCTGTGTGGAGCGTCCTATTGATGCTGAATACTCCAAAAACCTCTGGTATATCGTCTCTGGTGCTATCGAATGCGGTGGCCTTGGCGGAGATGCTTGGGGCTGGGAGTGCCACCCCGTAGAAACTTGGAAGCCTTATAATAATGCCAAGGACGAAGAGTATACGGCTACCTACCCGTTCGTCTCTGCCCGTCTTGTTGACCGAGAAGGCGATGAGGTTCTTACTGAATACATTCGCATTGATGCCCAGTGGCTTCACAATAAGGTCGTCAAGTTCGTCAACGACAAGAAGATGCCCAAGCACCTGCGTAAGCATTATGCAGAAATGCTGGTTACCCGTGAGATTCCTGACGACCACGATGCCGTTACTTGCGATGCCCTGATGCAGTATGCATTTGTCAACGAAATCGTCTTTGGTTGACATCCACCCCCTCCCCAAATATAAGAAAAGCCTATGACCAACCCTATCCCCTACATTCGTAATAAGTTCTGTGTCTGGCTCACTGGCCTGTCTCTTGATGAGATTCAGTCTCTCAAGGATAGGTGCGATGAACTGACTCAAGACAATGACTGGGTCAGCAAGTCTGACTTCGACCCTGATGACTATGACTTCAGCCCTCTGAATGATTACGACTTCAGCGAATTCCTTCTTCGAGATGATTGCGATGAGCAAATCGAGAACTTCCTTA
>CAYVOK010000053.1:0-15928 GCA_964453335.1 uncultured Acidimicrobiaceae bacterium
TTAGAGATTATCTCAGATCGAACTCAAATTTTACTGATTATGATTTTGAAGGATCCAATCTTTCTATAATTTTAGACGTTCTTGCTTATAATACATACATTTCCTCATACAATGCTAATATGGTTAGCAATGAGGTTTTTATTGATAGTGCCACACTCAGAGAAAACGTCGTTTCTATTGCAAGAAGTATTGGATACACTCCAAGATCAAAGACAGCATCAAAAGCAAATATTTCTTTCTTCGTTGATACTGCTACAGCATTTTCTCCACAAAAACCTCTTACATTAACTCTTAAGAAAGGTATTGTGGCGACAACTTCCGGATCTTTTAATGGTATAAGTTACGTTTATTCTATCCCAGATGATGTTACTGTTCCAGTTATTAATGGAATTGCTGATTTTAGTGGAGTAGATATCTATGAAGGGACTTATATCAATGAAACATATACGGTAAATTCATTAGATCCAAATCAAAAGTTTATTTTAAACAATGCAAATGTAGATTCTTCCCTTATTCGTGTTGAGATTAGGGATGGATCTCTTGGACCAAGAAAAAAATATATTCAATCAAATAACATTTTAGATATAAATTCCGAATCAAGAATTTTCTTTATTCAGGAAATTGAAGATCAAAGATATGAACTATTGTTTGGTGATGGTATTTTTGGCAAAAAATTAATTAATGAAAATATTGTTGATATCTTTTATATCATAACAAATGGCGAATCTGCAAATGGAGTTTCTTCATTTGTTTTCAATGGAACTATTGTAGATAATAATAATTTTGATGTTACAAATGGAATCTCGCTCATAACAACAAATATTGCCTCAAATGGAGGTAAAGAAATAGAGTCAATAGATTCTATTAAGAAGTATGCAACTAGAATCTACGCTGCACAAAATAGAGCAGTAACTTCAAGTGACTATGAAGCGATCATTCCCCAAATATATCCAGAAGCAGAGTCTGTTTCTGTATTCGGCGGAGAGGATTTAGATCCACCACAATATGGAAAGGTTTTCATTACAATTAAACCGGAAGGTGGTTTTTTTGTTGCAAATAGTGTTAAGGATAATATAAAGGAAAAACTTAGAAAGTATTCTGTTGCAGGAATTATCCCAGAAATATTAGATCTTAAATATCTTTCTTTAGAAATTAATAGTACGATCTATTACAACAACAATAATGCACCATCAGCAGAACATATCACAAATACTGTATATAATAATATTAAAAAATATGCAAATTCTTCTGAATTAAATAAGTATGGTGCAAGATTTAAATACAGTAAATTTTTGAAAATTATTGATGATAGTCACGAATCAATAACGTCCAATATTACAACAGTTCAAATGAGACGTGATTTAAGACCTGTGTTAAATAGTTTAGCAACATATGAAATATGCTTTGGAAATCAATTCCACATAAAAGACATTCTTGGGTTTAACATTAAATCATCTGGGTTTACCGTTCCAGGAGTTGCAGAAACTGTTTATATGACAGATATCCCAAATTTAGATAGAATAACTGGAACTATCGTTATTTTTAAATTAGATTCTATTGATCGTTACAGAATAATTAATTCAAACGCTGGTACTATAAATTATCAAAAGGGTGAAATTAATTTAGATGCTATTAATATTATTTCAACATCCAAATCTGATGGCGATTCAATCATACAAGTGTCGGCAGTTCCAGAATCTAATGATGTAATTGGTTTACAAGATCTTTATTTGAATTTAAGTATTAATGACGTTAAATTAAACGTGTTATCTGACAAAATTGCTTCCGGAGATGATCCTTCTGGTTCGACATACACAAAAACAACAAGTTACAGTAATGGTTCAATTATAAGAGAATAAGATGACAAATACAAGAGTTAAGATCAGTTCAATTGTACAAAATCAACTTCCGGATTTTGTGCAGGAAGAATATCCTCTCGTAAGTGAATTTTTAAAAGAATACTACAATTCTTTAGAAGGAAAAAGTGGAACTTTAGACATTCTTCAGAATATAGATCAATATGTAAAAATTGATAATCTATCAGAATCTCTGTTTAGTAGAACTGTTACTGTTAATCCACAGGCACCGCAAACATATTTTATTGTTAGTGGTGGATATTCTATTGAAAATCTTGTTGTATATAAAAATGGCGTAAAGTTAACTAAAAATGTAGATTATTTTGCTACAGATGGTAGTTCTGTATTTTTAACATCTCCTGCATTAAGTACAGATGTTATAGAATTTGCTATACAAACTCCATCTTCAACTTTTTTATCTAGCAGTGTTGATTTTGTAGATAGTACCATTAATGTTTCGTCTACATATGGATTCCCAGAGTCAAATGGAATAATCAGAATAGATTCTGAAATTATACTTTATAAGAATAAAACTACAACGTCTTTTCTAGATTGCACTAGAGGATTCAGTGGAATTACCTCATATAGATCAGAAAATAATCCAGACCAGTTGGTATTTTCAACTTCAGGTATTTCTACGCATACCATTAACACTAAAGTTGAAAACTTAAGTTCTTTATTATTAAAAGAATTTTTAGTAAAAATAAAAAGACAGTTAATTCCTGGTTTTGAAAATAGAGAATTTACTGAAGGATTGAATGAAAAAACCTTTATAAAGCAAGCAAAGGATTTTTATACTTCAAAAGGAACTGATCAATCATATACATTATTATTTAAATCTCTTTTTGGGGAAACTGTAGATGTCATAAAACCCAGAGATTTCCTCCTAAAACCATCAGACGCTCAATATAGAATCACAAAAGATTTGGTAGTTGAATCTATCTCAGGGGATCCCATGGATCTAGAGAATAGAACATTGTATCAAGATGCTAGTGAAGATAATTTCTTTTCCAAGTCTTATGGCACTATTACAAAAGTAGAAAAAATTGTCAGACAGAATAAAACATATTATGTTTTAAGTCTAGACAGTGACTATAATAAAGATTTACTTGTTGATGGTTCAGTATATGGCAATTTTCCAATCCATCCATCGACAAAATTAACTATCCAAAGTTCTTTAACTAGCACTTTATTGGATGTTGATTCTACTATAGGATTTCCTTCTAGTGGAAAACTATTATTCAATATAAATGGCGTTGATTATACGTTAAATTATTCATATAAAAATTTAACGCAGTTTAATTTACAATCTGCTTGCAATTTGGTTATTCCTGCAGGAACCGATTTAAAATTAAATGATGCCTATGCATATTCAAAGGTTGGTGATACATTAGTAAAAGTAAGAATAACCGGTGTTCTGTCTGATATTTCTTTTCCAGATTTAAACTATTTAATGTCTAAGGGTGACCCAATAAAAGCAGTCACTTTGGGATATGAAGCATCTGGAAAGTTGGCAAATAATTGGATTTTTAATATTCCAAACAAATATGATCTGAAGGAGGTTAAGGGTCCAAATTCATCTAATACTTCACTGAATTTATTTTCATATGAATTTATCACTTATGACTCTCATAGTATAAATTTGGGAGATTCTGTCACTTTAATTTCTTCAGATAGCACAAAATCTAATTTTAAAGTTGTAAGAATAAACAATCAAAATTCTATTAGCGCAGAAGGACCAAAAATTGATAACATCAATCTAAAGTATTCTTTAGAAAGAAATATCAAAAAACCAAATTTTACTAATTTTATCTCATTAAATGAGTACACACCAAATGTTCAAAATGTTTATTTAAAGGATGAAAATAACATTTATGTAGCATCCAATGGTATTCCAGATTATCTTGGCGAAAATATAGAAATTAAATCAACTGACATTGTTTTCTCTGGAACTTTCAGCGGAGAAACTTTAGATTTAAGTTCAGGAATTCCAAATAATTTACATGGTCTTTATACTGGTGATTCTATTACCTATATCAAAAATACTTTTGATATAGGTAATACATTAGATATTATTTCAAAGACATATTATGTTAAAAAAATAGATGAAACAAAAATAAAACTTGCAAATAGTAAATCCGATCTTTACAGCAATAAATTTGTAAGTGTTTCTGGGACAGTTGTTAATAATACATTCAAAAAAATTAAATTTGAGTCATCGAATCTTTCCCCACAGCATTATATAAAAAATATTGCATCTCCAAAACCAACTAGTATTGGCGAAAATCTTGACACTCCTATTGGTCCTGTTGGACTACTTATAAACGGGATTGAAGTTTACAGTTATAAATCTGAAGATAAAATTTATTATGGTGGCATTCAAAACGTTGAAGTTCTTGATGGCGGTGTGGACTATGATGTAATTAATCCTCCATCTATTTTGATAGAAGACGTTAGAGGGTCTAATGCATCTGTCTTATCTCAGGTAAAAGGATCTTTAGAAAGAATAGATGTTGTTGATGGCGGATTTGATTACCTAGATGAACCAATCATAACCATAACAGGAGGAAATGGATCTGGCGCATATGCAAAACCAAATCTAACAACTTTTAAACATCAGGTTTCTTTCAATTCAATACAATCTGCAGGTCTTGTTAATCTAACTAATAATACTATAGGTTTTTCATCTTATCATAAGTTTAGAGACTATGAGAGAGTAGTATATTTAACTGAGGGTCAAACTGGTGTTGGCGGCATTTCTACAAATGCTCAGTATTATGTCAATGTTCAAAATGAATTTAATGTTAAATTGCATAAAACATTGGATGATGCTGTCTCTGGAATTAATACTATAAATTTAACTTCTTATGGGGTAGGGGTCCATTTATTTGAGTCTTATTTCCCCAAAAGAAAAATTTCCAGTATCAGTGTGCTGAATAAAGGAAATGGATATCAAAATAAAAAAACAGTATGTACTTCTTCCGGAATCAATACTGCATATGATAGTATTATTATTCCAAATCATGGATATAACACTGGAGAAATAATAGTTTATAAACCAACTGGATCTGCAGTTGGTGGTTTGTCCACTAACTCATCATACTTTGTAACCAAAATAGATGACAATCAGTTTAAACTATCTCAAGTGGGAATTGCTACCACAAATAGAGATTTTTATTTTAAAACAAATCAATACGTAAATTTAACTTCTGTTGGTTCATCTTCACATACATTTAATTATCCAGAAATTGTAGTTTCGGTCTCTGGTAGAATAGGAGTTTCTACTTTAGTAAATCAAAACTTCAATGCTATTTTGCAACCAGTCTTTAGAGGATCTATTGAAAATGTATTTGTAACTAATTCTGGAGTTGGTTACGGTTCCTCAGAAATTATAAATTATGAGAGGCAACCAGTAATAACTTTAGAGACAGGATCTGGAGCACAACTTTCTGCAATTGTAAATGCAGGTAAAATAAAACAAATATTGGTTTTAAATGGCGGTAACAATTATACATCGGTTCCTACAATTAATACGTTAGGAATAGGAACTGCTGCAATATTAACTCCAGTAATTAGTGGTGGTAAAATAGTAGATGTTAAAATTGTAAATGGTGGCGTTGGATTTAGCACAGTTGGAACTTTATTAGAAGTTGTTCCTGGTGGAAGAAATTTCAAATCCCAATGCAAAATAAAGTCTTGGACTATTAATAAAGTAGAAAAACATTTTAATTCAAATAGTATTCAAGATGATGATGGAGTTATTGATGTTTCTCCATTTACAAGCAATGGATCTCAGTATTGTCATTTATATGCACCAAGAAAATTAAGAAGAAGTGTTTTTGGTATAGATTATGTTAATGGAAGGCAAACTTTTGTTCCAGACCTTACACTGTCTGCAAATAGAGAAGTGACATCCAATATTCACTCACCAATTATTGGATGGGCTTACGACGGAAATCCAATTTATGGTCCGTATGGATATTCAAATCCATCGGGCGGAACTGTTAGAGAAATGATTTCTGGATATATCTCCCAAATTTCACCAGAAAGACCAAATCCAATTTCTTCATCCGGACAAACAATTTATCCTGAAGGATTTTTTGTGGAGGATTATCGATTTAATAATTCAGGAGATCTAGATGAACATAATGGAAGATTTTGCATAACTCCAGAATTTCCAAATGGTATTTACGCATATTTTGCAACCATTAATAATGGTTCAACTGAAACTTCCGGTGTATTTAAAAATTACAAAAAACCAGTATTCCCATATTTAATTGGAAATACTTTTAAATCATCTCCAAATCAGTTTAACTATACAAGAATTAAACAAGACGATTTTGATTTTGTTGCGCAAGATTTAATTCGCAATACTACTCCATACAACTTGACAAGTAAAAATTCTCAATATGAATTTTTACTAAACCCAATAAAAATAAAAGAACCAATATCAAAAATAAAATCTATTTCTTCTGGTGGAGTAAATGATATTGGTATTACTACTGGAGGAAGTAATTATAAAGTTGGAGACAACATAGTATTCAATAATTTAAAAACAAATGGTTCTAATGCATATGCTCAAGTATCTCACGTAAAAGGAAAAGAGGTAAAAACAGTAAGTTTTGCATCCACTTTTTCTCTTGATGTGGAATTTTACCCAGTCGATAATACCGGAAAATATATTGGTTTTTGTTCTAGTCCACATAGTCTTTCCAATAATGATGTAATTTCTATTTCTGGAATAAGTACATTATCAAAACTTTTTGATAGATTTTATCAAGTTGGAGTTAGAACAGATACTCTTTCCCTTTTAAATACTGTTGGAACATCAACTGCTACTGGAATTATTACATATTTCAGTGTAAATGGATCGTTGAATTATCCAAGTATAAGAGAGAATGATGTATATCGCATTGAAGACGAAAAAGTAAAAGTTCTTTCTATTGATAAACCATCATCAAGAATTAAAGTATTAAGAGCGTATGACTCTACTGTGGGTTCATCTCATAGTGCATCTACTGTTTTATATGAACAAACTAGAAAGTTTACTTTTGATTCTCCGGGAACTACTAATGTAGTTTTCAATTTAAATAAAGAATTTTATTTTAATCCAGTAGAATCTCTTGCAATTGGGTCTTCTTTTGGAGTTGGAATTGGATATACTCTAAACTTTTCAAATCCAGGATCCGGAATTACAAGTATTTTTATTCCAACAAAAACCATTTATTTGCCATCACACTCGCTGAATACAGGTGACAAATTAATTTACTCTAGCAATGGTGGATCGCCAATAACAGTTTCTAATGATGGAGTATCTTCGTTTTCTCTGGAAAATAATCAATCTCTATATGTTGCAAAAGTATCTGATGATCTAATTGGAATTTCTACCAATAAGGTTGGGTTGGGATCTACAGGTTCTTTTGTCGGAATTGATAGTAATGTAACATTTTCAACTCTTTATTTAACTAGCGTTGGTTCTGGGTTAAACCATAGTTTTAAAACAGATTATGACAATGTTTTGGTTGGAGAATTCATCAGAAACACTGTTACGGTAGTAACTGCGTCAGCACATGGACTGAAGAACGATGACACTGTTTATTTTGAATCTCTGCCTGGAATCACGACTACGGTAGTAATAAAATATAATGATAACAATAGACGATTAATTGTAAATCCAAAGAATTTTGTTTCGGGTGATGTTGATATTGCAAATAACACAATATCGATTAGTAACCATGGTTATTTTACTGGACAAAAAGTAATTTACAATTCTTCTACTGGGGTAAGTGTAGGTGGATTGAACAATGATGGAATTTATTATGTCGTTAAGTTTAATAAGGATAAGGTAAAATTATCATCTACTTATTATAATGCAACCAAAGATATCCCAGAAACAATTGATTTTACTGCTACATTTGATGGATCAATTTCTTTGGTTAATCCAACTATTTCAATAATTCCAAATCAAGTAATAAACTTTGATTTATCAGATAAATCATTATCTTTTGCTAAAGGATCGGTTTTATATCCTGCATTTGATTTTAAATTATATACTAATTCTAATTTAACTGAAGAATTTGATAAATCCGAAGATTCTTCGGGATTTGATGTAATAAGAAGTGGAAAAATAGGAGTTGATCCGTCTTCTTCGGTTAAACTTTCCACCTCAAACATTAATTTTGATTTATATTATGCATTAGTTCCTGTCGAGTTAACTGACAATTATGCAGTAAAAAAAGAAATTATAAATGATAACGAAAATATTTTAGATAATAATAAACTTTCGCTAACAAGAAGCTTCTATACTGGCAATTATACTATTAGTGGAGTTGGTCAGACAACCTTTAAATTTAATATTTTGGGATATCCTGAAAGTTTATCTTATACAAATTCTGATGGAGATTTCCAATACTACACAAACTCCAAAAACGTTTCTGGAACAATCCAAAAATTAGAATTAAAATCTACTGGTTCAAATTATGAAACTTCTCCAGGAATAACTTCAGTTTTTTCTCAAAATGGCAGAAATGCAATTTTAGATCCAATATCCATTTCAATTGGTAATATAAACAGAATAGAAATTGAGGACATTGGATTTGAATATCCATCTGATTTAACACTAAGACCATCGGCAAAACTTCCCCAAGTATTAAAAGTTAACCCATTGTCTACTTTTAAATCTGTTGGAGTTTCTTCAGTTGGTATAAATTATACACTATCTCCATCCTTAGTTGTAATTGACGGATATACAAACAAGGTCGTTACTGACGTAGATTTATCATATGATATTAGAACAAAAACTGTAACTATTGTTAGAAATACTGAAGGAATAAACAATGTAACTCCGATTATTATTCCAACAAATAATTCTAATGGAGTTCCAATAAGTAACATTACCTTTAATAGTGTAACTAAAGATGTAACTGTCCAACTGGGGGTAAATTATAGTTTCGGAGAAATATTCCCATTCAATGTTGGTGATAGAGTTTTAGTCGAAAGTACTAGTGTTGGATCTGCCACCGCGTCTAAAGGGTATAATTCTAAAAATTATAATTATAAATTATTTACTCTAACTTCTGTCAATCCACAATATGGAGGTTCTGGGGCAACAATCGTATATAATTTATCAGAATATTTAAGTGGATCAGAGTCTCCCGGTTCTTTTGATTTCGAAAATTCTGCCGGAGTAGTAGTTCCTGAGAAATATTTTCCAGTATTCAATACACTATTGGAGAAAGGAAGATTTATTGTTGGGGAAAAGGTTAGAAGTGATTCTTTCGTTGGAACAGTATTGAATTGGAATGAATATACAGAACAACTGAAGATATCTACAACAAGTTCATTTAGAATAGATTCTCAAATTATAGGTGAGACATCAAAAGCAAAAGGATCTATAGTAGAAGTTGAAGATTTAAATGCAATTTATACTGTAGGATCTTCCTCTATTGTGAGAAAGGGATGGAACAAAGAAACTGGATTTTTAAATAATCAATTCCAAGTAACATCGGATAATAATTATTATCAGAATTTCTCATATTCTATTAAATCCAAAGTCGATTATGAAACTTGGAATGAATCTATTGGAAATTTAAATCATACATCTGGATTTAAAAAATTTAGTGATCTTACAGTAGAATCCATAGATTCCCAATTTGTAGGAATATCCACATCACAAAACGATGGTGATTTTTCAGCAATTTCTGATTTAGTTAGAGAAATTGATTTAAATTGCGTAAATGATTTTGATCTTGCCAGAGAAAAAACCTTAGAAATTGATTCTGAATATTATTCTAAGGAAATAATCTTTAACTCAGTTTCTCTACAAGATGAGTTGCAATCGATAGGAAATAGAGTTTTGATGATCGATGATATTAGCGATCAATTTTCAAATCTACCAGGAAGTAATAATTATGCTAATGTGGATACATTTAGACTTCAGAATTTTAGATTTAAAAAATATATAACTTTTGTTAGAGATAAGAGATTTACCGGATTAAGACAAATTTCTTTGGTTTCAATTCTACAAGATGGATTGGAAAGTTACATATCGGAATATTCTAAAGTTGAAACTGGTGGAGATTTGGGATCTTTTGATTTTTCAATTTTTGGAACTGAAGGAACATTAAAGTTTTTCCCATCTTCTTATTTTATTAATGACTATGATATTAGTGCGATGTCATATGGAATATATAAAGATTCTTTAGGTGTTGGAAACACATCTTTAGGAAATCTAGTTGAACTTAAATCTTCAACTGCAACAGTTCCATCAGGAACGACATCACAAACAACAATTGTCAGTATTGCATCCACTTACAGAGCATCAAAAGTACTTGTTCAATTTGAACCGAGCGATGGAAAATATTTCCAATCGGATGAACTTACTTTACTTAATGATGGAACGAATGTCCATATACTAGAATATGGAAAGTTATCCAATTTGAATAGAATTAAGTATATTGGCGATGGAATTGGAACATATACTGCATATATCTCTGGTTCTAATATTAATCTAGACTTTATTCCTAATGTTGGATTAACAACCGCATATACTGTCAATACAATCAGGGTTTCCATAGCAAATACCTCTGGAGCAGGAATTGCAACTGGATCTATAGTATTTAATACTGGCAGCATTAAATCTAATTATGTAGCAATATCATCATCACCAACACCAAGTGAAACTATTGTATCAAATTATTCTTCAAATTATTCAAGCGCATACTATTTGGTGATGGTTGAGGATGTTTTGAATAATTCATATCAAGTTTCGGAAGTAGTTGTTGTTGACGATGAAACTAATGTATATCCAGTTGAATTTGGTTCTTTGAGGACTACCTCTGGTTTGGGCACAATTGGTGCCGGCGTTGGTTCAACTGGAACAAATCTTTATTTTACTCCAAACCCAAATATTTCTGTAAATGTAAAAGTTTATCAACATTCCATGGGAATAGTTGATGCTGGGAATTCCTTTGAATCTTATGGATTTGTAAATGCAAGTTTAGATTCCTCATATTCAGAATATCAAGGAACATTAAACAAAGTTAAAAAATCTTTTGATCTTAAAAACAAACAAACCCCAATATTCCAAAGAGTTTTTGATGCTTCCAATAGCATAATTGTAAATGTTCCAGATAATTTAGTAAGAATTCCTAAACATTTTTATGTAACTGGCGAAGAATTAATTTATAACCCAGGTAATGGAAGTCCTATAGGAATAGCAACAACAACAATTTCTGGAATAGGGATTACTGATAAGTTACCTTCTTCTGTTTATGCAGTTAAATTAAATGATTTGAATATTAGATTTGCATCTTCAGCAGAAAATGCGCTTAAATCAATTCCACAAACCTTAACTATTACTTCTGTTGGGATAGGAACCACTCATTTCCTTACTGCTAAGAAGCAAAATTCTAAGTGCTTAATTACAATTGATAATCACATACAATCCCCAATTGTATCAACTTTGACAACAGTATCTTTGGCAAAAACTTCTGTTTTTAATGAAATTAATCTTACTTTATCTGGAATAAGTTCAATCTATGGCGGTGATTTATTAAAAATCAATAATGAAATAGTAAAAGTTAATGTCGTTGGATTCGGAAGTACTAATGTATTTTTAGTTGATCGTGGTTGGATGGGAACATCTCCAGAAAATCATTCAATAGGATCCACAGTAACAAAGGTAATTGGAAATTATAATATTATAGACAATACCATACATTTTGTTGAACCTCCTTACGGAAATTCTCCAATAGGGACAGTGACAAATAGACCTGATGATAGAGACTATACCGGAATAACAACACATTCCACTTTTAGTGGAAGAGTTTTCTTGAGATCTGGATTAGAAAATGAATCATATGAACC
This sequence comes from uncultured Acidimicrobiaceae bacterium, assembly GCA_964453335.1. GTDB lineage: Bacteria > Actinomycetota > Acidimicrobiia > Acidimicrobiales > CAIXPF01 > VGBO01. The sequence goes on from CAYVOK010000053.1 coordinate 11,724, forward strand.
TTATAGCAGAAACTACATTTTTGATGGATTATCTGAAAGATTTACCGGAATTAATACCGAATTTATTCTTAAATCAGATAAATCTGATATTACTGGAGTATCTACAGGGTCGGTAATTTTATTAATCAATAATATATTCCAAGAACCACAAAGACTTGGTACGATTAATATTCCAGGAAATTACAAAATGTCAGAAAATGCTGGCATCACAACTTTATCATTTATTGGAAATATATCATCCACTTCATATGATATTAATACCGCAAGTATTCCTCGCGGAGGAGTTATTGTTTCTGTCGCGTCTACCCAAGGATTTGGATATCAACCATTAATCTCCGCTGGAGGAACTTCAATAGTTTCTACTGCAGGAACTATTTCGTCAATTAGTATAGGATCAACTGGATCTGGATATAGAGGGTCATCAAAATACGAAATAATTACTCAAACTTCTGCTACTATTGCTGCAGGTTCTACTATTATTCCAATTGATAATCAAAGTGGAGTTTTTGCCAAATTGCAATATTCAACTTCAAATAAACTTGGAATAGGTTCTGCTTTCCAAGATGTTTCAATCGTAGGATCTGGCAACACATATGTTCTTATTGGATCTGGAAGTACATCTTCCCAGACAATAGAGGCAGGAACCTCTGTTGTGGTAACTTTAGACTCACCAACAACAGGAATTGTAAATGTTGGCGTAAAAACGTCCAGTGTTTCTGGAGTATTGAATTATCAGTTTGTCGGATTTACAACCGTTTCTTCTGGACGTATCTCTAAAAATGTAATTATTACTAATCCCGGATCTGGATATACATCTTCTAATCCACCATTGGTAATAATTGATAGTCCAGAAAACTATTATAATATTCCACTAGTTTATTCTTCAGGAACATCTGGAATAGGAACTGAGGCAACTGTCAATATTGTGGTTGGACAAGGATCCAGTGTAATTGATTTTGAAGTAAAAAATACAGGATTTGCATATAAGACATCGGAGGTTTTAACTGTCCAAACTGGAGGATTAACTGGAATTCCAACAGATTCCTCAAAACCTTTTAGAAAGTTTGAACTAACGATTGATGAAGTATTCTCTGATTTGTTCTCATCTTGGTCTGTTGGAGATTTCCAAGTTATTGATAAAGTAGAAGATTTATTCAATGGAAGAAGAAGGACCTTCCCAATAAAAATTAATGGAGTACAAACAACCATTAGAGCAAAAGCAGGTTCAAATATTGATGTTCAATCTGTTCTTTTAATATTTGTTAATGACATTTTACAGTTCCCCGGCGAAGGATATCTATTCAGCGGAGGAAGCACCATCACCTTTACAGAACCACCTAAAGAAGGGGATACTTGCAAAATACTATTCTACAAAGGAACAGAAATAGTTGATGTTGTTTTTGTTGATATTTTAGAGTCCTTGAAAATTGGCGATGATGTAAGATTAAATGATGATAGATTGTTATTGAAAGAAGATGAAAGACTTGTTACTGAGGTTATTTCGTCAGATTCTATTGAAACTAATCCATATTCAGGTTTTGGTTTAACTCTAGATGAAACTTTATCAAGACCAGTAATCTGGTGCAGACAAACTGAAGATAAGATTATAGGTGGACAAGAAGTTGGTAAGAGTAGGGAATTATATGAACCACTCATACAACCAACAACAAATATTATTCAAAATGTTGGAATAGCATCCACCGTTATATTTGTACAAAGTGTTAAAGTATTTTTTGATGATTTGAGAGAAAACTCGACTGCTCCATTTAAAACAAAAATAACTATAACCTCGCAGGATAATTTAGTTGGTGCATCAGCTACTGCTATTGTATCGACAGCAGGAACAATATCATCGCTTTCTCTTAATGACGGTGGATTAGGATTTACAACTTCTCCATCAGTAGTAATTGCAACAACAGTTGGTGTTGCAACTAAAGCAACAGCAACCGCATCAATTACTTCTGGTATTGTAACTTCTCTTACCATTACCAATCCTGGGTCTGGATATACAACAACTAACCCACCACTGGTTCTTATTGAATATCCAGCATTAAAGCAAGAGAAAATTGAAGATGTTACATATGAGGGTGATTTTGGAACGATTGTTGGCATTTCTACGACTTCGGTTGGTATCGCATCCACTGCACTAGTTTTCGATTTGTTTATTCCTATTGATTCTTATTTGAGAAATACAAATATCAATGTCGGAATTGCAACAACAGGTATAAGTGGAATAAAAACAGATTATTACTTTACAGTATTCAATTCAAATATTGGTTTCGGGGTTACCTCTTTAGATTCATCTTCATCTGTTGTTGGAGTAGGAACCACTTGTTTGGACAATGTTTATAAGGTTGCTTCGGTTTCTATAGCACAAACGAGTGTTCCTGGAATTGGAGTAACAAATGTCTCCAGAGTTATTGTTAGTATTTTGAATTATAATGGATTATCTGGAACTGGGTATAGTGGATTTTATGGAGAATTTAGTTGGGGCAAAATAAATGCACCAACAAGAAAAAAACCAAATAGTTTTGTTTCATATAACAATAATGGGGTTTCCGGTATTTTAACTTCTCCTATTATTCAACGTATCAATCCACTGAGATATGTTGGATATTCTACAAGCGTTTAATAACAACTATAAATAGATAAAAAACGACAAAAAATGTCCGCGATTATAACTGATCAACTTAGAATATTAAATGCTAAGAATTTTGTTTCTGCTGCAACTTCAACAGATAATGGTTATTATGCATTTGTTGGATTGACAAACGCATCAGACTATGACGCAAATTGGGATTCTGTTCCACCTGCACCTAAAGATAATTTTAATGAAGAAAATGACTATTGGGATACAATAGTTGCTTTAAAAAAAATTTCTAGCGGTGACGTAAGACAGGTAGTTAGGAAAATTACCTGGACTACTGGAACAGTCTATGATATGTATAGACATGATATCAGTAGAACAAATCTTTCATCCCCTTCAAATTCTACTAACTTATATTCTGCAAACTATTATGTCGTAAATAGTGATTATAGAGTTTATGTTTGCTTGTATAATGGAATAGATCCAGAAAATCCAACAGGAAAACCATCTCTTGATGAACCAACTTTCACTGATTTGGAACCAAGGGCAGCAGGAACCAGCGAAGATGGATATATTTGGAAATATTTGTATACAATTAAACCAAGTGAACTTGTAAAATTTGATTCAACTAATTTTATTCCAGTTCCAGCAGACTGGGAAACTAATTCAGATTATGCACCCGTCAGAAATAATGCAATTACAAGCGGTCAAATAAAAGTAGCAACAATAAGAAATAGGGGAGTTGGAATTGGTACGGCAAATAGAACGTACACTAGAGTTCCAATTTATGGTGACGGCGTAGGAGCGGAATGTACAATTGTAGTTAATAATGATTCTAAGGTTGGATCAATAATTATTACTAATGGTGGATCTGGATATACCTATGGAAGTGTGGATTTAGTATCTGGTAACGTTCCAACTGGAACGACTCCTCCAGTTTTCGATGTCATTATTCCTCCACAAAAAGGACATGGATATGATATATACAGAGAACTGGGAGCATATAGAGTATTAATTTATTCAAAAATCGAAAATGACGCTGAAGATCCAGATTTTATAGTCGGAAACCAAATTGCAAGAATTGGCATTGTTGAAAATCCACTATCTTATGATTCTGATACGATTTTAAACAAAAGCAAGGCAAGTGCTCTATACGCACTAAAACTTGTTGGTACTGGATATAGCACCACTACATTTACTCCAGACAGTTTAATTACACAAACTGTTGGTCTTGGTTCCACTGCTGTTGGTAGGGTAGTTTCGTATGATAAGAATACTGGGGTTCTAAAATATTGGCAAGATAGAACTTTAGTTGGATTTAATAGTGATGGAACTAAAAATACAACTCCTCTATATGGATTTAAATTACAACAATTCACATCGACACCTTTAAATGGCGGATCTTTAACTATTAATGCTTCTGGTGTGAGTGGTTTGGGAATTGATACATCTTTTACGGGCATATTAACAACAATAAATAATAGAAAATATTATTTGGGTCAATCTTTTGTTAACGGGGTATCTACTCCAGAAGTGGAAAAATACACTGGAAATATCATTTATGTTGACAATAGACCTTCAATAACCAGGTCTTCAAATCAAAAAGAAAATATCAAGG
>CAYVOK010000054.1:0-3679 GCA_964453335.1 uncultured Acidimicrobiaceae bacterium
AAGCTCCTCGACCAGATCCGCAAGACGAACGTGGTCGCCGGTGAGGCGGGTGGCATCACCCAGCACATCGGTGCGTACCAGGTCGACTACGACGGTCAGAAGATCACCTTCGTGGACACGCCCGGTCACGAGGCGTTCACCGCGATGCGGGCCCGCGGCGCGGGCATCACCGACATCGTGGTGCTCGTCGTCGCCGCTGACGACGGGGTCATGCCCCAGACGCTCGAGGCGATCCAGCACGCCCGTGCCGCCGAGGTCCCGCTCGTGGTGGCGATCAACAAGATCGACCGCCCCGATGCCGACCCGAGCCGGGTCATGCAGCAGCTCTCCGAGAACGGGCTCGTGCCCGAGGCGTGGGGCGGCGACACGATCATGGTCGAGGTCTCCGCGCTCCAGAACCTCGGTATCGACGACCTGCTCGCGAACCTGCTCGTCGTCGCCGAGGTCGAGGACCTCCGCGCCGATCCCGACGGTCGTGCCGCGGGTGTGGTCGTCGAGTCGAACCTCGACGTCGGGCGTGGCCCGGTCGCCACGGTGATGATCCAGCGTGGTCGGCTCAAGGTCGGGGACCCGGTCGTCGCCGGTGCCGCCTGGGGCCGGGTGCGTGCCCTGCTCGACGACAAGGGCAAGCAGGTCCGTGAGGTCGGGCCGTCGACGCCCGTGCAGATCCTCGGTCTCTCCGAGGTCGCCGAGGCCGGTGACGACTTCATCGTCGCACCGAGCGAGAAGGTGGCCCGTGAGGTCGCGCAGACCCGTGGGCACTGGCAGCGTCAGGCGTCCATCGGTTCGGTGCCCCACATCGTCGCCGGCGGTGCCCGTCTCGAGGACGTGTTCAAGCAGATCCAGGCCGGCGAGGCCGCGACGCTCAACCTGATCGTCAAGGCCGACGTGACCGGTTCGCTCGAGGCGCTCACCGAGTCGCTGAAGCGACTCGAGCGCGACGAGGTGAAGCTCAGCTTCGTGCTCCGGGGCGTGGGTGGCATCACCAAGAGCGACATCCAGCTCGCAGCGGCGTCGAACGCGACGATCATCGGCTTCAACGTGCGTCCCGACCGCAAGGTGCGGGAACTCGCCGACGCCGACGACGTGGAGATCCGTACCTACGAGATCATCTACAACGTCCTCGAGGACATCGAGAACGCGATGCTCGGTCTCCTCGCCCCCGAGTTCGAGGAAGTCGTCACCGGCGAGGCCGAGGTCCGCGAGATCTTCCGGGTCCCGCGGATCGGTGCGATCGCCGGTTGCTACGTGCTCTCGGGTCAGATCACCCGCGGGTCGAAGGTGCGGTTCCTGCGGGAAGGCACCGTCATCTGGAAGGGTGCGATCAACTCGCTGCGTCGCTTCAAGGAGGACGTGCGCGAGGTGAACACCGGGTACGAGTGCGGTATCGGGCTCTCCGACTTCCAGGACCTCAAGCAGGGCGACATCATCGAGACCTACGAGGATCGCGAGATCCCGCGGACCTGAGTCCGGGCCCGTCGGGCCGAACAGGGGAGGAGCGGTGATGGCGCGACGTCGCAGCGGTGGTGCACGGGACTTCCCGCGCACCGCCCGTGTGAACGAACTGCTGCGCGAGATCCTCGGTGAGGCGCTCGAACGGATCGACGACGAACGGCTCGAACTCGTGAGCATCACCGGTGTCGTGGTGAACCCGGAGCTGACCGACGCAGTCGTGCACTACTCCTCGCTCGGCGGGGAGGAGGACGACGCGGCGATCCTCGAGGCGTTCGCCGAGCTGCGGGTCCGCCTGCAGGCGGCCGTCGGTCGGCAGGCCCGTCTGCGCCGCACCCCGGAGCTGCGCTTCGCCCCCGACAGCGGTGTCCGCGCCGGCGAACGACTCGAGCACCTGCTCGCCACCCTCGACGTGCCGACCGACCGGGCGCCCGAGGGGGACGATGGCGCGTAGGGCGACGCCGGGGATCGACGGCCTGTGCGTGGTCGACAAGCCGGCCGGGTGGACGTCCCACGACGTGGTGGCGAAGGCCCGTGGCATCCTCGGCACCCGCAAGGTCGGCCACTCGGGCACGCTCGACCCGGATGCGACCGGGGTGCTGCTGCTCGGGGTCGGCCGGGGGACGCGTCTGCTGCGCTACCTCGTCGGCCTGCCGAAGTCCTACGTCGGCGAGCTGGTGCTCGGCGTGGAGACGTCGACGCTCGACGCGTCCGGCGAGGTCGTGGCGGTGCACCCGACCGACGGCATCGACGTCGCCACCCTGCGGGCTGCCGTGCCGGCGTTCGTGGGTGACATCGAGCAGGTCCCGCCGATGGTCTCGGCGATCCGGATCGACGGGCGCCGCCTGCACGAGCTCGCCCGGGAGGGGATCGAGGTCGACCGGCCTGCCCGGCCGGTGACCGTGACCCGCTACGACGTGGCGGCGACTGCCGACCCGACCGTCTTCCGGATCGAGGTCGACTGTTCGTCGGGCACCTACGTGCGCAGCCTCGTCGCGGACCTCGGCCGTGCCGTCGGGTCTGGTGCGCACCTGCGAGCGCTGCGTCGCACCGCGGTCGGCCCCCACCTCGTGGCCGACGCCCGACCGCTCGACGCGCTCGACCTGCTGCCACTCGACGCCTGCGTCCGACATCTCGAGCGGCTCGACTGCACCGATGAGGAGGCGGCGCGCCTCCGCCACGGCGGCCGCCTCGCGGCCGAGCGGGTGGCGGGCGACGGTCCGTGGGCGGCATTCGGGCCGACAGGCACGCTCGTGGCGATGCTCGAACGCCGTGCGGATCGCCTCGTCGGGCCGAGCGTCGTCCTCGAGGCCGCAGGGAACGACCCGCAGGTGGGGTGATGACACGGCGCGGCGGTAGTGTCGGCGGCCGTGCAGGTGATCCGTGACTCCTCCGCCGGACCGGCGGGCCGCTGTGCCGTCACGATCGGTGCCTACGACGGCATCCACCTCGGCCACCAAGCGGTGATCGCCCGGACCCGCGCCGAGGCGGCACGCCACGGTGCGGCGACGGCGGTGGTGACCTTCGACCGTCATCCGGCGTCGGTGGTGCGGCCCGATAGCGCACCCCGCCTGCTCACCACGCTCGACCAGAAGCTCGAACTGCTCGAGGCGCTCGACGTGGACCACGTCTACGTCGTGCAGTTCGACGAGGTCCGTGCCGCCGAGTCGGCGGAGGACTTCGCCCGCGAGGTACTCGTGGGTTGCCTGCGGGCGACGACCGTCGTCGTCGGCGCGGACTTCCACTTCGGACGTGGCCGCACCGGTGACGTCGCGATGCTCGAGGCGTTCGGGCGGGAGCACGACTTCGAGACGATCGGGCTCGACCTCGTCGGCCGGACCGACACGGCGGGCGCCGTCGTGTCCTCGACAGCGGTCCGTGCCGCCGTCGCGGAGGGCGACCTCGAGGCGGCGGCGAGGATGCTCGGCCGGGTGCACGAACTGTGGGGGACGGTCGTCCACGGGGACGCGCGGGGCCGCACCCTCGGGTTCCCGACGGCGAACGTCGCCGTGCCCGAACCGTTGCTGCTGCCTGCGGACGGGATCTACGCCGCGTGGTACGTGCGGCCGAACGGGGAGCGTCACGCCGCGGCGGTGAACATCGGCCGCCGGCCGACGTTCTACGAGGACCAGCCGGCGTCCCTCGTCGAGGCGTTCCTGCTCGACTTCGCGGGTGACCTGTACGGCGAGGCCGCCCGGGTCGCGTTCGTGCGCCGGTTGCGCCCCGA
>CAYVOK010000054.1:3779-15581 GCA_964453335.1 uncultured Acidimicrobiaceae bacterium
GTGACCTGTACGGCGAGGCCGCCCGGGTCGCGTTCGTGCGCCGGTTGCGCCCCGAACTGCGCTTCGATTCCGTCGATGCGCTCGTCGAACGCATGCACGCCGACGTGGCGGAGACTCGGACGGTCCTCGGTCTCGGCGCCTGAGGCGCCGACGTCGTCAGTCGGCGCTGCGGGGCAGGGCGGACAGGGTGACCGTCGCCGCGAGGGCGATCACCATCGCCGTGATGATCGCCGTCGGGTAGCCGGACGAGTCGATCAGCCAGCCGGCGAGCGGTGGCCCGATGAGACCGCCGATGCCGGCCGCCGTGTAGAGCAGGCCGAGGACGACGCCGAGCCCCCGCACGCCGAAGATCTGTGCGGACACCGCCGGCGCGAGGGCGATGAACCCGCCGTACCCGACGCCCATCACGACCGAGTAGACGACGAGCAGCGCGAAGCTCGAACCGGCGCCGAGCCAGATGAGGAAGCTGAGTCCGAGCGCAGCGAAGCTGAGCTGCATCAGGCGCGTCGATCCGAGGCGGGCCCCGAGCGTGCCGAGACCGAGGCGGCCGATGATGCTCGACGCGCCGATGATGCCGACGAGGAGTGCGCCCCGTTCGGCGGGGATCCCGCGGCCGACCGCGTACTCCTTGATGAACACGAACGGCACGAACAGCGACGTGGACACGAGGAAGTTCGCGACGTAGAGCACGACGAACCCCCGGCTGCGCACCGTCGTGCGCAGGTCGGGCATCTCCTGGTTGACGTCGATCGGCGGGCGGCGTGCGCCGAGGCTCGCGACGAGGAGCAGCAGCCCGCCGACGACACCGAGGATCACGTACGCGGTGCGCCAGCCGTACGCGTCGATGAGGCGCGCCGCGAGCGGCGAGAACAGCAGGGTGCCGACCCCGATGCCGGCGACGGACACGCCGAGGGCGGCCGTTCGCCGACGGACGAACCAGGCGCCGACGGTCGACACCATCGGCACGTAGGCGCAGCCCACCGCCGAGCCGACACCGAGTGCGTAGGTGACGAACCCGATCCAGATCGACCCGGCGCGCGAGGTCGCGATGAGCCCGCCGGCGAGCAGGAACGCCGAGAGGACGAGCACCGGCCGGGGCCCGATGCGGTCGGTGATCCTCCCGGAGAACACGCCGACGCCGAAGTACCACGCCGTGGTGATGGAGAACATGAGCGCGGTGACCGCGCTGCCGGTGCCGAACGTGTCGGCCATCGACCGGAAGAACGCGCCGAAGCTGTAGACGATCCCGAACACGGTGAAGGTCGCGAGGAACGTCGCGGCGACGACCAACCAGGCCTGCGCCGAATCCGGCTCGGCCGTCCTTCGGGTCGTGGTGGCGTCGCCCATGCTCGTCCCCCTGCGGAATCGACCGCCACGTCGGACGATCCGATCCGGCGCGCAACCTAGCCGATGGTGCGGCGGGCCGACGGCCGGTCGAGAAGTAACCTCACGACACCCGGTCGAGGCGGAAGGGGGTGCGATGGTCCGGTCCGCGGTGCTCGTGCACGACGTCGGCGACCCCTTCGAGGACGGACCCGGCGCGGCGCTCGCCCGTCTCGGCACACCCGGGGCGTCGGCGGTCCGACTCGCCGCGCTCGGACTCCCGGTCGCGCCCACGTTCGTGGTGACGGCGGCAGCGGCCGAACTCGTGCGCACGGCCGGGTGGACGCCGGAACTCCACGAGGCGTTCCACCGTGCGCTCGGCGCGATCGTCGACCGGACGCCGGCGGGTGGCCCGGTACTGCTCGGTGTCTCCGCGTCGCCCGAACGGTCTGCGCACGAGGTGACGGTGCAGGGGACCCCCGGACCTGCGGCGCTCGACGGGCTGCGTTCGAGCATCGTCGAACTGCTCGTGGATCCGGCGAACGGGGTCGACGCGGTCGTGGTGCGCGCGTTGCCGGTCGACGCGGCTGGGTCGGCGCCGACCTTCGGCGTGGCGCGCAGCCGCGACCTGCGCACGGGGGAGCGCCCTGCGGTCGACGGCGGCGAGCCCGTGGCCACGGCGTTGGCGGAGGCTCTCGTACGGCTCGAGGCGGCCGAGCGGCGGCCGGTCGCGGTGGCGTTCGCCGTGGCGGCGGGTCGCCTGTACCTGCTCGAGCACCGGTGGCTGCGGTTGCAGGGTGTCGCGGCGGTGCGGGCGGCGGTCGCATTCGTCGAGGACACCGATGTCGCGTGGACGCCGGAGGAGGCGGTCACGGCGGTCCGCCCGGTGGACGTCGAGGCCGCGCTGCACCCCGTCCTCGACGGCGACGCCCGCACGATCGCCCGCGGTGTGGGTGCGTCGCCGGGAGCTGCGGTCGGTGTCGTGTGCCGGAGCGCCGAGGAGGTGCTCGCTGCGGCGGAGCGTGACGAGGACGCGCTCCTCGTCGTGGCGGAGACCACGCCCGCCGACGCGACGGCGATGCAGGTGGCGGTCGGTGTGCTCACCGCGCGTGGCGGTCGGACGTCGCACGCGGCGCTCGTCGCCCGCGGCCTCGGGATCCCCGCTGTCGTCGGCGTGGACGAACTCGCCTGGTCCGACGACGGGGTGACGATCGCCGGTCACGCCCTCCCGGCGGGCAGCAGGCTCGCGATCGACGGGTCGACCGGTGCGGTCGCGCTCGGTGACGGCGACGTCGGTGTCGTCGGGGACGGGGCGCCGCCGGAGCTCGCCACCCTGCTCGGCTGGGCGGATCGGATCCGGTCGGGGCGCTTCGGCGTGCTGGCGAATGCCGACACTGCGGCCGACGTCGCCCGGGCCCTCGCCAACGGCGCGGACGGCATCGGCCTGTGTCGGACGGAACACCAGCTCGCGGTCGCCCATGCGGCAACCGTGCGGGCGGTGCTCGTCGCGGACGACCCCGCCGAGGAGGACGCGGCGATCGCCGCGTTCGTCGCGGCACAGCGCAGCGAGGTCGACGCGTTGCTCGCAGCGGCGGGGGACCACCGGGTCGTGGTGCGGGTGCTCGACGCGCCGCTCGGCGAGTTCGTCGAGGACGCCACCGAGACGAACCCGATGCTCGGGACACGCGGGGCGCGGATGGCGCTCGTCCGACCGGCGCTGTACCGGGCGCAGGCGGCGGCGGTCGCCGAGGCCGTCGCCCGACGTCGGGCATCGGGCGAGGCCGCAGGCGGGGTCGCCCTCCTCGTGCCGTTCGTGTCGACGGTCGCCGAGTTCGTCGCCGTGCGCCGTGAGCTCGAGGCGGGGTGGCGCAGCGGTGACCCGGACGGGCCGCCGCCGTCGGTCGGCGCCATGATCGAGACCCCACGCGCCGCGCTGTGCGCGGCAGGTCTCGCGGTGGTCGCCGACTTCTTCGGCATCGGCACGAACGACCTCACCCAGCTCACGTTCGGCCTGAGTCGTGACGACCTCGCCACAGAGCTGACCACTCGCTGGCGCACCGACGGCGTGCTCGACGTCGACCCGTTCATGTCCCTCGACGTGGACGGTGTCGGACGGCTCGTCCGCGTCGCCGTCGAGGACGGTCGGTCGGTGCGACCCTCGCTCGAGGTGACGGTGTGCGGTGAGCTCGGCGGCGACCCGGCGTCGATCGACGTCTTCGCCGACCTCGGCATCGACCGGGTGTCGTGCTCGCCGTTCCGCGTGCCCGTCGCCCGGCTCGCCGCGGCCCGTGCTGTGCTCCGCCGTCGTGGGACGGTGCGGCCGTGATCCACGACGACGACGTCCGGGCAGTGCGCACGGCGGCGAACATCGTCGGCGTGGTGAGCGAGTACGTCCCCCTGCGGCGGGTCGGTCGCCGCTGGACCGGGTTGTGCCCCTTCCACCCGGAGAAGTCGCCGAGCTTCTCCGTCAACGAGGAGGAGGGCCTGTACTACTGCTTCGGGTGCCAGGCGAAGGGCGACGTGATCACCTTCGTGCGTGAGCTCGAAGGGGTGGACTTCACCGGTGCGGTCGAACGGCTCGCCGGCCGCGCCGGGGTGACGCTCCGCTACACCGACCAGGTCGAGGGCGAGAGCCGCAAGCGCCGCTCGCAGCTGTCCGAGCTCGTCGACCGGGCCGTCACCTGGTACCACGAACGGCTCCTCACCGGGCCCGACGCCGGCCCGGCCCGGGCGTACCTGCGCAGCAGGGGTCTCGACGCGGACGAGGTGCGCGCGTTCCGCATCGGGTGGGCGCCGGAGGGGTGGGACGAGCTCGCCCGGCACCTGCGTGTCGGCAACGACGTGTGGCGTGACAGCGGCCTCGGCACGATCAACCGCCGCGACCGCCAGCAGGACTTCTTCCGGGGTCGGGTGGTGTTCCCGATCTTCGACCCGCAGGGGGCGGCGATCGGGTTCGGGGGCCGGATCCTCCCCGGTGCCGCCGATCGCGAGGACGCCGGCGGGCGGATCTCCGCACCGGGTGCGAAGTACGTGAACCCGACCGCGACCCCGCTGTACGACAAGTCCCGGGTCCTGTACGGCCTGAACTGGGCGAAGGCGGACATCGTGCGGGCCCAGGAGGCGATCGTGTGCGAGGGGTACACGGACGTCATCGGGTTCTTCGCTGCGGGGCTGCCCCGTGCGGTCGCCACGTGCGGCACCGCACTCACCGAGGACCACGTGCGGCTCCTCACCCGGTTCGGGAAGCGTCTCCTGCTCGCGTTCGACGCGGACGGTGCCGGCCAGGCTGCAGCCGAACGGTTCCACCAGTGGGAGCGCACCTACGAGCTCGACGTGCGCGTCGTCGTCATGCCCGACGGCAGCGACCCGGACACGCTCGCCCGCACCGATCCCGACGCGCTGCGTCGGGCGGTCGCGGAGGCGGTCCCGTTCATGGCGTTCCGTCTCGGTCGGATCTGGTCGGCGGCGGACCTGTCGACCGTGGAGGGTCGGGCCCGCGCCGCCGGTGCGGCCCTCGAGGTCCTCGCCGCGCACCCCGACCCGATCGTGCGGGAGCAGTACCTGTTCGAGATCGCCGCCCGTTCCCGTGTCGACGCCGACGTGCTGCGCAGCCAGCTCGCCGCCGGACCGCGTCCGTCCGCGCCGCCCCAGGGAAGGCGCCGGCAGGAGCGTGCCCCGGACGACGCCGGGACCCCGGCCGGCGGCGACGACGACGATCCGATGTGGTCCTCGCTCGAGCGCCGGGCCCCGACCGGTCGGACGGTCGTCGCCCCGACGTCGTCGGCCTCCGAGATCGACGCCCTTCGGGTGACGGCGGCCGACCCGGCGGGCGCGACGGCGTGGCTCGACGCCGTGCTGTTCACGCCGGGAGCGAACCGGGTGGCGTTCGCCGCGCTCGTCGAGGCTGGTTCGCTCGGCGCGGCGATCGCCGCGCTCGACGTGGAGGAGTCCGGTGCGGACGCCGCCGACGTCCTGCACCGGGTCGCAGCCGAACAGTCCGACGCCACGGCCGAGGAGGTCTTCCTCCGGCTGTGCCAGGAGGTCACCCGTCGGCTCCTCGCCGAACGCCGCGACGCGGCCCGGGTGGCCGTCGACCCGCTCGCAGGCGTCGAGGAGCTCCGCACGCTGTCGGGCTGGCGGGCGACGCTCGTCGACGACACCCTCCCCGTCGAGGTCCGGCAGGAAGCGGGTACGGCGTTACTAACGTGGCTCCTCGCCTCCGGTGACCTCCCCGCATGACGACCAGCGACCCACTCGACCGTCCATCCCGTTCCGCACGACCGGCGACGTCCGGTGCGCTGCGCCGCGGGCTGTCACGGCCGCCGGGTGCTGGCGGCGGGTCGGGTGACGGCGGGGCCGATCCGGTGCGGCGCTACCTGCACGAGATCGGGCGGGTGCCGTTGCTCACGGGACCCGACGAGGTCGCGCTCGCCGTTCGTATCGAGGCGGGTTCGTCGGCGGCGTCCCGCCTCGCCGATCTCGCCGCGGCGGGGGAGTCGACGACGCTCGACCACGCCGAGCACCGCCGGCTGCGGGCGCTCGTCGAGGACGGGGAGGCGGCGAAGGCGCATCTGACGAACGCGAACCTACGCCTCGTCGTGTCGATCGCGAAGCGGTACGTCGGTCGCGGCCTGCTGTTGTTGGACCTCGTACAGGAGGGGAACCTCGGGTTGATGCGTGCGGTCGAGAAGTTCGACCACACGAAGGGGTTCAAGTTCTCCACCTACGCGACCTGGTGGATCCGCCAGGCCGTCACCCGGGCGATCGCAGATCAGGGCCGTACGATCCGCATCCCGGTCCACATGGTCGAGTCGATGAACCGCGTGCAGCGGGCGCAGCGTGACCTGCAGCAGCAACTCGAACGCGAACCGACGACGGACGAGCTCGCCGCCGTCGTGGGCATGACACCCGACCGGGTGCGTGAGATCCTCGGCTACGGCCAGGATCCGCTGTCCCTCGACGCCTCCGTCGGCGAGGACGACGACGCCCATCTCGGCGACTTCATCGCCGACCGGCGGGCGGACACCCCTGCGGACCTCGCCGCCCGGGCGATGCTCGGTGTCGCAGTCGCCGAGGTGCTCGACGGGCTCTCCGAACGCGAACAGCAGATCGTGCGCATGCGGTTCGGTCTCGACGACGGTCAGGCCCGCACCCTCGAGGAGGTCGGGCGGACGTTCGGCGTCACGCGGGAGCGGATCCGTCAGATCGAGGCGAAGACACTCGCGAAGCTGCGGAACCCGCAGCGAAGCGAAGGTCTCCGCGCCTACCTCGAGGGCAGCTGACCGCAGCCCGCCTCAGGCGGGCGGGCCGTCGGCGATGGCACCGCTCGCGAGCAGTTCGGCGACCCGGTCCGGTCCGTGTCCGAGCTCGCCGAGGATCTCGGCGTTGTGGGCTCCGAGGTCGGGGCACGGGCGGAGTTCGGTGGCACACCCCTCGAACCTGAGCGGGAACCCGGGGAAGCGTTGCGGCGTGCCGTCGACGTCGAGGGTGACGATCATGCCGCGCTCGCCGTTGCGACGGTGGTCGAGCAGGTCGACGTTGCGCAGCACGGGGGTGGCCGGCACACCCCGCGCCTGGAGTGCGTCGCAGACGAGGTCGGGGTCGCGCCCAGCCGTGCGGGCGGCGATCGCTTCGTCGACGTCGTCGTGGTCGGCGAGACGCGCTGCGGCGTCACGCCAGCCGGGGCGGTCGAGGTCGGCACCGAGCACGGCGCACACGGCCGCCCAGTCGGTGTCGTGGCGCACCGTGAGCGCGAGCCAGCGGTCCTCGCCGGCGGCCGGGTACACGCCCTGCACGATGGCGGCTGAGGGGTGGGCCCGGGCCCCGCGGCGTGCCGGCACCCGGCCCGTGACCGAGGCCTCGAGTACCAGTTCGCCGCCGAGGGTGAGGAGGGTCTCGAGTTGGGAGACGTCGACGTGCACCGGGCCGCCGGTGCGGTCGCGTTCGTGGAGGGCGGCGAGGATCGTCGCCGCACCGAACACGCCGCCGACGGCGTCGGGGAACGCGAGCCCCTGCTTGTAGGGACCGGAGTCGGCGTACCCGGTCGTCGCGGCGAACCCCGATGCGGCGTCGAGGATCGGGCCCCACGACACCTGGTCGGCGCCGGGGCCGGTGGCGCCGAAGCCCGACAGGTCGATGGTCACGATGGCGGGGTTGATCGCCCGGAGGGTGTCGTGGTCGATGCCGAGCGAGCGCACACCGCGGGGGCTGTAGTTGTTGACGACGACGTCCGCGCTGCGCACGAGCTCCTCGAAGAGTTCCCGTCCACCGGGCGCCTTCAGGTCGGCGCACAGGCTGCGCTTGGAGCGGTTCACCTTGTTGAACCACCCCATCCGGTTCCACCAGCGGACTCCGGGGTCGGCGTGGGGGTACACGCCGTTGCGGGTGGCGGGCGGCGGGAGCGTGCCCCACACCCAGCCCGCCGGGTCCCAACCGTCGGCGCCGGTCCCGCTCATGGCGAGGCCGCGTGAGGTCGGGTGCTCGATCTTGATGACGTCGGCGCCGAGGTCGCCCATCGTCTTGCAGGCGAGCGGGCCCGCCCAGGCGATGGTGAACTCGAGGATGCGGACGCCGCGCAACGGCAGTGCGGGATCGACGCCGAGGCGACGGGGTCGGGGCGCCTCGGCGGACGAGGGGCCCGCCGGCGCCGGTCCGGTGACGAGCCGGACGGGCGGGGCAGGGATGCGAGCGTTCGGGCCGAAGGCCGGCAGCGGTGCGAACGCCGCACGTGACGCGAGCTGCGGGTCGGTGAGCGCGCCGAGGAGGTCGTTGACCCGCCCGGCCGGGCAGTTGTTCGCCTGCAGGGTGACGACGACCTCGTCGACGGGGTGCTGCAGCGTCCAACCGGTGATGTACCCGTCGAGTTCGTCGGCACGGTCGAACCGCGTTGCGGGGACGTACAGCGACTCGTCCGCGAGCAGTTCCGGGTGGTCTATCGCGATGCAGAGGCCCTCCCACTGGTGGGCGGACACCGCGCCGATGCAGACCCACCCGTCCGCGCAGGGGAACAGGGCGAGCGGATGGTGGCTCTCGCCGTGCCGGTTCCCCGAACGCACCTTGCAGATCCCCTGGTGCGTCGCGATCACGATCGACCACTGGTGCGCCCACGTCCCGACGGCGAGCATCGACGCGTCGACGAGGTCGCCGGTGCCTTCGGCGCGGGCCCGGCGGAGGGCGGCGAGCGCCCCGAACGCAGCCGTGCCGCCCTGCACCTCCGACAACCACGGACCGCCGCCGGGGATCGGCGACCGGTCGGCCTCGCCGTTGAGGGCGAGGTGGCCGCTGAGCGCCCAGTCCTGCAACGGGGTGGTGACGATGCCGCCTGCCGGGTCGTCGAGTCCGAGCGGTGAGGTGACCACGACGACGAGCCGGGGATGGGTGCGGCGCAGATCCGCGGCGAGCGCCGCCGGGCCGGCCAGCGGACCGTTCGCCGACAGCACGACGATGTCGAACCCGCCGGCGAGGGTGCGCGCCGTCGCATCGTCGACGGGGGAGGGGTGGATCGTCTTGTGGGCGGTGAGGTACGCCCAGGTGGTCGACCGACCGTCGTCGAGGATCGGCGCTGCGTCGCGCAGCGGATGGCCGCCCGGCGGTTCGGCGAGCGTCACCGATGCGCCGAGCATCCCGAGCAGGTGCGCGCAGAACGCCCCGGCGTGGTCGGTGGACAGGTCGAGGACGCGGACGTCGTGCACGGACCGATGATGCCACCCGGGGCCCTCGTCGTGGGTACGACGGTCCATGACCCATGCCCTGTCCGCCGCCGGGATCGACGTGGTGCGGTCCTTCCTCGCAGATCCGGTGCTCGTCGCGTTCGACTTCGACGGCACGCTCGCCCCGATCGTGGACGACCGTGACCGTGCGCGGATTCCCAGGCGTCGCCGGAGCAGGTTGCGTGCGATCGCCCGGGTCGCGCCCGTCGCCGTCGTCTCCGGCCGTCGGCGGGAGGACGTCGAGCCGAGGGTGGCCGGTCTCGGGGTCCGGCACGTGATCGGGGTGCACGGGCTCGATCCCGGCACGATCGCCGGGGCGGACGCCGCTGTCGTCGACGCCTTGCGGGAGGTGCTCGTCCCTGCCCTCGGAGGCCTGCCCGGTGTCGACGTCGAGGACAAGGGTGTCGGTCTCGCCGTGCACTACCGGGCCGCGCCCGACCACGTTGCGGCCCGCGCTGCGATCGATGAGGCGCTCGCCGGGGTTCCCGTGGCGCACCGGGCGATCCCGGGCCATGCGGTGGTCGACGTGATGCCGCCCGGAGCGGCGGGCAAAGGTGGCGCCGTGCGTCGACTGTGCGTGCTCGAGGGTGTGACACGGGTGCTCTACGTCGGCGACGACGTCACCGACGAGGACGTGTTCTCGCTCGAAGCCGGCCCGGAGGTGCTCGGCGTGCGGGTCGGGTCGCACTCGACGACGGCGGCCCGACTGCACCTCGGTGCCACCGACGAGATCGATCTGCTCCTCGACGTCGTCCGGTCGAGCCTGCGCGTGGGCCCGGCGGGGATCGAACCCGCGACCGAGCGATTATGAGTCGCCTGCTCTGACCACTGAGCTACGGGCCCGGGCCGCAATCTACCGGGACGCGACGAGGGCGGGCCCGTGGGCCCGCCCGAACGCTCCGGGGGTGAGACTCGAACTCACAACCTGCGGATTAACAGTCCGATGCTCTGCCGGTTGAGCTACCCCGGATCGGCCCGGCGAATCTAGCAACGCCGGGCGGGTGCGCCCAAGAGACGCCCCGGTCAGCCGATGTCGCGCAGCAGGTTCGCGGTCTCGATCGCGGTGGTCGCGGCCTCGGCGCCCTTGTTCCCCGCCTTCGTGCCGGCCCGTTCGATCGCCTGCTCGATGGTCTCGGTGGTGAGCACCCCGAAGATCACCGGCACCCCGGTGTCGAGCGCGGCACGGGTGAGCCCCGACGCGCACTGGCCGGCGACGTGCTCGTAGTGCCCGGTGGCGCCCCGGATGACCGTGCCGAGCGCGATCACCGCGTCGACACCACCGGATGCGGCGAACCGCTTGCACACGACGGGGAGCTCGTAGGCGCCGGGCACCCATGCGACGGTGACGTCGTCGTCGGCGACGCCGTGCCGCCGCAGCGCCGTGAGGGCGCCGTCGAGCAGTTCCTTGGTGATGAACTCGTTCCACCGGGTGACGGCGATCGCGATGCGCAACCCGTTCCCCAGCACGTTTCCCTCGATGGTCCGCATGGTGTCAGGTCTCCTTCGTCGGAGGGTTCACTCGCCCGTCTCGGGCAGGTCGATGAGGTGGCCGAGCCGGTCGCGCTTGGTGCGCAGATAGGTGAGGTTGTGCGCGGTCGGTGCGGTGTCGAGACCGACCCGGCCGGTGATCTCGAGACCGAAGCCCTCGAGCCCGCCGTACTTCGACGGGTTGTTCGTCATGAGCCGCATGCGGCTGACGCCGAGGTCGGACAGGATCTGCGCCCCGATGCCGTACTCCCGACTGTCGACCGGGAGCCCGAGCGCGGTGTTCGCCTCCACGGTGTCGAGGCCGCCGTCCTGCAGCGAGTAGGCCCGGATCTTGTGGCCGATGCCGATGCCGCGCCCCTCGTGGCCCCGCAGGTACACGAGCACCCCGTTGCCCTCGTCAGCGATGCGGCCCATCGCCGCGTGCAGCTGGTCGCCGCAGTCGCAGCGGAGCGACCCGAAGATGTCACCGGTCAGGCACTCCGAGTGCACCCGGACGAGGGTGCCGTCGGTGTTCGTCGGGGCGGACGGGTCGCCGAGCACGAACGCCAGGTGCTCGACGTCGTCGAGGACCGACCGGTAGGCGACCGACCGGAACTCGCCCCACGGGGTGGGGAGGCGGGCCTCGCCGACCCGTTCGATGAGCTTCTCGGTGCGGCGCCGGTAGCGGATCAGATCGGCGATGGTGCAGAGCAGCAGACCGTGCTCCTCGGCGAACACCTCGAGGTCACCCATGCGCGACATCGTCCCGTCCGGGTTCACGATCTCGCAGAGGACCCCGACCTGACGCAGACCGGCGAGCCGGCAGAAGTCGACGGCCGCCTCGGTGTGCCCCGCCCGCTTGAGCACACCACCGGTGCGGGCGCGCAGCGGGAAGATGTGACCCGGTCGGGCGAGGTCGTGCCGGGTGGTCGCCGGATCCGCGATCGCCCGGAGTGTGATCGCCCGGTCCGACGCCGAGATGCCGGTGGAGGTGCCGTGGATGTAGTCGACCGTGTCGGTGAACGCGGTGCGCATCGACTCGGTGTTGCGTTCCACCATCAGCGGCAGGTCGAGCTCGTCGCAGCGCTCGCCGGTCAGCGGTGCGCAGATCACCCCGGACGTGTGGCGCACGAAGAACGCGATCTTCTCCGGCGTCGCGAACTCGGCCGCCATGATGAGGTCGCCCTCGTTCTCGCGGTCCTCGTCGTCGACCACGACGATGATCTCGCCGCGGGCGATCGCTGCGACGGCGTCCTCGATGGGGGCGAGCCGGTTGGAACGGTGGGGCATGGTGCTTCCTGTC
>CAYVOK010000055.1:0-15218 GCA_964453335.1 uncultured Acidimicrobiaceae bacterium
GGTGTCGCCCTTCGCAACGGACGCGAGGATCACGTCACCGAGGCCGGCGACGACCGTCGCGACCGTCTTCTTGTCGACGCCGGTGTGGCCGGCGACCGCCTCGATCAGCTGGGTGTTGTTCATCGCTTGTTCCTGCTTTCGTGTTGGTGATCGACCAAGCGACGGAAAGTTTCGTCGCTCCGGGGATCCACATGGTGGATAGGTAACGGAAAAGCGGTGCTACCGACCCGATCGACTCATCGACATCGCGGCGAACCGATGGTGTGATCGGCGAATTCGTTCGGTTTCCCGTCGATAGCTGCGCACGGGCGCGTGATCGGATCCGACGCGGTACCGTGCGCCCCATGTGGATCCGTCTCCGTCAGATCGCGCTCGTCGCGCATTCCCTCGCTCCTGTGGTCGACGACCTCCGGGCGACGTTCGGTGTGGACGTGTGCTTCTCCGACCCCGGTGTGGCGACCTTCGGGCTCGAGAACGCGCTGCTCCCCTTCGGCAACCAGTTCGTCGAGATCGTCGCACCTGTCACCGAGGGAACGGCCGGTGGTCGCTACCTCGAACGGAGGGGTGGTGACGGCGGCTACATGGTCATCACCCAGTGCGACGACCACGCACCCCGTCGGGAGCGTGTCGCCGAGCTCGGCGTCCGGATCGCCTACCAGTTCTCGACGCACGAGTACCACTGCATGCAGCTGCACCCGAAGGACACCGGCGGTTCGTTCCTCGAGATCGACGAGCAGACGGGCCCGGGTGCCCACGACGTCGACGGCCCGTGGGAACCGGCGGGGCCCGACTGGAAGCGCGGCCAGCGGCTCGAGTGTGCACGCGGGATCACCGCGGCCGAGGTGCAGGCCGACGACCCTGCGGGGCTCGCCGAGCGCTGGGCGTCGATCACGTCGTCGCCGTGCACCACCGATGCGGCCGGTCGTCCGACGGTCGCCTTCGAGAACGCGGTGGTGCGGTTCGTGCCGTGCACGGACGGCCGACCGGAGGGTCTCGGCGGGATCGACGTCGCAGTCGTCGACCCTGCGCTGGTGCGCGAGCGTGCGGCAACGCGTGGGCTGCTCGACGCCGACGGGTTCGTCCGGATCGGCGGTCTGCGCATCACGCCGGTGTCGGCGTGAGCACCGGTGCCGTCGAAGGTGTCACGGTCGTCGTCGACGACCCGGTCGCGCTCATCCGCCTCGAACGCCCGGAACGCCTCAATGCGTTGACGCCGGCGATGTTGCGGGCGTTCCGGCGCGCCGTCGACGCGGCCGCCGCCGACCCGGCAGTCGTCGGCATCGTGGTGACCGGTGCCGGGCGCGGGTTCTGTTCCGGTCTCGACGCGGCGGTGCTCGAGGAGACGACCGCCGCCGGCGACGCCGCCCGCACGTCGATGGACACCGGGGCACGCCGCGGTGACGTCCCCGGCCTGTTCTCCTACCTCCTCGCCGTCCCCAAGCCCGTCGTCGCCGCGGTGAACGGCGTCGCTGCAGGTGGCGGGCTCGTGCTCGCGTCACTGTGCGACGTGCGTTTCGCCGGCCCGGACGCGTCGTTCACGACGATCTTCCTGCAACGCGGACTCGTCGCCGAGCACGGTACGAGTTGGGTGTTGCCGCGTCTGCTCGGGCCGGGTCGGGCGCTCGATCTGCTGTGGACGTCGCGACGGATCGACGCGCAGGAGGCCGAGCGGTGCGGTCTCGTCGAGTACGCCGTCGAGGGCGACGTCGTGGCGGCGGCGTGCGACTACGTGCGCACGTTGGCGACGGTCGCCTCACCCGCCGCGATCGCAGCGACGAAGCGGATGGTCTACGAGCACCTCGGTCTCGGGTTCCCCGACGCGTTGCGTGACGCGGACGAGACCGCCTGGGCCGCGGTCGCAGCCCCCGACGCCACCGAGGGCGCCCGTGCCCTCCTCGAACGGCGTGCGCCGCGGTTCGGTCGGCTCGGGGCCTGACCGCCGCCGTCAGCCGCCGAGGTGCTCGAGGACCACGGCGGTCGCGGCCTCGAGTTCGTGACCTCCGTCGTGGAGGTGCAGCGTCGTGGTGCAGCCGGCACGTTCGGCCCGACGCCCGATCATGCGTGCGTGCACCGGGTCGACGACGTCGTCGTGCGCGCCGTGCACTACGAGCACCTCGGGTCGGTGGTCGAGGTCGGGCGCGACGTCGCAGAGGAACCCGGCGATGACGACGAGGCGTCGACCGAGGCCGAGGGTGAGTGCGAGTGCTGCGCCCTGGGAGTACCCGACGACGAGATCGACGTCGTCGTGCGCAGCACGCAGTGCGTCGACGGTGTCGGGTGTCGGGCCGCCGGCGTCCTCCGCCCACCACGCCCGGCCGCTCTCGACGCTGCACGGCGCGGTCGGCGTGACGACGTCGAACCCGGTCCTCGTCCCGAGCGCCTCGGCGAACGCGGCGACGCGCGCTGGTCCGTCGCCGTGTCCGTGGAGGAGGAGGGCACGTCCGGCGGCGGTCATGGCGTCATCGTCGCACGTCGCTCCGGGTTGACGTAGGTGTGCGGGCGGCGTTGACTGGTCGGGTCATCAAGAGCGGTGCCGGCCTCCGTCGGTACCCGGCAACCTGGGTCGGACACCCAAGGTGCCTGGTCGTTCCCCTCCGGGGACGGGATGCGGTCCGGTCCGCCGGGCAACGAAGTGTCCTCACCGAGCACCCGTGTCGTCCGACCCCCGAAGGGGACTCCTCCGATGGTCCGAACGCCCGATCCCGTGCCCGGTCCGGCACCCGAGACCCGTGCCGTCACCGCCGGTCGTGACGACAACGGCGGTGCGCTCGCGCCGGTCGTGTGGGCGACGACGGCGTTCGAGGTGCCGTCGATCCGTGAGGCGCGCCGCATGGCGACCCGGCCACGGGCGACCCGCTTCTACACCCGGCACGGCAACCCGTCGGTGCGTGCGTTCGAGGACGCCCTCGCCGAGCTCGAGGGTGCCGAGGCCGCGCTCGCGTTCGCGTCGGGGATGGGGGCGATCTTCGCGACGGTGATGAGCCTGTGCACGAAGGGGAGCCACGTCGTCGCCCAGCGTCAGTGCTACGGGGGGACGCTGCAGCTCCTCAACCAGTTGTGCCCGCGTGTCGGGATCGAGGTGACGCTCGTCGACGCGACGGAGCCCGGGGCGTTCGCTGCGGCGGTGCGGCCGGGGGAGACGATGGTGGTGCTCGCCGAGACGCCGGCGAACCCGCGGCTCGATCTGGTCGACCTCGACGAACTCGGTGCGATCGTCGGTCCGATCACCGTCGTCGACTCGACGTTCGCCACGCCGCTCGGGCAGCGACCGCTCGACCACGGTGTCGATCTCGTGATCCACTCGGCGACGAAGGCGATCGCCGGGCACAACGACGCGTCGCTCGGTGTGCTGGCGGGTGCGCGGGACCTCGTCGACTGGGTGTGGGGGTTCGCCGTCCTGCAGGGCGCCGTTCCCTCACCGCACGACGCGACGGCGGCGCTGCGTGGTCTGCGCACGCTCGGCGTCCGGTTGCGGCAGCAGTCGGCGACCGCGCTCGCCGTCGCCACCGCGCTCGAGGCGCGCGCCGAGGTGGCGGGTGTGCGATACCCGACGCTCGCGTCGCACCCCCAGGTCGATCTCGCCGCACGTCAGCTCCGTCACGGCGGCGGGCTGTTGACCTTCGACCTGCTCGGTGGTCTCACGGCGGGGGAGCGGTTCGTCGAGGCGGTGCGCCTGTGCCGCCCGGCGCCGTCGCTCGGCGGGCCGGAGACGCTCGTGACCCATCCGGCGTCCACGACCCACGCCGGGTTGTCCGAGGACGAGCTCGTCGAGGCGGGGATCATGCCCGGGACCATCCGGATCTCGGCGGGTCTCGAGGACACCGACGACGTCGTCGCCGACGTGCTCGCCGCCGTGACGGCGTCCGCCGGATAAAAGTTGACGAAACCGATCGGCAATTGTGACAATGGGGTCATGACGCTCCAACTCGGTGACCTCGCCCCCGACTTCACGGCGGAGACCACGCAGGGGACCATCTCCTTCCACGCATGGCTCGGCGACTCCTGGGGTGTGCTCTTCAGCCACCCGAAGGACTTCACGCCCGTCTGCACGACCGAACTCGGCACCGTCGCGAAGCTGAAGGGCGAGTTCGACCGTCGCAACGTGAAGGTGATCGGCCTGTCCGTCGATCCCGTCGACTCCCACGTCCGTTGGGAGGAGGACATCGCCGAGACCCAGGGTCAGGCGGTGAACTTCCCGATGATCGGCGACCCCGATCGCAAGGTCGCCGACCTCTACGGGATGATCCACCCGAACGCGTCCGACACGATGACCGTGCGGTCGGTGTTCGTGGTCGGCCCCGACAAGAAGATCAAGCTGTCGATCACCTACCCGGCGTCGACGGGGCGGAACTTCGACGAGATCCTCCGCGTGATCGACTCGCTGCAGCTCACCTCGAGGTACTCCGTCGCGACGCCCGCGAACTGGAAGGACGGCGACGACGTGATCATCGGCGCAGCCGTCTCCGACGAGGAGGCGAAGGCGAAGTTCCCCGGTGGGTGGACCACCGTCAAGCCGTACCTCCGCGTGCTCCCGCAGCCCGGACGCTGAGCGGAGTGCTCCGGTAGCCTCCGCCGCATGACAGCCACGCGGATGCTCGACACCGGCACGGAGTTCCTCCTCGCCTCGGTCACCGACCGGGTCGCGACGCTGACGCTGAACCGACCCGAGGCGCGCAACGCGTTGCACCCCCAGATCTTCGACGGCCTCGCCCGGATGCTCGCCGAACTCCGCGAGGACACCGACGTCGGCGCGCTCGTCGTCACCGGTGCCGGGGGTGCGTTCTGCGCCGGCGGTGACGTCAAGGCCCAGTCGGCGCGCGCCGAGGCGCTCGCCGCGTCCGGTCGCCCGCCGCTGAGCGAGGAGGCCCGTATCGACGACCTGCGTCGCCGTCAGCACTCGATCTCGGCGGCGTTGCACGAGTTCCCGAAGGTCACCATCGCGTCGCTGCCCGGGGCTGCGGCCGGTGCGGGTCTGTCCATCGCGCTCGCGTGCGACCTGCGCATCGCCGCCCGGTCGGCGGTGCTCACGACGGCGTTCGCGAAGGTCGGGTTCTCGGGCGACTTCGGCGGGAGCTGGTTCCTCACCCAACTGGTCGGCGCGGCGAAGGCGCGGGAGCTCTATCTCACCTCCGACCGGATCGACACGGCCACCGCCGAACGGCTCGGCATCCTGAACCGGGTCGTCGCGGACGAGGACCTCGCCGCCGAGACCACCGCATGGGCACGGCAGTTCGCGCACGGTCCGACCGTCGCGTACCGCTACATGAAGGAGAACCTCGACCGGGCCCTGCGCGCCGATCTCCGAACCTGTCTCGACGGTGAGGCCGCGGCGATGATCCGAACCGGCGCGACCGAGGACCACCGTGAGGCGGCCAAGGCGTTCGTCGAGAAGCGGCCGCCGAACTTCATCGGTCGCTGATCCGGCGCGTTGCTGGCAGCACGCGACGGAGGACCGTAGGGTGCCGCCCGTGAGCATCAGGGGCAAGGCATACATCGCAGGGGTCTATGAGCACCCGCTGCGGGAGATCCCCGACCGGACCGTCGCCCAGATCCACGCCGAGGTCGCGCTCGGGGCGCTGGCGGACGCCGGGCTGACCCTCGCGGACGTCGACGCGTACTTCTGCGCAGGTGACGCCCCCGGTTTCGGTGCGTTGTCCATGGCGGAGTACCTCGGCCTGCGGGACCTCCGCTATCTCGACTCCACCGAGACGGGTGGTTCCTCCTACCTCGTGCACATCGGCCACGCCGCCGCGGCGATCGCCGCCGGGAAGTGCTCGGTCGCACTCGTCACGCTCGCCGGCAAGCCCCGCACCGGCGGTGCACAGCCCGGCGGGAGCGGTGGGTTCGGTTCGGCCCCGGAGTTCGCGTTCGAGTCGCTGTGGGGTCCGACCGTGCCCGGCAACTACGCGCTCGCCGCGCAGCGGCACATGTACGAGTTCGGCACGACGTCAGCGCAACTCGCCGAGATCAAGGCCGCCGCCTCGCAGCACGCGAGCCACAACCCGCACGCGTTCCTGCGTGACGTCGTCACGGTCGAGGAGGTGCTCGCGTCGCCGATGGTGAGCGATCCGCTGCACCGGCTCGACTGCTGTGTGATCACCGACGGTGGCGGTGCGGTCGTCGTCGTCTCCCCCGAGGTCGCCCGGACCCTCTCCCGGCCGGTCGCCCGGATCCTCGGTCACGGCGAGGCGACGAAGAACACGGGCAACGGTCGCATCGATCTCACCTACACCGGTGCGGTGTGGTCGGGCCCACGGGCGTTCGCCGAGGCGGGGTGCACTCCCGCCGACATCGACTACGCGTCGATCTACGACAGCTTCACCATCACGGTGCTCATCACGCTCGAGGACCTCGGGTTCTGCGAACGGGGGTGTGGCGGCGCGTTCGTCGCCGACGGCGGTCTCCTCGCCCCGCACGGACGCCTCCCCTTCAACACCGACGGCGGCGGGCTCTGCAACAACCACCCGGCGAACCGTGGTGGCATGACGAAGGTGATCGAGGCCGTCCGGCAACTCCGGGGCGAGGCCCACCCCGCCGTGCAGGTGCCCGACTGCCGCCTGGCCCTCGCGCACGGGACGGGTGGTGCGCTGTCGACCCGCATGGGGTCGGCGACCCTGATCCTCGGGAGGGACGAATGAGCTCCGGACTGCCGACCCCCGTGCCCCGGCCGACGCTCGAGACGGCACCGTTCTGGGAGGCGACCGCCGAGGGTCGCCTCGTGCTGCCGTGCTGCGACGCCTGCGGCTTCGTCATCTGGTACCCGCGGATGTTCTGCCCCGAGTGCGGCTCGACGGCGGTGCACTGGATCGAGGCGTCCGGCGCGGGAACCGTCTACAGCTACACGGTGACCCGCAAGGGGCAGGGCGCCTACCGCGACGCCGGCCCGTACGTGATGGCCTACGTCGAGCTCGCCGAGGGTCCGCGGGTGATGACGAACATCGTCGGCGTCGACCCCGGTGCGGTGCACATCGGGCAGGCCGTCCGCGTGGTCTTCGACGACACCGGGGAGGGCCCGGCTCTGCCCCGGTTCACCCCGGCGTGACCGACGACGAACTTCCCGAGGCGCTGTTCCTGCGTGTGCCGTCGGCCGACACGGCGGACGGGGGCGTCGGCGTCGCGGCAACGCCCCTCGCCCGTGGCCCCTGGGACGCCGGCATGCTCCACGGCGGCGCCGTCTGCGGTCTCGTCGGATGGGCGGTCGAAGGTGTCGCACCACCCGGACTCCAGCTCGCCAGGCTGACCGTCGAGCTGTGGCGCCCGGTCGATCTCGCACCGGTGACGGTCCACGCCCGGGTGGCGCGCGGCGGGCGGCGGCTCGCCGTCGTCGACGCGACCGTGTCCGCCGGTGACACGACGCTCGTGCGGGCGTCGTCGACCTGGGTCGCACCGCAGCCGGGCGACGCGACCACCACGTTCGCCGGCGGCGCCGCGGTACCGCCGCCGCTGCCCGGTACGACCGTCGATCCGGCTGCCGGCGGGTTCGACTATCCGCGCCCCGGGTTCAACTGCGACGCGGTGGAGTTGCGGTCCGTGCACGGCGACACCGAGTCCCCGGGCCCGGCCGTGCTGTGGGCGCGGGTCCGTCGTCCGGTGGTCGCCGGCTCGCCGCGGACCCCGTTGCAGACCGTCGCCACCCTGTCGGACCTCGTCGCCGCCGTCGGCTGGGACTGGGGGCCGGGCGGCGTGGCGATGATCAACCCCGACGTCACGCTGCAGTTGCACCGGGTGCCCGACGGCGAGTGGGTGTGTGTGGATGCCGCTGCGCGCATCAACGGCGCAGCGGTCGGCTGGTGCGGCGGCACGCTCGCCGACGCACACGGTGTGTTCGGCCACGTCCTGCAGTCCCAGACGGCGAGCCCGTACCGGCTCCCCGTCGACCCCGCCGATCCGGAGGCCCGATGACCACGCCCGCCCCGCCGAACTTCCCGCTGCGCGAGTTCCTCGGCTTCGACATCGAACGCGGGGAGGGTCGGGCGACGGCGACGATGACGGTCGGCGACCCCCACCTCAACCCGAACGCCGTCGCGCACGGGGCGGCGCTCTTCGCCATGGTCGACACGATCATGGGTGCGGCGACGGTCAGCATCCTCGACGACGAGCATCGCTGCGCCACGATCGAGGTCCAGATGCGGTTCCTGCGGGCGGCGTTCCCCGGCACGGTGCTGCGGGCCGAGGCGACGGTGCTGAGCGCCGGTCGGCGTGTCGTGCACCTCGACGCCCGGGTCACGAACGGCGACGGCGCGCTCGTCGCGGCAGCGACCGGGTCGTTCGCGGTCATCCCGGCACCGCCGGGTGCGGCGCCGCGGTAGCGTCCCGGCACATCCGAGGGGGAGGGGACATGGAACTCGACGGTGCAGCGAAGGGCGTGCTCGACGCGCTCGTCCGGTTCGGCATCCCGGCGTTCGAGGACACGACGCCGGAGAACGCCCGGGCTGCGTACGCGGCTCTGCGCAATCCGAACCTGCCGGTCATGGACGTCGCAGAGGTGCGCGACCTCGACGCCGACGGCGTCCCGGTGAAGGTGTTCGTGCCCGAGGGCACGGGACCGTTCCCGGCGCTCGTGTGGATCCACGGCGGCGGCTGGGTGATCGGATCGGCGACGCAGTCGGAGCCGCTCACCCGCGAGCTCGCCAACCGTGCCGGCTGTGTCGTGGTGAGCGTCGACTACCGCCTCGCTCCCGAGCACCGGTACCCCGCGGCGTCCGACGACGCCAAGACGGCGACGCGGTGGACGGTGGCGCACGCAGCCGAGCTCGGCGTCGACCCGGCTCGCATCGCCGTCGGCGGTGACTCGGCGGGTGGTCACCTCGCGGCGATCGTGGCGCAGGCGATGCCGTCGGAGCTCGTGCACCAGGTGCTCGTCTACCCCGTCGTGGACATGGACTGGGAGCCCTATCCCAGCTCGGTGGAGAACGCGCACGGCTACCTGCTGCACACGGCGTCGATGACCTGGTTCCGTTCGCACTACCTCGGTGACACCGGGGCGTCGTTGACCGATCCGACCGTGTCACCGATCCACGCCTCCGACGAGGTGCTCGCCGCCGTCCCGGGGGCGACGGTCGTCACGGCCGGTTTCGACCCGCTGCGCGACCACGGCAGCGCCTACGCGGAGCGTCTGCGTCGCAACGGGGTCGACGTGGTCCACGACCACTACGCCGCCCAGATCCACGGGTTCTTCGGCATGGGTGCGGCGATCCCGGACGGGGCGCAGGCCGTCGCACGGACCGCGCAGCGTCTCCGTGAGGTTTTCGGCACCGCCTGAGGCGGAGGAGGAGAGACGTCGTGCTGCTCGACGACAAGGTTGCGATCGTCACGGGGGCCGCGTCCGGCATCGGTGCCGCGAGCGCCCGCCGGTTCGCGGCGGAGGGTGCGGCGGTCACCGTCGCCGACATCCGTCGTGCGAAGGCGGAGGAGGTCGCCCAGTCGATCCGTGACGCCGGTGGGTTGGCGCTCGCGGTCGAGGTCGACGTCGCGGACGCCGCGTCGGTCGCCGCGATGGTGCAGGCGACCGTCGAGGCCTTCGGTCGGCTGCACGTGCTGTTCAACAACGCCGGCACGTTGCGACCGGGGACCGCGGTCGAGCTCGCCGTCGAGGACTGGGACGCCGTGATGGCCGTGAACGTGCGGTCGGTGTTCCTCGGCGCGAAGTACGCCGTGCCGCACATGGAGGCCGCCGGTGGCGGGTCGATCATCAACACGGCGTCGATCTCCGGCCTGCACGGCGACGGCGGCGCGGTCGTGTACGCGGCGTCGAAGGCGGCCGTGATCAACCTGACCCGTGCGCTGTCCACCGACCATGCCCCTGCCGGCATCCGGGTGAACGCGATCTGCCCCGGCACGATCGAGACCCCGCCGGTCGCCCGCATGATGACGCAGGGCGACGCCCTCGCCCGGAACGTGGCAGCGCACGCGCTCGGCCGGCTCGGCCAGCCCGAGGAGATCGCCGCCGCTGCGGTGTGGTTGGCCTCCGACGAGTCGTCGTTCGTCACCGGCGAGGCGATCGTGGTCGACGGCGGTCTGCGGGCGCAGTCACCACTCGGCCGTCTCGCCGACCCGCGTCCGGCACACCGGCGCGGCTGACGGCCCCTACCGGTCGGCGTCCCGCAGGACGCCGTCGGCGCGCAGGCCCGCGACGGTCGCCGGGTCGTACCCGAGCTCGTCGAGGATCGCCGTGTTGTGCTCGCCGAGGAGCGGTGCGACGAGGTCGGGCCGGTCGGGCGACGCCGAGAAACGGAACGGGAAACCGGGGATCGTGATCTCGCCGAGCACCGGATCGGGCACGGTCCGGATCGCCTCGCGCTCACGGAAATAGGGGTGTTCGACGGTCTGGGCTGGGGAGAGCACCGGGGCGCAGGGGATCCGGTGCGCCTCGAGCACGGCGAGCGCCTCCTCGTCAGTCGCGAACCCGCCGAGCCACTCCTCGATGATCGCGGCGAGCTCCTCGCGATGGCGCGCCCGGTCCCGTGAGGTGGCGAAGCGCGGGTCGACGAGCAGGTCGGGTCGTCCGATCGCCCCGGGCACACGCGGCCACTGGCGTGCGAGGGCGAGCATCACGATCCACCCCTGCGGGCCCTTGAACACCCCGATCGGCGCGTCCACACCGGAGTGGCGGCCGGTGCGGGTGGGCTGCATGCGCCCGCCGGTGAGCCCGACGGCGTGCACGTTCAGCTCGTGCATGTGGAAGAGCGCGTCGACCATCGAGATGTCGATCGACTGGCCCTCCCCGGTGCGCAGCCGGTGGAACAGCGCGATCGCAACGGCGGCCAGTGCGTGCACCCCGGCGTTCACGTCGCCCACGCCCATCCCGACCCACGTCGGCGGGCCGTTGCGTTCCCCGGCCATGTGCATCATCCCGGAGAAGGCCTGGGCGATCATGTCGTATCCCACGCGGTTCGCGTAGCTGCCGGTGCGTCCGAACGCGGAGATCGACGCCATGATCACCGACGGGTTCCCGGCCCGGACCGCGTCGTAGGTGATGCCCCGCTTCTCCATCACCCCGGGGCCGAAGTTCTCGACGACCACGTCGGCCCGGTCGAGGAGCCGCCGCACCACCCCGATCCCGCGTGGGTCGTCCCAGTCGACGCAGAGGCTGCGCTTCCCCCGGTTCTGTTGCACGTAGAACCCGCTGCGTCCGTCGACCTGGATCGGCATCAGTCGGGCCGGATCACCGCCGGGGGCGAGTTCGACCTTGACGACGTCGGCCCCGAGTTCGGCCATCAGCCGGGTGACGGTCGGACCGGCGAGGTACTGGGTGAAGTCGACGACACGGATTCCGGAGAGCAGGTCGGCCATCCGCTCAGGGTACGCGTCCGGCGTGGGAGGCTCGTCCCGTGCGTGCGTCGAGCCTCCACCGGGGTCACGCCGTCGTCGCGACCCTGTCGGTGACCGAGACGATCTCCTTCGGGGTGCTCTTCTACGGCTTCACCGTGTTCCTGCGCCCGATGCAGGACGAGTTCGGCTGGTCGAGGGCGCAGGTCTCGGGGGCATTCTCGGTCGCACTCCTCGCGCAGGCGGTCGCCGGTGTGGTGGTCGGTCGGCTGCTCGATCGGCACGGCCCGCGGCTCGTGATGACGTCCGGCTCGATCGCCGCGACGGTCGGCACGCTGCTGTGGTCACGCGTCGGTGGCCTCCTCGAGCTGTACCTGCTGTGGGCGGCGCTCGGCGTGGTGATGGCGACCGTGCTCTACGAACCGGCGTTCGCGACCGTCACCGCCTGGTTCGAGGGGGGCCGACGGGCGGCGCTCACGACGGTGACGCTCGTGGCCGGGTTCGCCTCGACCATCTTCCTGCCGCTCGAGACGTGGCTCGTCGAGGTGCTCGGTTGGCGAGACGCCCTCGTGGCCCTCGCCGTCGTCCTCGGTGTCGGGACCGTGCCGCTGCACGCGGTCGCCCTCCGCCGTGCGCCGCGGCACGCCGGGGCGGGCCACGACACCGGCGTCGCGCCCGGCGGAAGCGAGCCGGGGCAGGTGCCGGACAGCCCCCGTGCGATCGTGCGCTCCCCGGCGTTCCGCAGCCTCACCGTGGCGTTCGTGTGCTCGGCGTTCGTGTCGTCCTCGCTCGTGGTCCACCAGGTCCCGTTGCTGCGGGACGTCGGGTACTCGGCGGCGCTCGCCGCGACGGCGACGGGTGTCCTCGGGGCGATGCAGGTGCCGGGACGGGTGCTGTTCGCCCCGCTGTTGCGCTTCGCACCGCGTCGCGTGGTGACGATCGCCGTGTTCGTCGCGCTCGCCGGTGGTTCGGTGCTGCTCGCCGTCGGGACGTCGCCGCTCCTCGTGTGGGCGTTCGTGGTGGTCTACGGCATGGCCCGGGGCCTCGGCACGTTGCTGCGGGCCACGCTCGTCGGCGAGCTGTTCGGGGTCCGCCACTACGGCACGGTCAGCGGTGTCCTCGCCGCCTGGACGACGACGGCGGTCGCCGCCGGTCCGATCGTGACCGGGGTGCTGCACGATCGTGCCGGGGGGTACGACGCAGCCCTGTGGTTGCTCGTGGCGCTCGGTGTCGTCGCCGTCGTCGCGGCGACCCGCGTCGAGCCGGGACGGCCGCGTCGACGCAGGACTAGCGTGGCCGGCATCGCCGAGGGGGAGCCATGACGAAGATCGACACCGGTACCGACGACCTGCATCTCGACATCGCGGACGGGATCGCGTTGTTCACGTTCAACCGACCCGACCGCCGCAACGCGTTGTCGGGCCCGATGCTCGCTGCGTTCGGCGCCGGTCTCGCCCGCGTCGAGACCGACCCTGCCGTGCGCTGTGTGGTCGTCACGGGCGCCGGCGGTGCGTTCTGCGCCGGGGGCGACGTGAAGGGGTTCGCCGAGGGTTCGGCCCGTGCCGACGGCGCCGGCCCGAGCTTCGACGAGCGGGTGCACCAGCAGCGGCTCGACCAGCGTGCGACGTCCGGTGCGCTCTACCGCATGCCGAAGCCGACGATCGCCGTGCTGCCCGGCCCGGCAGCCGGGGCGGGCCTGTCGATCGCGCTCGCCTGTGACCTGCGGGTCGCCGTCGAGGGCGCGGTGCTGACCACGGCGTTCGCCAAGGTCGGCTTCTCCGGTGACTACGGCGGTGCGTGGTTCCTCACCCAGATCGTCGGACCGGCGAAGGCGAAGGAGCTCTACTACTTCTCCGACAAGCTCACGACGGCGGAGGCCTCGGCGCTCGGACTGCTGAACGCGGTGTTCCCCGCGGAGGGGCTCGAGGCGGGCTGGCGGGCGATGGCGACGCAGCTCGCGACCGGACCGTCGATCGCCTACCGGTACATGAAGGAGAACGTGAACCGGGCCGCCACGGGCACCGACCTGTTCGACTTCATGGACGTCGAGGTCACCCACCACAACTACTGCGGGCAGACGCGCGACCACCTCGAGGCGTCGAAGGCGTTCGTCGAGAAGCGCACGCCGACCTTCGAAGGTCGCTGAGCGCGCTCAGCGCAGCACGAGCTGCGTCTGGGTCACCTTCGCGACGAGCCGCCCGGCGTCGTCGCGCAGTTCCGTCTCGGCCACGATCGTGGTCCGTCCGGTGTGCACCGGCCGTGCGACGGCGTGCACGGCACCCGACGAGACACCCCGCAGGAACGACGTCGACGAGCCGACGGTCGTCGTCCCGGTCGCGTCCGCCGGGAGGTTGCGCACGGCGACCATCGCACCGACCGAGTCGGCGATCCCCATGAGCAGGCCGCCGTGGAGGATGCCGCCCGACGTGCAGCGTTCCGGCGCCCAGGCCACCCGGCACCGCACCTCCTCGGCGTCGAAGCGTTCGACCTCGAGCCCGATGAGTGCGGCGTACGGCATCAGCGCGTGCACCTCGGCGGTGAGTCCCTCGTCGATCGGCATCCTCGGTCCCTCCCGGTGGTCGGTCGCTCGGCGGCTTGAGCGCCCGCCGGAGGTGGAATGATGCCAGGTATGGCACGACTCGCAGGCAAGGTTGCACTCATCACCGGCGGCGCCCGGGGCCAGGGGGCCGCCGAGGCGGCGTTGTTCGCGGCGGAGGGGGCACGGGTGTTCATCACCGACGTGCTCGACGACGAGGGCGCGGCGACCGCTGCGGCGTGCGGTGGCCGGTACCGCCGCCACGACGTCACCGACGAGACCGGCTGGCAGGAGACCGTCGACTGGGTGGTCGCCGAGGCCGGGCGGCTCGACGTCCTCGTGAACAACGCCGGCATCTTCCGGGTCGTCCCGATGCGGGAGACCACCGTCGACCTCTGGCACCGGATCATGGACGTGAACGCCCTCGGTGTCTTCATCGGGATGCGGACCGCCGCACCCGCGATGATCGCCTCCGGGGGCGGGTCGATCGTGAACATCTCCTCGATCGCCGGGATGCACGCCTCGCCGACGGCGTTCGCCTACGGCGCGTCGAAGTGGGCGGTGCGCGGGATGTCGAAGTCCGCCGCGGTCGAGCTCGCCCCGAGCGGCGTGCGCGTCAACTCGGTCCACCCGGGCATCATCGACACCGAGATGATCACCGAGGTCGGCCCGGACTGGCGGACCCAGCTCAGCCCACGAATCCCCATGGGCCGCCCGGCGACGGCGGACGAGGTCGCCCGGCTCGTGCTGTTCCTCGCGTCCGACGAGAGCTCGTACTGCACCGGTCACGAGTACCTCGTGGACGGGGGAATAATCGCCTGACCTGGGGTTTCGCGTCGATGCGGTGACGATCGACACCAAGGGATGACGATGTCCCGGGGCTGGGTTACCATGGCGTAACTCGAACGCCGGACCCCCCCACCCCCCGTCCGGGAATCCGGTCGACCTCCCCGGCGTTGACGACACCTGACGAGTTGTGATCCGTGTCGGGTCGCGACAGGAAGATGCGAGTACCCCCACCGTGCGCCAGAACCGCTCATCCGACAACCACACCGACGACCTGGTGCGCGCCTACTTGAACGAGATCGGCGCGTACCCCCTCCTCACCAAGGACGACGAGATCGAACTCGCCCGTCGCATCGAGGCCGGCCGTGAGGCCGCCGAGGCGCTGGCGGCCCCCGGTGTCAAGCACACCGCCGAGCAGCGGCGGGCCCTGCAGCGGGCCGTCCGTGCCGGCGACGAGGCGCACGAGCGCTTCGTCACGGCCAACCTGCGGCTCGTCGTGTCGATCGCGAAGGCCTACCAGTCCTCGGGCATGCCGCTGCTGGACCTGATCCAAGAGGGCAACCTCGGGCTCATGCACGCCGTCGACAAGTTCGACTGGCGGAAGGGCTTCAAGTTCTCGACCTACGCC
>CAYVOK010000056.1:0-13149 GCA_964453335.1 uncultured Acidimicrobiaceae bacterium
GAGTGATGGACGACGAGAAGATGGACGGGATCGAGGTTGAGACCGTGACAGAGTACGAGGTTGACGACGCGCACCGCGGAGAGTTCGAGAAGACTCTCGGCGACAAGCTGGCGGCGGTGATCGACGAGACCTTCAAGCAGGGTGCGCCGATCGAGGAAGTGGTCGGTGCGGTGGGGCAGGTGCTGTACTCGCTGGTGACCTTCGACAACGGGCACCTCGACGCCGGCAAGGTGTTGTCGGTGGTGATGGAGCCCTACGAGTGCGGTTGCCTGTGCATCCAAGTGCGGCAGGTCACGCCGCGCACCACCGAAGACGACGCAGTGGGCTGCGTCCCCAACTGACAGGAGGAGACCATGGCGAACCCGATCGACCGACTCGAAGACCTGTGCCTTGAGGTGCAAGACGCGGACGAGCTTCCGTCGAAGACTCGCGAAGACTGGTGCAGGCAACTGCGCCGCGCCATCCGCGAGATCGAAGATCTTGACGAAGATTCTGGCGAAGACGACGACGGCGACGACGGCGAGGCGGAGGGCGACACCTACCTCTCGCACAAGGTGCGCTGGCAGGTCGCGCACACGTTGATGCGGCCGGAGTGGCAGGTAGAAGAAGACCCGGAGGCCGCGGTGCTCGACCTTTGCACGCGCGCGTCGCTGTTGGGTGGCAAGCCCCGCTAGGGGGCGGCAGTGGGGGCCCCCTACGGAAAGGGGGCCCCCCGGAAGCCCTGCCCGGGGTACCCCGGGCAGGACTACGGGCAAAGGACGCCCCACAGGGGCAGGGAAGGGGCCGGATGGGCATAGCAGACGATCACCTGCTGCCGGGCGAGGTGGCAGAGGGGTACGAGGGTACGCTGCTGCCGCAGCAGCGGCTGGTCGACTCCGCGGCGGAGCTTGCGGAGGAGGCGTTGTCGCCTGCAACGCACGTTGCGTACCGCGCCGACTGGAACCGCTGGGTGAAGTGGTGCCGGGCGAGGGGCTTTGACCCGCTGGGCACGTCAGGCCCGCTTGCGCTCTACATCGCAGAGCTTGTCGAGCAGGGCAAGAAGATCCCAACGATCGACCGCGCGCTTTCGGCGATCTCTCTGGCGTACCGCTTGCAAGACAAGCCCAACCCCCGGCAAGACCCGGCGGTGTCGGCGGTCTTCAAGGGTGCGCGCAGGCGGGTGGGCATCGCGCCGGAGCAGATGACGGCGATCCTACCGACGCAGTTGCAGAAGATGGTCGAGGCTCTACCGCAGACGGTGCATGAGCGCTTGCGCTCGTCGCGCAACCGCGCGGCTCTGGTGCTTGGGTTCTGCGGAGGCTTCCGCCGCAGCGAACTGCTGGCCCTCGACGTGCGCGACATTGTCGAGGTGCCCGAGGGGCTCAAGATCTTCATCCGCCGATCGAAGACCGACCAAGAAGGCCGCGGCCGGTGGATCGGCCTGCCCTACGCTTCGGTGCACTCCGTCTGCCCGGTGCGCGCCTACAAGGAATGGCTCGCTGCCGCCGGCATCGAGAGCGGGCCTGTTTTCAGAACAGTCTCGAAAGACGGGCTGACGGTGCTGGAGACTCGTCTCTGCACGCGGCAGTTCGCCGACGTGGTCAAGTCGAGCGCGCAGCGCGTGGGGCTGGTCGGCAAGTACGCCGGCCACAGCCTGCGCGCTGGGTTGGTGACGGCGGCGATGGCAGCGAAGAAGAACCCGAAGAGCATCATGTCGCAGACGGGGCACCGCACGATGGACATTCTGTTGCGCTATGTGCGGGAGCAGGGGCTCTTCGACGACAATCCGGCAGCGGGGCTACTGTGATGGACGGCTTTGATTTGATTGTGATCTGCGCTGCGCTGTTCTGCGCAGGCTGGAAAGTGGGCGAGACTGTACAGGCGCGGCGCGTCGACCTGCACCGCACGGGCTACCACCGGGTGGTGTTCGACGACGAACCGAAGATCTACCAGTGCGAACCTGCGACGACAACCACGGAGGACTGATGGGCTGGCACTACCCGAGCGTGGAAGCGATCTGCGACCGTTGCGGACGCACGGACTACATTGACGGCGACAGTATCGGGTCGGGGCACTACATGTTCCCGACCGCGGACGAAGTGGGCTGGGGATGGGGCGAAGAAGGCGACCTGTGCCCGGACTGCCTTGAAGGCAAGGAGGAGAGCGATGCCAGCGTATGACTTCCGGTGCCGCGCGTGCGGCACGATTTTCGAGAAGACTCAGAAAATGAGCGACGCCAACCCGGCGTGCGAGTGCGGCGGTGCCACGGACAAGGCGTTCGTGTCGCCGCCGAAGGCTCACTTCCAAGGTGGAGGCTGGGCCAAGGACAACTACGCGAGCGTGAAGCCGCAGATGACGGTCAACCAGATGTTGGATAGGAGCAGCAAATGAGCAACGTGAGCGACCTGTTGAAGAAGAAGGCGGAGAAGCGCGCGGTGGAGACCGAAGAGGTGGGCGTGGCTGTCGAGGTGGAGGGCGAGACCCCCGAGATGGCAGCCAAAGTCGGCGAGATTGTTCTGCTGACTTGGGGCAACCCGCAGCTTGTGGGCGGGGAGACGATTGAGATCCCCTTGATCGTGACGTTGGTCGACCCGAAGAGTGGTCGGCTGAACGGGCAGATGATCTGCGACCCGACGATGCAGGGCATGGATCCACGCACGGGCCGTCCGATCGCCATGCCGCCTGTTGTCCCTGTCGCCAACGTGCCGTATGCTGCGACGCCGCGCGCCATGACATGGCGGCACCGCGAGGGCTGACGTGTTCATCCCCGACGACTACAACAGAGAAGAAGACGAGCACATGGTGCAGCACCTGCGCGAGAACTTCGGTGGACACTGGCGGCTGCGCGATGCGATGTACGACTCGCGCTGCTACGGGTGCCGAGGTTTCATCGACAAGGGGGACTGGTACTACTGGGGCGGCCCCAACAGGTCTCACCATCGTGCGCTGACCGACTGCGAGGACTGATGCCGCGAGGACGCCCACCGCTGGAGCCGAAGGCCGAGCACTGCATCGAGCCGGGCTGCACGGACACCATCCTATCGCGCAACCTCTGCTCGAAGCACTACGTCAAGGCACGGCGACCGAAGCGCTGCCTGAAGAGTATTCGGCACACATGGACGCTGATGGGAAGATGCAAGGCGTGTGGCGCGGAGCGCGATCTACTAACGGCGCGTGGCGTACAGGTAGAACGCGCCGCAGCCCAGTAGCAGCAACAACGGCAGCGACATGAGCACGGGCGAGGAGTCGCTGCCGAGACGGCTGCCGATCTTGGCGTCAGCGAGGATCTGCTGCGCGAGCTTGACCGACGTCGGAGCGCCCGGCTTCATGTGCAGCTTGTCTGGCCAGAACTCTTTGGCCTCCGCCTCGACGCTGTACACCGGGACGTAGCCTTTCAAGCCCTCGACGTTGCCCTTGTTGCGCTCGCGCCACAGGTCGCCCTTCGCGTGAGCCGTGCTGACCGGGCCCAGCACCACGAACGTGCGCTGCTTGCCGAAGTGGTCGACCAGCTTGCGGATCGCCTCCGGGTCTGCCGTGTCCGAGTTGCCGCCCGCGTAGAGGAACACGAAGTCGGCGTCGACCTGCGCGGGCGCGGCCTTGAGCAACTTCGCGTCGTTGTAGCCGACGTTGGTGATGCGCTTGACGGCGACGCCTGCCTTCTTGAGACCTTTCTCCAGATCGAGGCCCATGCCCCCCGACTGGCTGTGTCCATAGATCAACGCCTTCATGCGATCCCCGCGTAGCCCTGCTTGACCAGTTCGGCGTAGAGCGTCTTCATCTTCACGTCGTAGCCCTTCTGGCCCTTGCCGTTGTAGCCGCGCGCGAAGGTGAGGAAGTCGCCCGACTTGGCAGCCTTCTCCAACCCGGTGTTCTTGACGAAGTCGAAGAAGCCGCGAATCTGCGCCTCTTCGCTGGTCGAGTAGGCGTTGAACATGGCTTCGACGGTGGGGAAGCCGACGAGCTTGTGGTTGAAGCCCATGATCTGCGCTCCGCCCATGCTGATCGCCATCATCGCAGCCTGCGGGTCGATCGCCGTCGCGCGGTTGAAGTTGTCCCACTCCGACTTCTGGCCGGCGTGCACAACGGCGACCGTCTTGCCGCCAGAGTATTCCTTGAACTTGTGACCCTCGAAGCGGATCACCATCTTGCCGTCTTTGCTGAAGCCCTTGCCGCCAGATTCGATCTTGAAGATCGCCAAGGCGACCGCCTCTGGGATGCCGCGCTCTTTGGCGAGCTTTCGAATGAAGTCGGTGCGCTTCTTGTTGTCGAAGACGTCCTTGACCATCTCAGCCACGGTTTCGCCCTTGGCTGCGATGAGCAGCAGCACGGCAGCGCCGAGGCCGCCCAAGAGCCACGGGTTGACCTGCTGACCGAAGATCACCGGATTGCGTCGCTTCATCGAAACCTCACGAATATGCGCGCTGGAAGTGCATGTCGTCGCGCATCTTCCAGTCGCCGCCCCACGTCCAGCCCGCGTCGGCGAAGACCTGCACGAAGGCGCGTCCCTCTGGCGTCCGGAGCTTGCTGTTCTTGCCGCCCATCGGGTTGGACGGCGGGTCGAAGTCGACCGCGACGCCCCAAGAGTGCAGGCTCAACGACTTGGTTGGATCCCACAAGGTGTGCCGAGGCACGAACGTCTGCACGCTTGCCGGCGTGTAGCCCGACGTCGCGCACGCCGCGGCGAACAACTGCGCGAACTCCACCGCAGCTAGCACATGGAACTGCACCTGCTTGCCAGTGTGCAGCTTGACCGACATGATGTTGGCCCGCACCCACGACGGGTCGATCTGGATGCGGCCGCCCAAGCCTTCCTTGTAGTTGAACTTTCCGTAAATACTCTCCAGCCCGGCGCGGCCTGTTGGGATCGGCGTGCGATCGGCGACGAGCGCTGCGAGCGCGAGCCGCGTCTTCGGGCCGGCCATGCCGTCTGCGGTGAGCCCACACTTGCGCTGCACAGCAGCGACACCCGCCGACGTGCCGCCGGCGACGTCGAGCATCGCTTGGGTCAGACGCCCCGCGGCAAGCTCTGCGGCGTTGTACTGGTCAGCGGTCATCGGCATGTCAGCCCCTTCGCCGGAAGTAGAAGAACAACCCCAGCGCAAGCACCACCCCGCCGATAGCCGAAGCGGTGGCGATCGGGTGCTTGGCCGCGGCCAAGAGCAAGTTGGTCTTGCGCGGGTAGGGCTTGCCGCCCTTCGAGATGATGGCGTCGCTCGAAACCATGAACTGCGGGTTCACGCGCTTCGGGGACAACCACTTCGCCCTGCCGTCAGAACGGAAGACGATCGAGCCCTCGCTGCCTTTCGGCGGGCCCTCGTTCGTGCTGTCGAGCGTCTGGAAGTTGCCACCGGGCCCCGGCGCGATGATGACGCCCGAGTGCCCGTAGGACTTGCCCTTGGGCGCACCGTAACGCACCGTGGCACCCGGCAGTGGTTGGCTGATCACAACCCAGTTCTCGTTGCCTTTCGGATCCTTGCCGGGCGCGTGCGCCCAAATGCCCTTGCGGTAGGTCGCCCACCACGCATAGCCCGAGCAGTCGAGGATCAACTCGCCGACCTTCTCCACGTCGGCGTCGGCAGCAGCC
Source organism: uncultured Acidimicrobiaceae bacterium (assembly GCA_964453335.1). Lineage (GTDB taxonomy): Bacteria > Actinomycetota > Acidimicrobiia > Acidimicrobiales > CAIXPF01 > VGBO01. Next base: position 5,564 of record CAYVOK010000056.1, read on the forward strand.
TTGCCTTTGCCGGGACAATCTTGCCCGATGCAGTACTGCACCTTCGCGTTGTTGTAGGCACTCTCTGCACGACGAATGTAAGCGTTGAGCGCTGCGGCATCGAGCACCAGATCGTCCACCTCCACGGTGGCGGTCTTGTACTGGAAGTGAGGAAGCTCCAAGAGCTTGACGCCCGGAGATGCTTTGATCTTGCTAACATCTCCCATACTATACCCCCAGCACCCGACGCACCCAAGCGTAGCCTTCGTCGCCGCCCCAGCACAGCCACGCCTGTAGCCCCTTCGACGTGCCCTTGCTCCAATCCTTGCCCTGCTTGTCCACCTCGTGCCGCTGGAAGTACGAGAGCATCCTGCGCATCGTGTCTTCGCTCACAGGCTGCCGGTTGGCAAGCTGCGACGCGCGCCGCAGGCCCACAGACGTGCAGCAGCGGTTGCTGGCAGGCTGGCTAGCGCGCAGTTCGAGCCCTCGACGCGCCGCCGCAGCGACAGGCGCGGGTGGAACGTGCGTCTGGCTGGCGGGATTGCGCGCCATCGGTACAGCCTCACCCTCACCCTCGACCACCAGCTTGCCCGCCCGCCGCAAAGCATCGATCGTTGGCGTGCCGTTGGCATAGTAGACGCGCGCCAGCGGAGATTCTGAAAACTCCCACTCGGACAGTTTCGTGTCTAGGCCGCTCTTGTGCTCAATGTCCTCGCGCAGTTCGCTGCTAACGTCGGATCGAGAGCGCAGGTAGAAGTCCCAAATCGCCCTAGCGTCGTCGCTGACACTCTCTCGATCCGACATAAGCCCTTGAGAACTGGATACTTCCATAGCAACGTCGTATAGAAGAGGGCCGTAGCCGTGAGGTGCGAATGTCTCCGTGACGATGAACGGCTCGTTGCTGCTAAGACTTTCGGCCACAAGAAGGCCGCGAGGTTCGTCGCTCCCTTGTCGGAGCAACTGAACGACAATCCGAAAACGCCGTTTTCGGAGCTTGACGAAATAACTTTCTGGCAGATTCTGTGGAAGCACAGCGGGGTTCCGCCGTGCATACTCTCGCGCTCTGTTCAGTGCATCGAGACCCATCTCCGTCTCAAACATCATGTGGTCGTTCGCTCGCTCTTTCCGCAGGTTCAGATCGGGATACTGCTCACGATGCAGACCTGCGTCGGTTGCTGCGTCTACTGCCGCTCGCTTGGTAGGTTGTGGGTCTAGTTGGGCAAAGGGTGTTCCGTATTCAAGGCCGAACTCCTCGACCATGCGCGGAGAAAATACGTCGATGTGCCACCGTCGATCAGCCCAGCTTTGACGCACGACGAAGGTCAAGCCGTTGACTTGCAGAGTGTACTTACCTTCTGCCAGCCGCTTCACGGGGTAGGACGTAGGGTTCCGCACCATCACTTCCCTCGCAAGGTCTGCGTCTGCCGTCTTGCTGGTTGGCCCGCCTGTGAGAAAGCTCTCGACGCGAGCCATCGCCCAAGCGTGCTGGCTGGCACCGGGACGGTGGCCAGTCTGCCATGCGGCCATGCCGCGTGCATAGACCTCGTCGAGAGTCTTCTTCGGAACGCCGCTCAGACGCGCTGCGTCGGCAGTGTCCTTGGGCGCGCGACCGTACTTGCGCTCGAACGCTGCGGCGTGCTTGCTGCGCTTGGTGGGCTGGCCCTCGTCGGTGACGAAGGGATCGTCGCTGCGGTGCTCGCGCCGGTAGAGGATCTCAGCCTCACGCGCCGCGCGCTCCGCGCCCCGCAGCTTGCCGAGATACTTCTTCTGCTGCGTGGCACTCAGCCGCGACATGGCTCACCCCTAGTACCGCTTGCGGCTCTGGCGTCGCTCGTTCTCTTTCAGCAGGTACATGTAGCCCCACGCGATGTAGCCGAGCACCGCGACCGTTGCGATCAATCCCCACGGCAGACCGCCTTCGGTCTTCGCTGGAACGATGGCGGCCTTCGCCGCTGACGGCTGCGCGCTCTGTTGCTGTTGGTCGTTCGCACCTGCGAGCATCATGGTTCACCTCTTGGGTTTGCGCGGCAGCTTCTTGCCTGACACCGGGCCTCCGGGCCAGCCTGCCTTCTGCCAGTAGTCTTCGACGTCAGAGAGTTCTGCCAACCCAGCAACGGGATCGAGCAGAATCAGGTGGCCACCGGGGTCTAATGCTATGTTGCCCGGATGCAGGTCTAGGCCGAAGTCCATGAGCGGGAACGGTAGACTCTCCGCCGCCTTACCGAGCGCGAGTAGCACTTCTCGAATGGGCTTGGCTTGGCCACGCACACCGGCTGGCAACGAGTCGGCGGCAAGGTCGAAGTCTTCGACATTCTCTGCGATGCTGTAGTCACGGTCTGTGTCCATGAGCAGCTTCGCGAGCGCTAAGATGCCGGGCGGGTAAAACCCCACCTCCTCGTACTTGTTCAGCGGGCGATAGAAAGGCATACGGAAGATCAACTCCGGTGCCTTCGGGTTCGAGTAGTCGATACGCAAAGGCTCTACTTCGGGCAGGTACGCAAGCGCACGCTTGTTGCTCTTGAGCAGCTTGCGAGCCTCAATCAGCACCACCTTCGAGGCGTCGATCGCCGTGTCTGCCGAGTCGAACATGTCGGGGTAGCGATCGACCTCACGTTGCGTCATTGTCTCAACCGCGCGCGGCCCACGGTCGATGCCCGCGTAGAACGCTGCCTGCTTATCGGGCTTGCCGTAGGCTTTCGAGAAGGCTCCCTCGCCCAGCGGCTTCGTGTACTCAGCGTCGACCGGATTCTTCTCGCCGCGCACCAGCGCGCCAACGAAGGCCGCCGGGTCGTCGATGTTGGGCATGTGCTCTTCGACCCAGCGCACCTTGTCGCTGAAGGTCTCGCAGCCGTCCTGCTTCATCCGACGCAGCAGGCCCGCGCGGGCGGCGGGCTGGAAGGGGTTGTGCTTCAACGCGGGCGCAGCGGGGCCCAAGCCGACGTTGACGTAGTCGAAGCCGGGGAGAATCGCCACCTTCTGCGGCGGGAAGTCTCCGTAGGTGGTCGCGTAGGCTGCCTGTCCAACCACTTCGGTGAACAGGGCAGGCAGCGCGGCCTGCGGGGTCAACTTGGCCTGCGCGTTGTACGCCTTGAGTTCGCCACGCTGGCTGAACTCCGCGCCGGTGGCGATGTGCGAGAACCAGTCGTGCACCGCGCGGAACTTGAGGTTCTGCTCTGCGTTGAAGAACGGGTGCTCGTTGAAGTCGGTGGAGATATAGAGGATGCCGGTCTTCTTGACCTGCTCCGAAAGCTCCTTGTCGTCGGCGTAGGGCTGGCCGGCGACGAACTCGACGTCGACCTTGCTGAGAATCTGCTTGAAGATCTTTTCGATGCTCTGCGCGAGCGCACGGTACGCCGGCTCCGCCTTCTTGTCGTACATCGGCGCGGCGGCATAGGCATCCGCCACAGCCTTGGCGTACTCCCAAGACTCGCGACCACCCTTCACTCGTACTGGGTTCTTGCTGTGCTTCACGGCGTCACCTCGTCGACAGGGATGGGGGGCAGCGGAGGGGCGCGATGCAGCCCCCAAGAGGCCAACACCACGTCAATGTCGTCGGGGTCGGTGATCGCCCAATGCAGGCAATCTGGTGGATCGGGCCACTCGCCCCACGCCGCACCGACGAAACCCGCCGGCTGGTCGTCGACGTCGAACACCGGCACGCTGGCAAGGTCGCATGGCGGCGGGTACTCGTCTTCGGTGGCGCGATGAAACAGCGTGAGGTTCATACGATCCCCGCCGACTGCGCCGCGTACAGCGACAGGTAGTTCGCCTCGTCCTCCGGAAGTGCCGCAGGAATCACGATGATCTGCGCGAGACTGCCGTTGAAGAACGCGACGGCGTTGTTTCGCGCCGCGATAAACCACGCCGCGTTGGCGAAGGTGTTGGTGTTCTCGTTCGTGATATTCGTTGAGAACGAGGTAACCTGCGCGCCGGCTTTGTAGATCGACAGTTCCGTTGCTGCGGGGTTTGCCTTGTTCATCACAGACACCCACGATCCCCACGTCTGCCGAGGGGCCGCCGCCGTGGTCACCGTCTTGATTTGGTAACCGCCGTTGCCGCGAAAGCTCGCCTGCCAGCCTTCTACCCCCGAATCGTTCGCAACCGTCGCGCAACCTGTCGCGAACGCATTGGTGTCGGTGGTGAGTTCGACTTCGATCGCTCCGGTGGTGTTGGCCCGGTACTCCGTCGTCACGATCGTCAACGCTTGAAACGCCGTCAGATCGGTCGTGCCCGTGCTCATCGAGTCGTTCAACCCGTCGAAGGTGAAGCACGGCACGCCGCTGATTCCGCCCTTGGCTGGCTGCTTCGCAACCGTGCCTTGGGTGATCGCCAAGTTGTTGTAGCTGTAGTCGGTGATCGACGGCACCGCCACGCCCGTGGCCTGCGGCGCACCGTTAGGGTGCATCCACCAACGGATGCCGGGGCCGTACCGCCCGCGCACCAGTGCAGTCCCAACAGAGCGTCGGGTCTGCACAGGGGCGTAACGGTTGGCAACTCCGGCAACGCGAGCCGTGTGCAGCATGGATCACCCTCAGTAGTTCACACCGTCGATGTAGACAGCGATGGTCGGCGGGCCTGTGACCGCTACGATCTCAACGTAGACGCGCTCTGCGCCTCGCGTTTCGATCTGCAACAAGCCACCGCCGTTCGCCGTCAAGATGGTGGTCGTCGGAATGTCCGTGTAGAGCACCCACTGCACGGTGTGCCGGAACAACCAAATGCGGGTCGTGCAGGACGTGCCGCCGGTCAGGTCGTACCAGACGTTGACGAAGCGAGCAGCCTGCGTGAACGAGCCGGCTGTGGCACCAGAAGGCGTGCTGTTGGGCGCGTTAGTCGTGAAGGTTCCCAACTGCTGGGGAAAGGGCCCGATCATCGCTCACCTCACTTCGTTGCAGAGACTTCCGCAGCCGGCGAGACGTCAGCCGGCACGTCGGCCGTCGCGTCTTCGGGCAGCGCCACCGCAACCACTGCGTCGATCGCCAACTCGACGGTCGCATCCGCCACCGACACCGCGGTCTTCGCACAGCCCAGCATGAACAACGCCACGATCACAAGAGCAGAACGCATCTCACACCTCCGGACGAGGGGTCACCTTGTCCTGTTCGTCCACCGGCTGGTGGTTCTTCGCGCTGCCGTAGTTGGCAGCGACGACGTCAAGCAGCTTGAGGGCCACGCCCGCAACGCCCTGCGCCTGCGGCGGCAAGAACGTGCGAACATGCACCAGCAACGGGTAGGCGGCCAGTGCCCACGGCAACCAGTCTTGCGATTCGCTGCACATCATCGACACCCTCCTGTCTGCGTTGCCGGGTCGGGCAGCCGCGTTGCGCTATCGCAGAGAACCCTCTCGCAGACCTGCACGGCATAGTAGCGCCGGTGGCCGGGCGTGGCCACCCCGTCGTCGCGGTAGTGCGTCTTGCAGACCACGGGGGCGCTGCATGACGTCAGCAGTAGCACGGCGAGCAGCCTCACGACAGCCTCTTGGTGATCGCCGCCTGCGCGACGCGCCCAACGGTCTCACGATTGCGGTACAGCAGGTAGCCACCGACGACCACGGTGCCGCCGAGGATCCACAGCCAGTTGCGGGCGAGGAACGCTGCGAGGTTGAACGCAGATCCAACTCCCTCTCCCACGCCCTTCACCACGTTGCCGGCGGTCTCCACGGTCTTCTGGACGATCTCCAGTTCCTTCTTGATCACCTTCTCCTTGTCCTTCGACAAGGAAATGTCGGCCTGCATCTGCCGCTTCGCAGCCTTGGCCCCGATCAATGCCACGATGTAGTCGTGCGCCGCCGGGTTCTTCGCCTTGAGGCGCAGGAGCGCGTCGGAGTAACGGATGGGTGAGTCGCAAGACTCGCAGTACATGTCGTCAGCCGAGAGGTATTCACCCTCACTGAGACCTGTCGATGTGGTGAGGAACACGCCGTTGTACCGACCGCTGCCGCCCGCATACGAGGCCAATGCCGCCGCGTCGATCGCGTTCGTCGCGCCGCTCTGCTGAAGCGCCGACATGATGGCTGCGACCCAGTTGCCGTTCGGTACAGGGTAGAAGCGATTGTCGAACAGCGACGTGACGCTCTTGCCCGTCAGCGCGCCCAAGGTCTGGTAGAACTTGTCGCCAGACTGCTTGTCGGCTGCCGTGAAGCTCTTGTTGCCGTAGGTCTTGGTCTGGAACCAGCCGGGCAGCGAAAAGGACTTCCAGTCGGGCTTGAGCTTGCCCTCTGCCGTCGTCGTGACGCCCGCCATGTGGGCCAGCGCGTCGTCTTGCCGCGTGTGCATCATCGCTTCACCCTCGACCGACACCATGCGTCGATCGCCTTCTCAAGGCTGGAGAACTTAGCATACCTTTCGACGATCGGGCGAACCCCCGACACGCTCGACGGGTCGCGTGCGACCCGGACGATCAGAAACGCTCCACTGTCGCCACGCCCCGGCAGCATCCAGTAGTTGTGCGCCAAGACGAACCGGCCCCAGCCGGAGTTGAGCGCAGCCTCGCGCACGCACTGCTCCATCTGCTGGGGCGATACACGCCCCTTGCAGACCTGCGCGACCGCCGGGGCCAACTGCTGCACGAAGCGCTCTTGCAGCGCTTTGGCTTTGTTGCCCATCGCAAAGCTGGCGTTCAGCGTGTTCACTTGCGGCGCATCCACAACAGCAGGAGGAGTGCGACCGCACTCACGGGGATGATGATGCCCAGCGCCGAGCTTTCGGTGTCCTGCGGGGGCGGCGGGGGCTGGTCGTCAGCCTGCGGCGCGGGGGCGGGTGGCGGCTTCACCGTCTTCTTGAGAGGCGCGGGCTTCGACTTCGCCAAGTAGTCGGTCTTGCCGGCCTTGGCCATGACGAACTTGCCTCCGGGCAGGAGCGCCCAGCCGTCCGACGTGATGTTCACCACCTCGACCTTGTCGCCGCGGAGCAGCTTGCCGAGAGACTTCGACGAGGAGCTTGCCTTCTCGCGAATGTTCAGCGACGTCGCGTGGACGTACAGCGTCGTCGTGGGGATCTTCGTCTGCACCGCCGGCGTCCCCCCGCTTTGAATAGCATCCGCCGCTGTGAAGTTGTCAGCCATTATGCCCTCTTGCGGAACAGGTAGTAGCCCGCGACAAGCCCCAGCACCAGCGCGGGCACCGCGACGAAGTACAGCGTCTTGTTGACGACCTTCTGACCGCTGGGACTGTCGACGAACTTCTCGCCCGTCTGCGACAGCACCCGCGAGTAGAAGTCGATGCGCTGCTTCTCTTCCACAGAGCCGGGCTTGCCAGTCACCGAGGCAGTGATCGCCTTGGCGAACGTGTTTGCCAGAGTGTTTGCCAGCGCGTCTTCAGCAGGGCCTGCAAGTTGTCCGTACATGGTTCACCTACTTGACCCGGCGCGCTCGCGTGCCGGCTTCGGTCGTCGGCACCAGACTCTTGCCGCCGATGTGACGCAGCATGTACTCGCCCTTGGGCAAGCCCAACTGCTTGGGGTTGTTGCAGACGTCCTGCGCCTCGTCCTTGCTGGTGGTCAACGCGACCACCGTACCAGCAGAGTTCAGCACCTCGTAGAAGTAGCCGCGTTCTTCGCGGTGCCCGCCACCGGCAGGCTTGCCTCGCTCGAACTTGGCGGCGGGGTTGC
>CAYVOK010000056.1:13249-14386 GCA_964453335.1 uncultured Acidimicrobiaceae bacterium
GCTTTCGCCCGGAACGCCAGTTCCTCCGCACGTTCTGCGGCGGAGAGTCCCTTCAGCGGAACGCGCTTGGTCGGCGTGCGGGGGTTGCTCTTCTTGGCTGCGGCGCGCAACTTCTTCTCTGCTGCTGCAAGTAGTTCGTCTGGCGACTTCCGAGCCTTGGGCGTGTGCTTCGCCTTCACCTGCTTCTTGGCTGCGGCGCGCAACTTCTTCTCTGCTGCTGCAAGGAGTTCGGCTTGCGACTTCCGAGCCTTGGGGTTGCTGTGCTTGCCGCTGTAGCTGCCGATCTGCGCCATGGCGTCGACAAGGTCGATCACCGGCCCGCCGGCGATGCTGTAGTGGTCGGCCTCCACACGCTTGACCTGCAAGCTGTGGATGCTGCGGGTCGCACCGATCGGAATGTGCTCCAAGAGGACTGCGACGTTCGACGCCTCAAGCGGCGCGTTCTTGATCTTACCCTTCATCGTTTCCTCCCGAGAACCCTCTCAAGTACAAGTGCCGTGGCCACCGCAACTGTGACAGACAGCAGCACCTGCTGCAAGAACGGAGTGCCAGCGGGGGCTGCCGGCGGTGCGCTGCTTTCTTTGCAGACGCAGGGCGAGCCTTGCTGCTGGTCGTTGGCCCCTGCCAGCATCATGCGTCACCCCGGCGGCGACGACGTGGGGCTGGCGCGGGACGCCCGGTGCGAAGCTCGGCGATCTCTGCCGCCAGCCTGTCGGTGGCGCTCTTGAGGGCGACGATCTCCGCCTTGGTCTGCGACTCCGCGATGGCGAGCTTCGAGTCGACACTGGTGCGGAGCAGCGCAAGATCAGAGCGCACCTGCGCGACGTCCTGCTGCACTTCGAGCTTCAACGCACTCACGCTACCTCGCACGGCTTCGAGCACGGTCGACAGCCGCCACGCTGCCCCGAAAGCAGCCGCGACGACGGCCGAGATGATCACCAGCGTCTGCCACAGTTGATCCGGCGTCATGGCTCAGTCCTTCTTGAAGTACGCCCACGCTGCCGCGCCGAGCATCGCCAACAATGGCACCGCGCTTCCTTTCTGCTCCGGAGGGGCAGCCTTCGGCGGCGGGGCCTTCGGAGTCTCCGGGGGCTTCTCTTCGGTCACCAGCGGGCCGAAGGTGCCTTCGCCACCACC
>CAYVOK010000057.1:0-14092 GCA_964453335.1 uncultured Acidimicrobiaceae bacterium
CAACTAACATGGTCATTTGTACTCCCATGTTGGCAAGAGGTTGAAACCACATCTCTTTTGCTGCCTCTAGGGAATTGAAGTTGATAGACTTGCGGCGATCAAAAGTATCACCAAGACAGACAACGTTTTTGATATTAAATTTCTTAATGAAAGGTACAACTACATTATTATAGAATTTCTTGTAGTACTCGACATAAGTTAAAGAATCATTACGAACACCGAAGTGTTGGTCAGTGATTAGCAATACTTTCATAAATCAATACCTAGAACTATACTCAATTTTAGATTTAATTTGGTTGTACTGATTATCAGAGTCAGCACCATCGGAAGTAAACACTTCCTCATATCCAGATCGTTCAATTAATTTCTCTTTAATTTCCATCTGACGCTTCTCCTTGGCAATTCTCCTAAGGAAAGCATAGTAAACAATCTGAGTGAAGTAAGCAAATGGATTGCTTGACTTTTCAGGATCAAAGTTATCTACGTATTGAATACAGTTTTCAATCCCATCGCAAATCATATCATCCTTATACATGTAGTTGATGAAGTTAGGACGATAGGAAAGATGTGTTGCAATCTTCAGAAAGCATTCGCCAATATAGTTATTGACTCTTGGTTTAGGAAGACCTGAAGCTTCTGCTTTGACAACACTTTGTTTGTAATTAATAAGAGCACGTAAAAACTCTTTATTGTCTAAGTAGTGTTGTTTTTTCTTTTCGGTCATTTGACAGTCTTAGTTTTTAGTAGTATATCCCAAAAGGAAAGTCTTGTCAAGTAGGAGGGGTGCTTGACAAGACTTCAAAATCTCTGTATAATAACTCTGTCCAGGGTTAAAGATCAATATTAGCTTTCTTTAAATAACTTCTCTAGTCTCTTTCTGACTTCATCTACAGTACCTTTTAATCCCATTTCAGAATCTAACTCTACTTCTTTTTCTTTGATTTCATCCTCTAGGTCTTTACCTGAGGATGATTTTTTTATGAACAGTTCGTACATGTGAATCATTTCTGTAGATAATCCAGCAATAGTAACAATATCTTTTTCATTAATAACAAAGAAATCTTCATCAGAGAATTGCAACCATTTATTCATTGCAACTCCCTTTATTGTATGTTCACCGTGATGACGAGTAACGATTTCTATTTCTACTGGATCTGAAATGTATACTTGAGTAAATTCACCTTCTTCCGTAGCGAATCCTTTTCCGATGATTTGCTCACCAGAAACTAACTTAACTATAAAGTGATATTCTTCGTCATGTCGGATGTAATTAATCATAAGAATCTTTGATTTTAATTTCTACAATCTCATAGTCAAATTTTTCTTCTGTGTAGATCTTAACTCTTTCTACTAGATGATTTAGTGTAAAGTTTTTCTGGTTATTGTTGGAGATGTCGTCGGCAATATCGTATAGGACTGCTTGATTTTTGTTCTCACCCTTCCTGAGAACTCTTCCGATTGATTGTAAGTTTCTTACCCTAGATTTTGAAGGTGATGCAAAGATAACGTTGTGTAGGTTCTTGATGTTAATACCAGTTGAGAAAGTTCCGTAACTAGCAACAATGATGGCATTTTCTTCTTGTTCGCAAATTTGACGAGCTGCTTCTCTTTCTTCAGTGTCAATTCCGCCGTGAATGAAAAATACTTTACGAGTATCACCGACCTTACTATTTATGAGGTCATAGAGAACGTCTCCATGTTTCTCGACATACGAGAAGAGTACTAGAGTGTTTCCACTTAGATCTCGACACAAGTTACGAATTAGTTTATTCCTTCCAGGATGGGAAATGATGTAGTCCATTTCTTCCTGATAAGAATTAAACTTTGTAAACTGGTGCTTGAGAAGTAGGATCTTAACTTTCAGTTTGCTGAGATGACCCTGCTTCATCAGATCATTTGTCTTAGTGACCTGATTGCACTTACCGAAGATACCTTCCAGAACTAACTTGTTTGTGTAACTTCCATCAAGAGTTCCTGTGAAACCAACGCGGTATTTGCAATCGTGAAGTTTATTCAGAATACCCGTGAGTGATTTTGCTTTTGCTAAGTGCGCTTCGTCAACGATTACAGCATCGAAGCGATTGAACCATTTCTTATCTTCCTTGTAGACAGATTGCCAAGTGGTAATTACCACCTGAGCATCAATGCCATACTTCTCCCTACCAGAATAGATCTTATGGCAGTAAGCATCTGCTTTCCAACCATAATCCTCAAAGTCCTTATACATCTGTTCAACTAGAGAAGTGGTCGGAACAACAAGTAGCACATTCCTTCCAGCATCAACATGGTATCTGAGAATTGAATAGATCATCAAAGATTTACCAGATCCAGTAGGAGATAGGAGCAATCTTCGATTGTACTTCAATGCCTCATAGATGGCTTTGTATTGATAGTCTCTGACCTTGTGGGGCATACCAAGAGACTTCACAAAAGACACAACTCCTTCGGGAGAAACAAAATCATTTACATCATGAGGATGTCCATAGAACTTACACTCTTCAAATTCGTAAGTGTAACCTCGTTCATAGCACCATTCTGTAAGATATTCTACGAGACCACAATATAACTCCCCTGTTCCTGGGGAGTATAGTCTAATTTTGCCGTCCCAAACGCGATTGCGATACTGTGGCATGAATTTGGCGTTTGGGACATCGAATGTGAAATATTCTGCTAACTCTACATTAATGTGTGGTTCAGTCTCAATCTTAAGGTAAACTTCGTTCTTCTTACGAATTTTTAAATCCATTCTATACTCCCGATTTAAATCTCTCCCACTCGATTGCATTCTTGATTTGATAGGAGCGATTATTCACCATTTTCAAAATGCTATCAAGATAGGTGAGTATCTGTTCTATGTAGTCTATTTTATACTGTGCTTTCTGGATGTCTTCATCGGCATCCAGGAACATCTCAACCTCATCTTTAGTTGTAAGTTTAAGATCAAATGGAATCTCTTTGTAGATTTCTTTGGGTGCTTTACCCTTGTAGTATTTCCACTTGTCTCGAATCAGTGTCTTCAGTTTGTACTCGCTCTCTTTCTTCATGAGAGCAAACGTGTTATACAACTCAAAATACTTCATGTGAAGTTGAGGTACACGTAGAGATTCTTCGCAGAGTAGATCGGAGTCCATCTCCGAATCTTTCTTCCACATCTCTTGAATTTGATCTAGGTTCATAATGAATCATCAACTAATAGTATTATATCACGATCCTTCAGGATCCCAGAAGCTCTTCGTTTTTCTCTTTGTGGTATTAGGAACTCTGATTTCGTAGTAGGTATACTGGAACGATACGTTTGCAGTTAGGAAATTATTATCACCTACAGTAGAATCAAAGTCTAGAGTTGAAAGTGAAGTGGGGAACATATCGGTAAATACCACTTCAAAGTTTGATGTTAAATTGTTAGTTAGAATTTGAAGAGTACCATCACTGAAGATATTTCTATCAATGTTATTTGATGTTCTTCTGACGATGGCATCTTCAAACTCCGCTCTTTCTTCAAAAGAGTATGGTACGCCCAACGCTCTCATCCAGTTATGAATTTCCAGATAGTTGTCTAAGTCTTCATCTACAAGGAATTGGAAATTTAAAGAACCATACTGGAAGTTACCTTCAATAGGAAACTTGACGAAAGGTGTTGGAATGTCGATTTCACCAAGACTAATCTCTGGGATATTTGCGGACTGACACAAAAAAGATGTCTTAGGTGATTTCTCAATAAGAAACTTGAATCCAATAGGAGACAAGTAGTTGTTATTTCTTATTTGCTGTTTGTACCATTCAGCAGACATGTCAACTTCCCAAGCTATCAACTATTTATTGATAATAAAAAAGGGGTCCTTTCGGACCCCTGAAGAACTATGTGAAATGAATCACATTAGGTTCTTAACAAGTACACGTCTGTAGTATACGTTTGCGTTAGCAGTTAGAGCACCTTGACCCTGGGTTAGACCTTCTGCGAATGGGTTAGCAACCATTCCGTAGCGGGTCTTGAATCCGATCTTAGGCTGGAAGGTGTCCTGACCAACAGCACGAACCATCTGGAGAGGAACGTATGGGCAGTAGAAGAGACCTGCATCATAAGGTGAGGAACCCTTATAACCCATTACGTAGAAGTGGTTGTTCGAAACGTTTGCTGAATAAGGATCAACATAGACCTTAATGCGTCCGTTTAGAGTACCAACTAGGGTGCTTGAAGTGTCATCAACACCAGCAAGACCGTTGTTACCAGCGAGTGCAGGGGTGTAGTCAAGAACACCAGCCATGCCGAGAGCACTTGCAACGTCTGCAGAGCAGATGATGAAGTTACCCTTACCACGACGAGTTTGCTGACCGATTGCGTTTGCATCACGCTCAATCTGGAATAGAAGTCCCTTGAACTTCTCAACCGACCAACGACCGTTTGAATCAACGTCAAGGTCGAAGATACCAGCGTTAGCAACATTGTTCTGAGCACCAGGCTTAGCAATGTTGTAGATGGTACGAACAACTTCACGGTTGATCTCAGCAAGCACCTCAGTTGAGAGGATGTTTGCTAGTTCGGTCTCAGCATCAAGACCATGGATTGCCTTGAGGTCTTGTGCTAGTTCTAGTGAGTACTCAGCCTTGAGTGCGCGTGACTTTGCAGTAACGGTTACTTTCTCAATGCTGAATCCCATCTCACGGAAGTGGTTGCCAGAACCATCGCCAAGTGCTTCTGACTGAGCAGTGGTCATACCTTGTCCACCGATGGTGTAGGTGCCACTGTCATTTAGAAGACCAGGGTTGGTGCCGCTCATATCGTTAGATGCGAGTGAATCACCACTGTTCTCTGACGAATGCTCGGTATCTGCTTCGTTGAAGAATGCTTCGGTTGCGCCACCAGCGATGTTACGGTTGGTGCCGTAGGTCGAACGCATTGCGAAGATGAGTCCAGTAGGACCAGTCATTGGCTGAACGCCACAGATGTCATAAGCCATGAGCTTAGGCATCGAGCGACGAATTAGCGAAATTAGAACTGGGTCGAAACCTGCAACTGGTCCAGTTGCAGTTGATGAACCTGAGAAACCAGTACCACCAAGTGAGTTGGTAGGTGCTGCCTCAGTTAGCATACGCTCTTGGCGTAGGAATGATTCTTGGTTCTCTAGCAGTACTGAGGTGACAGCCTTCTTGTAAGAATCCTGGATAGGATCAGCATCTTTGTGCTCAAGAATGGGTGCCCACTTTTCCTGCAATTGCTCGGACATGAACATTTGCTTTTCTCCTTTGAAAAATGAGTGTTTGTGTTAAATTAATAACAAATGCTTAATTATTTATAATCAAGCCTGTTTTGAGGACCAGCGGGAAATTGCTGCTGCATAAGCAGACATAGCATCTCCGACGACAGGTTGTTCTACGGGGGCATCTTCTACAACTGGCGATGCAGTTCTAGAGAAGTATGACTCCTTGAGGGTTTCGATCTTCTCACGAAAATCCTCCTCATTGACGAACTCAACACCTTCGGATAGACTCATTAGTTTATCCTTTTGTGTTTCAGCAAGTCCAACAGAAACTTCGCTCACAATCCCATTCTTAATATAACCACCAAGTTTCTTATGCATCTCGACGTTCATTTCGATTTGCTCATTGAGCTTCGTCTCCATGGTATCGAGTTGTTCGGTCATCTCAGCAACGACATCGAACTTCTCTTCAGGAACTTCAATATTGTTTTCCGTGAAGAGATTCTTTAGTCCGTGCATTAGGTTCTCAGCAATCTCAACCTTGATTCCGTTGTCGATTGCGAGTGCATTCTCTTCTAACCACTTCTCTGCAGCAAAGGTTAGATAAGAATCAATTTGCTCGGACATTTCTGTTTTGAATTCAGCAACCGACTCTTCGAATGCTTGCTCATATGCTTCATTCATTTGAGCAACTTCTTCGTTGACTTTAGCGGTAACTGCTGCTTCAAAGATTAGCTTCGCTTTGTCTCTGAACTCCTCTGTAAGGTCTGCACCAGATACAAGAGCGTCAAGATCCTCGTCGAATGCGAATCCAAAAGTTTCTTCGGTTTCTTCTTCGATGGTTTCGCCATCAGTTTCGGTCTCCTCGAAAGTTGGACTCTTCTTGATAGAATCTTGGGTAGCGCCAGATGCAGATGAAGGCTTAGTCGATAGCGACTTGCTACCCTCATGCTTCATCTTAGCAGCAACCTTTTTGCCGATTGACTCTGTATCATCGGGTTTACCTGATGTTGGAGTTGGGCCACCAATCTCTTCAGATTCGTCCTTTAGTTGGGACTTTTCTGCAGGTTTAGCACCCTTGGTGACTACGTTAGAAGCCTCCTCGATCTCCATTGTTTCAATCTGTTTTGACATTTGAATTGTCTCCTGTCTAGTTTATTGGGGAATTTCTTGTAATTATTTATATATTAGATATTTTATAAACCTTTTAGGAACGAAGCAAACGCTTTGAGTTTGCGCTCCTGAAGGTCAAAACGAGTCGCCTCGTCAATGGTTTTCTTGAGATTGTTGATTTCAACTTCTCTCAACATACCACTTTCCCAAACCCACTCTTTACCTTCCATGATTCCCTCAACAAATGCATCAGGAGCAGAAGGGTCAGCTACGATATCCGCAGCAGTGGCAAGCATGAAATCTTCGCCAACATAATTGACACCATCTTTTACTGTTAGAGATCCTAGACCTCTAGAAGAAACACCGAGTTTGACTCCTTCATCAAGTAAGTTTTTAGCGATTTTACCCATTGGGGTTTCCAATAGTTTCGCTTTACCGATGAAATTGTTTCCTTCTCTCTTTAGGGAAAGAATTTTATGTGACACACGATCAAGGTTGATAGTAGGACCATCAGGATGACCAAGTTCACCAAGAGCTCTGCCAGCGCCAACGAAGCTCTCATTATATTTAGCAACTTCGCGGTCTAGGATATTTACAGGATAGTTTCTACCATTGCGATTTGTGATATCTCCTTGCAGAAAAATACCTTCAATGTAATAGTTTTTCTTTCCGCTCTCTGTTTCTTCGGTGAGGACTTTAATTTCCTCGATATTTTCTGTAATTAACTTCATCATTCTTCGTCCCCTGATAGTGCTTGATCGAATAGAGTTTGACCCAACTCAACTTTTCTTTGCTGAATCAATTCGTATGCTTTTTGTTGAATAGCATCATTAACAAGTTCCATAGTTGCAACGTTGTTTTTTGCGAAAATGCTATCAAAGATTTCGTTTGCAGACATGATTATAAACTCCTTTTACTTAATTATTTAGAATTCCGCTTTTTTCAAGTCCTTTGGATCTGGTTCTACACCACCTTCCCCTACCTGTGGTCCACCTTCTTCAGTGGGGGGTAATGCGTCAGCACCTCCCTGTTCTGGGGGAACTGAACCATCCATGGGCATTCCAGTAGCAGGATCTACCATTGCATTAGGATCCATGATCTTACCATCTTTCATTTCCTTCTCAATTTGCTTATCAATTTCCTTAAACTCGCGTTCAGTTTGTTGTAGAACATTGCGACGAATTTGTTCGATAGAGAAGTATTTACCAACGAAAGGATCCATTGCTGAAACGAGATTTAATCTCTCGTTCATCATTTCCATGTTCTTCAATTCGTTGAAATAGTTATCAGCAATATAATCAAATTGAACGTGATTTTTAATCTCTTCCCAATCTTCTAATGTAATGATACCTTTTAGAATTAGTTGAGTCTTTAAAATGTCTGCAAATAATTCAGAGAACTGTTTGCGGAGACGATTGATGAACTTCTGGAACTTGAGTTCGTCTCTCGTAATTTCAGTCGAACGACCAATATTGAAAGTAGTTTCTGTCTCTAGTCTGGATGAAGGAACGTTGAGTGCTTTGTATAGTTTCTTCTGGAAGTACTTAACATCTTCAAGTTCTCCTAGGTTCTGACCACCAGGAAGAGTAGAGATCTCAGTTCCTCTACCACCTTCACGGCGAGGAAGCCAGAAGTCCTCAAGCATACTCATAAACTTACGGTCATCTTTGATCTCGCCAGTGTTAGCGTCATACACTAACTTGTTTCTGTAGCGAGACATAACCTCACGAAGGTATTGCTCTGCCTTGATCTTAGGTAGGTTGCCTACATCAATGTAGAAAATTCTACGCTCTGGAGCACGAGATAGACGATAGATAACCAGTGAGTCTTCGATCATTCGAAGTTGGTTCACTGCTTTGATTGCTTTGTGTAGATGCGAAAGCACCATATTTTTATTCATATCAAAGATTCCAGAATGCACAAAGGTGATTGCATCTGGAGCAATTTTAATTCCTTGAGTATCTCCTGCCTTTAGACCTTTTCCGTTATAGATGAAATACTCAGTTGTTCTTTGCATGAATGCTTTAGAAGGATCATCTGGATTGATCCTTTCTGGTTTATTTTCAACTTCTACTACTTTACGAATCTTCCTAGGATCAATATAACGTAATTCAATAATACCCTGTGCAGGATTTTTTGGATCAATCATTTTATGATAGAACAATCTTCCATCGACATACCAACGACGGAAAATATCATATGATTTATTTTCAAAATCTAGAAGATCCAAAACATAATCAAATTCTTCTCTGATAAGTTTCTTAACTTTATCACTAACTCCCTTTAAATTTGATAAGTCAATTTCAATTGGAACATCATTAAAATTACCACAGATTGCTTCGTTGACTACATCATCTACAGCAGAATCGCATTCTGGTTGAAGAACCATATCTCGATAACGAGTGATCATCTCCCACTCATTTTTTACTGCACCATCAATATCAACGTAGTAACCGTAATGCCCACCTGCGGCAATCGGGGTTGCTCCGTCTTGATTGTCTTTCTGCACAAAAGAAGGCCCTTTCGGAACCTTCTTTGCTCTCTCTATGGAGTATCCAAATAGTTGTGACATTCTAAAAACCTATAGTAGCAAAGATTCCTTTGCTACTATTTATCAATTTTATTCTAGTTCGATTAGCGAAGCAGCACCACCTGCAGCAGTTCCACCAGAAGCACCACTGCTAATGGGGATTGGTCTCCAGTACTGAACTTGTAGTTCAACGGTGTACTCTTCGATAGCATCGTTTGAACCGTAGTCAAGATCAATCGCTGAGATGTTTGAAGGCCATACGTCAACGAAGTCGTATGATCTTACTGCATTTCCTCTTCTATCTAGTTGAGAAACTCTCATTGGTGCCATGTACTTGAGGTACTGTGGATCACCTGAAGGTAGTTGACCGTAATCGAAGTCAGTTGCGTTCTCATCGTAGAGTTGGATTGCTTCCATCCATCTCTCGAAGTATGATCTTAGAACGAACGAAGTATCGTTATGAACTGTGATGGTCCATGGTTCGAATGTACGATCACCAGCGATCTTGAGCATTCTGCCACGGAAAGGAACCTCGATAACTCCAACAGTTGAAGCAGGAATCTGTGCTGCCTTAATTGTGAAAGCACCTAGGATTCTTGCTGAATCTGCGGTTGAAGGAGTTGAACTTGCAGTTGAAGAAGCAGCGAGTGCTCCAACTGTGGTTCCTGCAACTACGTTCTGTCCAGTGTCTCTGGAACCAGAAGCGATTAGTTGGACCAGCGCAGGTGGCCAATCAATGTCCACCTGGAATAGATTTGGTCTTGCGTAATCAAGTTGTGAGTTCGCCTTAAAGGTGCTAATTCTAGCGCGGTTGTTTGTTGACATGAGTGTTATCCTCCGTTATTTATTGATACTGTAGATGATCAAGAAGCGATTTCTTCAAACGCAACTCCAGTTCTGGTTGCAATAAAGGAGATCGAGATGTAGTTGATTGTTCTTGTTGGCTTGATGTATACTTCAGCATAGAACTCACCTCTATCAATTGCATCAGGTGGATTGTTTGAGGCATCACACTTAACGAGGAAGTCGCTTACACCTCTTCTACCCTGGATGTTTCTTAGGTATGGTTCAACAGCATTAATGAAGGAGGATCTCGCTGTATCATCGTTCTGCTGGAATAGAACGTTTTGTGCTGCTCTTGCAACAGTCTTCTCGACAACGAGGAAGAGACGACGAACGTTGATTCTGTCAAATGCTGACTGGTATCCAAGTGCAGTCTTGTCACCGAATAGAACGATACCCTGACCTGGGAATGAAACGATTGGATTGATTCTCTCAACGTATAGTTGATCTCTCTGTGCCTTGTTAGGTGAATATGCAAGACGGATTGCATTTCTTAGTACACCTCTCTGGAATCCAGCAGGTGAGTACCAAGGATCTTGATTTACCTGAGTCGTTAGACATAGACCAGCCATGTCAGCGTTGCAAGGAATATAACGGAAAGTATCGTTATATCTGTCATAGATGTACTTGTAACCACTGTCAAATGCAGCGTATGATGTGCTTGGAAGCTTCGAGAACCAGTTGACTAGGTTGGTTGTAACAACGCTGGTGTCGGTAATTCCGATAACTTGATCGCGGATTGGTGAGAAGAATGCCATGCAATCTCTTCTCGTCTCTAGAATGTTGTTTACAATCGAAACCTTTGCTAGTGCTTCGGTCTCAGTTGCACCCATTCCGCCAGGAATGATGAAGTCTAGAACTTCAGTCTCTGGATCAGATAGGAGGCTATATGCTTCTGAGTAGTTACCTGCAGTTGGGTTGTATGCAGAAACGCCTGCAGTACCAGTAGTTGCTCCTAGTTCATACTGCTGAGTTGCACCTAGAGTTGAACCGACGAATACTTCACCGTTTACTGCTGAGGTTACTTCGGTACCCTGTACTAGGTTGAATGCAGTGTTTGCTGCAGTCTGTCCCCAGTCACCATCTGCTTCTACAGCACCCACTGAGAATACTTCAGCATCATTGTACGCACCTGCGTAGAGATATGCTGACTTGCTCTTAAGGGCAGTCTTGTAGTAGTTATTCTCTCCGTTGGTTGTCTTAGCATCAGATGCCTTCGATAGACCAACAAACTTCTCTAGGATTGTGTTTGGAGTTCCAGTTACAGTACCCTTCGAGTCTACAACTACAACGTGAATTTCATCTCTGTATCCATTCTTTGAAGCAACGAATGGTGAAGTGCCAGGACGTGTACCAATAGAAGTCCATCTTAGACCAGGGAATACTTCTCTTACCTGATACTCTTTCTGAACTGAGTTGATGTTTACCGAACCTGCATTGTCATCGGTGATGTCGTTACCAGAAGCAAATTCGATTGAACCTCTGTCTAGGACAGTTAGAAGTTCTCTCTTAACTCCGTTGGTTGCAACTACACCAGATGCACCAGACGATGACTGAGTAGCAGTATCTGCCGCAGCAACGATACCTGCATAGTCAGATGCTAGTTCAATCTCAAGAACTCTAGATGCAGCGTCGTATGCTAGAACAGTCACATCGTCACCACCAACGATTGCTGCACCAGGAACGAACTTACCTACAACTCCAGCGTTTAGGGTTAGTTTTAGGGAATACTTATAAACCTTACCAGATGCACCAGATGCTGCAGAAATGTCAGCACCATTTACAAACTGCCACTCGTTACCAGATGAAGGAGCATCGAGAGTTAGAATTTGATCAGGACCAGCATCTGTTACATATACTTTGATACCATTTGCATACTCACCAGGAGTCTTAGCAGCAAAGTACCAAGTTGGTGAACTTGATTCAAATGATGTTTCGTATACAACGTTGTTCTGGATCTTTACTGCAGTTCCATTACTTACAGCGTTCTTGAGGTCAGTTGCGTCAGTTCTGATTACCTTAACAGTTCCGCCATATAGGAGGTACTGAGCAGCAGAGAACCAGTGCTCATAGTTGTTGTCATTTGGTTTACCAAATACTTGCTCAAGTTGTTGCTCGGTTGAGATTACACGAACTTCGTTAACTGGACCTTTAGCAAAAGGACCAACTAGAGATGCATAAGTTGGTGTGGTTGATGTACTTACAGTGGTGTTATCAATCTCTCTGATAACAACACCTGGGGAAAATTGACTTAATGCCATGTTACTTATTCTCCTGAGAGATTTTCGTGGTTGGTTTCTAGAAATATTTATAATTTAGGTATTTTAGATATACTCCCACATGAAAGACCTATCTCCATATTCATCCAAGTGCCACCTGTCTCCATCCCCATCTACAAAGGATTCTTCCTCTGTACCATCTATAATAAATCCGAATGGAGCCATGTCTGCTTCAATTGCTTCTCTTTGGTCATCATAGATTCTTTGGCGCACATCATTATTAGTCATCTCCCTGAAATAGGGTTGCATCGCTAACCAAGAGAAAATAACAAGAGACATCGCTAGGTCATCATTACATCCTTCCTCCGCCTCAAATGAATTGCCTTTTTGGATGAATGTTGTTAGTTCACTAATAATATCATAATCTTTTACGATTAATTTATCTTCTTCAATTAGTGCCTTTAAGTTAGAGCAACCCACCTTTTTCACTGCAGAGGTCATGCGAACTCCAAGGGAAGCCTTCTTACCACTGAATCCAGATCCAACAATCTGTCCAGCACGACCTCTCATGGAGCACATCAATAAGTTATCGTATTCTAAATCGTATTGTAGAATATCAGCAACTTGAGCACCGATATCATTAACCTCTATCAGTATATATGCGTTATTATAATTTTTAGCAACATCATGAATAATATTTGGTAAGAGAATTGGTTTGATGTCGTTGTTCTTATACTTACCAACAATATTATATGGAATTGTTGTGATATCAACAATAATAAATGCCGAGTAGTCCTGACTGGTTCCCCTCGAAGTATCAACAGTCAAGATATACTGATGGTCTGGTTTTACTTCTTCGTAGATGTCAAGTCCCTTGTTCGATCTGATAGGATCGTCATAGACCATGTTTCTGAGTTTCGCTGGGTTGATTAGAGTGTCAACCGATCCAAGGAACTCGCACTCAAATTCCTGAGTGAACTGTCGGAGAGATGTGTTAGCAATCGTCTCTTCTTTCCACTTTGCGTCTCTACCTGGAACCTGAGACCAGTGAACTTCCAGAGGAATATAACTGTTCTTGTGTCTTTCAGCATCGTGCCAAAGTTTATAGAACATGTTCATTCCGTTTGGCGTCGAAATGATAATAACTTTGGTAGACTTACCAGACGAAATAGTAGGATATACTGAACTAAAGAACTGCTCAGCGATGTTGTTTGGAATGAACGCAAATTCGTCCAGGAAGATGATGTTGAAAGAGTTTCCTCTAACCGCGCTAGAAGAGGTTGAGGCAGCGATGATTTTGGAACCGTTCTCCAGTTCTACCGATCCTTTGTTCCACGATATAACCCCGTGCTGCATCCACTTAGGAAGGTTCTCGTAGGACAGTTGTAGACGGGATAGAAGTTCCCTAGAAGTCTCTGCCTTGTTTGCTAGGATTGCGATCTTAATGTTTGGGTTGAAGATTGCATAGTGCAGCAAATAAGAAACTACCGTCGTCGATTTACCTGTCTGACGCGGTAGTTTTGCAATATTGAATCTATTGTTGTGGAAGTTGGTAATTAACTCTTCCTGGAAATCCCACATCTTAAAAGGTACTAGACCTTCATCCAGAGAAACGATCTTGATATATGTTTTAGCAAAATAAACAGGATCCTTGGAGCACTTGATGAATTCTTCTACTTGCTCCTGAGTAAACTCAACTGCTACATTCGCTTTCTTAAGATTGGGATTACCAAGATAAATGTCATTCGGATTCATGAGGTAGGTTTTGCTCTCTATAAGTCTTCAACTTATTTATGAGTATTTGGTATTTTTCTACCAAAAACTCTGATCCTGTCTCATGTTTATAAAGTTCACACGCTCTGATTAAGCGGTTAATATCTTCTTCACTGAGTCTGTACATCAGCAGTTCCAAGCTCTCAACGATTTATTTATTCTTGAATCTGGATCATTAGCAGTTTTCTTGGAAGTCAGTTTTTTCTTTAATCCTCTCATTCGGGCACAAAATGACGCCCTGCGGGGATTTCCAACCTCTTTGCTAGGTGCTTTAAGGTCGCTTCCAGGATTTTCTGCTTCATAAGATTTGCGTCCCTTTTCATTGAGTCCGCCCTCCTTATTTTTTCCTTCTTTGCGTTGCCATGCTGCAACTTCTGTGATAAAATCGTTGTAAGTTTTCATCGCTGTTCTATCCA
>CAYVOK010000058.1:0-10142 GCA_964453335.1 uncultured Acidimicrobiaceae bacterium
GCGACGCTCGTCAGCGCAGCGAGGACGACCAGGGCGACACCGAAACCGGTCCGCCGGCGGAACCGGTTCGAACCCCGATGGAAGAACATCGTTTTTCCTGTCGTCGATCGTGAGCGGGTGACGAGAATCGAACTCGCGTATTCAGCTTGGGAAGCTGATGTTCTGCCATTGAACTACACCCGCAGCGACGGGAGACCTTAGCGGAGTGGCTTCCGCCCGGTCATCCCGGCGCCGAGCCACGACCGACCTGTACCCGTCGCCTAACGTCGGCTCCGTGATCCTGTCCGACCGGACCATCCGTGAAGAGCTCGCCGCCGGCCGCATCGTCATCGACCCGATGGGTGCGAACGCCGTGCAACCGTCGTCCGTCGACCTGCGGCTCGACAGCGCGTTCCTCGTCTTCCGCAACCACACCCGCGGGATCATCGACGTGAAGCAGGACCTGTCCGACCTCACCGAGCTCGTCGAGGTCGGCGACGAACCGTTCATCCTCCACCCCGGCGAGTTCGTGCTCGGCTCCACCCTCGAACGGGTCGTGCTCCCCACCGACCTCGTCGCCCGCCTCGAGGGGAAGTCGAGCCTCGGCCGCCTCGGCCTGCTCATCCACTCGACCGCCGGGTTCGTCGACGCCGGGTGGGACGGGCAGCTCACCCTCGAGCTCTCCAACGTCGCGAACCTGCCGATCACGCTCTACCCGGGCATGAAGATCGGCCAGATCAGCTTCGTGCGCATGACCACCCCCGCCGACGTCCCGTACGGGTCGGCCGCGGTGGGCAGCAAGTACCAGGGGCAGCGCGGCCCACGGCCGAGCCGCTACTGGGAGAACTTCCGCACGAACTGACTGGATCAGTCCTGCGACGGTCCGGCGAGCAGTTCCCGCTCGGCCGCCTGGACGCCCGCGAGGAACGCCGGTGCGCCACCGGCGGACTCCTCACCACGCTCGATCGCCTCGAGCAGGTGCATGGAGATGTCGGCGACCCGGACCTCGGACTCCTCCTTGCCGGTCGCCTTCACACCGTCGTCCATCATCACGTAGCAGAACGGGCACGCCGTCGCGACCCGGGTCGCACCGGTGGCGACGAGCTCCTGGGCCCGCTCGTCGTTGATCTTCTTGCCGATGGACTCCTCCATCCACATGCGCGCACCGCCCGCACCGCAGCACATGCCCTTCGTGCCGTTGCGCTGCGCCTCGACGATCTCGATGCCCTTGATCGAACCGATCACCCGACGTGGCGCCTCGTACACGTCGTTGTGCCGGCCGAGGTAGCAGGAGTCGTGGTACACGATCCGCTCGTCGAGCCGGGCCTGCGACACGTCCAACTTCCCCGACGACACCAGCCACTCGAGGAACTGGCTGTGGTGCACCACCTCGTACGCACCACCGAGCTGCGGGTACTCGTTCTTCATCGTGTTGAAGCAGTGCGGGCACTGCGTGATGATCTTGCGCACCCCCATGCCGTTCAGCGTCGCCACGTTCTGCTTGGCCAGCATCTGGAACAGGTACTCGTTGCCCGAACGACGTGCCGGGTCGCCGGTGCAGAGCTCGGAGGGGCCGAGGATCGCGAAATCGATCCCCGCACGGCGCAGCAGCTTCGCCGTCGCCTCGCTCACCTTCTTGTTCTTGTCGTCGAAGCTGCCCGCGCAACCCACCCAGTACAGGTACTCGTGGTCGAAGGGGCTCTCCGGGTCGACGACCTCGACGTCGGGCAGCTTCGCCGCCCACTGCGCACGGTCGCCCTGCGACATCGACCACGGGTTCGAGCTGTTCTCCATCGACCGGTAGGCGTTGCCCAGCTCGGTCGGGAAGTTCGACTCCATGAGCGACAGGTAGCGCCGCATGTCGAGGATCTTGTCGAGGATCTCGATGTTCACCGGGCAGATCTCGTCGCACGCCTTGCACGACGTGCACGCCCACACCTCTTCGGCGCTGATCCGGTCGAACACCCAGTTCGTCGGCACGGTGATCTCCGCGTCGACACCGATGGGAGGCGACACCGCCGGATCACCCGTGCGGGCCATCACCTCGCCGGTCTTCAGCACGATCTCACGCGGGTCGAGCGGCTTGCCCGTCGCGTGCGCCGGACACACCGACGTGCAACGGCCGCACATCGTGCACGCATCCGTGTCGAGGAGCTGCTTCCAGGTGAAGTCCTCGATCCGGGCCGCACCGAAGTGCTCGAGATCGGTGGTCTCCATGTCGGGCATCGGCTTCATGGCGCCCTTCGGACGCTCCCGGTCCCGCAGGTACATGTTCAGCGGTGACGTGAAGATGTGCCGCAGCATCGTCGTCGGCAGGATCACCACGAACGCGATGAAGCTCACGACGTGGGCGACCCACATCGCCTGGTGCCAACCCGAGAGGTTCGCCGCACCGTCGACGAGACCCGACAGCGGGTACCCGACGAACGACCACTTCTCGAAGTCGGGACGCCCCGAGAGGGCGATGCGGAACATCTCCGCCGCGAACCCGGTCACCCCGATCGCACCGAACGTGGCGAGGATCACCGCATGTTCCGGCTTCGACTTGATGCGGATCCGGTACGGCCGCCACGCCCACGGCCCGTAACGACGCACCGCCGCCCACGCGATGCCGATCACGAACCCGAGACCGGCGAGATCGCCGACGAAGGAGTACCCCATGTACACGCCGCCGTGCAGGAACTTCGCCGCGGTGGGGAGCTGGTGGTTGATCTCCAGCACCGTCGTCACCCCGAGCAGGATGATGAAGTTGAAGTAGATGAGGCTGTGCATGATCCCCGCGCCGGGCTCACGCATCAGCGTCCGCATGTACACACCCGCCCGGAAGTCGGCGAGACGCCGCTTCACGTTCTGCGGGGTCGTCGCCCGACGATCCGGGCGACCGCGCTCCCAGTTCCGCATCCGCAACGAGAACTGGATCGACCCGTAGACGATCAGCAGCGGGAGGAGCGTGTAGAAGGCCAGCTTGAACGACCCGGGGATGTTCCCGAACACCTCACGCCGCACCTCCGAGGTCTCCTCGTGGTGGACGAGCGCCGAGGCGAGGCCGGACACCGCCGTGACAGCGGCGAACGCGAACCCGATGACGAGCGGGACGTGCCGTGGCTTCAACGCCGAACGCTTCGGACCGGCAGCGGTCCCGGCGTCGACGGCAGGGGTTTCGGTGGGCGCGGACATCGACGCGAACGGTAGTCGGCCCCCGTTCGAACCGGCGACCTCCCGATGCCGGTCAGACCGTGCGCGCCCCGGCCACCCGCCACGCCCCCGGCACCGTCGTCACCGTCGCCGGCAGCGGGCCGACGACCTCGCCGTCGCCGTGCACACCGACCACGTCACCCTCGACCTCGATCCGCACCGTCCGCGCCCGGAACGTCTGCACCTTCCGGTGCCGCACATGGCTGCCCGAGAAGATCCGGGGGAACGTGCGGGCGAGGGTGACGGGACCCACGTCACCGATCACGGTTACGTCCGCCAGCCCGTCGGTCGGCGACGCGTCCGGGCACACCCGCATCCCACCGCCGAACTGTGTCGTGTTGCCCACGGCGACGAGCACCGCCGGCACCGTGATCGGCGGCGCGTCGTCGAGCCCGAGCCGCACCGGCACCGCCCGCACCCGGGCCAGTTCCGCGAACGTCGCAACGCTGTAGCGGGCCTGCCCCCGAGGGAACCGCATCGCCGTCGCCCGGGTGTTCACCGCAGCGGCGAACCCCGTCGTCGCCACCGTCGCCACCCAGGTGCCGTCGACCCGCAGCGCGTCGAGGGCCACCGGGTCGGCGAGCGCCACCCGGGCGGCGTCGACCGGCCGCAACGGCAACCGCAACGCCCGGGCCAGGTCGTTGCCCGAACCGACCGGGACGATGCCGAGCGCCGTTCCGGACCCGGCGATCCCCTGGAGCACCTGGTGCACGATCCCGTCGCCGCCGAACGCCACGACCCGCTCGACCCCGTCGGCCGCGCAACGCGTCGCAGCGGCACGCACGGCGGCCACGTCGGGGGTGGGCACCACCTGGGGCGACGCACCGAACGCCTCCAGTGCAGCGAGCCCACGGCGCACCGCACCGGCCGACCGTCCCTTGCGTGCCGCAGGGTTCACGAACACGGGCAGCGGAGCGGGGGACACCGCCACGAACGCTACCGGGCGACCCGTAGCATCCGACGCGTGGAGCACGTGCAGGAGGCCGTCCGGGAGCTCGTCGCCGATGACCTCGCCGCCGGCCGGCACCTCGGCGTGCAGGTCGCCGCCGTGCAAGGGGGCGTCCTCGTCGTCGACGTCGCCGCCGGCCACCTCGACCCGGCCCGCACCCGCCCGGTGCTCCCCGACAGCCTGTTCTGCTGTTTCTCCGTCACGAAGGCCCTCGCCGCACTCGAGGTGTGGCGGCTCATCGAAGCAGGCCGACTACGACTCGACGAACCGGTCGCCGCCCACTGGCCCGCGTTCCGGGCCCCCGTCACCGTCCGCCAGGTCCTCGCCCACCAGGGCGGCCTGCACCGGGCCCCGCCCGGCATCGACGTCGCCACCCTCGTCGACGACCGGGCCGGCATCGACTGGGTCGCCGGCCTCGAACCGGCGTGGGAGCCCGGCACCGCCACCGGCTACCACACGCTCACCCACGGCTGGCTGCTGCGCGGCCTCGTCGAAGCGGTCACCGGCCGGCCCTTCCCCGACCGGTTCGCGCCCGAGGTGTTCTGCGGCCTGCCCGTCGGGGCGGCCGACCGGGCGGCGGTCGTCGTCGAGGCACCCGGGTCACGGGGTCTCGAATGGATCGTCCCGAACGGGCACGTCCACCCCGCCGTCGAAGCGATGCCCCCGGCGTTCGAACCCGACTGGAACGACCCGCGGGTGCGGGCCGCCCGCCAACCGGCGTTCTCCGGCTGGTCGTCCGCCGTGCCGCTCGCCCGCCTCTTCGGCGCCCTCGCAGTCGGCGGCGGCGGACTGTTCCGCAGCGACACGGTCGCCGCGATGGCCAGCCCGGTCGTGGAGGCCGTCGACGTGTGCCTCGACGTCGAGGTGCGCCGCAGCGCCGGGTTCGAGCTCGGCGGCCGGTGGGAGGGAGGCGCCGTCGGCGCGCTCGGCCCCCGCACCACGGCGTTCGGCCACGGCGGCCACGGCGGTCAGGTCGTCGTCGCCGACCCCGAGGCCGACCTCGCGATCGCCGTGCTCGTCAACCTGCTGCCCGCACCCCAGCTCGCCTCCGAACGCACGACCGTGCTCTGCGAGCTGATCCGCGGGCTCCTCGACGCCGCCTAGCGCCCGCCGGTGGCCTGCGCGGCGACCGCGGCGGCCGCCGCCCGGGCGGCCTCGGCGTCGCCGACGACCCGTTCGAGCGGGTGCATCGCCTGCACCGGCCGCATGTCGTCGTCGAGCTCGTAGTGCAGCGGCACGCCCGTCGGCAGGTTCAGTTCCGGGATCTCCTCGGTGCTCAACCCGTCGAGGTGCATGACGAGGGCCCGCAACGAGTTCCCGTGCGCAGCGACGAGCACCCGCCGGCCCGCCCGCAGGTCGGGGACGATCGCGTCGTACCAGTAGGGGAGCATGCGGGCGACGACGTCCTGCAAGCACTCCGTCGCCGGGAGCACGTCCGACGGGAGGTCGGCATACCGCGGGTCACGGGAGGCGTGGTACTCGCTCGCCGGGTCCATCGGCGGCGGCGGCACGTCGTAGGAACGACGCCACACGTGCACCTGCTCGACCCCGTACCGGTCCGTCGTCTCCTTCTTGTCGAGCCCGGTGAGACCGCCGTAATGGCGTTCGTTCAATCGCCAGCTCCGCCGCACCGGTACCCACAACCGACCGAGCTCCTCGAGCGCGAGGTTCGCGGTCCGGATCGCCCGGAGCTGCAGGGAGGTGTGCACGACGTCGGGTGCGAGGCCCGCCTCGGCGAGCGCCCGCCCGCCCGCAGCCGCCTCCGCCCGACCCTTCTCGGTCAGGTCGACGTCGACCCAGCCCGTGAACAGGTTCCGGAGGTTCCACTCGCTCTCACCGTGACGCATGAGGACCAGGCTCGCCATGCGCCCATGTTCGCACAGGCGCACCGAGCAGGCTGCGGCGAGCCGTTTTCCCTGGTCAGAGGCGGTCGGAATAAAACCTGAGTCACTCAGACTTAGATTTGTGCGTCAACACGGACTGAACGATGTCGCCCAGGCCCCACGGCGTCGGTACCATCACTCGTCCGCCATCCGACAAGGAGCAACCAGATGCCGAAGGCAGTGGGAATCGACCTCGGGACCACGAACTCGGTCGTCGCCGTCCTCGAAGGCGGCGACCCGGTCGTCATCGCCAACGCCGAGGGAGGCCGCACGACCCCCTCCGTCGTCGCATTCGCGAAGTCCGGCGAGGTCCTCGTCGGCGAGGTCGCCAAGCGGCAGGCCATCACCAACCCCGACCGCACCATCCGCTCCGTGAAGCGACACATGGGCACCCGGTGGACCATCGACATCGACGGCAAGGCGTACACCTCCCAGGAGATCAGCGCCCGCACGCTCATGAAGCTCAAGCGCGACGCCGAGGCCTACCTCGGCGACACCGTCACCCAGGCGGTCATCACCGTCCCCGCCTACTTCGACGACGCCCAGCGCACCGCCACCAAGGAAGCGGGCGAGATCGCCGGCCTCGAGGTGCTCCGCATCATCAACGAGCCGACCGCCGCCGCCCTCGCCTACGGCCTCGACAAGGAGGCCACCGACCAGACGATCCTCGTGTTCGACCTCGGCGGCGGCACCTTCGACGTGTCCGTCCTCGAGATCGGCGACGGCGTCTTCGAGGTGAAGTCCACCGCCGGCGACACCCGCCTCGGCGGCGACGACTGGGACGACAAGGTCATGCACTGGCTCGTCACCAGCTTCAAGGGCGACCACGGCGTCGACCTCGGCGCCGACAAGATGGCGATGCAGCGCCTCAAGGAAGCAGCCGAGAAGGCCAAGATCGAGCTGTCGTCGCTCCAGTCGACCCAGATCAACCTGCCGTTCATCACCGCGACCGCCGACGGCCCGCTCCACCTCGACTACACGCTCACCCGGGCGAAGTTCCAGGAGCTCACCGCCGACCTGCTCGAACGGTGCCGCATCCCCTTCGAGCAGGCACTCAAGGACGCCGGGCTCGCCAAGGGCGACCTCAGCCACGTGATCCTCGTCGGCGGCTCGACCCGCATGCCCGCCGTCACCGACCTCGTGGTCGCCCTCACGGGCAGCGAGCCGCACAAGGGCGTCAACCCCGACGAGGTCGTCGCCGTCGGTGCCGCCGTGCAGGCCGGCGTCCTCAAGGGCGACGTGAAGGACGTGCTCCTCCTCGACGTCACCCCGCTGTCGCTCGGCATCGAGACCAAGGGCGGCGTCATGACCCGCCTCATCGAACGCAACACCACCATCCCGACCCGGCGCACCGAGGTGTTCACCACCGCCGAGGACATGCAGCCCTCCGTCGAGATCCACGTGCTGCAGGGCGAACGCGAGATGGCGAACTTCAACAAGACCCTCGGGAAGTTCCAGCTCGTCGACCTGCCCCCCGCCCCGCGCGGCGTGCCCCAGATCGAGGTCACCTTCGACATCGACGCCAACGGCATCGTGTCCGTCTCCGCCCAGGACCGTGCCACCGGCAAGTCCCAGACGATGACCATCACCGGGCAGTCCTCCCTCGACAAGGACGCCATCTCCCAGATGATCCGCGACGCCGAACAGCACGCCGAGGAAGACCGGCAGCGCCGCGACGAGGCCGAGACCCGCAACACCGCCGACACCCTCGTGTACCAGACCCGCAAGCTCCTCGCCGACCAGGGCGAGAAGTTCAGCGGACCCGAGAAGGACGACGTCACCGCAGCGGTCGAAGCCCTCGAAGCCGCCCTCAAGGGCAGCGACGTCGAGGCCATCAAGAGCGGCACCGAACGCCTCATGACCCTCAGCCAGGCGTTCGGCCAGAAGCTCTACGAGCAGGCCGCCGCCGACCAGGCCGCCTCCGCCACCGGCGACACGCCCGGCGGGGACGACGACGTCGTCGACGCCGAGATCGTCGACGACGACAAGCGGTGATGAGCACCGACACCGCACCCGAGGGCGACGTCACACCCGACGACGCCGGCGCCGAGGAGGTGGCGACGGGCGGCGAGACCCCGATGACCGTCGAGGACCTCGTCGCCCTCATCGAGACCCTCACCGCCGAACGCGACGCCCACCTCGACGCCCGGGCCCGTCTGCAGGCCGACTACGACAACCACCGCAAGCGGGTCGCCGCGCAACAGGCCGAACTCGTCGAACGGGCCGCTGAAGGCCTCGTCGCCAAGCTGCTGCCCGTCCTCGACGCATGCGACGCCGCCGCCGCGCACGGGGTCGATGGTGTCGCCGCCGTCGGCACCCAGCTCCTCGGCGTGCTCGAACGCGACGGTCTCGAACGCGTCGCCGACGCCGAGGTCCCCTTCGACCCGACCGTGCACGAAGCCGTCCTCTTCGAAGAAGGCGACGGCGGACCCCAGGTCGTCGCCGAGGTCCTGCGCACCGGCTACCGCTGGAACGGGCGGGTCGTCCGGGCCGCGATGGTCAAGGTCCGCGGCTAGGAGCACCGACGATGACGTACGCGTTCCGCACCGCACGAGCCGTCTACGTCATCTCCGTCGCCGCCGAACTCGCCGGCATGCACCCCCAGACCCTGCGCGTCTACGAACGCAAAGGCCTGCTCGCGCCCCAGCGCACGGGCGGGGGGAGCAGGCGGTACAGCGACGAGGACATCCGCACCCTCCTGCGCATCCAGGAGCTCACCAACGAAGGCCTCAACCTCGCCGGGGTGAAACGCGTCCTCGAACTCGAGGCCGAGAACGAACGCCTGCGCCGGCGACTCGACCAGGCCGCAGCCGTCGTGCAGGCCGAGGTCGAACGCACCCACCGCCAGTACCGCCGCGACCTCGTCCCGCTCCGCCAGAGCGTCGAACCCTGGTCCGGACGACCCGGTGGAGGGGCGCAACGGGCCGACCGGTAGACTGCTGCGGCCCGAAAGCGGGCCGGCGAGCCGTCGCCAACACCGCACCACGCCGTGTGCGGAAGGAGGAACCCGTGCCTGCGACCGTGGTCGTCGGAACCCAGTGGGGAGATGAGGGGAAGGGGAAGTTCACCGACCTCCTCAGCCGGGAGACCGACCTCGTCGTGCGCTACCAGGGCGGCCACAACGCCGGCCACACGATCGTCGTCGGCGACCAGTCCTACAAGCTGCAGCTCGTCCCGAGCGGCATCCTGTACCCGCACATCACCCCACTCATCGGCAACGGGGTCGTCGTCGACCCGCGCGTGCTCATCGGCGAACTCGACATGCTCGCCGCGCGTGGCGTGGACACGTCGAAGCTGCGGGTCAGCGGCAACGCCCACCTGATCCTCCCTTACCACCAGGAGATCGACGGGCTCACCGAGCGGTACCTCGGCCGCAACAAGATCGGCACCACCAAGCGGGGCATCGGCCCCGCGTACGCCGACAAGGCCACCCGCATCGGCCTGCGGGTCCAGGACCTGCTGGACCCCTCCATCTTCCGCCAGAAGCTCGACGGCGCCCTCCGCGAGAAGAACCAGGTGTTCGCGAAGGTCTACAACCGGCTCCCCCTCGACGCCGACGAGATCGCCGAGACCTACCTCGGCGAGTGCCGCGCCCGGCTCGAACCGCTCATCGCCGACACCGTCGGCATCATCCACCGGGCACTCGAGGCCGGCCAGCGGATCCTCTTCGAAGGTGCGCAGGCGACGTTCCTCGACCTCGACCAGGGCACCTACCCCTACGTCACGTCGTCGAACCCCGTCGCCGGCGGTGCGTGCACCGGCGCCGGCGTCGGCCCCCGCCACATCGACGGGGTGCTCGGCGTCGCGAAGGCGTACGTCACCCGCGTCGGCGCCGGACCGTTCCCCACCGAACTGTTCGACGAAGTCGGCGAACACATCGTCACCGTCGGCCGCGAGTTCGGCACCAACACCGGCCGTCGTCGCCGGCCCGGCTGGTTCGACGCCGTCATGCTGCGCCACGCCGTCCGGCTCAACTCGCTGTCCGAACTCGCCATCGCGAAGCTCGACGTCCTCGACGACCTCGACGTCGTGCGGATCTGCACCGGGTACGAGATCGACGGCGTCCATCACCACGACCTGCCGTACCACCAGTCCGACCTGCACCGGGCCGTCCCCGTGTACCGCGACTTCCCCGG
>CAYVOK010000058.1:10242-13819 GCA_964453335.1 uncultured Acidimicrobiaceae bacterium
GAGCTGTGGCTCGCCGTCCTCGAATCCCAACGCGCCCTCGGACTCGCCGTCGCCGACGGCGTGATCGCCGACTACCGGGCCGTGCTCGACCAGGTCGACCTCGCCGACATCCGGGCACGGGAACGCGTCACCCGCCACGACGTGAAGGCCCGCATCGACGCGTACAACGCGCTCGCCGGCCACGAAGCCATCCACGTCGGCATGACGTCACGCGACCTCACCGAGAACGTCGAACAACTCCAGATCCGCCGGTCGCTCGAACTCGTGCGCGACAAGACCGTCGCCGTCCTCGCCCGGCTCGCCGAACGCGCCACCGCCCACGCCGACCTCGTCATGGCCGCCCGCACCCACAACGTGCCGGCGCAACCCACCACGCTCGGCAAGCGGTTCGCGAACGCCGGCGAGGAACTCCTCCACGCGCACGGCCGGCTCGACGACCTGATCGCCCGCTACCCGCTGCGCGGCGTGAAGGGGCCCGTCGGCACCCAGGCCGACCTCGTCGACCTGCTCGGCGGCGACACCGCCGCCGTCGACGAACTCGAACGCCGCGTCGCCGACCACCTCGGGTTCACCGCCACCCTCGGCTCCGTCGGCCAGGTGTACCCGCGCTCCCTCGACCTCGACGTCGTCGCGACCCTGCTCCTCGTCGCATCCGGCCCGGCGAACCTCGCCCTCACCGTGCGACTCATGGCCGGCCACGACCTCGTCACCGAAGGGTTCCGTGAAGGCCAGGTCGGCAGCTCGGCGATGCCGCACAAGATGAACACGCGCTCCGCCGAACGCATCGGCGGGTTCACCACCATCCTGCGCGGCCACCTGACGATGGCCGGGGCCCTCGCCGCCGACCAGTGGAACGAAGGCGACGTGAGCTGCTCCGTCGTGCGCCGGGTCGTGCTCCCCGACGCGTTCGCCGCCATCGACGGTCTGCTCGAGACGAGCCTCGAGGTGCTGCGCGACTTCGGGGCCTACCCCGCCGTCATCGACGCCGAGCTCGAGCGCTACCTGCCGTTCCTCGCCACCACCCGCCTCCTCGTCGCCGCTGTGCGCGTCGGCGCAGGACGCGAGGAGACCCACGAACGCATCAAGCACCACGCCACCGCCGTCGCACGCGAGCTCCGCGAGACCGGCGGACGGGTCAACACGCTCATCGACCGGCTCGCCGACGACCCGGCGTTCCCCCTCGACCGGGCGGCGCTCGCCGAGGTGCTCGCCGATCACGGGTCCTTCGTCGGTCGGGCCGGCGACCAGGTCGACGCATTCGCCCGCCGGGTCGGCGACGTCGTCGCCCGCCACCCCGGCGCCGCCGGCTACGAAGGCCGACCCACGTTGTAGGAGGCCGCACGGCGGGTACCTCCCCCCGTGCCCAGGACGAGCCACCGCAGCAGACCCCGCATCACCATCGGCATGCCCGTGCGGAACGGGGAGCCGTACGTCGCCGACGCGATCGAGTCGATCCTCGGCCAGACGATGGGGGACCTCTGCCTCGTCGTCAGCGACAACGCGTCGACCGACGGCACCCCCGACATCGTCGCCGCAGCCGCAGCAGCCGACCCACGGGTCCGCTCGCTGCGCAACACCGTCGACATCGGCGCCAACCCGAACTACAACCGCCTGCTCGCCCACGCCCGCGGTCCGTACTTCAAATGGGCGGCCGCCGACGACGTCCTCGCACCCGACTACCTCGAACGCGTGCTCCGCCTCCTCGAACGACGGCCCGACGCCGTGCTCGGCCACAGCCGCATGCGGCTCATCGACCGCACCGGCGCACCGTTGCGCCCCGTCACCGGCGGCTACGTCGACGTCGACGGGTTCGTCGAGGCCGCACCCGAGGGCGCACCGTTCATCGACGGGGTCGCCGACCCGCGCCCGGACCGCCGCCTCTGGGCGGTGATCGCCCACACGGGGTACGCCGGGCACATCTTCGGCGTCGTCCGCAGCGACGCACTCCTCGCCACCCCGCGGCTCGGCTCGCTGTACGGGGCGGACAAACTGCTCCTCGCCCGACTCGCCCTGCAGGGCCGGTTCGTCACCGTCGACGCCGACCTGTTCCACCGGCGCTGCCACCCCGGGACGTCCACCCGCCAGACCGACCGGGCCGTGAAGGCGGCGTGGTCCCAGCCCGACCGCCCCGCTGCCTGGTACCCGACGGCGATGCTCGCCGGCTACGCCGCAGCGGTGCGCGACCACACGACGTCGGGCGCCGAACGAATCCGGTGCACGTTCCCGGTCGTCGGCGGGGCCCTCCGGCCCGGGAAGTGGCGGCAACTGCTCCGACCCGGACCGTGGAACTACCTCGGCGTCGGCGGCAACGACGCGGGCACCACGGCGTCGCCCCCGCGCACCGCCGCGGCGTAGACCGGCAGGTGCGCCGCCCCGGCCCGACCCGGGGCGAACCGGTGCGCCGCGAACCGTCGACCGTCCTCGCCGAGCGCGGCGAGCCGGGCCGGCCGACCCAACCGATCGAGGAGCTCACGCGCCGCCGCCGAAGGGGCCCCGGGCAGCGGGGCGACCGCCCGGTGGCGGGCCAGATGGCGGACGAACGGCAGCGCCGCCGGCCCGGCGACCGGCACCCCCGCGCGGAGGGCCTCGGCGACGGCGAGCGGGAACCCCTCGAACCTCGAGGGCTGCAGGTACATCCACGCCCCGGCCAACACGTCGGCCTTCGCCGCGCCGCGCACCGGCGCACCGAAGCGCACGTTCGACGGCGCGGCCGATTCGAGGGCACGGAACTCGGCGAGCGCCCGTCCCCCGGCGGGCGGTGAACCGTGCGCCTCGAAGCGGACCTCGGGCAGCAGCCGGGCGAGATCGACGAACCGGTCGAGGCCCTTCTGGAACACGTCGTAGCGGCCGAGGAACGCGACCGTCGGCTCCGCCGCCGGTGCTCGGTCGACCTCGACCGGGGCGTCACCGGCCACGGGGAAGGGCACGACCCGCACCCGGGGCGGCATCCGCCCGAGGAGACGGGCCGCCTCCTCCGCCTCCTCCTCGAACAGGAACAGCACGGCCGCCGCCCGCTCCAGCCACGGGCGGAGCACCCCGCGCACCCAGGCGGACCGCTGCACGGGTCGCCGGGCGCGCAACGCCGTCGACAGGCCCCCGTGCGGGGTCACCACGAAGGGGACACCGGCCCGCCACAGCCGTGCCGCAGCCGCCACATGGCGCGGCTCCCACACGCCGTGCAGATGCACGACGTCGGGCCAACGGCCGTGTGCCGTGGCGAGCACCCCCACCGGATCGCCGGTCGGCCCGGGAACGGGCACCGCCCGGACACCGTGCGGAGGTGTCCACGGCGCCGGGTCCGACCGACATGCCACGGTCACCCGAGCACCTGCCGCCGCCTGTTCGTTCGCGAGCGTCCACAACCCGTCCGTCACCCCGCAGACCGCGCCCGGAGCGCCGCCGGCGTCGAGGTGCCACACCTCCATGTCGTCCTCCCGGTCGAACCAGGAGGGCCGCTACCCCGCGACGGGGCCGGTGAAACACCAGGCCGCACCGTCGGGTGGTCTGTGGTCGGGACCGGCGTCGATCCGGTGACCTCGCGCTTTTCAGGCGCGCGCTCTGCCAACTGAGCTACCCG
>CAYVOK010000059.1:0-12911 GCA_964453335.1 uncultured Acidimicrobiaceae bacterium
TGCCACCCGCCTCACCGGCGACCACGTTCGTCTTGCGGATCTGGTCGAGGAGCTTGGTCTTGCCGTGGTCGACGTGACCCATGACGGTGATGACCGGCGGCCGCAGCGGCAGCGAGTCGTAGTCCTCGTCCTCGGTGTCGATGTCGAGACCGAGACGACCGCGCAGCTCGACCTCCTGCTCCTCACCCGCGTCGACGAGGCGGATCTCCGCACCCACCTCGGCGGCGAAGAGCTCGATCATGTCGTCGGTGAGCGACTGCGTCGCCGTCACCATCTCGCCCTGCTGCAACAGGAAGCGGATGACGTCGGCCGCGGTGCGGTTGAACTTCGGGCCGACCTGCTGCGCCGTTGAACCACGCTCGACGACGATGTCACCCTCGGGCACGGGCGCGTTCGAGGGGGTGTAGGTCGGCATGTCGAGCGGCTGCAGCTCCTCGAGGCTCCGACGCCGACGACCACCTTTGCGTCGCTGCGGCGGGCGGCCACCCGGGCCACCACGACCGCCGGGGCCGCCACGGCCACCGCCGGGACCACCGCCGGGTCCGCCACCGGGACGGAACCCGCCACCGGGACCGCCGCCACCCGGGCCACCGCCCGGACGGAAACCACCACCACCACCCGGGCCACCGCCCGGACGGAAACCACCACCACCGCCGGGACCACCCGGACGGAAACCACCGCCACCACCGCCGGGACCACCCGGACGGAAACCGCCACCGGGACGCTGACCACCGGGGCCACCAGGACCGCCCGGACCCGGCGCGCCCGGACGACGGAACCCACCGGGCGGCGGCGGGATCGGGCGACCGGTGCGCGACAGCGGCGGGCCACCGGGCGGCGGCGGGATCGGACGACCCGATGGCGCGGCCGGGGCACCGGCCGGACGACGCGGCGGACCGCCACCAGGCGGCACGGCGCCAGGCGGCGGCATCGGGGGACGCGGCGCACCGGGCGTACCCGGGGCGACCGGCGGACGAGGTGCGGCCGCAGGCGGGGCCTGCGGGGCGCGGGCGGCGGGCGGCGCCGCGGGGATGCGCGGCGGCATCGGCGGACGCGGCTCGACACGCGGCGGCATCGGCTCCGGACGACGGGGACCACCGGCACGTCCACCCGAGGAGATCGGGCCACGCGGGACGAACGTCGCAGCACCACCGGCGCCGTCGGCACGATCCGCACCCTCGACGTCGGACGGGATGGCCTCGACGGCCGGAGTCGGTGCGACCGCAGGGGTCTCGACGACAGGGGCCGGGGCGGCCTCCGGCGCAGGTGCAACCGCAGGCACAGCGGGAGCTTCGGCGACAGGCTCGACGACCGGGGCCTCGTCCTTGCGCGCCTTGGCCTTCGCCGGTCGGACCGGCTCCTCCTCGGCGGGCTGGACGTCCCGGATGAGACCTTCACGCTCGGCCTTGCGGCGGACGCGGTCCGCCTGGGCATCGACCACGCTCGAGGAGTGGCTCTTCACGCCGATCCCCAGCGATTCGCAGAGGTCGAGCGTCTCCTTGTTGGTCATGCCGAGCTCTCGTGCGAGCTCATACAGCCGGATCTTGGCGGGCAAGTGCGGTCTCAGCCCCTCGGGTCGTTCGTTCGATGGATCGGTGCCGGGACATGACGGACGAACCGCCCGGCGCCGACGCGACGTCGCATGCTAGCCCGCGG
Source organism: uncultured Acidimicrobiaceae bacterium (assembly GCA_964453335.1). Lineage (GTDB taxonomy): Bacteria > Actinomycetota > Acidimicrobiia > Acidimicrobiales > CAIXPF01 > VGBO01. The sequence continues at coordinate 1,657 of CAYVOK010000059.1, forward strand.
CGACGTCCGGCAGGGCAACGTCGATTCCCGCCGGAAGGCGCAGCGCACGGTGGAAGCGGCGACCTCGGCGGGCGACGTCGAGACAGGTCGCACCCCCGGGGCACAACCAGGCACCTCGGCCGGGTGCGCACCGATCGGCGACCACACGGTCACCGACGAGCGCGTACCGGACGAGTTCTGTCGCTGCGGCGGTCCGTCGACAGCCGATGCAGGTGCGTTGCGGGACGTGCTCAGGCCTCGGGCGCGGGGGCGTCGCCACCCGACCACTCCTGGGCCGACATCGCCGGGCCACCCTCGGCCGGCTGCCAGACCTGCTCGCCCGTGGCCGGGTCGACCGTCCACTCGCCCTCGGCCCACTCCTGGCCCTCGGGGGCCTCGGGGGTCTCCGGCTCGAGGTACTGGCTCTCCGAGCGGATGTCGACGCGCCAGCCGGTGAGCCGGGCGGCGAGGCGGGCGTTCTGGCCCTCCTTGCCGATCGACAGCGAGAGCTGGTGGTCGGGGACGATCACCTCGGCGGTGCCCGAATCGGGGTGGATCCGGACCTCCTTCACCTTGGCCGGGGACAGCGCCTTGGTCACGAAGTCCGACGGCTCGTGGCTGAAGGGGACGATGTCGATCTTCTCGCCCCGCAGTTCGTTGACCACCTGGCGGACCCGACTGCCCCGCGCCCCGACGCAGGCGCCGACCGGGTCGACGTTGGGGTCGTTCGACCACACGGCGATCTTCGTGCGGTGCCCTGGTTCACGGGCGCAGGCCTTGATCTCGACCACGCCGTCGGCGATCTCGGGGACCTCGAGCTTGAACAGTTCGAGGATCAACCCCGGGTGCGTGCGGCTGACGACGATCTGGGGACCCTTCGCCGTGCGGCGCACCTCGACGATGTACGCCTTGAGACGGGCACCCGGCTCGGGACGCTCGAAGGAGACCTGCTCGGACTGCGGCAGGAGGGCCTCCACCCGACCGAGGTCGAGCAGCGTGTAACGGCTGTCGTTCTGCTGGATGATGCCGGTGACGATGTCGCCCTCGCGGCCGGCGTACTCCTCGTACTTGAGCTCGCGCTCGGCCTCCCGGATGCGCTGCAGCATCACCTGCTTCGCCGTCTGTGCGGCGATGCGTCCGAAGTTCGACGGGGTGACGTCGCGCTCGGGACCGTAGGGCTCACCCTCCTCGTCGACGTCCTGGGCGAACACCTTGATCGCGAAGGTGTCCGGGTCGATCGTGACCCAGGCGTACTCCTCCGAATCGGGCATGCGCTTGTACGCCGACTCGAGCGCGTCGGCGAGTGCCCGGAACAGGGTGTCGATCGAGATGCCCTTCTCCGCGGCGATCGCCTGGAGGGCGTCCATCATGTCGACGTTGCTCATGTCGTTGCTCCTCGGGTCGAACGGTTCGTCGGGGCGCCGGAGGGGCGCCGCTTGGCGGCACCGGGCTTGGATCCCTTGCCCGGCTTGGGGGCGGGCCCCCACTCGAAGACGGTGCGGGCACGGTCGATGCGCCCGTACGGGATGCGGACCTCGGTCGGCTCGTCCGTCGGACGCTCGCCCTCGGCCCGCACCACGACCTCGGTGTCGTCCGCGGCGAGCACGACACCCACGACCCGGCGCGACCCCTCGCCGTCGCCGCCGACATCGCGCAGGTTGACCTTGGTGCCGACGGCACGACGGAAGTGCTCGGGGGTGCGCAGCGGGCGCTCCACCCCGGGGCTCGACACCTCGAGCGTGTACCGGCCGGGAAGCGGGTCGGCCTCGTCGAGGGCACGGGACAGGGCGACCGTCACCGCACCGAGGCGCTCGCTGCCGATACCGCCCGGCTCGTCGACCACGACCCGGAGCGACCCACCGCCGTACTCGAGGTCGACGAGTTCGACACCGGCGGCCTCGACCACGGGCGCGACGATGGCCTGCAGTCGTTCGGACGTCGCCATCATGCACCTCCTCGGGTCGTCGGTCGCCCCCTACGGGAAAGGCGTGGGCCGGAGCCCACGCCTTCATCCGAGGGGATGGAAGATCGGGACCAGAAGTGTACTCCCCCGCTCAGTACGAGCGGGCCACGAGCGCCTCGAGGTCGTCGCCGACGGGCACGCCGTCGACCACGTCGGGAACCGACCCGTCGGCGTGCTGCAGACAGCGCACCGTGACGGCCTGCGCGGCGAGACGGTCCTCGCCGTCGTCACCGACGAGCGCCCACGGGATCCGGGCGAAGCCCGTCTGCGCGGCCTCGAGCGCCTCGTCGACCGACCCGACCCGCACGGTGCGTTCGTCACGTCGCTGCGTCGCCTCGGCGAGCAGTGCGGCCTGCACGTCGTCGAGGGCCCGCACCACGGCGGCCGCTGCGTCGGCGACGGCGACGTCGGTCTTCGCACCGGTGTCGCGCCGCACGAGCGTCACCCGTCCCTCTGCGAGATCCCGGGGCCCGACCTCGAGCCGGACCGGTACGCCCTTCAGCTCCCAGTCCGTCGCCCGGCGGCCGAAGCTCGTGGATGTCTGCGCGTCGAGGCGGCTGCGCACGCCCGCCGCCCGGAGCTCGGCCTCGAGACGGGCCGCCGCGTCACCGGCACCGTCCTCGTCGCGCACGAGCAGCACGACCGCCTGCACGTGGGCGACCCGGGGCGGGACCCGCAGACCGGCGTCGTCGCCGTGACACATGACGAGCCCGCCGACCATCCGGGTCGACGAACCCCACGACGTCGTCCAACAGTGCTGCCGGGTCCCGGTGTCGTCGAGGTAGTCGATGTCGAAGGCGACCGCGAAGTTCCGGCCCAGCTCGTGGCTCGTCGCCATCTGCAGGGCCTTGCCGTCGCCCATCATCCCCTCGCAGGTCATCGTGTTGATCGCGCCGGCGAAGCGTTCCCGCCGTGTCTTCACCCCGACCTGCACCGGGACGGCGAGCACCTCGCGCATGAAGTCGAGGTAGCAGTCGAACAGGATCCGGCGGGCGTACGCGGCGGCGTCGTCACGCGTGGCGTGCGCCGTGTGACCCTCCTGCCACAGGAACTCCGTCGTCCGCAGGAACACCCGGGGACGCAGTTCCCAGCGCACCACGTTCGCCCACTGGTTCAGCAGGAGCGGCAGGTCGCGGTAGGACTGCACCCAGCGCGCCATGACCTCACCGAAGACCGTCTCCGACGTGGGGCGCACCACGACCGGCTCCTCGAGCGTCTTGCCGCCGGCGACGGTGACGACGGCGAGTTCGGGGCTGAACCCCTCGACGTGCTCCGCCTCACGCCGCAGGTAGCTCTCGGGGATGAACAGCGGCAGGTACACGTTCTCGGCACCGGCCGCCTTGATGCGGGCGTCCATCTCGGCCTGCATCCGCTCCCAGATGCCGTAGCCGTACGGCTTGATGACCATCGTGCCGCGGACCGGGCCGTTCTCGGCGAGCTCGGCCTTCGCGAGCACGTCCTGGTACCAGCGCGGGAAGTCCTCGGCACGAGGGGTGAGGATCGGAGGCTTCGCCATAGGCGCCGGATGCTACCGGCGGGGCGGCACGGACGGTCAGCCGCCGAGATTGCGCCGGATCAGGTCGACGCGGGCCTCGGACGCGTTCGCGTCGTCACCCTGGTCCTCGAGGAGACGGGCCCGGTCCTTGCGGGCCTCACGCTCCGCAACGGCGAGGTCGGCCCGGGCGAGCGCCGCGTCGACCCCCTCGCTGTGGATCAGCTCCGCCCAGGCGACGAGCTCCTCGACCATCCGGTCCTCGGGGACGACGGCGACGTTGCGCCCCTTCACGAACAGGTGCCCGCGCTTGTTGCCCGCTGCGATACCGAGATCGGCGTCGCGGGCCTCCCCCGGGCCGTTCACGACACAGCCCATCACCGCGATCTGCAGCGGGATCTCCCGGTCGCCGAACGCCTCCATCGCCCGACGGGCGACGTCGATCACGTCGATCTCGGCCCGCCCGCACGACGGGCACGCGATCAGGTCGACGTTCTTGCGCTCCCGCAGACCCATCGCCTCGAGGAGCTGACGACCGGCGCGGACCTCCTCGACGGGATCCGCGGTCAACGAGTAGCGGATCGTGTCCCCGATCCCCTCGGCGAGCAGCGTGGCGATCCCCGCCGTCGCCTTCACGAGCCCCGCCGGCGGCGGACCGGCCTCGGTGACCCCGAGGTGGAGGGGATGGTCGGTGACCTCGGCGAGCTGGCGGTACGCCTCGATCATGAGCGGCACGTTCGACGCCTTCACCGAGATCTTCACGAGGTCGAAGTCGACCTCCCGGAAGTAGGCGAGCTCCATCAGCGCGGACTCGACCATCGCCTCGGGGGTGACCTTGCCGCCGTACTTCGCGTACAGCGACTCGTCGAGCGACCCGCCGTTCACGCCGATACGGATCGACACACCGCGGTCCCGGCACGCTGCGGCGACCGCCTTGATGTGCTCGGGGCGCCGGATGTTGCCGGGGTTGAGACGCAGGCCGTGCACACCCGCCTCGAGCGCGGCGAGGGCCATCCGGTGGTTGTTGTGGATGTCGGCGATGATCGGGATCGGCGAACGGGGCACGATCCGTGCGAGACCCTCCGCCGCCTCCGTCTCGTTGCAGGTGCAGCGCACGATGTCGCACCCGGCCGCGGCGAGCGCGTAGATCTGCTGCAGCGTGCCCTCGACGTCGGCGGTCTTGGTCACCGTCATCGACTGCACGGTGATCGGCGCACCTCCCCCCACGGGGACGTCGCCGACCATGATCTGGCGGGTCGCACGCCGGGGGAAGCTCGTCTCGAACTGCATGGGATGACCGCCTCGCGCGCCAGCGTCAGGGGAGCGACACCGGGTTCACGATGTCGAGGAACAGGGACGAACCGCCGAGCACCACGAGCAGCGCGACGACGAGGTAGGTGATCGGCATCAGCTTGCCGACGTCGACGAAGTAGCGGCGACCGTCCCGCCGCAGCAACTCCCGCACCCGTTCGTAGGTGGCGACCGCGATGTGACCGCCGTCGAGGGGCAGCAACGGGATCAGGTTGAACAGGCCGATGAACACGTTCAGCAGGATCAACAGACCGAGGAACGCGTCCACCCCGTCGTCGAGCAGATCGACGCCGAGACGGGCCGCCCCGTAGATCGACATCGGCCGGTCACCCTCCACGGCAGCGGACGACGCCGCGGAGGCGGTCGGTGAGGCCACGTCCGGCGCAGGGTCGGGCCGACCCTCCGCGACGAGACCGAAGAAGTTCCCGAGACCATCCGGCGACAGGATGCGCACCATCGACCTCGTCGACTCCACGACGAGCATGCCGAGGATGCGGCCCGTCTCCGGGACCGCACCGAGCACCGGGGTGCGCTCGTTGCCGAACGCCGGGGCGACACCGAGGAACCCGCGGTCGGTGCCGTCGGGATGACTGCCGAGGGTCGCGCGGACCGTCCGTTCGGTGCCGTCGCGCAGCACCACGACCTCGACCGTGCGCCCCGCAGCCGGTCGGACGGCCTCGGTGAGCGCCTCCCAGTCGGTGACGTCCGTGCCGTCGATGCGCACCACCCGGTCCCCGGCCTCGAGCCCGGCTGCCGCCGCGGGGCTCGCCGCGCTCACGTTCGCGACACGCCAGTCGGCGGTCGTCGGGCGGCCGAAGCCCACGAGGACGACGAAGATCAACACCGCGGCGATGGCGAGGTGCATCGCGGAGCCGGCCGACGCCATCACGACCCGCTGGTAGTACTTCTTCTGGCGGTAGGTGCGGTGCTCCTCGTCGGGGTCGACGTCGTCGCCGCCGTACATCCCGATGACCTTCACGTAGGCGCCCGCCGGAATCGCCTTCAGCCCGAAGGTCGTCTCCCCACGCTGGAAGCTCCACAGCTTCGGGCCGAAGCCGATGAAGAACTCGGTGACCTTCATCCCCGACCAGCGGGCGGTCAGGTAGTGCCCGAGCTCGTGCAGGAAGATCATCAGCAGCAGCGCACCGACGATCACGAACCAGCCCCAGCCGGTCGCGACCCCGAGCACGAGCACACCCGCAGCGAGGAGCGCGAGTCGGACGGGCCCGCCTCGTGCGCTCGCCGTCGACGTCCGCTCGACCGCCTCGCCCGCCTCGCCGTCGTCCGTCCGCATCGATCGCCTCACGTCCACGTCCGTAGGAGTTCGGCCGTCACCGCTCGGGCCCGCTCGTCGGCACCCACCACGTCGGCGACGGTCGTCGCTGCAGATCCATCATGGCGTGCGAGCGAGGCCTGCAGGACCTCGGGGATCGCGACCCAGGCGAGTCGGCCGTCGAGGAACGCTGCGACGACGACCTCGTTCGCGGCGTTCAGCCACGCCGGCGCCGTCCCCCCGATCCGGGCCGCCTCGTACGCGAGCCCCAGGCACGGGAACGCCTCGTGGTCGGGAGGCTCGAAGTCGAGTCGCAGCGGGGCGGACCAGTCGATCGACCCGTACGGCGGGCCGCCACGGTCGGGCAGCCGGAGCGCGTAGGCGATCGGCAGGCGCATGTCCGGACGGGACAGCTGCGCGATCGTCGACCCGTCGACGAACTCCACCATCGAGTGCACGATCGACGTGGGGTGCACGACGACGTCGATCCGGTCGAGCGGCACGTCGAAGAGCTCGTACGCCTCGATGACCTCGAGCCCCTTGTTCATCAGCGTCGACGAGTCGACGGTGATCTTCGGCCCCATCGCCCACGTCGGATGCGCGAGCGCGTCGGCGACGCCGACGTCGCGGAGCGACGCGCGGGTACGACCCCGGAACGGCCCACCCGACGCCGTGAGCAGCAGCCGCGCCACCTCCCCCACCGACCGGCCCGCCCGCAGGCACTGGTGGAGGGCCGAGTGCTCGCTGTCGACGGGCACCATCTCCGCACCGGGTGTGGCGAGGACCTGCCGCACCACGGGACCCGCGGCGACGAGGGATTCCTTGTTCGCGAGCGCAAGACGTCGGCCCGCACCGAGCGCGGCGAGCGTGACCCCGAGCCCGGCGAACCCGACGACGGCGTTCAGCACCACGTCGGCCGTGGCCGCCGCCTCGGCGAGCGCGTCGGGACCGACCGCCAGCGTCACCCCGGCGGGGAGCCGGGACCCGAGGTCGGCCGCGGCGGCGGGGTCGGTGACGACGACGACGTCGGGGCGGAACTCCTCGGCCTGCACCGCGAGCAGATCGACCGAGCGGTGCGCACCGAGCACCGACACCCGCGGGGCGTCGTCGCGGGCACGGACCACGTCGAGCGTCTGGGTGCCGATCGACCCGGTCGACCCGAGCACCGCGAGGGTGGTCACCGCCGGCCCGCGGTCAGAGCGGCAGGATGCCGGTGAGCTGGGCGATGGCGTAGCCACCGGGCAACGCGAAGAGCAGCGAGTCGAACCGGTCGAGGATCCCGCCGTGACCCGGCAGCACCATCCCGAGGTCCTTCACGCCGAGGTCGCGCTTCACGAGCGACTCGGCGAGGTCACCGAGCGGCGCGAGGACGCCGACGGCGAGACCGAGCAGCAGCGCTGTGCCGAGACCGCCGAAGGGCGTGTCCAGGATCACCGCGTTGAACAGCACCGACACCACCACGGCGCCGAGCACCCCGCCGAGGGTGCCCTCGGTCGTCTTGTTCGGGCTCACGGAGGGCAGCAGCGGCGTGCGACCGGCGTTGCGGCCGACCACGTAGCCGAACACGTCGTGCGCAACCGTCGGCAGCACGATCGCGAGCAGCGCCGACGTCGCGTCGTAGCCGGGGCCGTCGCCACGAAGCAGCAGCCCGGCGAACGCCCCGGCACCGCCGATCCACGCGACGCCGAACAGCGTCGCCGACAGGTTCGCTACGACACCGTCGACCCCGTCGCCGAGGAACCACAGGAACCCGAGTACGACGGTGAGACCCACGACGACCATCGCGCCACCCGGGCCCCGCCAGTAGGCGGCGAGCGGGAGACCGACCGAGGCCACGATGCCGAGCAACGTCGCAGGGCGGCGGCCCGCCTGCTGCAGCGCACCGAAGAATTCGACCGCACCCGCACCGATCACGAGTGCTGCGAGCAGCACCGTGGGGAGCGGACCGACCCGGAACAGGATGATCGCCACCACGGCGAGGGTCACACCGACACCGACGGCGATCGGGACGTTCCGGCCACCGTCGCCGCTGCCGGTGCCCGTGCCACCGCCACCCCGGCGACGGGAGAACGGGTCACCCTCGGACGCCTCCGGCGCGAGCGCGGCGAGCGGATCGGCCACCGGTGCACGGCGCGGCGTGCGCGGCGCGATCGTGCGCACACGGGGCGGCGGCGGTGCGAACTCCTCGTCGTCGTCGTCGACCGCGAGCGGCGCCAACGGCCGGGAGGCGGGCGGCGGTGCGAGGTCGACGTCGTCGTCACCGAGGGAGAAGAAGTCGTCGATCACCGGGCGGGCGGGGGCGGGGCGGGAACGACCCTCGTCGGGAGCGAGATCTGCGAGGTCGGCGAAATCGTCCGCCTCGAAATCGCTTGCCGGGTCCTGCCAGCGCGGCGACGCGGCGAACGCCGACCAGTTCTCGTCGTCTGCGTCGTCGTCGAGGAGCACGCGGGGAACCTGCCCCGTCGGCGGCTCCGTCCAGTGCTGCAACGGCGCCTCGGATGCGGACCGGTTCGCCGGGCCGGGGGCCGGGGCGTCGTCCCAGGGATCGTCGTCAGGTCCGTCGGGGACGGACGCGAACAGCGGCGGTCGCTCCGGGACGGCCGGCGAGTCGCCGACGAGATCGTCGAAGCTTCGCACGGTCGGCTGCTGGCCGGTCTGCCGGGCGACGATCGCCCCCGCCTCCTCGGCCCCCACGATGCGGAAGGTCTCGGTTGGCGCCGGACGGCGCCGGGGCGGGTTCTGGTCGTTGTCTTCGCTCATCGCAACCCTCGGCCTCCCGCCGGGACCCCGTGGCCCCGGACGACGGGTCTCCCCGTGCTCACACCTCGAGCAGTTCCTGCTCCTTCTCGGTGAAGGACTTCTCGACCTCCGCCTCGGCGGCGTGCGTCAGCTTGTCGAGTTCCTTCTCGGCCCGGGCCACCTCGTCAGCGGACATCGAGCCCGCCTTCTCCATGGCGTCGAGCTCCTTGCGGGTGCGCTGCCGCACCCCGCGGATCGCGACCTTGCCGTCCTCGGCCATCTGCTTGACCCGCTTCACGAGCTCCTTGCGGCGCTCGGTCGTGAGCTGCGGGAACACCAGCCGGATGCTCACCCCGTCGTTGGAGGGGTTGAGCCCGAGGTCGGAGTTCTGGATCGCCTTCTCGATCGGACCGAGGTTCGCCCGGTCGTACGGGGTGATCAGGAGCTGCCGGGCCTCGGGGACCTGGAACCCGGCGAGTTGCACGAGCGGCATGTCCTGACCGTACGCGTGCACCGGCAGACGCTCGACGAGCGCAGGCGACGCCCGTCCTGTCCGGACGGTGCCGAACTCGCTCCGGGCGTGGACGACGGCCTTGTGCATCCGGTCGTCCGCCTCGAGCAGGATGTCGTCGACGCCCCGGTCCTCGCCTGCGGTCACCGGACCAGCGTACCGAGGTCGGCGCCACGGAGCAGGGACCGGACGTTGCCCGCCTCGAGCAGGTCGAAGACCACGATCGGCAGAGAGTTCTCCATGCAGAGCGTGATCGCTGTGGAGTCCATGACCTTCAACCCGCGGTTGATGACGTCGATGTAGCTGACCTCGTCGAGCAACACCGCGTCGGGGTTCGTGCGCGGGTCGTCGTCGTAGACGCCCTGCACACCCGAGTGCGTGCCCTTGAGCAGCACGTCGGCCTCGATCTCGACGGCACGGAGCGCCGCAGCGGTGTCGGTCGTGAAGAACGGGTCGCCGAGACCTCCGGCGAAGATCACGACCCGCCCCTTCTCGAGATGGCGGATCGCCCGCCGACGGATGTACGGCTCTGCGACCTGCTGCATGTGGATGGCGCTCTGCACCCGCGTCGGCTGCCCGAGACGCTCGAGCATGTCCTGCAGGGCGAGGGCGTTGATCACCGTCGCGAGCATGCCCATCGAGTCGGCCTGCGCCCGGTCCATGCCGGACATGAGACCGAACCGGCCCCGCCAGATGTTGCCGCCGCCCACGACCACCGCGATGTCGACCCCGGAGTCGGCGCGTGCCGCGACGATCTCCTCGGCGATCTGGGAGACGATCTCCCCGGAGATGCCCTGCCCGTTCTCGGTGGCGAAGGCTTCGCCCGAGACCTTCAGCAGGATCCGCCGCCAGCCGCGGCGGGCCTCGGGGCCCTCGGTGCCGCTCAAGAGCCGATGGCCGCCATCACGAAGCGGACGATCTCACCGGAACCGATGCGCTGCTGCACCGTCTCCTTGTCGCCGTGCACGCCCTGCTCGAGCAGGACCCGCTCGGCGAACCAGGCGTTGATGCGACCGTCGACGATCTTCGGCCACGCCGCCTCGGGCTTGCCCTCGGCCTTGGTGATCTCGAGCAGCGCCGCGCGCTCCTTCTCGACCGCCTCGGCGGGGACCTCGTCGCGGCGAAGGTACCGCGGCTTTGCGAACGCACAGTGCAGCGCGATCTCGTGGAGCGTCTCGGCGTCCACGCCGCGGGCCTCGACGACGACGCCGATCACGCCGCGCCCCTCCTGGCGGTGCAGGTAGGTGTCGACGAGCGTGTCGCCCGAACCGACGACCCGGGCGACCGTGCCGAGTTCGATGTTCTCCCGCTTGGAGATCTTGAGGCTGTCGATGTCGGCCTGCCGTTCGGCGATGGCCGCCTCGCCACGGGCGAGCACCCGGTCGGCGAGATCGTTCACCAGTGCGACGAAGTCCTCGGCCTTGGCGGAGAAGTCGGTCTCCGCCTTGAGCTCGACGAGCGCTGCGGCGTTGTCGCCCACGGCGAGCCCGATGGTCCCCTGGGCGTTCTCCCGGTCGGCGAGGTTCGCCACCTTCGCGAGACCGCGCTCACGGAGCCACTGCCCGGCGGCCTCCATGTCGCCGTCGTTCGCCTCGAGCGCCTTCTTGGCGTCCATCATGCCGGCGCCGGACGCCTGGCGGAGGCGTTGCACGTCCTTCGCGGTGAAGTTGGCCACGGTTCGTCGTCCTCGTTGTTCGTGGGGGTGGGGGGTGCGGGGTCTCAGGCCTCGTCCGCGGGGGCAGCGGTGCGCTGCGCCGCGATCCGGGCCTCGCGCTCCGCTGCGGCGAGCGCCGCCTGACGGCGGGCCTCGGCCTGCTCGGCGGCCCGCGCCTGCTCCTCCTCGGGGGTGAGCGTCCGCGGGGCCGGTCCGGCCGCCGCGTCGCCACCGGTCCGGCGGGAGCGGATGAACTGCCCTTCCTCGACGGCGTCCGCGACGATGCGGCACATCAGGTTGCCGGCGCGGATCGCGTCGTCGTTGCCGGGGATG
>CAYVOK010000060.1:0-2366 GCA_964453335.1 uncultured Acidimicrobiaceae bacterium
CCAGGCCTTGTACTTGCTCACCGCACCCATCGTGCCTGGGTGGGTACCCTGCCAGACGGGGCTCCGGGTCGAGAGGATCGCGCAGGCGAAGTCCGCCTTGCGCTTGAGCTCAGGGGCAGGCTGCCAGTGGCCGTGCTTGGCCACCTTCTCGGCGCCGGCGAGCAGGTTCGCGAGGAACCCCTCCTGCTTCTCCGAGAGCTTGTACCCCCGGGTGATCGTGCCCCGCATGGAGGTGAGGGCCTCCTTGCCGCGGGTGTCGAGGTGCTCGAGCGCAGCGTCGATGCGTGCCAGGAGCTTCGGGTCGCCCTTCGGGGCGGGAGGACCCTCGGCGCACAGGGTGTCCAGCCACTCGCGCTGCTTCGGGCTCAGGCCCTTGTCGCGCTGGAGGCGCAGGAGGGCGTCCCGCATGAAGGCGGTGCGACGGTCGGCCTTGAGGCCGGCGGCCTCCCACTGTGCGATCGCGGCCTGGGTGTCTGCCAGGCGCTGTTCCTTGGATTTCCTCATGATATTAGTGTACCACAGCGGGGGACGATTTGCACGGGACCTGGGCACTTTTTTCTAAGTGCCTGAAATCATTGGGCTTTTAGCCCACCGTGGATCCAACAATCCTTCCTGCGGCCGCCTGGGCCTTAAGGTCGAGGATGTGGTCAGGCTCGGTGCCCCTGACAGACAGGGCAAAGATCATCGCGGTACCGTGGTCCGGAAACGCCCAGGTCCGGTTGTAGGACGCCCATCGCTCATCGCCGGTGCAGTCCATCCGATGGACCTCAGCGTGATCGCCATCCAGGACCAGGGTGAAGTCCTTACAGTAGGCGACCATTGGGTTCTTCGAATCGCAGCCTGCGAAGGCGAACCAGTCCTCCTCGTCGAAGGGCTTCAGGTTAATGGGACCGGTCATATCGACCACACCTCATCTTCCCAGTCGCGCCGGCGCTCTTTGGCCCGTCGCTTGTCGCGGTGCTTGCCTCCCCCGGACCGGAGGATCGCAGCGAGACAGAGGGCAGACCGGACCGACCGGATGAGGTCCGCTGTGGAGGGGAGCTTGTTCTTAGGCTTCCTCATCATCAGTCCTTGGGAAGGAGGACGAAGTTGAGGCGGAGGTACTCGAGCATGAAGCTGAGGTCGGCGGCGACCTGACCCGGGCTGTTCGGGTGACGACGGCCATCGCTAGGCCAGACGAGGGAGTTCGCCAGCTCAGCGGCCTTGTCCAGGCTCGCGTCCTTGAGGAGGGGGTGAAGCTCGAACTTGTCGTTGTCCATGACGCTCAGAGGAAGAAGGTGAGGAGTGCGAGGATGAAGATGAGGAACAGGGCGACCCCGGGGAAGAAGACCTCGAGGGCGAAGTCAGTGAGGACGCCCCGGCGACTCCGGTAACCGAGCCGCCTTTCGAGCCAGGTCAGCCTGCGATTCCTGGGGAACACTTGGGCGTATGTCCGGTGGTGGAGCTCAGTGGGCTGCAGGCGCCGGTTGCGGCGGTCGCCGTTCACGACTGCACCCCGAGGCGGGCGACCTCCTTGAACCCCTCCTTCTTGAGGTCGAGCCAGATTTGGTGGCCCGCCCCGCCGAAGCGGTTCTTGGTGGTCTTGAGGACGCGGCAGCCCATCAGGTCCTCGTCCTTCTCCTCGATGGAGAGCTCGATCATCGCGTCGACCATGTGCTTGAGCTTCTGGGTGCCCGCCATCTTGCCGGCCTTGTTCACCTGGCCGATGACGATCGCGTTCGAGAAGGTCTCCTTGGACCAGCTCGTCACCTGCTCGAGCACCCGCTCGGCGGACTTGCTGTTCGTGCCGCCGTCGGCGTACTTGCCGTCGTCCATGCACTGGAGCGAGTCGATGAGGAGGAAGAAGGGCTTGCCCGGGTTCTTCTTGCGGAGGACCTCACACTTCTTGATGAGGGTCGGGATGTGGGTCTCCTGCCCGACCGCGAAGCCGGACTTGAGGCCGAGGCGCTCAGCGACGAGCTTCACCTGGAAGAGGCTCTCCTCCGCCGTGTTGAAGACCGCCACCGCCCCCTGCTTCGTGAGCGAGTCCGCGAGCTTCAGCAGCATCGTGGTCTTGCCCGCGCCGGGGGTACCCGTGAAGAAGACCACCTGGCTGGGGGTGAACCCCTCTCCGCCCAGGGCCGCATCGACGAAGTCGACCCCGGACTTCACCTTGTGCCGGAGGGCATCGGGCACCGAGATGTCGAGGACGTTTGTGCCGAAACCGATGGTATCATTCTTGACGCTGAGCTTCACCTGGGGACTCCTGCTGGCCCGTTGGGGGCCGTTGTTGCCTGCCTTATGATATTAGTATACCACGGTTGGGTCCGGCTTGCACGGACGAGCGACACTTTTTTCGCTATTTTCTAAGTGCCTGGAATCATTGG
>CAYVOK010000060.1:2466-11971 GCA_964453335.1 uncultured Acidimicrobiaceae bacterium
CAGGCGACCAGCCGGAGCGAGCCCAGCTCCCTGTTCGACACGTGGATCGTCCCCATGTGGCCACCAAAGAGGATTCGCCACTCGCCGACCCCACCACGGCGGGGAGGCTCGACCAGCATAAAGGCGTCGCCTGTCCGGATGTCGATGACAGTGTGGAGGTCGTCCGAGCACATCTCGATCGTGTCGACCCCATCGCGGCGACGAGTACCGTCGAGCTCGAACATGTTGCCTGGCGTGAGGGGTCTGGTCACTGGGTCACCGAAGGGCCCAGGAGGAACTCGGCGAGCTGGGCAGCGATCGCCTCGGCATCCGGCCTCTCGTCGCGCCGGCACCCGATCCGGACCTCGCCCCACCGGGCGTAGACGTAGAGCTCGAAGCCGGTGGCGTTGTGCACGAACCCGATCTCGTCCTCGGTGTACCCCTTATCGTGGTCGATGTACCCCTGCATGCGACCTCCCTCGCCGTAGCGGGCGAAGAGCTCTCCCATGCTCACGCCGTTGCAGCAGCGCACGAGGGACATGAAGTTGGGGTTGACCGGGCGGGCAGTGAATTCGTTCATCATGATATTAGGATACCACAGCGGGGGACGAGTTGCACGGGGAGAGGATATTTTTTTCGCTATTTTCTAAGTGCCTGGAATCATTGGGCTTTCTGCCCCCTATCATCCAGGATACCGGCCCTCCCCGGGCCTCCCGTACCCTCAGCTGTCGCCCATTCAGTGGACCGGCTCAGCGTCGGCGTGGAGCCCGCCGTCCGCGCGGTGGCGACCCCGACCCTCGTGCCACCACTCACCGCCCTGCACCGCGCGGGGAGCCGGAAGGGGCTCGAGCCCGTGCTTCGCGACCTGAGCCCGGCGCTTGACGAGGTCGTGGGGCGGCATGTCCGCGAAGTACCAGAAGCCGACCGGGTCCGAGCCGAGGGCGGCCAGGTGGGCGTGGGCGCGCTCGAGCCAGTAGAGGGCGAGGAGGTCGACCTCAGCGTCGTTGGGGGCCCGGCCGAAGTTGACCTCGAAGGCCACCCGGAAGCCGCCCCAGTAGCGACAGACGCCCTGCCAGTAGGGGTTACGGTCCGCGCCAATCTCGTGCGCCATGGCGTGGTCCCAGGCCCGGTCACCGAAGGCCTGGATGAAGGCGCGGTGGGCGGGGTCGATCGCGGCGGGGAGCCTGTTCTTGCGGGCAGCCATGGTGTCTTCCTTTCGTAGAGGGGGCCGGACTCCCGGCTCCTTTCCTCTTTCCTTCCTACAAATATAGGATACCACGGCTGTCGACGAATTGCACGGGCGCGAGAATAAAACCCTAACCCGTTGTAATCACTGGGTTTTCTGGAGGGGAGGTCAGTCCTCGGCTTCCCAGGCCTCCATGAGGTCATCCATGAAGGAGCGAATGGGGTTACCCTCGGCCTGCTTGCGGCCCTTGTCGACGAGCTCCCGATGGCGCTTAAACACCTCACGGATCCGGGCGTCCCGGCGCTTAAGCTTCTCGACGTCGAGCTCCACGTGGCTGAGCCGCTCCTGCAGCGAGGCCTTCTCCTCCTTGAGCTTCGTGATCGGGTGCTTCCGCTCCCCGCTCTCCCACGACTGCTTCACACCGGCCGCGATCTTCTCCTTCGTCTCGTCATCCCACTTGCTAGCCATATGGCCTCCCTCTGTCCCATGCGGGCTCAACCTATAACTATACTAATGACTTAACTAATGTGTTGACTTATCACCTAACTTATTAGTTAGCTAATGACTTGACTCATTACCTTCCAAACTCATGACTCAACTAATGACCTAACTAATAAGTTAGGTTATAGGTTAGCTTATAAGTCAATTCATTAGTTACATTCAATGGATAGGTGACTCAATGAGTTAGCCTATTACTCAACTAATAGGTTAGGTCATTAGTTGACTCATTAGGTTGGCCGGATTGGGGCGCGGACAGAAAGAAAATGGGCCCGCCGCTAGAGGGGAGACCGACACGTGCGCAGCCTCCCAGGTACCCAGGTGGGCTCAGGAGGGGAGGGGTAGAAGGGAGGGGTCAGGTGATGGGGGTCGACCGGAGGGGAGACAGAGGGCTCTGTCCGGAGGGGAGCAGGGACCCTGTTCGGCGAGGGGGCTAAGTAGAGATAGGCCTCGATAGCACTTGTGGAGACTTGCCGGCAGCTGTAGGGTAGTGCCTGATCTCGCGGGTGTCTCGGCCACCCTGTCCCGGCGTCCCGGTTTTCGCCCCTCTCGCCCCTCCCCCTCTCGCCGGGCCTCCCTGTGCCCGCTCTCCGGACGGGTCACCCGCTGGGTGGAGTCGCGTGGATTCGCTGGTGGCTGGGAGCGTGTGGGGTCCGGACCCGGCGCTGGGGAGTGCATACCTGACAAGTGGCCACAGGCGAGCGTGGGCTCTTGTGCAGGGGCCTGAGGGACGGGACACCCGTGCGGGGATGGCTGGATGGGTTTGGGATGTGCGGACATCGTGTGCCCCTATAGACTCCCCTCTGCTGTCTCCCCTCTGTGTCGAGCCTCCCTTAGGGATCCCCTCCCTGTGAGATGCTGCTGCTCTCTTGGCGCCGCTCCCCTCCGAAGATCTTCTTTTGAGTTGGCCGCGGGTCGCCCGTGCGAGTCTTTTTTGCGCTCGGTGCCGGCCCCTGTTTTTGTCAGCTGCGAGTGGGTGGGTCAGCGGGGCGTGAGGCGCGCTCTGGGTCTCCGTCGCCGGGACTCCTCGACGCCTGCGGCGCCTCCGGCAGCTCCCACGAGAGCCCCGACCCCGGCTGTGACGGCCTTCCCGACCTTGCCCTCTGGATCGAGCCCGATTTTCTTGAGGGCGTCTTCCATGTTCGAGTCCACGAGCTTCTTGAGGGCGTTGAAGCACATCTTGATCGAGTTCTTCATGAGCTTCGCCGCGGCCGAGGGGTCTCCTACGGCCGACCTGATGATCTGTTCCACAGCGCCCTCGCCGCCCACGAGCCCCTTGACCACGTCGGGGAGGGCGTCCCTGAACTCGCGGCCCACGTGGTCGAGAGAGACCCCGGTCTTGCCGATGCCCTTGATCGACTTCCACACCCTCGATGCCGCCGCGATCACCTGCTCGCCCCCCATGTCTGCTGACATGAGAGTCATGAGCCGCATGACGAGCTTGCCGGGCTTCGTGCTGAAGAACTCCACCTTCATGATCGCGCCCGTGATCGCGCCCTTGACCTTTTCGCTGGAACTCAGGATCACTTCGACGATCTTCTTTGCGAGCTCGCCCAGCGTCTCTCGGGATCCAAAGAGCGCCTTCACTGCGGCCGCAGGATCGTTCACTATCGAGTCGATGAACCCCTTGATCTCATCGGCCTTGTCCTTAGCGCCCTCTGCAGCTTTCTCTGCGAGCTCTTTAATCTTTGTGGCGATGCCAGGATCCGCAGCCCCCTTGAAGACCGCCGTCAGGATGGCGTCTTTCTTCTCGACGAGAAAGTCTGCGAATTCTACGAGGGCGTCCTTGATGTAGTCCCCAATCTTCTCCGCCGTGTCCGAGGAGAAGTCCTTGAGCATCTCGAAGGCAGCCTCGCCTCCGGGGATTTTCTCGAGCAGGGCTGTGAGCGCCTTTCCTGCAGATTCGAGCGCGTCCTTGCCCAGCTGCTTGAGCTTCGCCGCCGCGGAGCCCACCTTGACGCCAATCCATCCGGCTGCGTCCGCAAGCCCCTGCAAGAGTCCTTCCATTAGGAGGCGACCCCTGCCCCTCTGCGATTCTGTCAGAAGAGTCCTACCTCCTCGCGCATAGGTCCGGGCGAGGTCCCAGTCAGACATGGCAGTCTCTCCGATCATGGCCTTTCGAAGCGCTGGGCTGCTTGAAATACTCGATGTCCGAAGTATCTCCCTGATCGACTCTCTGATGAGCGTTTCTTGGTGGTCTTGCATGGTACCACTAATTATGTCGGCCCACTCTATCGAGGACTATCTGCATTCTCGACCTGAACACTCTTGCCATACTTCTTATGGTTGCGCGCGATACTTAATGAGGCACAGAGACCACAGTTCGAAAGAGGGACAGGCACATGCAGCTGTTGAGAGAATATATCAGGCATCTTATTAGCGCCGAAATGAACGAGGACGTGAACATGAAGCGTCTGAATCCAGGTATGCTGGGTGTGTACACATTGGCGCAGGCAATCAACAAGCTCATATACGAGGGAGAGGCACTCCCTGGAGCGCTGCCCATCGATATCGTCAGCTCGGGCAAAGACCTTAAGTCTGCTCCTATGGTCACCGACGTCGAGCGTGAGTCCGGCATGTCCGTCCAGCACAAGGGCTCCACTTTCACGCTGTTCATCGACCCCTCTAAGTCCTCCACAAAGATGAGCGCTGGGAATGAGACACATGACATCGTCCACACTATCACCGGCTATATTGCACAGGCGATCGCCCGCCGGAGGGAGGACATCGAAGCCTCAGGCCAGTATTCTGGCACCCCTTCCCGCTTCAACAAGATCACCTTGAAGCAGGACGTGATCGAGGACTTCACCGACTCCTTTGAGCGCATATTTGGTTATCGCATACCGTTCTCCGCATTTGAGAAAGTTTTCGAGTATGATGCTCCCGCTGATTATGGCATGTGGTTCGGTCGGTCGATATATCCAAAGATCAAGAAGGTCAAGCTGAAGAAGGGATCCATTCCAATCGAGCAGAAGACGTTCCGGGACATTGGGTACAACATCTACCGCGCCGTGTTTGGAATTGGACAGACAATACCAGGCATATTTGCGAAGCAGTATTGGGGCGACACCGATGTCAGCGGTATCAGGATCGACCCGACGGACACCTGGTCAAACTTTGGATTGACGAGGGTACCCCTGGACAAAGACAGCCCAGTGAAGATCACATGGAAGCAGTCCATGGAAGACGAGGAAATGATTGGCAACATCATCAACGCGGTCATCGGCGGTGACGTGGTCACAGGGCAGCCCATCGATGTCGCCGGCTCTGTCGAAGACATATTCGCAGGATATCAAAAGGCGATGAGCCCAAGCACTCAGCTGGGGAATATCGAGTCTGAAGACTACAAGCTGAGATTTAACACGGATGATGCCAGGAAGTCTATTACACGGCTATTCGAGCTCTACAACCAGCTCCTACGCCGCTACACAGTCGCCCTCTCAACGGCGCAGCCTTCGCGCAAGCAGATCGCAAAGCGGGCGGAGTCTGAGTATGACTCCAAGCAGGTCGAGCCCGGCGCACTCAAGGCAGCTCGTAGAAATCTAAGGGCCAAAAAAGAACCGAGCCCATTCCCAGAGCCTGCTCCAGCTCCACGCTCTCGGACTCGCCGAGGTAAAAGGTGATGAGCTACACTCTGCTCCGCGCCCTCATTCGTGAGGCAATTCGATCCACGCGCAGGTCAGGTCCTGTCACCCACTTCGACATGCGCCAGTTCAGGTCTCTCGAGGAGCCCGGTGAGATGCGGGTCTATGCCACGTCATTTCTCGAGCCGCTCGGCCAGGAGGGGAGCTCCCGTCGGGTCTTCCTCCTCTCCTCTGGCAAGGTTCTCAAGATCGCCCTCAATGCGAAGGGGATCGCTCAGAATGGGCACGAGGTCGTCGTGTCGGAGACAACTGACATTGGTGAGCTGCTCGCACGGGTCCTCGATCACCACCCCAAGAACATGTGGGTCGTGTCCGAGCTCGTCAGGCCCGTGCGGGGCGCCTCTGAGTTCGAGCAGCGCACAGGCATGCAGTGGAAGGAATTCGAAGCCGGCATCCTCGCAGCTGGAAAGGGCAGGAAGCCTCCCACTGCAGAGGGTTTCTTGGGTCTTGCGCTCGAGCTCATCCGCAAGGAAGACCTCCACTACGGCGACCTCGCAGTGCTTGACCACTGGGGTGTAACGCCAGATGGCCGGGTTGTACTTCTCGATTATGGCGCCTCGCGTGGGATCTGGACTGACCTGTACGGCAAGGAGACCAACAACGATCTCGACACCACAGTGCCAGTCAATAAGCCATAACGCCACGATCGTCCGGGCATTTTTACTTTAGGGCTTGATGCCTTACACTTTATGAATGTCTGTAGGTCTTTCGCACGTCTTGGGCTTGGGGCTAGCCGCTGCGCTGGGAGGTGCAGTAGGCCTCGAGCGCGAGATGCACGGACAGCCGGCTGGGCTTCGCACACACATGGTACTCTCCATCGGTGCTGCCCTCGCGACCGAGCTGTCGATTCTTTTTTCTGAGGTGCTCTCCCCTGCGGGCAACCCATCAGACCCTGCCCGGCTAGCCGCCCAGGTGATCAGCGGCGTGGGCTTCCTCGGGGCCGGCGCGATCGTCCGCTATGGTGCCAATATCAAGGGTCTCACGACTGCTGCCTCCCTGTGGACGACGGCGATCGTGGGCGTGGCGTGTGGAAGTGGATTTGGTCAGCTCGCCGGGACTGCGGCTGTCATGGTGGTCGCCACTCTTAGGGTCGTGAGAAAGATAGAGCGTCGACTCTTCTCTTCCTACCACTCCCACTCGCTCGAGCTCTCGCTGGAAGACCGACCTGGTGTCGTTCGGGACCTGCATGCAGAGCTCATGGGGCTGGGCATCCGGGTGGTGTCCACCTCGGTCTCCGTCGCAGGTCCCACGGCGCTGAGCGTATCGATGGTGGTGAGGAAGCCTGATGGCCTCACCTTCGACAAGCTCATTGGCGCCATGCGAACCCGAGTGGGCGCCCAGCGGATCCGGATCGAGTGATCACCGGACCCTGTCTGCCCACGCCTTCTGCGCCCAGGCGACCTCGGCAGGTCCCACCGCTGCCGACATCCCATCCTCGTAGAAGAGGGAGGGAGCTCCTGGGGGAGGGTCGGGGATCGGGATGAGCTCCTCCAGGGACCAGACCTTCTTGGACTTGTGCTCGGACTTGAGGGCGATCACCGAGGAGTCGTGCTGCAAGAAGAACTCCCAGATCTCTTCGATGGGTGCCGCGCCCATTCCCAGGATCACCTTGAAGCGCTCGGTCCGGCTCAGCGCCCCGGGGACCGATCCATGGCACCGTTGCAGTGGGTGCCAGCGCTTGTCCGTCGTGATCCACACCCCTCCGGTCTGGACGAGCTCTGCGAGCGCCGCCTCTGTGATCCACCGGGGCCTCCAGTTGTCGCGCATCGTGAAGGACTTGATGTACTCCTCCAGCGCTCGTTGGAGCTTCCAGCGGGCCTCTGGGTTCTTCTGCGCCCCGCGCTGGACGATCCGGACGACGGCCTCGAGGTCGGCCCTGTGTGATGGGTCCGCCATGGGATCGACCGGCCCGTCGTTCTTCTCTCGGCGCTTTCTCACTTCGCTCCCCGACGCGCTTCGATCTCTCCCGGAGCGACCCACAGGTTGTGAAGCCCCGTTACCGGGAGCCGGACCTGAACCCGGACCGGACTGCCTTCTCCGAGCCGCCGGGGATCGACCTCAACCACGGTACCCTCGATCCCAGTCGCCCCAAGGCGCACCGGCATGCCCGTCCTGATTTCGTTGTATTCCATTCTTTTTCGCTCCTAGCAGTTAAAGAGACAGTTGATGAACTTGAGCACGAGCACCACGCAGAGCGCGATGAAGAAGAGCTTGATGAGGGGGATGAGGAGGAAGATGAGGGCCACTGCTGCGAGCCCGAGCAGCAGGGCAGTCACGGCTCACCGATCCGCGCCGCGATGTGCGACTGGGGCACCTGTAGAATGCGGGCCGAGATCATGATCCAGATGTAGGGCCTCCCCATGAAGTCGCTGTCTGTGAACTTTCCCCGAGGCGGGGGCATGACGATCGCCGTGGGCTCGTCCCAGCCTGCGTTCGCGCCCATCTCGACGAGGTCACCGGGGGTGTAAATGGGCTTCACGCTGCTTTCTCATCAGTGCCGCGCGCGAGCACGAGCATGTTCGAGATGTTGCACTGGCGCGTCACCTTCTTGTCCTTCTTGTGGCGCCGGTACTCCGGTGGCACCCAGCGACCGGTCGAGCCGTCGTCCATGAGGACCTGGGCGTAGCACTCCGAAACCGACATCACGAAGCCGTTCACCACTTCATCATGGTTGAACACAACGGCCACGTAGTCGCCTGGGCGTGGGCGCCGGCGTGCATCCTCTGCCCAGACCCTGTCGAGGTACTCCTGAGCCGCCTCGGGCGTGAGGACCTGGTCGGGGCGGAACACATAGCGCTGGTTGCGCTGATACTGCGGATCCGGACGCTCGAGGAGAACCCCCGACTCAGTCTGGTAGAGGGCGGTCCAGGGGCCGCACAGCTCACGACGGAGCTCGGGGATCTCGTACCTCGTGTAGAAGGCGGGCTTGCCCTTCACCGTCTTCACGATCTTCTGAGGCTTCTTCTGTCTGGCCATGTTGGCCTCTCCTTCGTTCCTGTAGATATAGGATACCACAGGAGGAGACGAATTGCACGGGCAGAGCGAATAAAGCTCTAAGTGCCTGAATTTATTGGACTTTCTGGCTATCGTATTTCGCCAATCTCATCTCTCAAGCGCCCCGGAACAGGAGGCCCATGGATTCGAGCCTGAATGTCGCTGTGGGCGGCTTTCTGTACGCATGCGGCTCTTCTCTACGCTATAAGTGATGTTATCGAAGATCCTGGTGTAATCGCTTAAAAGGAAAGAGGGACCTTTCGGTCCCTCTTTCACATCACCAGTTGTGACTCAGAAATCAACCGCGCGAGGTGGTCGTGCGCCGACGAGCCTGGGCGCCAAACCGACCGGGGCGAAGGTTCCGGCGGGTCGAGGTCGGGACATACTCATTGAAGACCTCGGAGTTGAGCACCGCCGATGCGCCGGCCGAATATGCCTCGTTGAGCTGCGAACGAAGCTTACGGATATCGGCGATCGCGCGATCGAAACGCTCGCGGCTAACCGTCGTCTCGCGAAGCTCAGCAAGCTTCTCACGCTCGCGATAGATGTCGGCGACTGCACGGTCAAAGGCTGCGCGGGTAACGGTCGTGCTCTTCTGGTTCTTCTTGCTCATATTCATCAATCTCCTGTTTCTTTCTTTTTTCTAGGAGGCCTCATCGCCTCCTTGTTATAACTCTATCATCTGCCAGGTGGTTTTACAAGCCTTTTTTTCTTTTTTTATCATCGTGAAGTTGCAAATCGCAACTATTGATCTCGCAAACCTCCACCCTCTCCAGATCCCCCGCCCGGTACAGCTTCACCTCGCCGGCTGCTAGCACCTCGTGGGTGTGCTGGGTGTAATCGATCCAGCCCATCGGGTTCTCCTTCTCTCTCGGCCGCACGGCGAGCAGCAGGCCCAGATCGCCCGGCCGGCTTGCTGTGTTGATGAACTGTGCGGTGATTCGCACCAGATCGCCCTGCTTCATACTCTCTCCACATCCAGCGGGTGGAGCCGTTGGATCTTGCCCTCCACCAGCACCTCGAACACCCGGTTGAATCCCACACGCTCGTGCACCAGCACCACGCCCACCTTGCCCACGAGCTGGCGGGTCCAGAGTGGCTGATCGCCGGCGTGCACGATTCTCACGAGATCACCTGGGTGCATACCCTAACTGTACCATATGGTTAGCCCATTTACACTGGGGGCAGAAACTGAAACGGGGCC
>CAYVOK010000061.1:0-10353 GCA_964453335.1 uncultured Acidimicrobiaceae bacterium
CGTTTTCTGTAATTAAATCTACATAGTCTTCATATTTTGTTCCTACTTCTGCTGAGATAGAATTATTAGACATCCACGCCCACCCTGGGTTTTCTGGATCAAAGGAATTTCTTTCTGGAAAAACGTCAGCGTTTTTCAAATTCATAAACGCTTCATCTCCAGCACTGCCTAAAGCAAGGGTTGCAGAGCGACGAACATTACCAGAAACAACGCATGTTCCAATTAGATTTACTAGGTCTACAATGGCACGAGAATCTAGTGTTTCTCCTGCTCTAGAGCCTATTACACGGTCAATCTGCTCATGTAACCTAATAAGAGGTGCAGGACCAGATGCAACGCCTCCAAAGCCCTTTATAGGGGCTCCTAGGGGTCTAATTAGGTCATAGTTAAACTTCTGTATATTTTGATTAGGTCTGAGATATGAGTTTATCAAAACTCTCACTGATTCTACCCAACCTTCACGAGTGTCTGGAATTTCATAAATCTGCTCTGGCTCTGTGGGGCTATAAATTAAGAAACCTTTGTCCTGCCCCACAGTATCGAACCCAACTCCGATGCCAAGCATAAGGGCATCCATAACCCAAGCAAAGAGAGCCCCTGGATCATTCTTGTCAAGATCTTTTGTTGAAACCATTGCACAGTTTTGTAGTGCTGCTGAGTTCTTCTTCTCCATAGTCATAGGAGTTCCAAATGCCCACATGCCACGACCTGGTGGTGTCCACTTCAAATTAAACATTCTGTCGTATGCTTCTTGTGCTGATTTCTGAGCCTTGTAGTCATTCCAAGGCAAACGGTTTTCTTTAGCATGATTCTTCTGAACTGAATACATACCCTCGATTACACGACGACAAACTTCGTGCCATCTTTCTTTAGTTCCGTCTTCCTTCATTCTAGAGTAAGTACGAATAAAAGTAATTTCTCCAAGTGAATTTTCTGCTGCATCTTTAAATCCAAATGGGCTCTCTACACTTTTATATTTTTCTACAAAGTCTTCTGGAAGTCTAAAACTAAAAAAATCTGACATAATATTTATCGTCCTTTCAAAACGGAATAAGTGTTAATTATAGCAGAGTTTTGTAAAAAGTAAAACTCTGCCCTAAAGTTCTTGTTAAGGGTTAGTATTTACCACTAAGTATATGATTTAACTCTATGTGGTTTATGTTTACATGGCTTGGCAATTCTGAAACCCATCTTATGCATTCTGCCATATCTTCTGCTGTTAAAGCAATATCTCTTTTTTCTAACTGAGTATCAATTGTTCCTGGACAAATCTCAGTTACTTTAATCCCATATTGTGGAAACTCTAACCGCATTGTATCTACAAGAGCCATCATTCCTCTTTTAGCGTTTGTATAATTACCGCCAGATCTGTAAGGAAATTTGCCACCTAACGAACTTACAAATACTATTGTAGGAGAATTTGACTTTTCCATACATGGAACAAATAGTTGAGAAAGATACATTGGTCCAGAAACATTTATATCATAGGCTCTTCTAAAGTTATCCATTGTTTCATTAATTATATCAGTAGGACCAGAGCCACCGCCAGCATTGTTTACCAAAAGATCTAAAGTAATATGGCTATACTGCTCATAAAACTTTTTAATTTCATTTGAATTAGTTATATCTAGTTTATACACTTCAACATTGTCAGATACTAAATTAGAAACTTTAGACAAATCTCTTGAAACTGCTATAACTTTATATCCATTTTCAGATAAAAGTTTTATTGTTGCATAACCAACGCCTTTGCTTGCTCCTGTTACTATCGCAGTTTTCACAAACTACATTCCTTCTTTTTTAAATTGCATGTTGTTATGTATCCAGTGTCCTGGAACCATATACTTATATCCTGACTTAACTATATGCGCTGTATGATAGTATGGAGCGGATGATGGAAAGATTACAACGCTATTTGCTTTTGGCTTAACTCCTGCGTCAATGGTTTTGTCGGCAACAGCAATATCATAGTCGATATCTGGAGCAGGTTCTGACTGTGTATTGACATAGTCTGAAATTTTAAAAGATACTTCTCCACCCTCGTAATCATCATTTAAGTACATTACTAAAGAATACCTAAGAGTTTTATCACCATCTAGTTGGTCAAAATGAGCACCCATGTTGCTCCCTGTGTTGTATTTTTTAATGTTAAAAACTGGGAATAGTCTAGGTTCGTCATTATCTCCAATAGACTCTGCATAGTCTTTTGAAACACGATAAAGAGCATCCATAATATTGTTATAAACAAATAACATTTTGTCTTTATATGGATCTTTTAATGTTTCAATTTCTACCAAATTAAATGACTTTGTTTCTCCGTAGACATACTCTGTATCATTGGATGATGTCCAGACTTGCCAAAAACTTGATCCATCTTTTTTATGCAAATCTTGCAATTCTGATATGGCTAACATTACCTCCTCAAAATTTAATATTGCATTTTCGTAATAATAAATTTGTTCGTGTAGAACCCTCTTATCCATATTAATGAATCCAGTGCTGAGGAACCATAATCTTTTCACCACTTTTAACTAGGTGTGCTGTGTGATGATATGGTGGTGATGGAGGGAAAACTATAATGCTTCCTGCTTTTGGCTTTACAGCAAAAGTGTAGTCTCTCCCCTGTTGTGCGTCTGTAAAATTTGATGGTGGCGTTGAACTTTTTAAAGCGCCATCTGGTGATGTAATAGTAAAAGATATTTCTCCGCCCTCATAGTCATCATTTAAATACATAACAAAAGAAACCTTTAATCTTTCATCGCCCTCTTGTTGATCAAAGTGGGCGCCCATGTGAGTTCCTGGTTGATATTTTTTAATTGGATACTGAGGAAACAGTTTTGGTTCATCTGTAATTCCCTGTGCTTTTGCATAATCTCTTGCCACATCGTCAAAGGCCTTTTGCAATGTGTCATAAATATATTTATTTTTTTCATCTGTATCTGGAGTTAAAGCAATATTTTTATCTGTTCCATACACATAGTGTTCCCCACTGCAAGCCATCCACTCACCCCATGGATCTTTGTTGTCGTTCTCAATCGCATCAACAAGTCTCTTTGGGTCTTCAATTACGTTTGTGTAATAGTAAACCTTTTCTTCAAGTATTTCTCTGTCCATTTTATATCTCCTTAGTATTTATTCTTTTCATAAAAGCCTTTTACTTTCATAAAACCAACTGTAACATATCTTATTGGTCCTTCTCCTACATGCCTTACCCCATGCTCATATTCTTCATTGCCTGGAAAAACAAGAAGTGTACCTGGTGCTGGTCTCAAGTCTGAATTTTCTTTATTCTTAAAAAACAAAGTTCCATCTTTATAGTCATCATTTATGTATAGGATAGCAGCATATTTAATAGATGGGTCTGTATGCTGATCTGTATGAGACTTTAATTCAACTCCAGCCTGCATTCTTTGCAGTGTTCCAAACCCAGCAAGTTCTAGTGATGGATCTGCAATTTCAAGCAATCGCCCAAGTCTGCCTTGAAGAGTTTGGCTTATTTCTTCATTTACTATATTTAAATTTTTATCTTCCCAGCCTTGTGTTATTTCAAATTTTCCTTCTGCTACCAAATTTTCTACATCATCTCTTCCAAACTTTTCCATACAAAACCTAGCAAGGTTTTGAGTGTATTCTATAAACCACTCTTTGTCGTCTGTTCTATTTATAATATCTAATATAGTATCAAGTTCACCATCTTGTAAAAAATTTTTTATAGACAAAATATGATCATGGAAAACTTCAACTGTATAGCCCGCATTTTCAAATTCTTTTTTTAAAAATGTTTCCATTTACAATTCATCCACCCTATACTTATTTCCGTCGGCATCAAGTTTCCATCCTTGCTTTAACAACTCTTGCCACTCTGCTCTTTCTTTTTCTTGATACTCTCTAGTCTTTTTCATTTCTTCTGCCCAGGCATCCCTTAACTCTTGTGGATACGCATCTTCTTCACGATCATCCCAGAAAGATCCAATTGTATATCTAACACCCTTAGTAATAAGAGTTACTTCGTGCATATTATTAAATCCCCCGTCAAATGCAGCAAGCATTCCAACTTTTGGTTGTATGCTTAAGTCTTGA
The DNA here is from genome assembly GCA_964453335.1 of uncultured Acidimicrobiaceae bacterium. GTDB lineage: Bacteria > Actinomycetota > Acidimicrobiia > Acidimicrobiales > CAIXPF01 > VGBO01. The sequence continues at coordinate 4,081 of CAYVOK010000061.1, forward strand.
TCTGGGAACTGTAAAAGACCACCCTCAAAGTTATCATTCAAATATAAAAATGCTGCGTATCTACTTCTAGTAAATGCTCCAGAGTTTCCATGTTCGTCTGTGTTATCTGAATGTTTTCTAGCATAAGCACCTGGCTCCCACTTTTGTGTATGATATCCAATTTGAGAAATTATTTTTGGATCAAGATCATGAACACTTGCTACAGCATCAATAATGCCCTGCTTAATTTGTGAAAAAATATCTGCAGGAAGTCCTTCTGAAATTACATGTTCATCATTATCTTGAGGAAGAACAGAAGAGTATGACTCATAAAAAGATATTGGCATCCAATTAATTGTACCAAGTTCTGCATGCTTGTCTAAAACCTTGACAAGTTTAGCAGCAGTATCAGGATCAATAAAATTTTCATAAATAACTATATCTTTAGTTAGTCTATTTTTTTCATTTAGATTCATTTGTTTTAATACCTTTCATGTAGTCCCAAGAATTTTGCTGTTCTTCAGTTATAAAAATTCTATCATATTTTTTATTATAGTCTGGCTTCACTTCTCCAGTATGCTCTAGAATTTCCCAGAAAAATGGACAAGTATATCTATATGATTCTCTTACTTCTGTGACCCCGTGAACATAATTCATATCACCTGGGAAAAAATATGCAGAACCACGCTTTGGTTTAAATTGAATATTTTGATGTGGGAAATATAGTTCTCCACCCTCATAATCATCATTTATATAAAATAAACTTGAAATATCATAATATGGAAAATCATTTGGTAAACCAGCATCTGGACCGTAGTGCAATTCTTTGTCTGCATGAGGCCTTTGAAATTGACCTGGATTCCATTTAACAATTGTTTGTCCAGTTGGCCGTACCTTTACTTTAAAGAAATTTTCTATAATTGGCTGAAGTCTATTAAAAAGACCCATGATTACTGGAACAATATTTGGATCGTTTTGATTTAAGGATGGTGCACTTGCAACCCTATCCTTCCAATAGGAAGCATCGTAAATGACTGTACCATTTTCATTTACATGACTTTCTGTAACATCCCAAATTGTAAGAGATTTTGCAGCCTTTTCTAAAAAGTCAACCTCTTCGTCTGTCATAAAGTTATTTAACTCTACGATGTTTTCTGGACCACTGCCAAAAAATCCTGATGGCGTTATAGATGGTTGACGATGAACTACGCTTGCAGAATTATCCATAATTAGATTATACCACTTTCTTTATTTTTTGTATTATCAGATACAAACAACTTTAACACTTTTACCTCGTGAGATCCCAGGGATTCTCCCTTTTCATTTACAGCATTTCTGTACCAGTCTGTCCATTGTCCAGAAGAGTTAACGACTTGAGATGCTTCTCCGTATGCTATGTTTGCTTTTAGTCGTGACTGATCATTATCTTTATAATCAAACACCTCTATTGAGGTATTGTTTAAATTAGAAAGCGATATGGGAATTATTGTGGCTAATGGTGTTTCTGCCTTAATTATAACTTTTTTATTTGGCATCCTTGCTTTTATAGCCAACGGAAGCGGGTTGTCATAAAATGAAGTGCTGATTAAATTTGACATTGTCTCAAAGTCCTCATTAAAATAATTAACTGGATTAATTGTTAAAAGACTTATATCTTCGTCTGTTCTAAAAACCAAGCCAGTATTAAAACTTACAGATGACTGACCTCTTCCTCCGTAGGAACCTTCTGGCGCAGAAATAATTTCAATATGGTCTGGACTTTGATCATTTGTTCCATCCCATATAAACTCAATATCTTGGTTAGAAAAAATGCTCCATCCAACAACATTTGCCTGTGTTACTGGAAAACACCTATAGGCATGTTTTTCTGATGTTGCATCCATCCAATCTCTTTTGATTGACATGGGAGCAAGGTAAAACGAAGTACCATTCATTTTTTCAACTGAGATATTAAGCACTATTCGTTATCCCATTTCGGATCATACATATCTGGAGTATGATATTTCTTGCTGTAATCTAGCATTGTTACAATAGAATATTTTGTTCCAGAGTGAACTGGCATAGCCTGATGAGGATACATATAGTTGGACGGGAAGATGTAAAGATCTCCAGCCTTTGGCTTTATATTTAGATTTTGTAGTCTAAAATATAACTCTCCTCCATCATAATCATCGTTTACATAAGCAACAAGAGATACTGTACAGTTATAAGAGTATCCGTGATCATGATGCTCTTTGAAGTGTTGTCCTGGACCATACTTAATAAAATTAAATGCCTCCCAATACTTTAACTGCATAATATTATGATCTCTTCTATAATCTTCTACTGCTGCAGATTGAACATCGTAGACATCTTGCCATAGTGCTTGCAATTTTAGTGAATCTTCGCTAGTGTCTAATTCTATATCTGATTTCTTATATTTAAAGTCTACACAATCTCTATAGTCTGGCATTAGTTGCTGATATCCAACATATGCTGGCATCCAGTGGTATCGTTTTCCTTCTGATGACAATTTGCCATAGTCAGCAACAGATCCAAGAACATTCTCAAGTCTGTTTATTACATCAATTTCTTTATTAATTACATTTCTATAACATACTATGCCGTCAGCAAGTTTTTCTTTTTCTGTCCATGTTTGAGCCATTTGTATCTCCTATTTATACTCTCTTCTTGTCCATACTTTACTTTTATATACCCCGCCGTCTGGCTGGCGATAAAAGTTTGCGTTATCTACCATTTTAGCATATATCTTGGATTGATCTAAAATTTCAATATCATGATTCCAGTTTTCTCTTTTAAATGGTAAAACCTGTAAAAATGGAGTTCCTGCAGAAATAGTTCCTTCCCAACCCTCTGCAATAAAAAACGGAAAACTTCCAAGAATATCGACTTTATCTGCATCTACAATTCCAGTTGTATTCATAAATGGCAAATCAAATCTATTCATTGGCGTCATAAATAATGCGCTATAGCCTTCTGGAAGTTTTAATCCCCAATCAGGCATCCAAGCAAAATGCTCTTTATAAAACCCTTTTGGGTGTTCAAACTGTGGCATTGGAGGTCTAAAACTGACAAAGTCATTGCATCTTGGATCACTTACTTTAACGCCAAGTATTCCACGGCTATCTTTTGAAAATGTTATATCGCATGGAGTTTTAAAAAGATATCCCGTCATGAAAGCATCCATGATCGCTGGGCAGGCTTTCCATGTTGGAATTTTTCCATAGTCATCTGTAGTTCCTTCTTTTGGAAATGGACAGACTTCTTTTGGCGCTTTATAATATTCTCCAGTAAAAGGATTCTTAGCAAACCTATCTGCTTCTTTATACCATTGCGGTATCGCATCCTGTGTTGGAACTGGAACAGACACACTATCTTTATTTAGCCAAGGTCTATATGACTTAAAAATAGCAAGATTATAGTTTAAATCCATTACTTATGGCCTAGTTCATTGATATCGGTCATTACCACAACACAATATTTAGCACCAGATTTCATTGGAAGAGATGCATGCTCATAAATATAATTTGATGGGCATAGCAAAATATCTCCTACTTTTGGAGTATGTGTATAGTTTTCAAACCTTGGAAATCTAATTTCTCCGCCTTCATAATCTTCGTTAATATATACTACAGCAGAAACTGTACAATTATATGCTGGCCCATGATCGGCATGAATATTAAAATGTTTTCCTTCTCCTTCATATTTTACAAAGTTAAATGCTTCATAATATACGACATTGATTCCCCAGTACCGTGCATAATCATCAACACAGAACTTTAACTTTTGATAAATCTCTTCGTGTAAATCTAAAAGTTCAGCATTATGCTCATCTCTTGGCCCAAGATTTTCTTGTTTAAATCTAAAATCTACAGCGTCTCTAGCCTTTTTGATTGGAGTGGTTGAGTTTGTTACTTGCGCTTCAGACCATTTGTACTTTCCTGTACCGCCCAAATTTGACTCAAGGATTTTTATATATCTTTCAGAATCTTCTTTTGAAAATGTATTTCTGTATAAATTTATACCAAGTGCTGGGTTTTCAACTATAATATTGTTGCCAATTGTTCTTGTTCCATAACGGTTTACTGCCGTTTCTGATCTATCCTTAGTAAACCATGGTAGGTCATTTTCATCTTGAGTGTACATATTTTTCCTTTACTCTAACTAACATATAGTATATCATATAAAGTCTATAGTGTATAATTCTATAGTGGAAACAATATATATAGCCATAGCCGCTTATGATGAGCCCTATTTAGAACTTACCCTTGATAATTGCCTGGAAAACTCTGAATATCCTGAAAGAATTAATTTTGGAGTATGGTGTCATAACAATAAAATAAACAGACCAAACTTAACAAAATATAAAAACATTAACTATATATTTGCTGATTATAAACACAAAGTTGGTCTTGGAATTTCAAGGTTAAATTCATTTTCTTTTTATAACGGAGAAGACTATTTTTTACAAGTAGATGCACATACACTTTTTGAAAAAAATTGGGATACTAAAATAATAAAAAAATTTAAGATGTTAAAAGAAAAGTATAGCAAGCCAGTCTTGTCTTCCTATATTCCATATTGGTATACTAAAAATGGAGAAATTCAAAACTATAAAAATGACATTCGTGCACCCTGGAACCCTATGTCCATAGATTTAGAGTATGGTCTTGCTGAGGGATATCCCAAATTAATGACAAAACATTTTAATTGGAATGGCAAAGAATATTATGAGCATTTTTTAATAACTGGACATTTTATTTTTTGTGATCCATCAATAATGACAGAGGTTGCGCCAGATCCTAAAATTGTTTTTGATGGTGATGAAATTACAACCTCTTTAAGACTATGGACAAGAGGATATCAAATTTTTATAATAGATGAATCTATTGCATGGCATTTAAATAAAGCCGAAGACGAGTATTATATAAACAAAGAATATTCTTTTGATAAAAACTCTAAAGAATATTTATTGTATGAAAATAGATCCAGACTAGGAAGGGAAAGAACCAGAGATATTTTAACTGGAAAAATATTGGGATATTGGGGATCTCCAAGCATAGAAAAACTACAAGAGTTTGAAAAATTGATTGGTGTAAATTTTAAAGAGTTCTATAAAGAATATTCTGGTGACGAAATCCACATCGGAACTGTATAACGAATTTCATTAATTTCTGTTACTTCATGTGCAAAAGGCTTTCCTAGGTTTGATGGAAACATAACTAAATCTCCAGCAACTGGAGAATATTTAAAATCTAAAAATGGAAACTGTAAAACTCCAGTATTATCTAATGAATTTAAATATAAAACAGCACTATATTCAAATTGTGGATTATCTCCATTATCTGTATCCATGTGTAATACTACTTTTGATCCTGGATAATGTTTTGAAAACCACAAAGTTGATACAGCAAGATTTGAATTATTATACATTTTGTCTACATAAAATTCAACTTTTGGAAAAATATAATCTTTTAAGAATGATTTGAATTCATTTGTTTTATCCAAAGTTTTTTCTGTTTCTAGCGGATAATGATAATCTGTTCCAAATTTCCAAACATATCTAGTACCATCCTGATAAACAAGAAAATTTTCTAAATTACTATCTATAAAAGATATGATATTCGAGGCCTCATCTTCGGTTATAAAGTTATTTATAACTTTGATGAGGTCCCTCGAATTTTCCATACTTCTACTTTCTAGGATTAGAGAAGAACGGTGGAACGAAGTATGGTGGGAAGAACGGGAAGAACGGTGGGAAGAACGGTGGGAAGAATGGGAAGAACGGGAAGAACGGTGGGAAGAATGGGAAGAATGGGAAGAACGGGAAGAACGGTGGGAAGAATGGGAAGAATGGTGGGAAGAATGGTGGGAAGAATGGGAAGAACGGGAAGAACGGTGGGAAGAATGGGAAGAATGGGAAGAATGGGAAGAATGGAGGGAAGAATGGGAAGAATGGTGGGAAGAATGGTGGGAAGAATGGGAAAAACGGCGGGAAGAATGGAGGGAAGAACGGAGCAATTGTAGTAACATTACTAGATGCAGCAGATGTTTCGGAATTACCATTATCATTTGTTGCATAAACAGTATATGTCTGAGAAGTATTTGCTTCTTGAGCAACAGTTACGCTTGTAGTTCCTGATCCTACTGTGGCTCCCTTTCCGTCTGAAGATGCCCAGGTGTATCCAGTAATAGCCTTACCACCATTTGCTGGTGCTGACCAAGAAACTGTGTCTTGATCTACTCCTGCAGTTGCTGTTGGTGCAGAAGGTGTTGCTGGAACGGTCGTTGCTG
>CAYVOK010000062.1:0-10192 GCA_964453335.1 uncultured Acidimicrobiaceae bacterium
CGCCGCCTTCATTTAAAAGTTTTAGATCCATCAAGAACTCCTAAAATTATTTAATAGCTTTTTTTAATAATTCTTCAAACTTCCATTGATTATATGTGTCAAAGCGCTCTTTAAATAGATCTTGTTTATTTTCTAGTAGTTGTGGATATGGATGAACAAAAGTTTCTTGTAGCTGTTCCACTTCTTCTTTTTTTAATTTTTTTTCATCTTCACCAGTTTTGTGTTTCATTTCTTCTTTTGCATCTCTACTAGCTTGTTTTTTCATTTTACCTTTAACATGGCCTCTTAATTGTTTAGGAATTTCTCCTCCACCTTTTTTCTTTTTTACATCACCTTTGTCTAAAAAAGCAGGGACTTTATCGGTTTTGCTGCCATCACCATCGACATCTTCAGTATCTGTTTTCATTGGCATTTTGCCTTCTTCAGCAACCTTTTTTGCTATTTTTTTAGCAGTAGCCGCTTCAACGCCTTTTGCTTTTTCACCATATCTTTTTTCCATTTCTTTGTCTGGAATTGCTTTCTTGATTTCTTTTGCTTTTGTTTTTTCTGCTGTTGTCATTTTTTTCGACTCTGACATAGTATTTTTCCTCTCTTGTTTTTTTGTATCGCACCAATCTCTAAAAATCATATTACCCCATCTAAAAGCTTGTTTTTCCATATCTCTTAAACCTGCATTGTGCAAAGAATAAGATGGATCTGATGTTGCTGATAAATCTACTTTATCACTTTCTCCACTGCACTTTTGATGGTGGTGTATTAATTCATGGGCAAAGGATCTTAAAATATCTTTAGGATGCCTCCCAGAAATATAAAGAACTATTTTTTCTTCATCTGGGTCGTAATAACCAGTTTTACCAAAAAAATCATTTGCATTTTTTTGATCGCGTTTAAATACAATCTTTGGATCACGATCTATTTTTTTTAGACGTGTCAAAGCATAAGTATAGAACTCTTTTATATACTTTTTAAGATCATCGTGAGATATATTTTCTAATAGCAACATTTTGTAAGATACAATAAAAAAACTACTTATGCCTTATGACATAAGTAGTTCAAAAAAAATTAAATGTAATAATTAGTAATTTTCGATAATTATTATCGTTTCTTCATTTTTTGCTTCTTGTTCTTTTTTCTTCATATATTCATAATACATTTGTGAATAATCTGGTAATTCTAGCTGAATTTGAGTAATACTTTCTTGAGGTTTTTGTTTGCTCATATAAGTTTCCTCCGTGAAATACCCCCTATAATATCTAGTAAGTATTTTACTAAACGGAAGAAACAATAGTTAAGAACTCTTCACAAGTGTATTCATGATACATATCGCCGCCATTTATAGGAATGTCTGGATGCGGCAAATATTTTACTTTAAAGTATTTTTTAAGTTTTGGTGCGGATCCTATATATTTCTCTAGTGGGTCTTCTATAATAATCCCATAACGTTCAACACCTGGGATAAAAACATGCTTTACCATATCGCCAAGTTTCATATATCACCTTTTTGCGTGAGGGTCATATGGACCAACAAAAGTAAAAAACGGAATATCATCAACCTGCTCAGTTAGTTTTTTCCATACCTCTAAAGTTCTTTTGCAATCGACCAATGCTGTGTGTGCTTTTCCTTCAAATTTAATATTGTAATGTTTACACATTTTATCCATTGAAGTGCTTTTTAATTTTCCTTCATTCATTAATTGGGTGGCGATCCATTTTGTATCCATATATGGAGGAAATTTTGGTGGTGATATATCGTAATTTTCAAAAGCTTGTTTTATAAACCTTAAATCAAATATAAGATTTTGTCCTAATAATGCATCTGCTTTTTCGATATTATTTTTAATTTCTTCAAAGTGATTATCAATTGGTTTGCTGTCTTTCCACTCATAGGCTGAAAACCCATTAATAGCAAGAGCCGCTGGTTCAGCAGTTTCTAGATGCAATGGCCTAATTTTTATTTCGGATTCAGACAAAATTTTATAAGTATTGTTTATATTCATTTCGATAAACAAAAAACCTATTTGTATAATTTCATGTTTAGTTAAATCAAGACCAGTTGTTTCTGTATCTAGCAATAATATTTTCATTTATATGTTACCTATTCAACCAAAACTTCCACGTTGGATGTAAATAATTATCGTCATAAAAACCAACTATTTCATTTACATAAGGAAGAGTCAGAGGCTTTCTTGGAGTTTTTTTAAGTTTGATGTTGCAATCTTTAAGTAGTTTCTCGCCTTTCTTTTGGTTGCAGTCATAACAAGAAACAACAACATTGTCCCAAGATGTTTTGCCGCCCGCTGCTTTTGGATGAACGTGATCAATAGTAAATTGTTTAATGCTCACGCTCTTATTGCAGTATTGACACTTGCCTTCATCACGAAGCCAAATATTACGGCGTGAGAAACGAACAGAATTAATTCTTCGCATCTTTCCGTTTTTCATAACAACAACTGATGGAATTTTCATGGAAAAATTGATAGAACGGATTTCCTCATCATATTCTTCCAGCTTTATAACCTTGTTTAAGAACAACAAAGCTACTGCTTTTTTCCAAGAAATAGTTCCAATTGGTTCATAATTTGGGGCAAGTATTAATACCTTCACGATTGTTCTCCTATTATTAAGTATCTAGATCTGGCAAGAATTCCTTATTTACATGTGAACATTTTGAACAAGCAAATGTTTGTAAAGGAACGTTTGTTTCTCGACCAGTTGGTGAAACTAGCGCAGAAATTTGTTTAATAACAAATACTGGAACAAATGTTGTTGTCTCACAACTTTCACATTTAAGATCCTTAGCCATCGCTAGATCTTGTGGTCTTAATTGTCTTTGTGTACTATCCATTGTGTATTCTCCTATTTGATACTCATAAGTATCATACCGCCAAAAACTAAAAATAAACCTAACAGGCGGTGAACTGCTAGATTTTCTCCAATAACAAATAGCGTTGTGATATACCAAGCACTATGAAACATAAAAGTTTGAAATGCAGAAGTATATGTCATAGAGAATAATTTTTCTCTTGTCATATAGATATATGCTGTTGCACTAACAAAACTAAAAATATATCCAGTCCATAATGGAGAGCTTCCATCACGAATCCATTTTGTATTATAAGCAGCTAATATACCATTTAATATTAACACTATAGCAGAAAAAATAATTTTTATTATGTTGTTATTCATCAAACTCTAATCTTTCTGCCATATCTTTATTTAGGACCATAAAGGTTCCACTTGAACCAAACACAAGTCTATCAGACAATAATTTAATTGTCAAAACAAAACTATTTTTTTCTACAATTGTTCCTACCATTCTATTAAATACTTCTTTTTTTATCTTTTTTTCTTTTAAGTAATACTCTGTATATATTGTTGTTCTACATACAAGATCGCCAACTTTATAAGTTTCTTCTTCCATGTTATCTTATAAAATGACCAAAAACCCAAGCGACAAAAAACAACAGGGCTGCAAAAGCAAGAGCCATTTTCATCCGCTCACCTCCACATAGAACACTTTAACACAGACACCGCTGCTTGTCTAGGAAATATTTGGAACTTAACAAGAAAAAAGGGATGGGATACATTCGAAGTAGGGAGAAGGAACATGAAGTATACGATACTAGCGATTGTAATGTTAATAACAAAAATAGCATTTGCCGAACCAATTTTAAGTTGGGAAACGCGAGATCCAAAAAATCGTGAGTGGACTAAAATTACATTAGCGGCAGTAGAGAAGCATTTTGAAAAATTAGACAAAGCAGAGGATATGGAACAATTTTGTCCAAAATATAAAGAGTTAGAAAAAGATAAAAAAGTTGTTGTTTGGGGAGAATTAATCTCGGCAATGGCTTTTTATGAAAGCGGTTGGAGAACAAATGTAGAACTAACAGAAATTTCTCTTGGTACTGATTCGGTGACTGGATTAGTTGTGCAATCACAAGGTCTGCTACAACTAAGCTATGGCGATACAAAATGGGCAAAATGGTGTGAATTTGACTGGGAAGCAGATAAGAAAAACTCAGATAATCCAACAATACTTCGTCCAAAAAATAACTTGGAATGCGGGATTGGAATTCTTGCAAACCAAATTAAAAAATGGAATAAAATTATATTAAAAGAGCATGCTTATTGGTCAATCTTAAAAACTCATCACAGATTTGAAAAGATCAAACAAATAAAAAACATGGTTGCAGGAAGAATTGTAGAGTGTGAAAAAAAGTAAATTTATAATCCCTTATTATAGATTTCATCCGAATTATTAATGCAAGGATATTTTTTATCAAATCCGTGTTTAATTAATAAATTACTTAGTTCTTTAAATTGTTGTCTAGTGACCTTAAGATTAGCGCGAGTCTTAAACTCGAATCTAGCATATGTAAAAGTATACTTATGATAAGGCTTAGAAGAATCTAAAAATGTTATAAGCGGGCATTCATTGAGGTAATAATATTGAAACTTCGATTCCCCTGAAATACACCAAGTTGTTCCTTGACAAAGATATCGCGATGCCTCTAAGGTATGAGGAATATAAACATGCCATTTACCATCTTCTATGATTTTTTCTAAATTTGGTATTTTACTAGCTCCTTTTATTAATTCTTCATTTGAAACCATTGTTTTTTCATAAATAATTTTGTCTCTAAAAAATGAAATAGTTTCAGCTAGATCAGTTGCGTTTTTAATTTGTAATAAATTTGCTTTACTTGGATCTAGTTTGTTAATGAACTCAACCATTCCAAAGTAATTAGCCAACAATTCTGTTACATCCTTAGTATCAGTTCTTTCTAAAATATTAAGAACATCATTTGGATCTTCCTCATTAAAGAACACATTTTTCTTAATCCAAATATAAGCTAAACCTGTTTGTCTATCGCTTAGTGGTTCGGATTTTAGATCCCATCTGCCATCTGATCCTCTATAAAGAGTTTTTTTATCACGTGGAATATTATTTTCTATTTTAACATATTTTATAGTTTCTAAAAACTTGTTATATATTCTATCAAGAATTTCAAGATGTCGGGGCGCGAATGGCAGATACCCTCTATTTGCTTTATTTGGTTTAAATTTTTCTTTGAAAAATTTTAAAACTTCCATGCGTGCAGCAGGATCAGGATATTCTTTAAAATAAATATTCATTAGATATTCGTCCCAAATGTATTTATTTTTTAATTCAAGATTTTTATCAGAAAATATGTAATTTAGTATTCTTTTTTTATTGGTGATGCTATCATCGTCTGCCTTTGCTTGCGCTAAAGGAATACCAACTTCCAATAATGGTTTTTTACATATTTTAATGCGTATCATTCACTAACCTCTATTATTTTTTAATCTTCTGGTTCTTGTTCGCTTGGATCATAACTACGCTCTGTAGAAGCTTGACTGACATGCTCAGGATCATCTAAAAAAGCATCTTCTGGAATTTCATTTGCACTAGGGATATAGTCTCTAACTATTGGCAAAAGATCAGTTGCAAGGCGGTGCATTTTATTAGCTAATTCCTCATCAGCTTCACCCAATTTGTTTAGCGTTTCAACATTTAAGATTGTATCAACTAGTTTTGCAACATCTAGAATCCATTCTGTACCTTCTGGCATTTCTGATTCGTCAGAGTCTTTAAACCTTGAAGCGATATCTGTAACTGACGCTTCTTTGCCCAAATCGGCGGCTGGTCCGCCACCAAACTTACCTTGAATAACGTCACCTTCTTCTAGCGCTTCTAGAATTAATTGGCGTAGTAAATCTTTTGTTAGTTTCATATTAACGTTTTCCTTTTAATGTTTTAACAGCAGCAGGTTTTTCTGGTTGAATTTCGGGGAAGAATTCTTCATCATCATATAAATCTTCTTCTGGTTCGCCAGAAGATGGAAAACCAAAGCAATCATCATTTTCATCATCATCGCAACGCAATGGTATTGCAACAAATGCTGACTCAAGATGACGCATTGCCATTGCAAGATACCTCATACGCCTATCGAATTTTCTTGACTCAAAAGCAACGCCTATATCCATAAAAAACTCACCAAGCATTTCGGGATCACCATATTCACCAGGATCTCCGGTTTCTTCAGCGCTAGCGTAATGTTTCATGTAATATTTATTAAAAAAATTTTTGACCTTATTAACAGCCGCAACATCAACTTTTTTAGTTTGAAACGCACTTATGATAGCATCCGCAAACAAATCATGATGTTGAATAATTTGGTTACGTTCTTCTGGTGTTAGGAGGTATTCATGCCGCTCTTCTGGTGGAGGTTGGCTAGCTAAACGCAAACCAGCAGGTGTGACATTAATTGTTTTTTGTTTTGTTGCTTCGCTCAATATTCTAATTTTAATCATCGTCGCTATATCCCTCTTCGTCGTTAAATTGTTTTAATAATTTTTCATATTCTTTTTCTGCATAGCTTTTCTTTGAAAGAAGAGCAGGATCGTCGCCGCGTTTTGGTTTACGACCTGTGCGGAAAATATTTAAGTAAACATCTACAAGCTCAACAGCAGAACGCTTTAATATAACACCTTGATTTGGTTCCATTGGATGAATTGCCTCAAGACCATTATCTTCTAATATTGTAACACCATTTTTTAACAAAAATAAACTACTTTTATTCATATTAAAATTAAACATGTTGTTAAGAATATAGAAAACACGAATAATTTTTGTTTTTTCTTGATTAAAAACTTTGCTAAGAACTTCACGGTCTAACGTTCCCGGTGGTAAGGGTTCCGTTAAAGAGGATTTAACGGTTGGTTTAATTTCGGCACGAACTTTTCCGCTGCGAACATAATCAGAAATAATCTTTGAAGCTTGATCGCGTAACGCATTAAAAGATTTTTTAATAATTGCTTGTTTTTCATCATCATCCCATTTTGCAAAGCCTTTAGCAAATTCAGGACGATCTTGCTCTTTTAAGAGAACGTTTTTAAAAAATCCCGCAATCCCGGCATCCAAAAGAATTTCTTTTAAAGCGCCTTGCCATAGCTCTGGATTATCAGTATATCTTGGCATTCCTTGCCCACCTGAACCTAATGGGTTAGATCCTTCAAATTCTGGTCCAAGATAATCAGTGCAAAAACTATATGCTAGCTTTTCCAAATATTCATCTAAATTTTTTATTTTATAATATGTTGCTGTACCAATAACTGTATTTGATAAGCTTTCAATTGTTCCACCGCGAGGACTAGCAAATGCAGTTATCATGAAACTCTTTATATTTTCTTCTGGTGGAATATCTGGATTTCCATAAACTAAAGGAATTTTTAAAGCTTCGTGGAATAGGCGTATTGTTTTTGGCTTAAATTGACTGTGCATAAGAACTTGAGCTAGGATACGATTATTTGCAGCCCAAAACATCATGCGTTCAAAAAAACCATTCTTCAAAACATCTTTGACATCCATATAGCCGCTACGATCTTTTATGCGGTATATATAGATGTATTTTGATTGCGCTGCAAATGGAATATCGTTTTCAAAGATCTTATCGTATGCATAGCGCATTGGATAGTAATAGATACCAACAGGTGTGTTCCATGTAGCATGCGGATTAAAACCAGTTTGTGGAACTTTCTCATCCTTGCCACTAGCTTCAATACCTTTTCCACCGGATGGAACGCCTTCGTCATAGCGAACGCATAGGTTGTCTATTCCGTATTTTTGGATTAATCGGTCTAGTTCACCTTGCGTAAATTCAGTTTGATAACCAGTACCACGCCATTTTGCGGCTTCATCCAATCCGCTTTTAATTTTTATTTTGATCATCTATTATCCTGCCGTGTATAGGATAAGTAGTTGTAAAGGCAATAAAAAACCCCGCGAAGCGGGGCTAGAAATATTTTACTTTTATATTTTAATTATCAAATATAACAAATACTGGTTTATCTGGTCGGCTTTGCCTTACATACCCAATATTACGTGGAAAGATATCCCTTAGTTTTAAGTCACTATCCAAGATCTCCTTGAGTGCCCTAATAATAGCCACCATTTCAGCGCCTGTTAGTTGTGCCTCACTTTCTTTGCGAAGAAGCTTGGCATACATTTGTTTTTTAATATCTGGAAAGCGCATTGACTTGCGTTTTATTTCCCTAAACAACCACTTACCAAAATCTAATATTTTTGTTGATGTTTGACTCTCAGCATAATCAATAAGGACGGAAAGTTCTGTGAGGATGCCAGCAGAACGACCAGTTTGTTCTAACCACTTATCAAGAGGGATGATTTCTGCCATTTCAACCCAATAAACTTTTTTACCAGCAATCTTCTTGACACCTGTTTCATAAACAGGAAGGGTTGTATTTTTTGCCCAACCACGGTGCAAGACGAGCGATGCGCTTCTGTACCACTCATAATCTTCATCGGGTCCAACTGAATCCGAAAACATTTTAAAAATGTGATCGTTATCTAGTTTAAAGACTTTGCCAAAGCCCTTACCAGTTATATATTTAACTAATTTTGCGCTGCCAAGTGTTGGTATTGCTTTAACAAGCTTAACAAAATCTTCGGCGTCATAAATGTCTAAATCGCCAAGGTCTGCTGCCACCTCGCTGTTATTCATTAGGAAGTTTAGGTTGTGTTGCTGAATTTGGTTAAGGGGAGCTTCTTTGGTTTCTTTTAGTATGCGGATTTTTATCATATCGTAATTAGTATGCTGCTGTTGGATTGCTCATTAGAAATCTGAAAAATTGGTCCGGAGTTTAAAAACGACCTTAGCTTTGTTTTGCACAAAACACTTTCATTTGAGAACTTGTTTTCCGTATAATCGACGCCCCGAAGGGGGGAGGGGGAGGGGGTCGCCGTTTTGTTTATTGCAGCCGCGCTTTTTGTTTTGCAACAAACAAACAAAACAAAAACTTCTAAGAAAAGAATGCGCTGCAAACAAGGAAGAACATGGCGAACGTGAACACCGCAAGCCCTGCCTTGACGAACACAAAGAAGTCTGCATCATTCATATTAAGCAACCTCGTTTGAAAGGATACCAGCGAACGCAAGGGACACAACGATCCAGCTAAGAGCAATCATTCTTTAGATCCCCATTCGGTCGAGAATGTTTTCAACCACGCGCTGCAAAGAGAATGCAAGCGCAGCACCAACAACACCGCAAGCAATAGCTGCAAGGAAACCCATAAGAAACTCTGTCACCATTTACTGCGCCTCCTCAATGTCCGCAATCGCGTTAGCCTTGCCGATCATCTTACCCAGCATAGCGATATCCTTATTCCGTTCCGCTGCCTTCCGATCCAGCGGATCACGATTGTAACCCCAAGCGATTACATTGTCAAGCACCGTGCCACGAACAGCGACAAGCGCAAAGCGGTTGTAGGGATTCTCGCTGAATACCTTAACTCCCATTCCCTTAGCCTCATTAGCATCAATCACCTTATAGATCCGCATTGCCGTCTTTGCCTTAGCCATCTGTGTCTCACCCTTTCGCGGGGACCATCCCCAAGTGTTAGAGCATCTTACCATGACGCGATCCCTGCGTCAACATCTTTTTTTAGTCTACCCTTAGACCTTCTCGATCCAATGGCGTGCAAACGTCTGCTCCCAAACATTCACGCGCATGGGGAACCAGACATTCCAATCACCAAACTGATCCTGACCCTGAACGATTCCAATACCATAATCATTCCATCCCTTCTCAATGTCGCGCACGTGACGAACCTTGTCGCCAACGGCGAGCGGGAGCGGGGCGTTCGTGTCGGTCATGTTCTCGTTCTCCTTGTGAGCGTCAACCATGAGAAGAGTATACCCGAAGTCGCGTCCTGGTGCAACAAAAAAGAAACCAGCTCCTTAGAGGTTGCAACCCCCTGGAATCCCTCATGATCTTTTTTGTTGACGTGCCCTGCGAGGCATGGTAGAATACCAGCCGCGCCGAAGGCGCGGCGGCTGTTAACCACCGAACCTTCATTGTGGAATGGAGCGATGATTACTCCTGCGCGTCTGCACGACGCTTCAACTCCGCGTCATACTCCTCGACAAGGATACGCGCAACGGGGCTGTCAACCGTTCGCAGGAAGTCTGCCATTCGGCTCTTAAGCGAAACGCTCTCGCGCTGCTTAGGCGAAGGCTTGTGACCAGCGACGAAGATACCACCCTCGCTGCCTCGACCGCTTTCCAGCGTGCCAGCGTCCAGCATTGCAGCGATATCCTTCTGCTTGAAACCGCCAACGTGAATCAGGACGCCCTTGGGGCAACCAC
>CAYVOK010000063.1:0-10096 GCA_964453335.1 uncultured Acidimicrobiaceae bacterium
CGCTGGAAACATGCGTGATATCTTGAAGGGACAGCAGTCCATTCACGATAACATGTTGGGGGCTCTTGAAAAGTATAACACGGCCCGACAGGAGATGGACCAACTTCAGGCTGTTGCTGGTTCAATCCTTGGTCAGTATAAGGTTGACGAAAAGGGCAACCCTGACCCTACGGCTCCTAAGTATGTCCATGACATGTTTAAGGCCGTTAACAAAGAAGGTGGCCTTGCCAATATGTCTAAGTCGCAGATGCTTGCTGGCATCAAGGCTTACGAGACAGGCTACGGACTTGAGCAACAGAAGTTGCAACAGGATGCGGCCCGTGAGAACATCCGTGGTGCTAACATAGCCAATACAGCAAGGGAAATTGAACTTAAGCGACTTCAGGAAGCCGAAGCCGACAGACTTAGAATCAAGGAGGCTCAGAAGGCTACACAATCCGAAATAGATAAACTGTCCAAGACTAAGATTGAAAAATCAACAAAGACAGTTCCAATAGAATATCAAGGCGAAAAGATTGAACTTTCTGTTGAAGAAGTAAGTCCGTTTTACAAGATAATAAACAACGCTAAGTCAACACCTCAGGAAAAGGAAGATGCAAAGCGTGGGATAGAATTGCTTATTTATAACAAATCAAAATATTCGAAGAAGTCTCTTGAACAATATGACCCTTATGGCGTTGGTGGTGAGGTAACTGCTGAGTCTGAAATTGTTCTTGAAGGAAAAACAAACCCTCAACATAAGCCTTTTGTTAGTGCTTATGATAAGGTTCCAGACGGCCCTAAAGAGGTTACTGGCGTGGACTCTCAGGGAAGAAGAACTTATGCTGGTGTTAAAAATCCCACATTCAACAAAACGGTAATAGATTCATATATCACCCGTGAAGCGGATAAATTTAATAAAGCAACAGCAGAAGAAGACAGTTTTGCTCAAAGAGAAAAAGAATTAGCCCTTGAAGAAGCAAGGATTGAAAATGTTGCTGGAACTCCAGAACTTGCAAGAATTGAAAAAGAACAGGCAGATATTCAAAGAAAACTCAACTATGAAAGAGACCTATTAAAGAATGGTGCTATATTT
Organism: uncultured Acidimicrobiaceae bacterium; assembly: GCA_964453335.1. Lineage (GTDB taxonomy): Bacteria > Actinomycetota > Acidimicrobiia > Acidimicrobiales > CAIXPF01 > VGBO01. Next base: position 1,076 of record CAYVOK010000063.1, read on the forward strand.
GTTTATCCAGAAACAGGACAAGTAACAAGATTTCCTTACAGCGGTAAGGCGAAATTAGAGCAAGAAAGAAAAGTTCTTAATCTACAGAATCAACTTGTAAAGATTCAGGGTCAATACTCCCGTGAAAGCAACAAGATTGCAGCAAAACTCGTTTCGACAGAAAAAGCGGTAAGACCTGACCCTTACAAGCCAAATGCAGTAAATTTTGGTAACGAAATTATTGAAGAAGAAAGAACGGTTACTAAAGAAGTTCAGCGAAGCCTGTATGAACAGACAGATGATGAATACGCTTTGATGGTTAACTACCTTAAGGCTAACGGCGGCGTTCCCGCTTCGTTCACAAAGGAGGCTTTTTATGCCTCTAAGGGTATCCTTAGGCCGACAATCATGCCTCTTGGCAACGGTCAGACCTATGTCAAGATGGGCGGCCTTGAGCAAATTGTTAAAGACCAGAGTGTGTCAAGCAATCAAATGACAGTAATGGACCAGAAGCGTCTTTATGATGCCAAGCAATTGGGCATTCAGTCAAATATGAATGGTCTTAATGTTAACGGCTACTCCTTTAGCGGTCAACTTCGTGTTGGCGACATTGACCAAGCCAATAAAGTTCGTGATGGCGTGTTTAAGACGACCAGAGCCCTTGCCGCTGTTGACCAAATGATAAGCATTGCTGAAAATGCGTCTATGTTTGACAAATTGATGCCAACGGAGGTGTCTGGTATAGCCCAGTCATTGACAAATGCGGCTCAGGCGGCTAACAGAACTGAGATTGGTGGCTCTGGCTCATGGTCAAATCAGGACCAAATCTACATGGATAAGGTCATTAGAGACCCTTCTAGCGGGTTTAATACCCTCTTCTCAAGCCAGACTATTGCCTCCCTTAAAGAATACAGGCGTAGACTTGAGACATCCCTCCACGATAGCGGAACTGTATATGGTTTTGCCTTTGAAAAAGGTGGAAGAAACAATGCAGATGGCCTTGACTCGCAGAGACAGCAGTTCAGAGTCCTCTTCCATTCGTATCTGGCTCAAGGTCTTTCCAAAGAGGAAGCACTGCAAAGAGCCATATCCGATTCAGAAGCCGACTACGAATAATGAGCGACCAAGATTACGAGAATCTGCAATCAGCGATTCAAAACAATAACGCAGACAATACAAATCTTCAGCCTATGGGCGTGTATGAGGCGGCGGCAACGCCTGTCCAGCAGAGACCTGAATCGGCTCCGAAGATAGCCAAACTTACTGCCGAAGATTATGCCTCTATCATCGAGGCTCCGCTTACTGGCGAAGAAGTTGCCCTTAAGATTGCTAAGTTGAATGAGGCTGGAATCGACATCGACTCCAACACTATCAACATTGAAGAATTCAAGGCTTACGATGAATGGCGTAAGAAACAGCATTTTGATTTTTGGGGTGCTATTGGAGATGGTCTTGCTCAAACTGGCAAGGATTTAGGCAAAGGTGTTGTTTCAGCCGCTACTGACTGGAAGAAATTGGCTCTTGCGACTGGTCTTAGTGCCGTTGCTACACCTGCTGTCGGTTTTAGCGTTGCTTATGGCATGACAGGTCTTGAAGGATTTTGGCGTGGCACAAGAGACCTTGGTGGTCTTTTTGTCATGGCGGCTAATCACCCGTCATCTCCGCTTTATAGAATGTTCATCAACCCGTCAGGTGATGTGAACCAGTCTTATCAGGATTTCTTGGACCTTTCAAAGTGGAACGCCCAGTCTGAAAAGATTATCTCTGGCAAGACAAACGCTTTAATGCCTGACAGGGAGACTTACGAAAAACTCTTTGGCAAGGCGTTTGGTGGTCAGGTTGATGACTTTATAGGTGTCAATAAGGAACTGGCTACTGCCGCTTCTTATGTCCTAGACCCGACAGTATTCTTCACATTTGGTGCTTCCAGTGCTTCTAAGGCTGGTGCTAAGGCGATTACTAACAAGGCCGCCGCCGCCGCCCTTAAATCTGGTCAGGCAAACGGTCACCTTGCTGGCTCAGTTGCCGCTAGAGCCGCAAGAAATACGATGAAGGCCACATACCTTAACTCGCTGGGTAGTGGAATGGTCAAGTTTTCTCAGGCTATTACTGAGCCTCTTGAAAAGGGCTACGGATGGCTTACCAAGAACATCGAGCGTATCACTGGCGGAGCCCATATCACTGCTACTGGTCAGACAAGATATAGAAGATTTTCCCCGTCAAGCGGTCATGGTCCTTCATCGTTTACACACGCCACAATGGGTGCTTTGGGTGCTTACAGTTTGTTTAGCATTCCCTACGCTGTGCCTATTGCAAGCGTCTACGGTGGTCTGAAGGCCATCGGATACGCTGGTGAGGCTCTTGCCGCCGCTGGAACAAAGAAAACCCTCACGGCTGGAGCCGCTACGGTTGCCAAGGGACTTGAAATGTCAACACCTGTGGCTCTTTACTTTAAAGACCTAGCCAAAACTACCGTTCACGGGTCCGTTTATGGCGGTCTTATCGGTGGGTTTGCTGGTGGCGAAGAAGGTGCGGCTGGTGGTATCGGCACTGGTATGGCTCTTGGTGCTATCGGTCATAATGTGGCCCTAGTTTCTGGCACTATCTCTGGAAAATTTGCCAAGATGGACCAGATTAAGAAGTTCGAAGACGCAGTAAAGGTCTTTGAAGAAAAAGGTCACATTCTTAAGGCCAAGAACATGAAGAAATTTGTCGAAGACATCAGATTGTCTTACGGCGATGATGAGGCTGTCAGGGCAATGGGTCATTTGCTTGGTCTTGAAGGCGGTAAGAACGCTACAATAGCATATTTCACTCCTGAGGACATGAAGAACGCTTGGATGTCCGACCCCGATTACTGGACTGAAATAGATGACGGCAATGGCGGCAAGAAAAAAGTTCTTACCGAACTTGGTGAAGAAATTAAGAGAAATGCTGATAGAGGTGGTCGTGCTTGGAACGGCTTGTTCATGGAAATCGACCCCAAGACTGGCAAATCAATCGAAACGCCTATCTTGCAATACAAGGACAAGAAAAGTGGTAGATATCATGTAGTTATCAATACGGAGGCCATGAAGTTCTCCAGAAATCCTGATGGCACTCTCAGATATAGGACTGTGACCGAAATGGTCAAGACTAGGGTCGAAAGAACTAGAGACAAGGGAACAAGAACTGAGTCTTATCAGTATGATGAGACAGTCGAAGGACCGAGGCCGAGAGGTGCTTGGGATGACCCCACTGTTCCTAGAGATGGCACTGCAAGACCCGAAACAACAGCCGAAACAACTCCTGATACGGCGGCTACCGAGAATGTCAATACTGAAGGTGGGTTTACGGCTCCTGCCCCAGTTAGAAGAAAGAGAATGATAAAGCCCGATGGAACGGAAGGTAATGTTGCCCTTTCATCAGATAGCAGGGTGAGAAACATGGCTAGATATTTGTTCACTGAATTTGGAAGTGCGATTAACTCCGCTGGCGGAATTGATGGCCTAAGAATCAACGAAAGAACAAAGCAAAGGCTGGCTGGGTTTGAAAAACTTACAGCAGAAGAACAGCAAAAGGTCAAGGATTTGGTGGCAGACCATCTACTTGAACTTGAAATTGAAACAGAAAAGGTAAAACAAGAAAACCAGCAGACCAGCAGAGAAACAAAGGCAATTAATGATAAATTTGCTTCGTTTGTAGATGGCAAGTTGAAGGAAGGTATGTCTTTTGAAGATATACAAAAACTTCCTGAATATGAAAAGTTGAAGAAAGAAAGCAAGGAAGCCACCGACAAGCAAAACAAGGGCGGCAGAAATGCTCAAAAGGAACTGAACAGGAAGATTGAAATGGACATCAACAGCAACGAAGATGTTGCTGAAATCCTTGAAGCAAGCCCAGAAGACAGAGAGAAACTATTCAATGAACTAGTTGATAGAGACTATAAGCCTGAAGAATACCGTAAGATTCTTGAAAAGAAACTTAAAGAGCAAGGTATAATGTCTGAAAGTGGAAGGTTTAAAACAACAACAAAATCTAAACTTCAAGTTATAGACCGTGATGGTAATGACATTGGTTTGACATCTGCTCAGGCTGATACTGCAAAGAAAATTGGAGAACTTCAGAACAAAGAGGCTACTGCTCGCAAGAACTTCAAAAACAAGGCCAAGGCTGAAGCCGAGGCTAAGGCTAAGAAAAAGGCTGACGCTGAAACAAAGGAAAAGCCAAAGAGCGAAAAGGCTCAAAGAGACTCACTTTCAGACAAGGAAGTTTCTGATGTTCATAGACTTGTTTCTTATACTAGAAAAGAAGGAGCAAGCAGAAACAGATTTTTCAATGCATACAAGGAATGGGTTAAGTATGGCAGAAAAGACCTTTCATATGACAAGGACATCTTGAGTCATATGAAGGCGTATGATAAGTTAAGCGACTCCCAAAAGAAATACTTTGAGACACTTGTTGAAGGGTATTATGACGAAAGTGACAAGATTTCAGCAAACAACCTTTCTAAGTTGACTGGCATAGGTCACATTTATGCCCTACTTTCTGGTGGCAACCCTCAAAAAGATGTTAACCATAATTTCCGTTTATTCTTTGGAATGATAAATGGTAACGATGTTACCGACTATTCAGTGCAAAGAACATTTAACGAAGGCACTGTAAAGGAAAATGTAAAGAGAAGCAGAGACAGGCTTAACGAACAAATGCAAATCGTTAAGGAGAAGGGTCTCTATGAAGGGCTTGATGCCGATGTTAAGGCTAAGTGGGAACAGATTGCCAAGGAGGAGGGCTACACAGATGTCAAGACTGAGGCTCCTAAGGCTGAAGCAGAGGCTCCTAAGGTCGAGTTTGATGAAGCCAAGGCCGATAAGGACTTTGAGGCCACAGACGAATACAAGCAGATTCAGAGCGAGATTCAGAAGGAAAAGGAAAACCTCGCCAAGCAGACCGCTACCGCAAAGCCTACAGAAACAGCCAGACCTGCTACTGCTCCTGCTACTGGAAGAAAAGATATACCTGCGAGAAAGCAGAGAGGTCGTAGCGTTGAACTGCAAGGGCCAGGCCGTCCTCTTACTATAAGAAGAACTGGCGAACGACAGGTTCCGCTTGGAACTGAAAAGTATTTTGAAGATGTAGAAGGTCCAGTTACAAGGCAGGAACCCATCTTTGAGCGTGTTAATTCACAGGCTCTGTCCGAACTTTATCACATAATGAACCGTGTCAGACGGCGTGTTGAACACGGCACTGAGATTGATGGCGTTATCCGCAACTGGCTCTTTGGCGACAAGGAAGGCGTTTACAGCGGTGCTTTCAACAGAGACAGAAAGAAGATTACCGAGTTCATGGTTCAGGCTTATAACATGATTGTCGGACCTAGGGCTGGCTCTCAGACCGCCGTTGAATGGAAGAAGACAATTGAAGAATACGAAAAGACTGGCAAGATAACAGAGGCTACAAGCGAAGCCTTTGAAACATTTATTGAAGAAGTCGGTGAATCCCTCTTTATTGGCTGGGAAAGCGGCAAGCCCTTTGACTTCATCCTGAAGGGTGGAGACCTTGGCACTGTCAGAAACTTCGTTGAAGCCCTTAAAGACACATGGGCTAACCACATCGAAAGAACAGCCGTCAACCTTGGTGCTGATATCAATACCAAACAGGCGTTCTTTGACTGGTTCAAGAAGAACAAGGCTGGCGGCAAGTTCCGCTTTGACCCCTATATCGAACAGGCTTTCACGGACCTTGTGCGTGTCTACGCCGACAAGGGCATGAAGAACAATGGTCGCTCGTATGCTAATGTCTATACGATGCCTCCTGCGGCTGTCAAGGACCACATCGAGCAGTATCAACTTGAAGAGTATGTTACCAAGGACAAGGACGGTAACTTCAAACTTAAGCCGCTTGACCAAGTCCACAGGGAACGCCATGAGGCTGGACTGAAGATGGCTGACGAACTTGCGGAACTCGCACAGAATGACCCTGCGGCTCTTAATGGTCTAGATTTTATTGTCTTTGACGACTACTATGGTGTTGAGTCTCCCAAGATTGAAGGCGGTATTGCCGAAGGTCTTGATGCCCTCGACAAAGATAGTAAGTCCGCATTTGACCCCAACACGCTCCAGTCTAAGGATACAATGGCCTTCAGAGGCGGTGTCCTGTTCTCTTCTGGAGATATGGCTGATGTTGGCCCCAGCCTTGATGACATAGTCAAGGCTCAGGTTGCAAGGTCTAGAAAAGACGGCATCTATAAGGACAGAGGATTTGAAACATTCGGTGCTAGAGGCAGACCTAGAACTACGCCTACCGCTAAGATGGCCCTCACCATGAAACAGGCTCTTGCTAGAGGTAAGACGCTTGTGTTCAGAGGCATTCCCACTGAGAAGGCTTTTGCCATCATCGAAAAGTATGTCCCGAAGAGCGTGTCTAAGAATGTCAGGGCTATCGCCCCTGTCATCGCTGATGGCGGTCATACCTCATCCAATGTGATGAGAAGCACATACCTTGGCTTTGAGCAGTCACAGGCTGACGGCACTATCCTTTACAGGGAAATGGGCCATCAGTTCAATGCCAGAGAAGTCAATTATGTGCCTTATGACATGGAGTTCAGAATTACTCTGAGAAATCCTAAGAATCCTCAGGTTAACTACAAGCAACCCCACTTTGCGTTCCTTACGAGAATCTTCGATATGGACGCTCTGAACAACAGAACGCACAGACTCTGGAACGAAAGCCCTGAACTTCGCAACGCCTACAACAACATTGATGAGTTCATCACTGATGTTCACAGCACGATTGACGAGTATAGCGGTAGCGGCATGATTCCTGCCGTCAAGTTCTTTGGTGCTGACGAGTATGCCAGAGAGAAGCGGATGTTCGTGATGGCGGCTATCGGTGCTTCGCCTAGCAACAGAGTTAAGACAGAATACGGTCACTCCGTTTACACGGTTGCCGAGGCCGACTGGCACGAACTTCAGCACAAGAACAAGATGGGTGCTAACATGCATCCGTGGAAGTCGCTGAGACTCGACAACATGAGAGACATTGCCTCCATCCCTGATGAGTCAATGCATGTCAGAGTCAGCCAGCAACAGTATAGACGCTCTCAGGTTCCGACACCTACGACTGACGAATCATCCCTCTACGATGCTTCATACTCAGCCCCTGATGGTCCTATCGAACTTATCGTTGAGAACCTTAGAGACTACCATGAAACATCTGGCACTGGCGAATACAATCATGTCAATGTGATTAAGGGTCTCAATGACCCTCTCAAGTTGGTTAAGCGTCTTAAGAAGGCTCCTGAGTCCGACTTTGAAACTCCTAAGGTTATGTTCAATTCAGCCGACACATTCGGCGGAGTTACACCTGATGAAATTGAATTCCTTAAGAGCAATTACCAGTGGGCTGTCTCACAAGGAGACATCTTCCTTGCTGAGTCAATGATAAGGTTTATGAATCAGTTCGGCAAGGATGCTATTCTAATCAGGCATACGCTTGAAGAGCATCTTAATGCTGGTGGAACTATTCAAGAATATAACAAGGAAGTAAAGACTGGAGTTCCTGTTGTGTTCCCAGTCCAACATGGCACTGGGTCTGAGGCTTTCCTTAGAGACCCCGTGTTTAAGCCCGAATTCCTTGGGAAGACGACTCATGCTGATTCGGCACGAATGGGATATTTCTTTGCTGGATTGCAGGAGACAGCCGCCTCCTATGCTAGAATGGCAAAAGCAGATAAAAGTCCTAAGCAAAAGTCAATAGACATGTTAAAGTTCCTTGCCACAAACATGGGATGGATTCTTCAGAAGGACATGGTTAATGGTAAACTTAGCAATAAAGCACAAATTCGTTTAACAGAATTCAAGTCTGAACTGAAAAATGCTGGCATTGACGAGGCTACTGCAAAAGAAGTAATAGACAGAATAGAAACAACTGCAAAACTTGCAGGTGAATCTAAACAAAGGTTTTCAGAAGAACTTAAGGCTTCACTTCCGATTATAGACAAAATTATAAAAGAAGAAGTTTCTACAGACAATTATAAACTGATGAGAGGGCTTGCACTTCTTAACGGTCTCTTAAGCGGTCTTGATGATAGCGAAATTAATGTAGAACATTATATAGGCTCCTTTAACCGTTCAATGGGTTACGCCATTGCAGACATTGCTAATGCATATAACAATATGCAACTTTTCATTGGAGAAAATCCTAACAAGTTAGAAACACCTGAAGAAAAAGTTGATAATTGGATACTTAATAATCAAAAACTTATAGATGATAAACTTAAGGAACAAGGACTTACTACTGATGATACAGAAATAAAAGATACCGTAACATGGATAGGTAGCAATAAGTCTTTTACAGGCATTGTCAAAGAGGCAATTGAATCTCCTCTTGCTCAGGCTGGAGTTGAAATTGAACAAGCAATAAGAAGGGCTCTTATTGATTCTCATAAATTTATAGAATTGTCAGACGCTAAGGTTGAAATGGATAATAGGACCGAAACAGTATCAAAGGTTGCAAGGCTTGAAATTGGAAGACTATTCAAGGAAAGAATAAAAATGATGCGTTCCTTTGTAGGATTTAAGAATCCTTATGTTTATGACTTTAAAGGTCAGGGAAGAAGTGCTGGTCCTAGGTTTGGTCAAATATATAAAACCGCAATTGAAAATGGTCACGATGGTATAATCCTTCAAAATATCCATGACCGTGGACCTAACGATAACATAGTGTCAGTAGTTAAAGGTAAAGAAAATCATATTGCTGTCACTGACACATCTTTGTCTGACGCTCCTGCTCCAAGAAATTCTGGGTATGTAGAAGGAGGTAGATATCTTGCCTCCGCTGGAGATGTTCTTCCTGAGGGTGCGTTTGGGCCTAACAACCCTGAGACCGTTGTCCTGTCTAGGTCGTTTAAGGAATCAAGAGGCTTCAATTCTGACGAGGGAGATTTCATAGTCAAACTCAACATAGACAAGTCATTCAAGGTCGGCATGGCTTACGAACAAATGAAACACGACCCGTTCAACCCGAAGGTTCGTGAAGCGTATCAGCAGTTTGCCAAGGAAA
>CAYVOK010000064.1:0-9934 GCA_964453335.1 uncultured Acidimicrobiaceae bacterium
TGAACCTACGATAGCCGAATTATGAGTTCGGGGCCTTGACCAACTTGGCTACTGGTGCTTAAACTTTTATCCCTTAGCCTTTTTAATTGCCTCTATTACAAGCATTTTCATTCCAAGTCCGTTTAATTTACCATCAGAAATATCTATTGCTTCAATGTCAGCAATAATTTTATTTTTAACAGCCTTTACTACATTATGTGTTCCATTGCATGATGGATATTCTGTTGAAAAACCACAAGAACATGGCATAATTATTCTCCTTTAGACATAACCTGTAAAGAACTACCCAGAATACTTGCTCTTATTGCAAGTTGTTGGCGTTCGAATTTAGAAAGATGTGGCTTATCCTTTAGCCTTTTTTTATTTTTAGCATAACGCTTTGTTTTATGTTGTGAAACTTTATCATTTATTTTTTTCATATACTAATCATATCATAGCAAACCACTTTGGTCAACTACGATCTCCATCCCAAGTGCCTATTTTTGTAGTTGGAATATTATTTTCTTCCCAAAGTTTTATGACATGAGGATTATCATCAACTGCATGAGTTACTTGCCAAAGACTATTTATTCTATTTAAAATATCTTTTTTAACTTCATAGTCAGGCCTGTTGTCGTCATCTGCTCTCATAAAAAGAGCGTGACTTTTTATATTATTTTTTTGCAACCATAAAGAGGTTACTCCACGATATTTTTCTTTTCTTGATGTAACAATAATAACAGAATATTTATCACTATAAGAATTATTTAACATCTCTACTACATCTACATTTGGCAGGGCATCTATGGAAGAATAATGAAATGCATCGTAATCTTTATTGCCATTACGAACATAGTGTAAGAATGGATCAACATTTGCAAGTGTTCCATCTACATCATAGATATGTGCTTTAGGTTTCACTTATGCTCTTTCATATGCCTAGACAATGATTCATTGGCCATGATGCCCCATCTAAGTTCCCATTCTTTTTTACAAATTGAACATACTACAGTTCTATTCATTCTTGTCCCACTTTTCCCAATATGGTTTTCCATCTTTGTCATAATCATCCCAACCTTCGCTAGACATTTCTGCTTTCATTTTTTCAATATCTAAAGAATAATATGTTCCCCATTTGTCATATGGCTTACTTAAATAATGCCAAACAGCAGAATGAAATTTAAAACTATACGAATAGTTTTCTTCTTCTTGTAGATCAAAAGCCCTAGTTAAACTGCGTGTAGCAATAGACATAGATACATTTGCAAACCACCTTAGTGGCAATATCTTTGTTTTTTCATGCCTTGTAGAATATTCATCCATTACTCTATTGTACTAGTCATCAACACAAATGTCAAATTGGACTAAATATTATTGTTTATCCAATCTTTTATATCGATTGTAGACTTCCATCCAAAAACTTTATTAATTTTGTCTGTGTTACCAAGGGTTTCTATTGCTTCGCCTATTCTGCTTGGTATGTATTTAAAGTTATCAGATACCATTAATGCTATTTCATTTATTGAATAGTTTTTACCACTTGCCACATTGTATACCTGACCAAAAAGGGACTGATCTATTTCTTTTGTAATGGCTATAATGTTAGCAGTTACTACATCATCGACATGAGAAAAGTCTCTTCTTTGTTTACCATCTCCAACTATTGTCAATGCTTCATTATTTTGTGCTTGTTTTATAAATAGCCCAACAACAGGAGCATATTGTCCCTTAAGTGGCTGTCTGTTGCCGTAAACATTAAAATACCTAAACACTATGGTAGGCAATCCAAATAATTTATTATACATGATGCATAAATTTTCTCCAGCAACTTTGCTTACTGAATATGGATTTAAACAATCATTTGGTTGTGTTTCAACATTTGGTGTAAGGTTATTTCCATAAGCAGAAGATGTTGATGAATATATAACTCTTTTAACTTTGGCTTCAAGTGAACATTGAAGAACGGTAGCGGTTCCAACAGAGTTTATACTTACTGCCTCTATTGGACTATTAATTGCTGGCTGTATTCTAGACTGAGCAGCAAGATGAAAAACATAATCTACATTATCATATAGTTCTCTTGTGCTTTCATAATCACGAATATCTAATTTATGATTTGATGCTAGGCTATTCCAATAAAAATGATCATGAACCTCTGAGGATTCGTTATCTATAACTATTACATCATGACCCAGTTTTAGCAGGGCATCAACAAGGTTTGATCCAATAAACCCTGCTCCTCCAGTTACTAATGACTTTGGTTTGATCATGTATTGATTATACACTAACCTGACATTTATATCAAACTACTATAATGATATAATATATAAATGATAATAACAAAAATAGAGGATGTTTTCTCTGCAAAAGAGGTTGCTGATTTTCTTGAACATACAAATAGACTCTCAGTTAACGAAGATAAGGATGCAGACTTTTCTATTTCTGAAACTTTGGGCAGAGTCCAACTAACTCTTAAAAATCTTAATCAAAACATTATAACAAAATTATCTAACATCTCAAACTCAGTTTTAGATTTTGAGTCTGGGCTTTCTTCTGCAACATATGTAGAATATAACTCTAAGTACGGCAGTCCAAGTCTGCCACCACACTTTGATGGTGATTCTAGTGACCTAATAATAAACTATCAATTATCTTCTAATACAGAGTGGGGATTAGGAGTAGATTTTGAATTGTACAAATTAAATGACAACTCTGCAATATTGTTTAATCCAAATAAAAATGTGCACTGGAGGCCTAAAAAAACTTTTAAAGATGGAGAGTTTGTAAAAATGATTTTTTTTAGATTTCAGAATTTAAAAAATATTTCAGACTATTCACACTTAAGTGCCTTTTGGCCAGATAATAAAATTTTTGAAGACATAACCAAATTTATAAACAGTGTTTCTGAATAATTAATTTTGATCGACTCCATAAGTCATTACAAAATAACAAACTATATATCCAGCAATAAAAGCAGGAATAAGAAAGAATGCGCTAATCATCATCAACCTCCTAAAGATTTAAATCGTTGACTGGCTCTTTAGACCAGTGCACATATGATCTAATATATACCGCTGCATATGCGAGGGCAGAGACAATGAATCCATATTGTTTAGTCGTAATAGCATATGCAATCCACAGCGTTTCATTAAATAATAGGACATTCCATCCCCATTTATCTTTTCTGCCTACAAAGTAAATGCCTGCTACTCCAATAACAGCAAGAACCCACGATGCATAAGAATATATAAAGTCTTCCATATATCAAGTATACCCTATAAGGATTTAACTGTCAAGCATCTCTGCCCTTGGTTTTTAGCCAAGAACCTATAAAGCCATTCATCACTTTATTTCGTAATATTTCTGCAAATGTTCCATGAGGTATTTCTGATCCGATATACTCTTGTCCTGTTTCTAAATCTATCAATTTCCATTTCCCTGGTGCCTTTGTATGAATAATTAAATCAACTGGCTTATCGTATGAATCTACTTCTGATCCATCTTTTAATATTCTTTTATTCATTTAGCAATCTTCATCTGTAGATGTATATTTGCCGTCTATCTTATCCCAAGATCTTCCATATATAGTGTGTCTATTGCCATTAGTAACCTTTGTTACTCGGTGCTCAAACTCTTTATATAGAGGAATATTTACTAGCATTCCCACTTCGGGTTTAATTACATAATCTTTGTTTTTAAATTCTAAAATTCCTCCGTCAAAGTTATCATTTATATAAACATTAAATGATCCAGAAATTTTGCCTTCACTTATAATTTTTTTACCTTGGGTTTTTGAATTTTCTACAATTGTTTTTTGATACTCTTCATCATCGCTATCATCTCTTTCGTAATGCCATCCCATAGCATAGTCTGCGTCCCACCCAAGTTCGGCTATGATTTGTTCATCTGGTACTTCAAAGAATGATTGAAGGGCGCCTGCTCCACCAAAATGCTCTGGAACTACTGCCTCTATTCTTTTTTCTATAGTTTTTGTTGGCCCTCTGTCTCTCCATTTTGAATTAGCATGTGGAACCAGTACAGCACCACTTTCTGAGTATTCTGGGATATATCCTAAAAATTTATTTTTTGTATTTCCTCCATATGGTGACCTCATGGTAACATACCATCCTTCTGGATCGTTTGCTTCATTGTTTAGCCATAACAGTTCTTCTTCAGACAAAAAGTTACGAATTACCCATAGATCTTTTTCAATATATTCTTTTCTAGGTTCCCATATTTTTTTTAGTTCTTCAATTTCCAGGTCTTTATAATCATTAAAATCATATATCATTTTTAAATTATACCATCCAGTTTCTAGGATACGAACTCTACAGAGAAATGATCCGAGCAGACATCGCCGACAATATACTCATTGTTTTTGAGTACAATATCATAAAATACTGCTTCTTTGTCGCAAAAATGACATTTGGATTTTTCCATACAAAAATTATAGCATACAAACGCTTTAAAGTTCGGCGGAAAATAGAATAGAAAACTTATCTATGCCCTACAAGGGCACTATCAGTTACTTTTTCATGTGTTGGCCAATAATATTTACATGGCAACTTACGCTCAGGACAGCAAGGGGAGTTAAAGAAACTATTAACATGTGGCTGAAACCTTGCATAGTACAATGGATCCTTATTAAACAAACTAACTCTGTGAGTAGTAGTAACTCTAGAAAGTTTCTCATCATCAAACCAAAATGATGGAGCGTCATTGCCCCAGTCATCCCAACACTGATCTTTGAGTCTATTAAGGTTTGCCTCATTGTTCTCTGTTCTAATGCCACGAGCCTTGGCTTCTACAACCATAGCCTGCACATAGGCCCAAAGACCACGCTCAAAGCCACGCCACATTAACACTGCTGGATGATTACGCCATCCACCTGTGGGAGATTTACCAGATAGGACATTGAGTATTTGATAGCATTCTAATATTTGTTTGTTAAGGCGCTTTGAGTCTAGAATTTGGGCAGACTGAGCAAAGTCTTGAGATGGTAGAAATGTTTGCATACTACTAGTATGACAGATTTGTGGCTATATGTCAAGCAAAGATGGCTGCGACTATGGTTACAGCAATAAATATGCCAAATAGGATTGTTAAAGCCTTGATGCTTTGTTTTATTTTTTTATCGTCCATATATCAATTATACCTTATTTCAGCGGGGTATAATAAAGACATGACCCTACTATACATCCTATATAACCCAGTATACAGAGCCGTAAAGGTTGGTATATCGGATGTATCAGGTAGAAGGTTTGCAAGCCATAGGACCAAGGGTTGGATACTAATCAAGTATTGGGCCTTTTCTCGGCGGGATCAAGCAAGAGCCGTAGAAACCCTAGTACTAAACACACTAAGAGATAAGCATGGACATTTCCTGGATAAGGACGATATGCCCCAAGGTGGTTATACTGAGACATTTGATGCTAGTAAGATAACTAGGCGAGGTTTAATCCGTATGGTCAATAGGGCTATAAAAGAGTGTTCGTAATCTCTATTTAGCCTGCTTTGTAATAACAAACAACATATCATCTGACCTACCATTGATATGCCTTAGATCGTAAAACTTGTATGTATGGTTTGACAAGTGTTCTTCCATGATTCTGACATTTTCAAAAACCTCAATATCCTCAATAAAATACTTACCCCCAACCTTTAGTTTAGGGTAATAGTTATCAAAGGTTTTTATCTGGTCATAGATATTATGTGAGCCATCATCAACTATGTAGTCGAACATCTCGTCATCAAAAATCCATTCGCCGTCATTCGGATCAGTAGAATCAATTACATGTACAGGGTAATCTATGCCATCAGGGATAATTCCATCAAACTGGGGATATAGGTCAATGCCTACCACATTTGCATTCTTAAAGTATGAATCCCATAGGATTAAAGATCCGCCACCTGCGACACCGATTTCCAGGATAGAGACATTATCCACAAGGCTCATCTCCTGCTGGTATATATCTATGTAGTTGTGTGGATTATCCTTGTCGGTTATCTGTCTGTTTAAGGTTTTTCGCAAATTTTCGAGGGTAGATTGAAGAGTCACAATTAATTATAGCATGTGCTATAGTAGTATATATGAGTAGAACCTGTGGTACATGCACTAAATGCTGTGATGGAACACTGTCTGGAGAGATAAACGGATATCCCATGTATCTGGGTAGGCCCTGCCATTTTTTGAAGATAGGTCAAGGTTGTACGATATATAACGATAGGCCCCAAGAGCCTTGTAGAAGGTATGAGTGTGCCTGGATTTCTGACACTGAGATACCAGATTTTATGAAGCCAGAGGTTTCTAACTGTATCTTAGATTATAGGGTTCATAATGGTATCAGGTATCTGAGATTGGTCGAATCCGATAAACTATATACCGCCGAAATTTTGAGTTGGTGTATAGAGTATGCTAAAAGTAAAAGTCTCAACTTCACATGGACAGTTGCTGGCAAGTCTTATTGGATAGGTGATGATGAGTTTTTTAAATCTATGTCTGAGGGTTATGCAGACTGATAGTCTTTCGTCTATCTTTTACTTTGTTGTTATTTAGATCAATACCCTTTGAATATTTATTATGTGTTGGATCAACCTTTACCTTGTCTTGCTCTAGATATGGGTTTTGAGGTCTACTAGATTGAAAGATTTTGAGTTCATCTAGCCTATCCCATTTTTCTAGATCTTTTAGATTAATTGTAAATGACTCTATTTCTTTTAGGTTAATGGGCATAAAACACATTATTGGATACCCCTTTGGAATCAGGATATCATAATTGGTTCTCGTAATCTTCCAGTTCATCGTAAAGGGAGATGCTGACCAATCGGTTTCAACTATACCTGTTA
Source organism: uncultured Acidimicrobiaceae bacterium (assembly GCA_964453335.1). Taxonomy (GTDB): domain Bacteria; phylum Actinomycetota; class Acidimicrobiia; order Acidimicrobiales; family CAIXPF01; genus VGBO01. The sequence goes on from CAYVOK010000064.1 coordinate 6,826, forward strand.
GAGGCTGTATGCCATCAATCCAAGTGTTTGTTGGCCCATATACCATAATCGAATAGTTTTCTGGTGTTTCAAACATAGGCCTACCAGGAATAGGAAATGTTATTACTCCGCTGCCAAAGTTGCTATTTGCTAGATTGACATCTGCCTTTTCTCCAGACTCGGTTAGGGTTATATTGACAGACCCTGGTGCTGGATTGCCATTCCAATTTATGGTTACGCTTTCTTCCATTTCAAAATACCAACCAAAGGTGTTGCCCATGAGCATAGGAGGACAATGATATGCCCCGCTATCTTTCATCCATTCTCGTTTGGGAGATAGGGTGTGTAGTTCTATTGGGCTTTTGGGATTATGGTAGATGTTAATATACACCATCAAAGTATACCGCTAATCGTAATGCTTGTCAATCTGGGAAATCTTGTAGGTCTTCGTAATACTTTGCAGTTGCTTCAATGATCTGGTCTGCCAACTTGGAAGATAAATCATCCTTATGTTTACCCTTCAAGTGGTCATAGATAATATCTGCAATGATTTCTTTTAGGTTCATACTGCCTAAATTGTATCATAATTATGCTAATTTGTCCACAAAAATGTTAGTTATCCACAGGTTTATCCACAGAAAAATGTTACTGATTGTATTATTAGATAGGGTTAAAGTGGAGTGAAGTGGAGGATAGTGGAGTAGGGAGTCCTTACCATAAAGCGTTCGTAATGTCAAACCGAAAAACCTTCTATCCCAAACCTTTGTACCACATATGCCCGATATTGTCAAACCATCATATCCAGATATAGGGTTTGGGCATTATACATGCAAAACCATGGTTTGTCAAGTCCTTTTATGCATGAAATATGCCCATAAAAATCTACCAAAACTAGGGGAAAATTTGCCAATATCGTAATGTTTTCTAACAAAACTTTATAAAAAATATAGGAAACCAGGAGAAATGGTTTGTTATTCTATAGGGGGTGGTTTGACTACTCTTTATCCCCCGCTTTTTCGAGCGGGATCGGATAAGGTGCGGGATTGGCTGCTTGATCGGCGTTTTTGGCGGGGGATCTAAAGAAAGGAAAGAAACCCTTAAGAGTAACAATAGAATACAACATACCTGTTATAGTATTCATGTCTTCAGTGAATTGATCGTAATCTCTTTTAGAGTCATGCCTATGAGATTTCTGGCTATAAAGGTTTGCAAAGTGTCTTGGCATATAAATATTATACACCTGGTTTGACAAACCTTAATATCTATGGTAAAAGGTTTGGAGATATAAAGGTTTGGATCGTAATCTTTCAGTGGGGGCTACGGTTTAGGGGTTCGTAATGTCTTTTCGTAATAAGGTTTGATGGTTTGTGGTTTGACAAACAGATAAAAGTATGGCACGGGCGTTTTTTCTACGCCTCCTCCTCCATAAGATCGGTGATGTCTTCAAACCCTGTATCCTCAATACCTAGCCCCTCAAGCAATAAGTACCAGGACTCGTTGATATACTGTTCTAGTGTTGGAGTACTATTAATTATCCCCTCGGCAAATGCAAAGGCAAGCGGCAGCCCCAAGTCGTTGTATTCAAAGAAGTCTGCTAACTCATCGTCTGCTTTATAGTTTAACCAGAGTTGTCCCAGAATAAGTGCTCTATTGTCAAAAGTTGTTGGTTGCATAGTTGGTCCCCTCCTTGGTTTCCTTTGCTGACTCTGCAATTGTCTGTAATCGATTATACACTACATAAGGCTGCGACTGTGCTATATACTGACCCACTAGTTCTAAATCAACTCTGAGGTCAGAAATCTCATTACCAATCTTCTTGGCAACTTTTTCTTCTTCAGTAAGTATTCGTCTTATACGCATAGTCCTCCTCCAGTTTCCATTGTATCAAAAAATAGGGGAAAGGGCAACCCCACGCTGCCCCTCCCCTGTAGATCCAGGTGACCCATACCTAGACCTTCGCAAGTGACACTGAGTGGTAATTGATGAAGTCTTCAATATTGTGCCAGTCTTCACCATTGCCTACAGTCATGTCAGTTAAATCAATTGTGATTGGGTGGTCCAGAAAACCTTGGTCGCTAGGGTCCATTGCATAAATTCCATAGCCAGTCTCTTCCAGGATGGAATCCTGAATGATGTAACTGATGGCCATGCGAGTCGCATATGCGATATCTCCCATTTGCAGCCTAGGACGAGCATGCTGCAGCGCATGGGCCAGGACAGTATACATGTTGTCCTCATCCCAGTGGCTGTACAACGTCACTGCCAGGTCCTCTGATTGTTTAAAAACGAAATTGCATCGGGCTCCCATTAATTACTCCTCGTCACTAATAAATTCAATTAGAACTTTGGCAACTCTGCCGTCCTCAGTAAACTGAGCATAAACAGGATAGACACCGTCGCCATAGCCTGTGTTGAATACTACTGACCTACCGTCGCCTAAGACGCCAGCGGTATCATCAAGAGTGGTAGCACTAGCACCATGATAAGAGTATTGTCCTACCTTACCTGCTAAGTCCCACTCGTCATCACGATTAGTTTTCCATTCATCAAGATAGCAGGGGTCGCCTACCATTGCTTGGCCACTATCGACACCGAAACTTCCGATGTGCTCTAGTCCTTCTATAAACCTACCTTGTACCATTTATATCTCCTTTGGGTCGTTTTATCAATTATCTCATTATGCCTTGACGTTGTCAAGTTGACGGTATTCAGGGACATGTTCCTCATCTAGGTATATCTTATGAATCTCACATTCTGATACAGCCTCTAGGTCAGCCTCACCCATGTAGTTACACTCTGAGCAAATCTCACCGCAGTCATTCTCACAATACTCCATGCAGTCTACTGCATCACAATCTCTACACTGTGACTCATAGTTGGCTTCATTTACAATCTGACCACTCATTATGGTGCAGTCACCACCCCAGCCAGTTTCTTCTTGATATGTCAAAGTAAATACTAACTCAGGATACTGCTCTGATAGGGCAAGAATCGCAGGGACAGGTGGAGACCAAGCGGTATTGAAATTATAAACCACAATATCCTCACCCTGCTCCATAGTAGTATCAGGATACTCATCACCATCTTTTACAGAAACATCCCACTTAGTTCCCCAGTTACGAACATTCCA
>CAYVOK010000065.1:0-9855 GCA_964453335.1 uncultured Acidimicrobiaceae bacterium
GCTTTTCCATTTGGTATACTTATATAATGGCAACAAGCGTATATGAAAAGAAAAAATTTTCTCTTATTGATGGAACGGTCATTGATGCTGCCCCACTAAAAATAAAATATCTTAGAGAATTTTTAACAAAATTTGAAACAATAAAATCAGCAAAAACAGATGATGAATCAATATCTGTCTTGGTTCTTTGTGCTCTTATAGCAATGAAGCAATATGCTCCATATATAAAAACTATAGATGACCTTGAAGACAATTTAGACTTACCAACAATATATGAGGTTATCGATATTGCAGCAGGAATTAAGATTAATCAAAAATCAGAAGAGCCAGTAAAATCTCAAGCCGTAGATAGTGGATCTTCCTGGGAGACTTTGGATTTAGCAAAATTAGAAGCAGAGGCGTTTTTGATTGGCATTTGGAAAGACTATGAGGAATTAGAACAATCTTTGTCAATGCCAGAACTAACTGCAACGATTAAGGCTAAAAGAGATTTAGATTATAGTGATAAAAAATTTGCTGCTGCTATGCAGGGTGTTGATCTTGATAAAAATTCAGGGAATAGTAATGAATGGGAAGATATGAAGGCTAGGGTATTTAGTAAAGGTGCAGCAGAAAATGGAAATGATATCCTTGCACTTCAGGGTAAAAATGCAGAAAGGGCTGGTTTTGGAATAGGAATGGGCCTAACCTATGAGGTTATAGAATAGCAAAAAAATAGACTCCGCTATGGTATAATTAACTTTAACCTTATAAGGAGGAATAAATGGCAACTGCCACGGAAGAAAAGACAGTAACTCTCATCGATGGAACAAAGATCAAGGTAAGACCATTAAAGATCTCACTACTTCGTCCGTTTATGAAGAAGTTTGAAGATATCGCCAAAGTAGCAGAAGACAATGAAAAGTCAATGACTCTACTTATGGAATGTGTACAAATCGCAATGCAGCAATACAAGCCAGAGTTGGCGGAAGATAAGGAAGCCCTAGAAGAAAATATAGATCTTCCTACAGTATATAAGATTGTCGAAGAGGCATCTGGAATTAGACTTTCAGACGCAACTCTACTTGGTAATCTTGTAAATAACTAAATAAAGAGGTGTTGATGGATGGCTGATGTTCAATCCAATATTCATGTAAATATTGATACGTCAGATGCTTTAGCAAGTTTAAAACTTCTACAGCGTCAAATATCAGCCTTCCACACACAGATGTCAAAGTCTGGCGCAGCAGCGTCAGCGGTAGCAGCAAATCAAGCACAAAACTTGATGAACAGCATAAATGCTACTGGACAATTCCAAGCAGCCATGAGAACGGTTGCTACAAGCACAGAGCACTTTACTAATGCTTTAGAAAAAAATAAACTATCCTCCAGAGAATATTTTAGATATACTGGAGCAGCCACTAAAACTTTCGGTAGGCTTTTTAAGTCTGAATTTGAAACAATAAATAAAGTTGCACGAGAGCGTGTAAAAGATATCCAGACCCAGTATATAAAGATGGGTCGTGGGGCAAATGGAGCCCTTCAAGCCATTGCCGTAAGACCTCTTACATTGGACATGAAAAATCTTGCTACACAAACGCAAATCGCAGCACAGAGACAGCAACTATTAAATCAATTACTAAAGCAAGGCTCAACTAATCTATTAAATTTTGGTAAGAATACGCAGTGGGCTGGTCGTCAGTTGATGGTTGGTTTTACAGTGCCATTGATGCTACTCGGATCAACTGCAGCAAAAACTTTCATGAAACTTGAAGAGCAGGCAATTAGGTTTAAGCGTGTTTACGGTGAAATGTTTACTACGCAAGAAGAAACTGACGCAATGGTTAAGCAGATACAGACACTTGCAAAAGAATATACTAAGTATGGTGTTGCTGTTGAAAAGACCATGGAGATGGCAGCAAACGCTGCAGCAATGGGTAAAATGGGTGCAGAACTTACTGCACAGGTTACCGAAGCAACACGACTTGCCGTGCTTGGCGGTGTTGAACAGGAACAGGCGCTTGAGACAACAATTTCTGTTACTAACGCATTTGGTGTAGCAGCAGAAGATTTGGCAAAGAAGATTGACTTCCTTAACGCAGTTGAAAACCAAACTGTTGTATCTATTGAAGATTTAACTATTGCTATTCCTAAAGCAGGACCAGTTGTACAGCAACTCGGTGGCGATGTTGAAGACCTAGCATTCTTCCTTACAGCAATGAAGGAAGGTGGTATTAATGCATCAGAAGGCGCTAACGCACTTAAGTCTGGTTTAGCATCATTAATCAATCCATCTGAAAAAGCATCTAAGATGCTCGCAGGGCTTGGCATAAATATTAAAGGTATTGTTGAAGCAAATAAAGGAGATGTTGCAGCAACTGTTGTAGGATTTTCACAAGCCTTAGATACACTAGATCCGCTTAATCGTGCAAGAGCAATTGAGCAATTGTTTGGAAAGTTCCAGTTTTCAAGACTTTCAACACTATTTAAGAACGTAACTGCAGAGGGCTCTCAGGCAGCCAGGGTTTTGGGATTAACAAAAGCAACAACAGAAGAGTTAGCAATTCTGTCACAGCGAGAATTGGACAAGATAGAAAATACAACAACATATAAGTTTAAAAAGTCTATAGAAGATCTTAAGGTAACACTTGCACCAGTTGGAGAGCAGTTCTTAAAGGCTCTTACTCCAATTGTAGAATTTGCATCTAAGATTTTAGATAAATTTAATAACCTGGGAGAAGGAAGTAAAAAGTTTTTAACTATTCTCACCGTAGCGCTAGGAGCAATTGGACCGATTGCTCTTATGACATTCGGTCTGTTGGCTAACGGACTTGCAAATATAATTAAGTTATTTGCAACAATGAAAACCTCGTTTAACCGTGCTGGCTCATCAACACAGATACTTGGTAACCAAACAGACTATTTAACTCAACAACAACTTGAGGCATCTGCAGTAGCGGCATCATTAGATCAAGTTCACCAAAAACTTAGACAAACCTTTACCTCTGAAACTGCAGCAGTCAATGCACTTGCAGCAGCATATCAAAGGGCAATCGCTTCACAATTAGGATTTACTGGACCAGTAGGTAGAGGTGGAAAAGGTGGCGGTATCCCACAAAGTAGAAGATACTCAACAGGCGTTGAAAGAGTTCCAGGACCAATGGGTGCAGGCGACATTGTACCAGCATTGCTATCTCCTGGCGAAGCAGTTATTCCTGCACAAGCAGCACAAGATCCAGCAAATAGACCAGTTATTACTTCTTTAATTAATGATGGAACGGCTGTTCCTAAAACTAAAAAGAAAAGAACTAAGCCAGATACGGTTTTTGCACATGCGACAAGCCCGCAACAAATGCAGACAAAGAATATTTCAGACCAGTTTGGCGACATACGAACCAATCTTGGAGCAAGAGGAATTGAAAGAGCATTAGGATATCGTGGACTTGGGTTTGATATTCCAGAAGAAGTTCACAAGAAACTTACAAACAATACTTTAGATGTAAGAGAATATGAGGCAGAAATAAGAAAGGCTCGTGCTGTAGAGACAATGACTTCTCAGTTAATGAAGCCACCTTCTAATTTAACCGCAGATGAGGCTTCACGAGTAACAAACAAGATTCGTAAAAACTTAATATTATCTTTACAAAATCTTCCAGATGGAACAAAAATAGGTGACAGAGTAATATACTCACGAATGGGTAATCTTAAAACAGGTGTAATGGGTGGTCTTGCAAGAGACCCAAGAATTGCACCAGCAATTGAAAAGATATACTCTGTTGCTGGCATCGGCGCTGCATCTGCTTCAACTATAAAGTATGACGCAAAGAAAATGGCTGTTGAAGATCTTATCAAAAATATAAGAACTTATGCTCCAAACACTAACCCATCTGTTGTTTCTGCAATAGAGGATCTTGCTAAAAAAGCCCCAGGAATAATGCTTGATGTTAAGCGAGATGGTGACAAGGTTGTTGCATACGAAAGACCAGAAGTTAGTGGAAAGAAGAAGTCTAAAAATCCAAATGACTGGACATTAACAGATAAAAGAAATAATGGTTCTTTAGTACAGGATAAAAACGGAAACTGGGTATTTAAAACTGGAAGATCTGGTGGAGACACTGGTGCAGTAAAGATTGGCGGTACTGCAGGAAAGAAACTTCTTGAAAAAGCAAGAGCAGCACTACAAGGCTTAACCGCAGAAGACATTGATGGTAGACCAATTACCACATATGGCAAGCAACTTGAAAAGGGTACTGGATACAGCAATGTTGCTGCTCGTGATGCCTCTGGAGTGTTTTTAACAGAGGACGGTAAAAAGGTTTATGTAAAGCCAATGCCTGATTTGCGAGCAGCGCTTGCAGAGCAAAGAGCAACAATAATAGCAAGAGACGTACATGGGCTTGAGGCTCCAAAGCAAGAACTTAGAGTTATTAAGGATCCATACACTGGAAAAACAATGTTTGCTCTTGAGTCTGCCTATGATCCAAAGTTTACTCCAAAAGAATTGTCAGGCAATTTTAGCAGAGAAGAATATTTCAGACAACTGGTTGCAGCAAATCTTCGTGGTGATGACGACCTAAAGAAAGGAAACTTAGGCGGAAATAGGTTAGTAGATGTTGGCAAGGCTGGCGTACTAGATAGAGCGTCTGGACCAAGAGGTTACGCAGAAAGAATGCCATCAATGCTTGAAATGGCAGAAAAGAATTTAAGTGGAGTTAAGGGTCCAGCAGCAGGCAAATCACCATTCTGGTTTGGAAATGCAACGGCAGATATTGCAAAGAATATGACTCCTGATGAATACCATAAAGCAATGATTGCTGAAATTGATAGAACATTGCCAAAACTAAAAGAAACGATAGCAAAATTTAATCTTGGACCAGAAGATCAAAAATACTATCAGGCAATGATAGACAGGCTTGAAGAAGGCAAAAAGGTTAACTGGAGACTCGTACACGCAAAGCATAATGCCATTCTAGTAAAGCCCGATGAATTAGTTGAAGATGAAGATGGAAAAACAGAAAAGCCAAAAACAAGAAGAAAAACTAGAGGCGTTAAGTCAGGTAGTCCAAAAGATACAAGAGAAATGAATAAGCCCAAAAAGGGTAAGAGAATTGTTCAAGGTCCTAGAGGTGTAAGGGTTCCTGGTTTTGCAGATGCTCCAGAATCAAGCAGCGCAATAGGTTCATCAATAGTTGCTGGAGCAAGATCTTCTATAGCAGAGGCTAAGTCAACAGGACAAAAGATTGGTCTAACTATTTCACAGTCTGCTGCAGCAGCGTCTAGAACTGCTCTATACGGAACAGGACCAGTAGACGCTAATCAAAAATCTATGCGTCGTAAATTAGAAAAATTAGAAAGAGATAACAAGAGACTGAGTAAGATAGCAGCACAGGCTCCAGTTCCTCAGCCAGTGGTTGCTGCAAACATGGCACAAGATGGACAAAGAATGACCCCATCTGGAAAACTTAAGTCTTATATTCAAAAGCGAGAAGACAAGAGGGCTGCAAGGGTGGCAGCAGGTAAAGGGCCAGGAATGGGCGTTGGTGGCGCAGCAATGGCTGCTTCTGGTATTGCAATGCTGGGATCAATGGCTCCAGGAAAAGTTGGAGAGATATCTCAAAAAATAATGATGCCTTTAATGGGCTTGTCTATGATTCTGCCCATGTTAAAGAGTCCAGTTATGGCAGTGGTTGCAGGACTAACAGCAACAGTTGGTGCATTTATTGCATTGAGAATGGCATTTAATAATGCTCAAGAAAAGGTTTTGCAGGAAGCAGAAAAATTTAGAGGATCATCTTCTGCTATTCAAAGTATCGCAAAGTTTGGCGGTAAGGTAACTGCATCAGAACAAATGGATCTAAGAAGAAAGAACTCGTTCTCAATGCTAGGTCCAGCAACAGGCAAAACAACATACGGAGAGGCTTTTGCTCAAACAAAAGAAGGAAAGGCTTTAACTGAAAATATAGCAAAACAAAATGCAGCAGGAAAGGGTGGTCAGGTAGTTTCTGACTTGACAAGCCAACTTTCAACTGCAGTAATGTCTGGAGCAATGGATATTAATCAAGCAAAGAGTCTTGCAATGAATGCTGCTAAAGAAGCAGGAGATATGTCTATAGGTCTTAAAGTTATTGCACAAATGGAAAAGGTTCTTGGACCAAACGGAGAGGATTTAGATAAAAACCCTCTTGAAGTTAGAACAAGAATGATTGCCGAAAATCAAAAGAGAATGCAGTCAAACATGTCAAACATTGAAAATGCTGGCATGATTACTAAACTTGCTGGACAAAAAACAATGCAAAAGGTAGGCATAGGCGCATCTGCTGCAGGTGGCGCAGCGATAGGAGCAACACTTGGTGCTGCTCTTGGAAGCGTTGTCCCAGTTCTTGGAAATGCTGTTGGAGCAATAATCGGTGGTGGTATCGGTGCTGCAGCAGGAGCAATTGGTGGATATTTTGCCTCAAAGAAATTTACTCAACAGTCCGCACAACTTGGAGCAGCATATGCAGTAGATGCTAAAATTGCAATGGAGCAAAATAAGCAAATGCTAGATTCATTTGATTTGTATATGGAAAAGAAAGTTGAAGAGTTAAGACTTCAAGGAAAAATTAATGAAGCAAATGAATTGCAAGAAAAGTTAATTGACAAAAGAAATGATTTAACAGCAGCACAAAGAGTTATTCAAGAAGATATTGTTTCTCAGTACAACAGTGCTGGTGGTATGCAAGAGTCAATGATGAGTGGTATGAAAAAGGCTGCCAAGGCTAGATATAAAGATAATCCAAATGAAATTGCTTACATGGATGTTGTTGGTGCACAGGCAGGACAACTTCGTAAAGATGGCGCAATAGATAAAGGTCAAGAATTTTTAATTCAGGCAAAAATGGCAAGTGGCGATATTCCTCCATCAGTCTTTAGACAACTTCTTCAGATGGCAACAGATAACAAAGACATTGCTCCAAAGATGATGAATATTATAACAAAGTTTAGTGGTGCTACATCTGAATCAATTGGTGTTGCTGCTCAAAATATTCTTAACGCTAAGGGAGATATTGACAAAACAGTACAGGCACAATTTATTACTAAAGTTTCAGCATTTGAAGAAGATTCAGACGCACTAGACTTTGCTAAAAATATGATTAAGTTAAACAATTTAAACGCAGTTATACCGTCTAATGTTTTGGTTAAATACTACACAGAAAATGATGCAGCCTATCAACAACTAAACACAATGCTTGACGCCATTGAAGGCAAAAAAGATTTAACAGCAACCATGGTGTACGAAATTATTCCACAGGTTAAAGGAACTAATGCATTTAATGAAGATTACTTTAATACCTTAACAGAAGACCAGCAAAAGGTATATACAACAACAATTGCTTCAGTTATTAATGTTCCAGATCCACAGATTGTTGCAACTGACGACTACCAGACATGGCTAAAAGAAAACACAGTAATTGAGGGTAGAACATACGGTGGAGCACAGTATAAGGGGTTATCGCAGGCTGCTTTAATTGCTCACTATAAAGAACAGCAAGGTTTTAAGGCTGTAACTGAGGGAGCGTCTATAACAGCAAAGGCTCCAGTTGGTGGTGGTGACAAGGGTGGTGGCAATAAGCCAAAGTCTTCGCCTTTAGATGATTTGGTAAAAAGGTTAAGAGATGTTCGTAAAAATCAGATTAAGGTTACAGAAGGTTTTGATGCATCATTTAAATCTTTAAATAAATTATTTGGTGGCAAGAAAACTATCGATATCTTCGGCGGTATAGAAAATGACATGAGAAGATTGGGAGCAGGAGAAGACTTAATTGAACTCATTGTCGGTATGGATCCAAAAGAGTATGAAAAACAAAAGAATAAGTTATTTAAGTTTGATGAAAAAGGAAATATTATAAAAATAAAAGATGGCGCTAAGAGCATCGGAGATGCCCTTCAGTCTGTCAAACTTGGCGAGTTTGTTAGTGAACAACAAAAAATGGCTAATCAAATAGGTGATCAAACTGCAGCACTAAAGAGATTACAGGCAGCAGGAGTTGAAGGATCTGTTGCTCTAGAAGCAGTGGCAGATGCTACTTTTGCAGCAGCAATTGCTAATAAGAACCTATCTGACGAACAAATAAAAAAAATAACTAAGGCATGGAACAAATCAACCAAAGCCAAAAGAGAGTATGCCGCTGTAGAGGCTGGTATACAAGAAGGGCAAGAGTTGAAAGATAGAGCAAACTTACTAAAGAAAATAACTGGAGCATTTGAAAGTTTGACACAGGAACAACTTCAGGCAGTTATGGACAGTTCTGCACTACAAGGTTTATTAATTAATTTTGATATAAACAATAAAGATTTTAAAGATTTGCTTCAGAAGGCAGTAGATAAAGCAAAGGTTGAATTAAAACTTAAGCAAGTAACTATTGAAGGAATGCAAGATATATTTGATACTGGATATAGCAATGCAATGGATGCATTTGATGTAGAAGAAACAAGATTAAGGCTTAATTTTGATGAATCAAACAAAAAACTTAAGGATGAAATTAAAAAGGCTGAAGAACTGATTGCCGTAAAGCAAGAGCAGATCAGAGTACAGGAAATAGGATTAAAAGAAATTGAAGACCAAGAAACCAAGGTAAATGAAAAATATGATGAAAGGTTAAAGGCTCTTGATGAAGTTGAAAAGGCAAATGCCTCAATATCACAGCAACAGAAAGGTCAACTAACTCTTGCCGAGGCTTTGACATCTGGAGATATTGCTGCTGCTGCTCGTGCTGCACAAGAAATGAGAGCGCAGTCTGCAGCCGATGCTGTAACAAAACAAAAAGATGCTTTAGAAAAGTCAAGAGAGTATGAACTATCACAACTAAGATCTAAAGACGGCAGAAGTAGAATTGAAATTGAAAAAGAAATTAAAAAACTTCAAGATGAAATTTATGATATTGAACAAAAGAGTCTTGAGCCAAACAGAGAAACATTAAGACTTAACGAACTTGCTTTAGAAAAAGCAATTGAAGGAATCAAGGTCTTAGAAATGACAAGGGATCAATGGGAAAGAATTAAGAATAATGTTGATCTTGCAAGAGTAAGTGCTGCACAATTTGTTAAGCAAATGCAAGATGCTCTTGATATAGTCAATGCTTTGATTGCTGCTTACAAGAATCAAAAGGTAAATACAGATCCGATTACTCCTGCTGGAACATACCAAGATCCTGGTGCAACTGGTTGTGGACCTAATCAAACGCTAGTTAATGGAAAATGTGTTGACAACGTAACTGGTTGTGGACCTAACCAAACACTAGTTAATGGAAAATGTGTTGACAATGATAAGGGAACCACAACAACCACTACAACGACCACGACAACACCACAAGGGCCATGTGGACCGTCAAGGCCATACTACAACTATTACACAGGTGAATGTGTGGCAAGTCAAGCAGACATTAAACCTAGAGGTGTGACTACCACAAACAACAATAATAATCCTGGCACTAGCACTGTAACTACTGATGCACTTAACTATGGTCTTAATACTGGTGGATCAACTGCAGCGCTTCATTTAGAAGACTTGCAAAGATTGGCTAATGCTGTTACAGTAGCAAATATTACTAAGAATGCTGGACAAACTGCAGGAAGCCATGTTAATGATTTATTAAATATGAAGGATAGAGCAGATGCCTTTAATAAAGAAATTGTTAATGCAAATATTAAAAAAATGGGTGCAACCCCATATGCTCATTTAGATGAATTAACAAATACTCCAGCACAAAAAGCAGCCTCCGCAGCAGCATTTAGTGCAGAGGTAAAGGCAGCAAATGCTAAAAAGGCTGCAGAAGAAGCAGCAAAGAAAAAGGCTGCAGCAGATATTAAGAAGTTTGGTGGCAATGCCATAGCAGC
>CAYVOK010000066.1:0-9812 GCA_964453335.1 uncultured Acidimicrobiaceae bacterium
GTTTTGTTCATGTTGATTCTGCCGAACTGGGCCTGCTGACGCAAGAACTTGTCGTACTCCTGTTCAAGAACTTGGGTGGCTTTGCCTTCGATGACAGCCGCCTCTTGAATCATTGTTTCTGAGACATACCAGTTAGCCGCACTACCCCAAGACATGAACGAGCCGAAGATATAAGGAATCTCAATCTTGGACCAAAGGGTTGGATGCGTGTTAGGATTCTGCCCTACTGTCGTCGAGACAGCAAGGCATGTATAGAAATTGCCGTTATGAGGCTTGCCAGCGACAGGTGTTTTTGACCCTGTGCCAGAGCCAGAATCAAAGTAGATTTGGCTACCTTGATAATACGGGATGGTGGCGACGTAGGGGTCGCCTGTAAGTGCAGGGCAAGCAAGCCGATACATGTAGTATCCTTGGGTAATCGCATCCATCAGCACGATTCTTGTCTCAGAACCCGTGTTATAGATTTGATAGTCAAGTTGCTTTGTCTTTGTCGTGTCCTGCGGGTTCTTGTTCCATACGCCAAGTATCTCTGATGCGTTGGCGGAAGGAACGAAGTAGTTCACGCCATTGGCATCTACTGTGGTCGTGAAACTGACTATTCTGCAAAGGTCAGACCATTGGTTCGATTCCCAAGCCTCACGCAGTCTGGCTGAGGCGAAATCACGGAACTGAGCAAATGTCTCGTCGGTGATGTTATGCCTGTCGTTGCCAGAGTACTGAAGTGCGTCAAAAAGCACTTGGCTGAAATCGGTGGTCCTCATGTGAGGAAACCATCTGCCGTGAACACGGCTCCATTGGTCATGGTTCGTTTGGTGTAGTTATTGACTGCCGTTTCTGGGTTATCCCTCAGAAACTCACGAAGAAATTGGTCGTCCTCCCAGCATTCATACCCAAGACGCTGGCCCCAGTAATGCCATGCTTGGATAGGAATTTTAGCCACGGGACGACCAACACCTTCAATCGCTTTATGCGGATTATTCTGGTCAAAGATTGCCGACTGCTTGGCAACCTTTTTGGCTTCGACTTCCTGCATCCTCCACCCGTGGATGAGTTCCATCTCCACCCTCTTTCGAAGGTGGGATGGAATCACATCGGCAAGGTCTTGGATGAGGTCGTCAGACACGGCTATTAGGCTGTGTAGTCGAACACCCCGAAGGCCAGCGGGTTGTAGACGCAGAGGCCAGCGACGGCTTCGATGAGGCGAGCCTCACCACCACCCATGTTCGGGAGGGCTGTCACGCTGGCGACCTGTCCACCATAGCGGACTTCGACTTGGTTGAACGGGATGATGTATCCAACGAATGTTGAACCAACACCACCGCTGGCCTTGAGGAAGTGCGACGGGTGCAGACGCAGTTTACCGAAGTCGCCTTCGAACACATCGACTGAAGAGATGTAGTTCTGGGAGTCCGACTCTCTGTTGAGGGTGCGGATGGCGGTCATCGGGGCTGTGCCTGTGCCTTGGCTTGAGGTATAAGCGAGGTTTGTGAACGCTCTCTTGAGGGCGGAGCCGCAAAGGAGGTCGTAGTCTCTGAACTGACCAGTCTGGGTGTAGATACCCGTGAGGATATCCTGCACGACGACTTCGGTAAGAGCCGCTGTTCCGACAGTCGAGCGATTAGCCGCAGGTGTCTGGAAGTTGCCGTGGATAGGCAGGGTAGCGTCTTGGTTGGCGTTCGGGGTTGACCAAGCACCAGTTGAGAACGAGACTGTGCCAGTACCAGCGGCTTGGAGCCACTTGTGAAGGCCACGGGTCAGATACGGGGTGGAACCACCAGCGTCAGCCTGTGCTCCGTTGTTGGAGCAGAAGGTCGCTTCCATGTCACGCTTGATGGCTTGGATGCCCTTGGCGACGTTGTTGGCGAGTTCGTCACGAACACCAGCGACAGTCGAGATATCCTGCGTCAGAGGCGACACACGGACGGCTCTGCGGAAAATCTGGATGTAGTTGGAGAGTTCGGCACGATACTGCTTGGAGGCATCAGCGTCCTTGACGTAGTTGTCGTAGGAAGAAACGTCCGTACCATCGACTGTGCCAGTTGTCTTGGGAGTCGGGAGGGAGTCGGCCTGCCAGCGGAACAGCGTATTGCCAGGTTTTGAGCCTTTCTTAGCCATCGAGATGAAAGGAGTATCCTTAGCATCGACGAGGGCGATGAGGTCAGCGAGTTCTTCCCGCTTACCAGAAGAGAATGAGGGTTCTGTGAGATTTGCCATGATATTTAATGAATTAGAGGAATCTTGATGCGATGATGTTAGTTAAATCGTCTGGATTGCCGTTCTTGATAAAGCGTTGCTTTGCGATATCAGCCTTTGCGTCCGATTTGGACACGCTGGCTGGTGCATAGTTGTTCTTAGGCTGGGATGGGGCTTTGGAGAATTGCTTTGCTCCTTTGCTGGCGGCTTCACGGGCTTTAACGCCACGGATGTAATCGCCTAGCACCATCTTGTAGTCTGGGAATCTCTGAATCTCTGGGAAAGACTTGAGAAACGCCTCCGCAATCTGTCGCTCTCTGGTTGACTTGTCTTTCCACCAAGGGTATTCCTTGACAGCGACCTGCTCGATTTGCTTGTAGTTCTCAAGATATTGTGCTCGCTTCGGGAGGTGTTCCTCCATAGCATCCATAGCCTTAATCTTAATCTTACGCACATCCTCGGCAGTATATTCAACCTCTTCGCCATTTGCGTTCGTGACTATTGCTCCATCGGGATTCATTTCGCACCATCGTCTGATTTGCTTGGATTGGTCGAACTCTTTGTTGACTTCTTCCAGCGTTGAAAGGTTATCGAACGGGTTGGTAGCAGTTGGAATCTGTGCTGGCTTTACAGCCTCTTGCGACAGTCTTTCCACCTCTTCCCTCAACCGCTTGACTTCCTCTTCAGCCTCTCTCCGTTTTAAGGCGAGTTTGTCGATTCGCTTCTTGACCCCTTTGGGCAGACCCCTATCGAACTCTTCTTCCTGCGACTTGGTTTCTTCGGTTTCCTCGGAGTCATCAGTTTCCGTGTTCGTAGTATCTTCTTCGGTATCCTGTGAATGAACAGTATCTTCTTCAGCAGTCGCTTCAACATCTGCTGTGTTTTCTTCCGATGTTTCAGAGTTGGATTTCTCCTGTTCCTCACCGCCTAGGAACTTCTCGCCAACGATGCTGGTGAGATTTTTGATATCGAAGGGTGCGGATGTTCCTTCGTTTGTCGTTGGGTTATTTGATTCCGTCCCAAGGTCGGATGATTCGTTTGTATTCATTAGATAAGGTCTAAAGTCCTTTTTATGGCAGGGTTTTATAGTCCCAGAACTAGTGCCAGATGTAGGCACAAAATAATCGAATGCAAGTGCTTTTGCTCAAAGAGCCATTTTAGGACGAACCATCGTCATTAGGTGGCCTTCCAAGGTCCATTAGCACTTCGTTTCTAGTATTGATTAAAATTTCTTTAAAAGCCATCAGAGCATCGGCTCGTCCAGCATACCAAGCCCTATCTTCGCCCTTGTTATCCTTGGATACGGCTTGAGCAATTTCAGACTCAATAGAAGCATCAATAAGCAGATGAACTGCTTTCCACGTCTGATTCTTTCCTTCCCAAGTAAAACCATGTATAATATCTTGTGGTAGCATTATTCTGTGGGCTGTTGTTCGTTAGCGGAGTCAATCTGCTGTTGCATGGAATTAGCGGCCTGCATACCGATAGGAGTAACCCCAGTTCTGCCAATCTGCTTGTTTTGCTCTTGGGTTACTGACATTTGCAGGTTCTTGATGTAGTTTTCCATCAAGGCTCTGAAGTGTTGGTCCTGTTGCATCTGTTGCTGGGCTTTAGGATTCTTGCTGATAATATCCTGCATGTACTGGAGTTTTGTCTGTGCCGCAGGGTCGTTTTCGACGTAGTTGGCTTCATTACCCAACATCATAAGGCCGATATCGGACTGAATCTCCTTATAAATCATCTGTGACGCAGAAGTCTGCTCAAGGATAAGTTCCTTGGCCTTATCTGGGTCGATAGCCTCGACAGCCGCCTTGACCAACTTGCTCTTGTCGATGACACCAGCGGAGTCGATAGGAAGGACGAATTGGGTGATTGCCTTGAGTTTTTCGATGACAAACTCCGTGTCAAGTTCACGAACGTCGTACTTGATGCGGAAATCGAACATGTTGCTTACGTTCGACATGTTCTGCTTGATGGTGGCCCCTTGACCGCAGATTTGCTCAATCTCCGCAGGGTCCATGTACTGAAGCATGAGGCTGAACACCATAGACCAAGCCTCGCTCCAAACGTCCAGCCAGCCGTTCACAAAGAACTGTTGCATGGTCTGGGTCTTGGCTGGGAGGATGTTCGGATGATATAATCCGAAGTAAGCCGCATTGTTCTGCTCGATTCGCTCCATGAGGTTGAAAGCGGTGACTGCATCACCAGTAGGAGCAGGCATGAATTTGTAGTCGTCTGGGCTTGTGACTGGCAGGTGAACCCCTGGAGAAACTTTATTTATACCGCCAAGACGTTTCTTGACGAGAATAGGTGGCATCGTCGTAAACGCAGTTCTGTCACGGATTGAGTCGTGCTGGGCCTTGACTTCCTCTTGGTCGGTCTGAGCGACCTCTGGGATTCCACGGGTTTCATAGATAGCACGTCTGATTTTCTCACGACGATAGATTACGAACGGATACTTGTTATGGGCATAGCCAAGGAGTTCATGCGACGCATACAGGTCCGATGTTCCTTGCGGAACGAAGATAGTCTGGTAGATTCCTTGGATGTTATCCTTGTCGATTGACCTGCTGTAAGCGTACACGACTTCGATGAGGTGGTCGTTCCGATGAACTTGATAGTTAATCATCGAAGCGATAGGAATTAGGTTCGGGTCGTTATAGTTGCTGTTCTTGCCAGCGGTCTTGACCGCTTCTTCGACGAACTCCTTGGACCACCCCTCCATCTGGGCTGTGGTGCGAAGTTCAACCTCAGACATGAACACACGACGGAAGATGACACGGGCTTTCTGAATGTCGATGGTCTCTGGTGGGAACGAAATCTCGTCAAAAGGCTTCAAGGCACAGATTGACGGCTGGTTCTTCGCAAGATAGGTTTCTGGAATCTGGGCCTTGCCGCTTTCACGGAGGTCACGCACAGCCTTCTTGATATCCTTCGGTTTCAGAGTGCTGATGTACATCTGGATAAGACTGCATGCGAAATCCTCCTGTGCTGGGTCTTGGATTGCCACAATTAAGTCCTTGATAGCCGTATTGGGGTTCTGGGCAACGGCCTGCTGTACGACCATAGCAAGTTCGTCCATTCTGATGGTCTGATAGCGTGTACCCATCTCCTGCTCCCAGATGATGTGCAATCCACTCCATCCGTACTGGAGAGTGTAGTTCGCAAGCAGTTCCGCTTCCTTTCTGACCTCTGTTCTGATTCTTGACTCAAGCAACCAAGACATGAGCACGTTGGCTGTGGCTCCTTCTTCCTCGTCCGTGTATTCAGTACCTTTGACCTTGATTTTGCATCTGTCGAACGTCGTCATCAAGATTGACGTGAGTTCGTTGATTGTCTTATCGACAAGTCTGCAACGAACGTCGGAAGCACCCTCAAACGGGAAGGCTGGGTCGCCATCCATGCGTGATTCGCTGTGTTTCTTGCCGTCAGAGGTCTGACCAGCCCAACGAGCAAGACGGATATCGTCGTTTTCGGCTATGTTGGCGGTATTTCCTCCGTTCTGTGTGGAACGTCTGTATTCCGTGAAAAGGTATCTGATATCTGGCTTGTCGGTTGCGAAAACCAGTTTATCTTCGTTGTCAGCGTATTTGTTCATATAAATATTTGATTAAATCGTCTCTGAAATAGCGGTTGTGACCGCCTTTTGTCTTGAATGTCCTAACAAGACCTTGAGCACAAAGTTTCTCAAGTGCCTTTCGGCTTATCTTAGAAAGCATCATTGCTTTCTGTCTGGATAGCAACGCTGGGTAGTAGATTTCCATCAGTAACCTCCTCCACCCCAGCCACGCATTGCTTCTCTTCCTTGATACTCTGGGTCCATGACCATGAGATATCTTAGGCAGTCTATCGGGTCTTTGGTGGCCCCCTTCTCCCCATCCTGCCCAGTCCACTCCTTCACAGCGTAGATTAAATTCTGACATGACTCTGATATGTATAGTTTAGGTTTGTTTTTTTCGCTCAAATCTTGCGACATGTCGTATGAGAACCCGTCGTTAATCATGGCTACTCCTTGTTCGATTTTTATGCCTGCGGCTGGTGTGAAGTGCATTGGTATCTCACCATCATCAAGCATGTCAACAAGGGAAACACCCCCGTCATCGGTGACAGCCTTGGTAGCCCCAGCCCTAGGGTCGATATAGCGTTCGCAAATCTCTTCCCCGTTCTCCAGCATCAATATAAGTTCCTTGTATTCGTGCAGGCTTCGTCCTGCGTTGTTCCGCTGGGCTGTTCCAGCCTTGCCATCTGGGTCTGCCGATGGGACGGCCCATTCGCCTTCGCTTTCGTCTGGGAATTCTCTGTAAATATACTTTTCACCGCTTTTCGTGACTCTAAGCCAGAGCATGAACCAGTTTCTAGCCCCAGCAGGGTCGCATACCATATAATTAGTGCCTTCGGCTGGTATCTTGTCGTCAGATACGATATTGAGTTCTGGGCTGAACCTTGGGAACTGATTCCCGCTGACGTTATCAGCCCATCCGTACGCACGAATCTTGATTTCGTATGATTTCTTGCCAAGAAGCGTCTTTTTTAACTGCTCAAACGGGTTGTACGGGTTAAGTTCGCTATGGAACCACATCACGCCAGCACTTCTGACGTTAGACTTAGCCTTGAACGGCATATGACCCCTAGGACAGCCACCTACGTTAATCATGTCAGCCAGCAAAGGCGACGGCTTGGTCTCGACTATCTTGGAATTGCTGACGTACTCCTTCACGACAGGCGTATAGCCTGTAATCGGAGTGAAAGTGACCATGAGTTTGCCGCTTCTGGTCACAAGACGATATCTAAGGGTCTCAATCCAGTCCAATGGCACTAATTCGTCGCACCAGATGAGGTCAACTTCGCCACCTTCGATAACATCACGCTTCTGAGCGTAATTCATAAAGAAGCATTGGCTTTTGTTAGGCAAGATGAACGTGTTGTCGCTGAATCCGTTCTTCTGCGTGTACGAGACGTTCTGAATCTTGTTTTTCTTCAAATCCTTGTACTCGGAAGGCAGGTATTTGTAGATTACGTTCTGTTGCATCTGGATACTCGACTGGTTCGTGGTGTGCAAGCACCACACCCTAGCATCCTTCATGTTGATTAACGTCTGGACGACACGTTTAGCCGCCCATTCCGTTTTTGATGCTCTGTTTCCGCCAAGAACAAGGATTTCGTTGTTCTCTTTGAGCATTTTGTCCGCTTCCTTCCAATGCGGAAGGTCGAAACCATGCCTGTAAGGGTCCAGTTTCTCAGCCAGTATCTTGTCCTCACGGAGAGTCAGCAGTTCAGCGGCCTTATCCTCCCCGTATTTGTCCACAATCCTCTTGATATCCTCCTGCGTAGGAGAAACCAAGATAGGATGTGGTGTCGGCTGAAACATTACCTGCTGGAAGGAGGCGTATCGAGCGTTCCGTCCTTGTTAATCTTTCTCTTGACCAGACCAGTCCAATCGTCGTTGTACTCGCCTTTCTTTTCGTTCGGGTCAAGTGCAGGAGTGTGCATCAAAAGGTCGGCATCGTCTGGCTGTCTCCATCCGTTCTTCTTGAGCCAATCCAACCTATCCTTCGGATTTAGGTTCTTGGGAGCCAAAGCACGATGAACCTGCCCGAAATCCTCGTAGTCAAAAAGAGGTCTGTTGCCCATCTTATTGTCGAAATTGACGTTATCGAAGTACTCACCGACAACCCAAGCCTGCAAGTCTGGCCTGTCATCAAGTGCTCTGGGATTCTTGACCAAATCGAAGTCACCCTTGCCAGTCTCACGCAAACGCATGGACATGAGTTCCCTGTTCTTGTCCGTCGTCAATTGCACGAACCCATTTCCACCTTTGCCGTTAGGCTTTTCAGCGGCTTTAGGGTTGAATTGGCTTTCTGCGGCAATATGCCAGATGATATTCTTTATCGCCTTCGGAGAATAATTACGCCTACGCAACTCACCGATGATGGGGGCCGCTGGTGCGTACATGTCGCCATCTCTGGTTCCAAAACGGCTGTTCGCAATATCTCTGACTTTAGGGTCTTGAACGTAATCCATCGTTACCAAGCCTTGCAACTCCAGTATCTAGGGGTGGTCTTGTCCTTCGCTGTGGCACACTTGTGTCTTGCTCTGAAAGACTTCCTGCGTTCTGGGTCGTGCTTCTTGATGGACATGTTCGGGTCTCCGAAACGCACAATCTTGACCTTATTGCCAGACTTGACGTAAACGGCAGACTTCTTGGCGGCATTTGGTGTTCTGAACGGCTTGTTCAGAGCCACTTTTTGTTGTTTGTATGTAGCCATATTAGTTCGTGAAAAGGAATTTCCTCAGAATCATCTTCTTCATCATCTGGGTCATGCTTTCTTGCCATTTTTCTTCTGCATCTTGATACCTAACTCCTTGTGCAGATTCTTGTTATAACCTTCGGTGTCGGCCTTACGCATCTTTTCCATGCGTTCCATGTGCTTAGATTCCGATGTTTCGTGCTTGTTGTTTTTTTCTTTCATAAGGAAATTACATTGTGGTTGGTTCGTGTGTGTAGATATCAAAATCTATGTTTCCGTCGTCGAATAAACGAGGAATGAAGTACTTCTTGTTCTTTTCGAGTTTACCTTCGTTCATTTTTTTGAGGTATTCGTCTGGATGGATGATATTAGCCCTATCTTCGTCCGTCATGTACGGGGACTTCTTGGCGTTTTCAACGACATTAGCGAACATCTCCTTGGAAATGGGTTTTTGGTCTTTATAAAGAGTATCGGCAAGTTCCTGCTCAGTATTTGATACTGTTCCAGCACCAATCATGGCACTAGGGTCCATGCCATAGGACTTTGGGCTTCCAAGCATCTGCACAGGCTCCTGCGGAGGGACGTAAGCAGTAGGTGCTGACCCTTGCAGGCCGATGACGTGCATCCTGCCGTCTTTCTCAACTGTGACGCTCTTGCCGTCTTTGTCGAATGAACGGATGTTGTACCCGTTGATGGACTTTCCTACGCCAAGCCACTTGCGATTCCCTTCGGAATCGGTCATGGAGAACATGTTCTGGTTAGGAACCGCTGAATGCAGTACAGGTAAATCTTTAGGCTGTTGGTCTTTCTTTGGCATGTTAATACTTTCCGTTGAAACGAGGATGTTTCACGACGCACCAGCGGTTTCCATCCCACTTGACAGTAACGTCCATCCCAGTTCTGAACTTGGTGTTGTCCCTACAAATAACATTATGTTCCTTGCCGTCAATCAAAACACGCAACAATCTCAGATTCTTGCAACTTCCTTTAACGATGCCATTCTTGGCTTCTGGGGATTCAAGTTCCTTTACAGGGTCGATGCCTAGGTTCATCTTCAACTTTCTGACACCAGACTCCGACCAGTCAACCTCCCAGAGCGTCTGAGGCTTCTTGCTCTCCAAACGGCTCCAGTCCTCGCCTTCCTTGTAGGACGTGCGAAGTTCTTTGATTAAGTCCCTAGACAGGCCAAGGACGATAGATAATTCTTTTTCTTTCATGTTTGTATATATTAGATTTAAAATAGGGATAGTGGGATTCGAACCCACGACTTAACCCTTATAAAGAGTCCACTCTAACCGCTGAGTTATACCCCCGAAAGTACGGCAAGCGGGGGTCGAACCCGCAACATCCAGTTTGGAAAACTGACACTCT
>CAYVOK010000067.1:0-9722 GCA_964453335.1 uncultured Acidimicrobiaceae bacterium
GTGATACTACCGTGACAGGGTAGCGTGATCACCGCTTCACTATAGGGTCAAGGTGGGCAGGGCTGGATTCGAACCAGCGATGGCAGAGCCGCCTGATTTACAGTCAGGTTCCTTAAACCACTCGGACACCTACCCAGAACAGTTTATGTTTATGGACCGAACTGCGGCGGTCAATGGGTCTGGTCGGGTTCGAACCGACGACTTACAGGTTAAAAGCCCGCTACTCTACCAACTGAGTTACAGACCCAAGAGTTAAATTGTCAAGGTGCTGGAGGAGCGGGTGGACCCCCTTGCCTCCGATGGACATATCATAGCAAAAGGGGGGTGGTTTTGCAACCGCCCCCCTGATAAATCTTGCTTATGTGTCAGATGTCTGTCATCATTTCCACTTATCAGCAAGCAGGGGGGATTTAACGATATACCAACGGTGATCGCTAAACTTAATATATTCAATTTGCTTGCTGAAGTTAGACATAACTTTCGACCTCTTTGTAAAACTATATATAAGACTTTTTGGTTAATTTAACATTAATGCTGTTCGACGAATATATTCTTGTTTGATATACTCGCCATAAGATTGATTTGGATCAATCCTGTTCTTACAACTACCTACTCCACAGTAACCACAATTCTTACCGACGACAAGATAATTTGTGACGATGTTCTTGTAAGTATCGACTCCGTTACCAACAATCAAAGGAGTAATATCAACTCCATTCATTGCAAGAAGATACATGGAATTGAATACCAAATCCATGGAGTCATTGTGCAACAACCCATTTGTATTACAGAATTCAAGATATTCTGAATAACTTTTATTATGCAAACTATAGAGGACAGAGTATGCTGTTCCTATTTTATGAATTAGTTCTGTGGAATTAAAAATGTCCGCAACATCAGTTACCAACCCATTCACAGAAATATCAGATATTGAGTTTTTATCCCAAGGGAAGTTCCAGTTTGATTGAATCATATAGTCCAGTAACTCACGAAGTTTTACTGGATCTGGAGATTCGATATAGAACTTCCTTTGACAATGGTATTGTACTTTCAGATAATACTGCTCAGCAGTAGCATCTATAGTTTCATATCCTAGAACATCAATTGAATTCTTTTCAAAATTCGGTTCATCATATAAGTTCTCTAGTATATTCAACTCTTTAATACCACAAGCACCAATCCAATCCGTAAATTGTGGTTGAAACTTCTCTTGGAATATCCCAACTTTATTTTGGAAACACTTCTTGGAAACTTGAGTTCCAAGATAGAAGATTGGACTTGTCGATATTATATCATACTCATCACCAATTTGGCAATCCGTATGATGCGAACTATAAGGAATACCTACACCTTTATAATAACAGTGCTGTCCCTTACCGACTCTACCATCAATATACTCTATTGTATCATCAATAAAGATATTGTCAACTACAGTTCCATTACTATCATATACAAGTATATCAGTCATAACAAGTTGTGTAGTAAGCCCCCACTCGGATTCGAACCGAGGACCGCTCGCTTACAAGGCGAGTGCTCTGGCCACTGAGCTATAGAGGCATTAATCGTCCTGAGGCATACACTCAGGATTTTCTAGGTCCATCTCAAATAAACAAGGATGTGCTTCCTCATCTATGAGATAGAAAGAAGTTCTATAAAGATCTTCGGGTTCCCATCGTAGTTGTTGATCGGCAAGTGCAATCAACTCTACATCATATATAGCATCTTTGTCAAGTTCATCAAACGTAAATGGTATTGAATTAATGAAGTACATTCGGACAATCATCTGTCCCTTATTGTACCAACAATACGCTTGAGTGATTTTGTACATTGAAATTAAGACAAAGACTTTGCTGGATTCATGACAGGAAATACTGGAGGTATATTATGATGTACAATCACGTCATTCCAAGATTCTGTATGACAGAGAACACAGCAGTCCATATGTGCATCCGAATCGACATTCACACAGATTGAAATATATTGATCGGAAATAAAGCGAATGTAACCTTTAATGTGTTTCCATTCGACAAAAGAACCAATCTCAAAAGTCATAACCGCCTCTGGGGAAAGATTTAGTTGCGTGTGATTTAGGTTTGAATTGTTCAATTACATGCCATACAGCAGTTTCTGGATTACTCAATCCACATGTATAAATGTCGATTGCTGCACATCCTTTCTCAGGCCAAGTATGAATTGAAATATGTGACTCAGCAAGAAGTAGAATAAAGGTGATGCCCTGGGGTTCAAATTTATAGAAAACAGAATCTAAGATTGTGGCACCTGCAATAATCGCTGCTTGGCGTAGTGTCGTGTCAATGAAGGTTAAATCATCGAGTAATTCACTTTGAACGCCATAAACTTCAAGGGTGCAATGTTTTCCTAAATTTTCCAAGGCATACCTTCTCCATTCGCTAAAGTTCCAACTATTTAGTTGGAATACCCGTGGTCGGATTCGAACCGACACTGTAGAGATTTTAAGTCTCCTGTCTCTGCCGTTGGACTACACGGGCGGGAGCGGTCTCTCAACCGCATGTAAATATGATACCAGGATCAGAAGGGCATGTCAAGGGGAGGGGGACCAGCGAGGGAAGTCTCAGGAGTCTCAAGAACTTTTTGCATCTCCTCCAGTTCTTTCAATACATCTTCTGGTACTGGAGACTTTTCAATCACTGGTACAAGAAGAGCATCACCATCATCAGATGTAATACGAAGAGACATCTTATTTCGTACTACCAAGGCATCAATAATAAACTCGGCATATTCACCAAGTTCGGATACATTAATTACAGGTACTTGATTCATAGTTTATAGATTCTTTGTTCAGGGGGAAGCATTTCTTGACAGAAGTTTACCATGTTTTCAAACTCCTGTAAACCCTCCTCGTTCCATTCACAAGAAACTGATTTAAACTCACCATCAGATCCATGCATTTCCACTGTACGTTTAGTGAAATCAATTATAACATGATCTAATTCTGAGTCTGGGCGAATGGTCATATGGGTTCCTCGGAGGTCTGGACCAATCATACCACAGGGGGCGGCGGCCTGTCAATTCAATTTAATGGTTGTTGCGGTTAGTGTCATGATTGTTGCTGCTGTCATGGTCATTGCTTGTCCAGCGTTCAAGGATAAGGCACCACCAATAGCACTCATCGCAATTGCTCCAGTCGTAACAGTTGCTGTCAATCCACCAGCAGCAACGGTAAAGAACATACCACCAGTACCAACCAGTAGTGAAATAGGACCAGCAGTGTTGTTAACAGTATAACGAGGAACAGAATCAGCACCGAGGCCTGGATTGATGATCATATCATACGATCCATGCATGATCGTAAAAATACCAGACTTTGCTCTGGGTAGTGGTGGGAAGTTAATGTTTCTTACGAGAGAAGGAGTCTCAACATAGATTGCGTTACCTGCAGCAAGTTTAAGGTCATTTGTGCAGTTGATGTTGAGAGAAGGAGCATTTAAGTTCATGGTATCAGTCATGATCTTAACGTCCGTTCCTGGTTTAGAAGCAATGGTAGAACCCATACCCTGCATCGAAACTTTACCTCTGCCAGCAATCTCAGTGTCACTATCAAAAACAATTACGTTCTTTGATTGCTTACCAGTGGTATTTCCCTTGTCTCCATTAGGTGTAACTGGTAGTGGTGCTCCATTTACTTTAAATGCAAGTCTTCCACCAACTTCAATATCCAGATCACCTACGATTTTTAACTTATAACTTCCACCAACATTCTGTTGGAATTCACCAAGAGTTTCAAGAAGGAAATCCTTCTGAGTTTCAACTTTAGTTGCTCCAGGGAAAGTAATAACATCACCGAAGATTGTCTTCTTAGGATCTGGTGGATTCTGAGCACCTGTTGATTTATTTTGCTGCTCAGCATCGTTCTTTTCTTTCCAGTTACGATATTCTTGATTGTTGGATCGAATACTCCACCATGACATTCCACTTGCACGTCTTTCAATTGTGGATTGTCTTCCAGGAGTACCACCATGAATCATATTATATCCACTGAGTTGGGTACTTGAAGTTGTTAGATATTCATTTGCATCTTCAAGAATTGCTTGTACAGCATTTACCGATGATTTAACTGCCGCTACTGTCGTATTGGTTGTTACGGCCTGCCCACAACCAGCAGCAATAGATCCTAGTGGATTTGAATTTGCAACATCGCAACTTGTAGCACCTAAGAATGGTACAAAAGAAGTAATCTTATCTCCACCTGGAGCAGTCCTATCACACATGGTAGGAATCAAACCAAGTAGAAGACTGATGATACTTGTAATACTGCTTAGGTCTTGAATGTTGATCTTCTCAAGATTCTGGAAAAAAGCAGTACCAGTCTTCATCACATTAGATACTGTCTTAGAAACAGCAACAGCAGCAGAAATAGCACTGACGATCGAATTAATACCAGAGATAGCGTCACCAATCGTACATAGAACTTGGTTTACAATGTCATCAAATGCACCTTGAATCAGAGAAGATAGTTGATCAAAAGAAGATCCGACTACAGAGTTTACAAATCCATCAATACCTTGCCTCAGTACATTCATAGTACCAGTGAGCCAGGTTGAATCTAGTCCACAAAGAACTCGCAGAACTGCTTGAAGAATTGCTTGAATTGCAGTGGTAACGATACCAGGAATACCAGTGATACCAGCAATCTTCAGAGATTTAAGACCAGCAGAGATTGTCTGTAGGAACAGTTCCTTTACAGCAGCAAGTGCTTCAGATAGAACACCAGACACAAGATTGATAACAGAACCAGTAAGAGCAGACATGTTCACTGGTAATCCGCTACTAATACTGACGTAAGTATTATTTCCAGTGGAGACTACGTTTGCTCCAGCAACTGCAATATTCTGCAGCATTCTAGTTAGAGTACCTTCAAAGGTATTAACACTACCAGCAACAGCATTTGCCGCTGGTGATGCTGCGATTGTAGGAACTGCTGGGTTAGCAGAACTTCCACCAAACTGAACGTGAGCAAAAGTATTCGCATCAGAGAATACTTGCTTCTCATTTACTGGTGTATTGAGTGCATTTTGAGGTGCTGCTGCACCAGTATCAACTCGATTAGTTGCACTCGATCTCAGCGAAAGGTTAGCATCAGCATCATATGTATCGCTACCAAAGATTGAATTGTATTCACCCTGAGATACTCCAGGTTGCTTTCTTGCTCTAACAACACCCATAACAACTGGTTGCTGGGCTTCCTGTCCATCAAGGAAGAATCCCATAACCATTGCACCATTCTGAAGTTGCCCTGCAGATTCTCCAGATGCTTCAACTCCAGGTTGATTAGTTGGTTGTAGAACAACTGCCCAAGGTAGATCTTCATTTGGAATCTTTTCCTTGAACTTATCATCAAGACCAGTGTACCATCCCATGATCCTGATTCGGCACCTACCGAGTCTGAGAGGATCTTTATTATCTACAACTTCACCGAACCACCAGAAGAATCCGTCCTTACCAAGATAGTCTACCGTAGGTTCATTAATAATACCGTCAAACGTATTTGGCATGATACAATAATCGTATTCCGTCTTTCAAAATATTTATACAAAAAAAGGGAGGCGAACCTCCCAGAAGTTATACTCTAGAATAACATACACTAGCAACACCTTGTCCTGGATGAGCAATAGTAGAGAATGCTCCATATGACAGATCAAGGTCTCTGTCTCCTACATAAGGTCCACGATCATTCACACGCACGATCACTGACTTACCATTTCGTTGATTGGTCACACGCAATCTGGTTCCGAAAGGAAGCCAACGATGCGCCACTGATCTGCCATATGCATTATATCTTTCTCCATTAGCAGTTACCTGCCCGTGATATCCATCACCTACACCATAATGTGATGCGAGGGAACATCCGCCCGCTGCTTTTGCGGAAAGGGGTGCTAATCCCACCAGACCAAAAGCAAGAATTGAAATTGTTTTAAAAAGCATTAAATTTGATTGAACTCTACATCCCAATAGAGAAACCGCACTTCCCTCTTCTCAGAGGGGAATCTCCTGGGCTCTACATGATAGTAGTCAAGTGCCTCATAATAAAAAAGGCTACTATCAATGGGCAATGTCGGATTCGAACCAACGACTTACTGCTTGTAAGGCAGCCACTCTACCGCTGAGTTAATCGCCCGAAATGATAGTAGTCTTTACTACCCCAAATTAATTTGTCTTGGTCGTAACCCGCATCTCGGGTCAGCAACACATTATTATATAGTTGGAATTCAGAACGGAGAATTGCACCGCGAACGATACACTCCGTTCCGATATTCTTACCAAACCACTTACCCTCTTTAAATGTAATCATGACATCACATTTATCATTCTTAGTGCCATCTTCATTCCAACATTGCAATAAGATTCCAGATTCTGTTTCAATAAAAGAGTTTAACCTTTTTCGGTAAGGATTGTCTTCTCCCATATAGTGATACCACTGTTTTGAAAGATACTTGCCTTCACCGACATATTCCCAAGAAGAAAGAATCCAGGCATATTTCGTTGGATTGCTGAATGCTTGGTCTTTGTTCGACCATCGACCAAGCAGGCAACTCAAGAACTCAGTAATCATAACACGAAAGTCATGGGTTGTCAAACGTCATAGATTCTGCACTCGTCCGCATCGGGATTTTCGTTGCAGTAGAGTTCCAAAGGAGTTGGATCCTTTTCCTGCCCTGGATGACTCTGCTTATATAGTTGCAGTGATTTGAGTTCCTCCTCAGTGTGTCTCCTTTGTTGAGGAGATGAGGTTGGATTATCTAGGATATCAATATCATGCTGTATATGTTTGTCGATACTATCCATAGAATTGTAGTAACATGAACGTTACTATTATTTAGGAGTAGCATCCCCTAGAGAATCTTTGACTAAATCAAGTTCACTAATAAGTGATTCACCGCCAGAATACTTGTGTCTGACACCTGCAATAATATACAGGCCTGTGTAGATTTTGTCAAGTTGTACCTTGCCCTTCTCAGCAACTGTATCTGGAATCTCAACAAACACGGCATTTCCTGCCTTTAGATTCAAGAATCCAGGTACTTTGATTGATAGTTTGATTGCTTCGAAGTTTACTTTTCTGCAATGAGTATAGATTGCAGTATCTTCCCATCTACTCATATACTCACCAGTTGAAGGTTGAATCTCCTTTGCCTTATCACTATCCCACAAGTGAAGTTGATTTGCTCTATATCTAACTCTTCTTGGAGTCTCCATTAGTGATTTGATACCAGCATCACCGTCTTCATATGGTTTGATGTTTCCAAGGTGTTCCATCTGTTCATATACCTTGAGAATATTAAAGTAACTTCCACCATAAGGAATCTCTGGGCTTCCATTCGTAGGTACCTTAGAGTTGGCAATAAAGTCTAGAGAAACTCCAACAAAAGCACCAGACCAATGACCATTTCGAACAGCGTAAAGAGAATCAAATAAGTTTGGGAACGATACAGATTGAATATTAAAGATGTCCTTTCCTGTAGATCCTTCACTCAAGTTCTTCATGAAGTATGCATACGTAGGTACAGTTCTGCTACTTGTCTTTCTGTACTCTTCTTTTGCATCCTTGATGATCTTGTCAAAAGATTTAAAGTGGAATCCGTCACTGTTCTCATAAAAGATGAATCCAGATTGCTTCTGGTTCTCGCTTCTAACTGCTTTTGATCCTAACCAGTTGATCACATCAAATGGTCTCCAGTTAGGAACAACACACTTGATATTATCCTTCGTTTTCTCAATGAACAATTTCTTCTTTGTTCCTAACTGCTTTGTTAGTATTTCATTGATAACTTCATCTGCTCTCTTATCCTTATAGCACTGGAAGATATTTGTAACTTCGTTCAATACAAATTCATTCGATACACATTCGAGTACATACTTCTCATTCTTTTCATATCTGACTCTAGGACCAATTCGATAGATTCTCATAAAATAAGTGTGAGTTCCAGTTAGAGTATCCTCAAGAATAATCTCCACCATCTCATTACCTTTGAGAGTCTTGATCATACCAACAGAATCATTGATCGCAATCGTCATTCTCATGCAGGGGAAATCAAGAGACTGAATAATATTAATCTCATTAACAAGAGATTCCCAGTTATCAGACTTTTGCTTAAGATCACTTGTAGTAAATCTAGCAGAATGTAGTTTAGTTTGTACTGATTGTGACATGATGGATTATGCGAATTTCCAAGAATACTGAATCAATGATGTAGTCGAATTAAGTGCCTCAATTGGTAGATTTCTGCTTGGACCAGGAGCAGGAAGGATGATTGGTTTTGCTGGAGCAGACTGAATCTGGGTCTGACTCTGGTTCTGCTGCTTCATTACCCCTGAGGCGACCGCAGCAGCGCCAGCAACAGCGGCCGTGGCACTTGCCTTTGTCTGACTCTTCATCTTGTCTTTCTCCGCTTCCGCTGCCGTTGTGGCACTAGCGACGCTAGGTGAGGTTGAAGGTGCTGGTTGTAGACCCAGAGCAACGTTAAGTTTATCAAAGGTCTCAGCAAGACCAGTGATACCTGCCATTTCATCTTCAGTTCCACCAGTGGTTGTAGTATCTGTAGTTTGTCCTATAGTAGAACCAGTTTCACCTAGTCTAATACCTGCTTTAAAATTCCAAATAGAAGTCTCATTTGGTGATCTACCGCTTGTTGGTTGGTGATATATTTTTCCTTTTTTCTCAGATGCAATCGAAACGTGAGTTACAGATCCAGGTTTAAAATTACCATAGGTATTTTTATGTAGAACAATATCTCCAGGTTCCAACTCAGATTGAGACTTGATCACCTTACCCATGTCAGATCCAGCAAAGGATCCAGCAAAGTTCAATCCATTATATCCCTTCTCACTATCCAAATCTGATAGTTTTGTTGTCTTGTTTGCTGCTGGATGTCCCGCCATTCCAAGGACCATTCTCACCCAAGAAGCACATGGAGGGGTTGCTGGACCTCTTTTTCCTTCTGTTACCGCTTTCTTTGCAGCACTAACAACTCCCCCACTTGCTCTTCCTGGAGCAGTATTTGTAACTAACTTACCATCGTCAAATAAGCGATCTGTCTTTCCTCCCCTAGCATACTGTGGTAACGCATATCCACCAGACTTTGCTTGCCTAAATCTAGACCCAGTAAGACCTTTATTATTTTTAGTTGCTGGAGTATCAAATGGAATCACAAATGCACTATCAGATCCGCCACCAGCAGCTTTCTTAAATCCAACCCATTCTGTACCATGTCCGATAAATGAAGTGGACATTCCTCCATCAAGGGACACTGGATAACCAGACATAGGACCAGAAATCCATCCACCATTTGCTTTCTTCTTATTTGCATCAATCATTGATTGATTGACGTACTTTAGAAGTTTACCCTTCTCTGGAGCATGTTTCACAAAGAAAGATTGAACATGATTATGGACCAATCTCAATAGTCTTTCATTTTCTCCACCTTTCTTAGGTCCATCTGGACCACCAATCATGATTTCTTGATTTGCAAGTCCTAGGAAACGCTTCTCAAATAGTTCATATTCTCCATTATTAGGATTCAATAATATAGTATAATCTTTTCCTTTATCTTTGAAGTCTATATGCTTCTGATTTAGACTACCAGTTTTTCTATCTCTATCCTTATCGGTAATACCAATGCCTGCTTTAGTACCAGCAACCTGAGACATTCTGCCAGTACCAGCAGCACCACTTGCAGTAATAG
>CAYVOK010000068.1:0-7293 GCA_964453335.1 uncultured Acidimicrobiaceae bacterium
ACGTCGTCCTCTGCGGTCGGCGACTGACCTCGATGCCACTCACCCCCACGTCACCACCCACCCCGAGCCTCAGGCTCTCCGTCCCCGGCAACCGCGTCATGGCGGCCTTGCTCGGACCTCGGGACGAGTTGCTGCGCATCGTCGAGGACGCGTTCCCCGGTGCGGACATCCACGTGCGGGGCAACGAGATCACCATCACCGGCGAGGAGTCCCAGCGTGCCGGCCGCGTCTTCGAGGAGCTCGTCACGATGGCCGAACTCGGCCACAACCTCGACGTGCCGAACGTGCGCCGCGCCGTCGACATGGTGCGTGCCGACGAGCGTCCCTCCGAGGTGCTCACCGACGAGATCCTGCGTGCGGCGCGCGGGCGGTCGGTGCGACCGAAGTCCGCAGGTCAGAAGCGCTATGTCGACGCGATCCGGTCGAACATCATCACGTTCGGGATCGGTCCCGCCGGCACGGGCAAGAGCTGGCTCGCGGTCGCCTCCGCCGTGCAGGCGTTGCAGGCGAAGGAGGTCGAACGGATCATCCTGACCCGGCCGGCCGTCGAGGCAGGGGAGAAGCTCGGGTTCCTCCCGGGCGACCTCACCGCGAAGATCGACCCGTACCTCCGCCCGCTGTACGACGCGCTCTACGACATGGTCGACACCGAAGGGGCGCAGAAGTTGCTGACCCGCGGGCTCGTCGAGGTCGCACCCCTCGCGTTCATGCGGGGTCGCACGCTCAACCGGAGCTTCATCATCCTCGACGAGGCGCAGAACACGACCCCCGAGCAGATGAAGATGTTCCTCACCCGCATCGGCTTCGGGTCGCGCGCCGTGATCACGGGCGACACCACCCAGGTCGACGTGCCAGGCGGCCGGTCCGGCCTCGTCGGTCTCGAGTCGCTGCTCTCCGACGTCGAGGGGATCGAGTTCGTGCACCTCGGCAGCCGCGACGTCGTCCGGCACCGGATCGTCGCCGACATCGTCGACGCCTACGCACGGGCCGAACAGGCCCCCAAGGGAACCCAGGCATGACCACCATCGGCGGAACACCGGCGCAGCCGGTCCCCCCATCCGTTCCCACCCGCTCGGAACAGGACGACGTCGCGGTCGACATCGCCCGCTACCGGCGACTCGCCGTCGACGTGCTCACCGCAGAAGGTGTCACCGGCCCGGCCGAACTCGCACTCACCTTCGTCGGTGAGGACGAGATCGCAGAACTGAACCGCACATGGCTCGACGGTGACGGGCCGACCGACGTCCTGGCGTTCCCCATCGACGACGAGGACGACGTCGCACCCGGGCCCCGGATGCTCGGTGACGTCATCGTGTGCCCGAGCGTCGCCGAACGCTACGCAACCGCCAACGGGCGGGCACCGGTCGACGAGATCGCACTCCTCGTCGTCCACGGCGTGCTGCACGTCCTCGGCCACGACCACCTCGAGGACGACGAGGCGCAGGTCATGCGCGACCGTGAACACCACCACCTCACCACCGCGTGGGACGACACGTGGACGTGGGGCGACACGGAGCGGAAGCCCACACCGTGAGCCCGCTCGACGTCGTCGCTCTCGTCGCCGCCGGGATCCTCGCCGTCGTCAGCGCGTTCCTCGCCGTCGCGGACACCGTGTTCACGCAGGTGACCCGGGTGCGGGCCGAACAGCTCGCCGAAGACGGTGATCGTGCCGCCGGCGCGCTGCGCGGCCAGCTCGACCGCCGCGAAGAACTGCTGCAGACGATCTTCCTGCTCGAACTCGCCTGCGACGTCGTCGTCGCCGGTGTCGTCGCACTCGTCGTGCAACGCGTCGCCGGTCCGCTCGGCGTCGTCGTCGCACTCCTCGTCGGACTCCCGCTGCTGTTCCTCGTCGCGGTCGCGTGGCCGCGCACGTGGGCGCACGAGAACCTCGAACGGGCGATCCGCATCGCCGTGCCCGCCGCTCGCGCCGCACGGGTGCTCGTGCCGGTGCGGATCGTCGCCATGGTCGTGCTCGCGTTCGTGCGCCGGGTCGTCCCCGAACGGGAGGCGTCACGCAGCGCGACGGAGGACTCCTTCGCCGCGGTCGCCGGGTCGGCGCTCGAGGTGGACGCGCTCGGCGAGGAGGGCAGCGACCTGATCGACACGCTCGTCGCATTCGGCAGCGCCGAGGTGCGCGACGTGATGATCCCCCGGCCCGACATGGTCGCCCTCGGCGCAGCGATCCCGCTCGCCGACGCCGTGCGCACGGCGATCGAGGAGGGCTACAGCCGGTTCCCGGTCACCGGCGACGGCATCGACGACGTCGTCGGCATCGTGTTCGCGAAGGATCTCGTGCGGGCGGCACTCGGCGCCGGCGACGCGGGGACGGTCGCCGACCTCACCCACCCGGCACTGTTCGTCCCCGAGACGAAGCGGCTCGCGAGCCTGCTCACCGAGATGCAGCAGCAGAAGATGCACCTCGCCGTCGTCGTCGACGAGTACGGCGGGACGGCGGGCCTCATCAGCCTCGAGGACATCCTCGAGGAACTCGTCGGGGACATCGCCGACGAGTTCGACGACGAACGCCCCGACATCGAACAGCTCGGCGCCGACCGCGTGCGCGTCGCCGCCGGCGTGCCCGTCGACGACCTCGACGAGGAACTCCGCCTCGACCTCCCCGACGGTGCGTGGGAGACGCTCGGCGGGTTCCTCATCGACCACTTCGGCGGTGTGCCGCGCACCGGTGACCAGGTGGTGCTCGACGGGCGGCGGATCATCGTGGAACGGGTCATCGGCCGTCGCATCCGCAGTGTCGTGATCGAACGGGTGTCGGCGTGACCGGCACACAGCAACCCGGCTTCCGGTCGGGGTTCGTCGCCGTGCTCGGACGACCGAACGTCGGCAAGTCGACGCTCGTCAACCGGATCATCGGCGAGAAGGTGTCGATCGTCTCCGACAAGCCGCAGACCACGCGCACGCCGATCCGTGGCGTGCTGAACCTCCCCGCAGCGCAGATCTGCTTCGTCGACACCCCCGGCATCCACAAGCCGCGCACGTTGCTCGGTGAACGGTTGAACACGACGGCCGAGGCGATGGCCGACGGCGTCGACGTCGTGTGTCTCGTCGTCGACGGCGCCTCCGGCCTCGGCCGCGGCGACGAGCGGCTCCTCGGACGCGTGCCCGGCGACGCCGTGCTCGTGCTCAACAAGACCGACGCCGCAGCCCGGGACCGCATCGTCGAACAGCTCGGCCGTCTCGGCGAAGCAGGTGGCACGGGACACGAGTACTTCGCGGTGTCGGCCCGCACCGGCGAAGGCGTCGACGCGCTCGTGGCGCACCTCCTCGAGCGGCTGCCGGAAGGACCGGCGTTCTTCCCCCGCGACGAGAGCACCGACAACCCCGAGGCGTTCTGGGTCGCCGAGCTCGTGCGCGAACAGCTCCTGCACCGCACCCGGGACGAGCTGCCCCACGCGATCGCCACCCGGGTCACCGAATGGGAGGGCCCGTACATCCGCTGCGAGATCCTCGTCGAGCGCGACTCCCAGAAGGGGATCGTGATCGGTCACCGCGGTGCGGTGTTGCGCGACGTCGGGATCGCGGTGCGCGCCCAGCTCGGTGAGGGCACCTACCTCGACCTCGTGGTCAAGGTCGAGCGCGACTGGCAGCGCCGCCCGGCGGCGCTCGACCGGCTGGGGTTCTGATGCGCCGCCCCTGCGGGCGATAGGTTCGCGGGCGCATGGCCAGCACCCCCCGACCCGTCCCGGGCATCGACCCCACGCGCATCCCGCGGCACGTCGCCTGCGTGATGGACGGCAACGGCCGGTGGGCGGAGGAACGGGGCCTGCGCCGCACCGACGGCCACGCGGCCGGCGAGGAAGCGCTGTTCGACACCGTCGAGGGCGCCCTCGAACTCGGCCTCGGCTGGCTCACCGTCTACGCGTTCTCGACGGAGAACTGGAAGCGCCCCGTCGACGAGGTGCGCTTCCTCATGAACTTCAACGAGCGGATCCTCGTCGGCCACCGCGACGACCTGCACGCCAAGGGCGTCCGGATCCGCTTCCTCGGCCGCCGCGACCGTCGCGTGCCCCGCCGTCTCGTGAAGGTGATGGACGAGACGACGGCGATGACCGCCGCCAACCGTGGGATGACGCTCAACATCGCGTTCAACTACGGCGGCCGGGCCGAGATCGTCGACGCGGTCGCTGCGATGATGCGTTCCGGCGTGCACGCCGACAAGGTCGACGAGAAGGCGATCCGCCGCCACCTGTACACGCCCGACATGCCCGACCCGGATCTCGTCGTGCGCACGTCGGGCGAGTACCGGATCTCGAACTTCCTGCTCTGGGAACTCGCGTACTCCGAGCTGGTCTTCACCGACCTGTACTGGCCCGATTTCCGGCGGGAGAACCTCTTCGACGCGGTGCGTGAGTACCAGGCGCGCGACCGCCGCTTCGGCGGGCTGCGCGACATCGACCGGCCAGGGTGACGAGCTACCGAGACGACGCGTTGGTGCTGCGCACCTACAAGCTCGGCGAGGCCGATCGGATCTGCGTGCTGCTCGGCGCCGTCGAAGGCAAGGTGCGTGTCGTCGCCAAGGGTGTGCGGCGCACCTCGAGCAAGCAGGGCAACCGTCTCGAGCCGATCGCCCACGTGCGCGTGCAGTGCCATCGTGGGCGGGGTGAGCTCGACACGCTCACCCAGGCGCAGGCGATCGAACCGTTCTCGGGCATCCGGTCCGATCTCGACCGGCTCGCCCGGGCATCGATCGTCGTCGAGACCGTCGACGCGATGACCCTCGACCGGGAACCGGCCCCCGACGTGTACCGGCTCCTCCTCGGTGTCC
Organism: uncultured Acidimicrobiaceae bacterium; assembly: GCA_964453335.1. Classification (GTDB taxonomy): domain Bacteria; phylum Actinomycetota; class Acidimicrobiia; order Acidimicrobiales; family CAIXPF01; genus VGBO01. Next base: position 4,784 of record CAYVOK010000068.1, read on the forward strand.
TGCGCACCATCGACGCCGGAGACCGGCCCCTCGTGGTCGCCGCGGGGCTGCTGCGCCTGCTGCAGCTCGACGGGGTCGCCCCCGTGGTGGACCGCTGCGTGACCTGCGACGCCGAGGGCCCGCTCGTCGCCGTCGACCTCGACGTCGGCGGCGCCCGGTGCGAACGCTGCCGGTCGGGGCTCGCCGTCGACGAGGACGGATTCCGCCTCCTCGGCCTCATCCTCGCCGGCCGCACCGCCGCCGCGCTCGCCGAACCGGCGTCACCGACGACGGCGCTCCTCGAACGACTCGCGGTGCGGGCGGTCGAACGCCACCTCGACCGGCGACTCCGGTCGGCTGCCGTCGGCGACCGCTGACCGTCAGTCCGCGAGCGGGCCCCAGGCGTTCAGCTCGCCGTCCCACTGCCGCCATGCGGCGAGATCCGGATCCCATGCGATGTAGGCTTGTCGGTCGACGTCCCAGCGCGGGTCCAACGGATCGGCGCCGGTCACCATGTCGTCGACGTCCTCGTCCGGCGCGTCGACCGGTTCCTCCCACGCCTCGTCGTCCTGCCACACGGGATCGTCCCACGTCGGGACCTCGGGTTCGGGGCGCCGGATCCGGTCCCATGCTGCATCCGCCCGCACCGTGACGAGCCGCGTCGTGCGGGTCGCCTTGTCGAGCACCCACCCGGTCATCGGCATCACGATCAGCACGACGGCGATCCCGACCGGCCACGGGGCGCCGGCGCGCAACGCGACGAGCGCGGTGAGGGCGATTGCCCCGTCGGGCAGCGCCCACGTGCGCAACGTCGACGCCCACCCGAGGGGATGCCCGTCGGGCCCGACGATCCGCAGCCGCAGCAGGAACCGGCCCGGCGTCCACCCCGTCCGACCGGGCAGCAGACCGAACGCGAGCAGCGCGTAGACGAACGACGGGACGTACGCCGCAGCCGAGGGCGGGTCGACGAGCAGGGTCGAGCCGGCGACGGAGATCGTGTCCTGGTCGGCGGGGACGACCCGACCGCTCTCGAGCACGTACACGAGCTGTTCCGCACCCACGTCGTCGCGGGTGCGTTCGACGGCGACGATCTCGCAGCGGTCCGACGGCAGCTGCTCACACCCGTCGACGTCGCCGAGACGGTCGAGGGAGGTCACGTAGATCACGCCGAACAGCAGCAGTGCCGGCAGCACGTCGAGGATGCGGGCCGCCAAGCGGAGCGCCGCAGGTGCCGGTGCGGCCCGGAGCGCGTCGTCGGCGGGCGGATGCATGCGCCCATTGTGCCCGCCCAACGACCTGGCGATGGGATCCGGCCGACCGGTCGGTAACCTGCCCCCCCATGGCTGAACCGGACGAGACCACGCCCGACGTGCCCGCCGACCTGATGGACCGGGTCGTGAACCTCTGCAAGAGGCGCGGGTTCGTGTTCCCGTCGGCGGAGATCTACGGCGGATTCCGCTCCACCTACGACTACGGGCCCATCGGTGTCCTCATGCTGCGCAACGTCAAGGACGCGTGGTGGCGGACGATGGTGCAGCTGCGCACCGACGTCGTCGGCATCGACGCGTCGATCCTGTCGCCGCCGGCGGTGTGGGAGGCGTCGGGCCACCTGAAGAACTTCACCGACCCGCTCGTCGACTGCACCGCGTGCAAGCAGCGGTTCCGTGAGGACCACCTCGAGGACCCGAACGTGTGCCCGAACTGCGGCAAGCGCGACTCCTTCACCGAGGCCCGCAACTTCAACCTGATGTTCAAGACCCACGCGGGGCCGGTCGAGAGCTCGGCTGCGGTCGCGTACCTGCGTCCGGAGACGGCGCAGGGCATGTTCATCAACTTCGCGAACGTGCTGAACACGAGCCGCAAGCGGCCCCCGTTCGGCATCGCGCAGGTCGGCAAGAGCTTCCGCAACGAGATCACCCCGGGGAACTTCGTGTTCCGGACCCGGGAGTTCGAGCAGATGGAGCTCGAGTTCTTCGTCCCGCCGGACCAGGGGTCGTACTGGTACGACTACTGGTGCAAGGCGCGGCTCGACTGGTACGTCGACCACGGCATCGCCCGCGACCGTCTGCGTCTGCGGCCCCACGACGCCGACGAGCTCTCGCACTACTCGGCCGGCACCTCCGACGTGGAGTTCATGTTCCCCTGGGGCTGGGGTGAGCTCGAGGGCATCGCGAACCGGACCGACTACGACCTGACCCAGCACGCGCAGCACTCGGGTGCCGACTTGTCGTACTTCGACCAGGAGACGAACAGCCGGTACGTGCCCCACGTCATCGAGCCTGCCGCCGGTGCGACGAGGTCGATGATGGCGTTCCTCATCGCCGCGTACGACGAGGAGGAGGTGCGCGGCGAGATCCGGACGGTGCTGCGCCTCCACCACCGCATCGCGCCCTACAAGATCGCGGTCCTGCCGCTGTCGAAGAAGCAGCCGCTCACCGACCTCGCACGCGAGATCCTCGGCGAACTGCAGCCGACCTGGATGTGCGACTACGACGAGACGCAGGCCATCGGCCGCCGCTACCGCCGTCAGG
>CAYVOK010000068.1:7303-9653 GCA_964453335.1 uncultured Acidimicrobiaceae bacterium
CGGGGGTTGGCGGACACTCTGCGCGCGGCCGGGTGGAACGTCGACTTCGACGACGCCGGGGCGATCGGCCGCCGCTACCGCCGTCAGGACGAGATCGGCACCCCGTACTGCGTCACGATCGACTTCGAGACGGTGGACGACCGCGCCGTCACGGTGCGCGAACGCGACTCGATGGCACAGGAACGCGTCCCGATCGCCGAGCTGACTGGCTATCTGTCCGCTCGTCTGCGCTAACGTCTGCCGCCTGTAACTGCGCTCCGGTCCGCACGTCGGCCGGAGGGCTGGGTCCGACACCCGAAGGGAAACCCCGTGAAGACCACCGCCGAGATCATCGCCGAACACGGCAAGCACGAGAAGGACACCGGCTCGCCCGAGGTCCAGATCGCGCTGCTGACCGAGCGGATCACCCACCTCACGGAACACCTGAAGGTGCACAAGAAGGACCACCACAGCCGTCGTGGCCTGCTCATGCTCGTCGGCCAGCGTCGTCGCCTCCTCGACTACGTGCGTGGCAACGACGTCAACCGTTACCGCGAGCTGATCGCCAAGCTCGGCCTGCGTCGCTGAGCGGCGACGCCGCCACCGACCGCGTCCGACGGCGCCGGACCCGCTAGCCTTGCGGGGTCGGCGCTCTGTCGCGTCGACGAACCGAAACCCAGGGAGCCACGCCGGAAGTCCGGTCAGCTGCCAGCTCCTGCGGCCCGGCACGACGTCGGACCACACGACCTGGGAACTGGCCAACACCGTCGCCTCCCGTCCGGGCCGTCCGGCCCTGAAAGGCAACCAGTACCCATGATCCAGCCCTATTCCGTCAGCGCGCCCGTCTCCGGCGCGCCCGACAAGACCATCACGTTCGAGACCGGTCGTTTCGCCAAGCAGGCCGACGGCGCCGTCGTCGGCCGCATCGGCAACACGTACGTGCTCGTCGCTGCGACGGCGGCGAAGTCGGTGCGCGAAGGCGTCGACTTCTTCCCGCTCACCGTCGACATCGAGGAGCGGATGTACGCCGCCGGGAAGATCCCCGGCAGCTTCTTCCGCCGGGAGGGCCGGGCCGCCGACAGTGCGATCCTCACCTGCCGTCTGATCGACCGTCCGCTGCGCCCGAACTTCCCCGACGACTTCCGCAACGAGGTCCACGTCGTCGGCACGATCATGGGCGCCGACAAGGTCAACCCCCACGACGTGCTCGCGATCAACTGCGCATCCGCCGCCCTCGTGCTGTCGGGGATCCCGTTCCTGTGCCCGATCGGCGCCGTCCGTCTGGCGTTCAGCGCCGACGGCCGCTGGATCCCGCACCCCACCTACGAGGAGGGCGACGACTCGTCCTTCGAGATGGTCGTCGCCGGCCGTGAACTCGACAACGGCGACGTCGCCATCATGATGGTGGAGGCCGGCGGCACCGAGGCCACCTGGGACAACATCGTCGCCGGGTCGCCGAAGGTGAACGAGGAAGAGCTCGCCCGCGGTCTCGACGAGGCGAAGCGCCACATCAAGGACCTCATCGCGATGCAGCACCAGCTCGTCGCCCAGGCCGGCGCCAAGCCGACGATGACCTACTCGCCCCAGGTCGACTACCTCCCCGAGGTCTACGAGGCAGTCGCCGAGGCCGGCAGCGCCCGGATGACCCCGGTCATCTCCATCGCCCGCAAGGCCGAGCGTGACAACGCGGAGGGCGAGGCCCGTGCGGCGATCGTCGCCGAGCTGCTGCCGCGCTTCGCGCACCTCGCCGATGCCGAGAAGCAGCTCAAGGCGGCCTGCCGCTCGCTCACGAAGAACCTCGTGCGCAAGCGGATCGTCACCGAGGGCGTCCGCATCGACGGTCGTGGTCCCCGCGACCTCCGACCGCTCGCCGCCGAGGTCGCGATCCTGCCGACCGCACACGGCTCCGGCCTGTTCGAGCGTGGTGAGACCCAGGTCCTCAACATCACCACCCTCGGCATGCAGCGCATGGACCAGATGATCGACGGCATCGACAACGTCGACCGCAAGCGGTACATGCACCACTACAACATGCCGCCGTTCTCCACCGGCGAGACCGGGTTCATGCGTGGCCCGAAGCGCCGCGAGATCGGTCACGGTCTCCTCGCCGAGCGCGCCCTGCTGCCGGTCGTGCCGAAGATCGACGAGTTCCCCTACACGCTGCGTCTCGTCTCCGAGGTGCTGTCCTCGAACGGCTCGACGTCGATGGCGTCGGTGTGCGGCTCGTCGCTGTCCCTCATGGACGCCGGTGTGCCGATCAAGGCTCCCGTCGGCGGTATCGCCATGGGCCTCGTGTACGCCGAGGGCACCTACACGACCCTCACCGACATCCTCGGTGCCGAGGACGCGTTCGGTGACATGGACTTCAAGG
>CAYVOK010000069.1:0-9623 GCA_964453335.1 uncultured Acidimicrobiaceae bacterium
GTGTTGCTTCTGTTGTTGAAAGGCTTGCAAGGGCTTTTTTGGACGATGGAAAACTTACAATATCAGAAATAAACGAAGCATTTAAGACAGTAGATAAAAAGGCTAGTTAATCATTTTTAAGCCTACTTGACGGCCCTTTCAGGGGATGGTATACTTAAGTATACCGACTCTGAAGGGGCTTTTGGCATGACCTGCATTGCTGTATTAAAACACGAAGATAAAGTTTACATGGCTGGAGATCGTGGTGCGTCTGACGACAACACTATCTTAGCACTTGACGCACCTAAAGTTTGGAAGATTGGTCCATATCTAATAGGTTATGCTGGCGCAATGGACGGAGAAAGAATTCGTTTTAATTTTAAACCAACAGCACCAAATATTAAAGACACAGATAAGTTTATGCAGACTAAGTTTGTTAAAGAACTTCGTGAATTCTATAATGAGTTTTGGGTTGATACATCTAAAGACGGAGACCTTGGATTAATAGTTGCAATTCGTGGAGAGATATATGAACACAGTTCTGCAGATATGTCTTTGTCTAAGTATACACTTCCTTATTTAGCAATGGGGTCTGGAGCAGAATATGCGTATGGTGTTTTATATGCCACAGACAAACAAAAAAATGCAAGGAATAGAGTTCTTCAAGCAGTTAATGCAGCCATAAAGTTTAGCCCATCTTGCATGGGTCCAGTTGACATTGTAAGCGCTTAAAGGTATACTTTATATATGGAACACACACATGATGATTTATCACCAGAAGAGCAAGAGTTTGGAATCTGGCTTGAAAACGGTATTGAGAGAGGATGGATAACACCACCTTATTGCAATACTCATGATGGTGGATACGAATATATGGGTGAAGAAGAAGTTGAAGAATGGGACCAAGGTGGTGACCCATGTTGTCATGTCGTAAGACTGATGATATCATAAAAATGAAAAGGAATAAAATGAAAAAAGCAATACTAGCAGCACTATCAGCAATACTTGTAATCACTACAGTACAACCAGTTCAAGCAAATGATCAAAGAGTTTTAGCAATCATTGATACTGCTATTAACTCAAACAACTTCCCTCAGATTATTCATGAGGTTTGCTTTACTACAGTAAAGTCTAATATTGTTTCTCAAAATATGTCCTGTCCAAATGGAGATTTGTTTATGGAAGGCAAAGGTGCAGCATCTGCTCCATGGCCAGCATCGATTAACAGCCCAACATACCACGGTGATGCAATGGTTAAGTCTGCTCTTACCGTTAATCCAAATCTAAAGATTGTTTTTATTAGATTTAATGATGTCACATCTCTTGGAAATTCAAGGGGAGATGCAAGAGCCTTGGCACTAGCCTTTGACTGGGTATCAAAGAATGCATCTAAGTATAGTATTGATGCTCTTTCAGTCAGTCAGTCTTCTATAAGTACAGGAAATCTTGCACTGTGCTCAACAGACACAGTCACAATTAATGCAGTAGCATCTTTAAATGCAAACAACATTCCAGTGTTTGCTGCAACAGGAAATGATCGACGACGAGATGTTGTTGGTTTTCCATCTTGCGTCAGTGGCGTAATTGGTGTAGGAGCACTTGGAAATGCAACACAACTAGAAGCAGCAACAAACTCAGGTTCAGGTCTTGATATGGTTTCTTCTGGAAGAGTTAGTATAACTAAGTATAATGGAGCAGCGACAGATACATCTGGAAGTTCCGTAGCAACTGCAGTTTCTGCAGCGTCATATGTAAACCGTAATACATTTAAGACATTTGGAGAGTATTTGGCGTCTCTTTCAAAGATCTTGATCGGTAATACATCATATATTCGCAACTAATTTTGGTCCTGGGTACGACTCAAAACTGCCCAAAATATAAACCCTTCTAAAATAGTGTTATAATATAACCATGAAATCAATCTACGACATCCCACTAGCCTCAGCAGAAGGTACACCAAACCACCTTGAGCAATACAAGGGCAAGGTTACACTAGTTGTTAATACTACAGTTGGTTGCGGTAACGCAAACCAAATGGAAGTCCTTCAATGGCTTCAAGAAAAGTATCAGGATCAAGGCTTTGAAATCATTGCTGTTCCTACAAATGACTACTGTGGTCCAGGTGTTACAAAGGGTAGATGGTCACAGGGCATTACCTGTGGTATGGATTCACAAGAATATGGTAAAGAAGTTTATGGAACTACTTTCCAGTTCTCTGAAATGGTTGCATCAGTTCCAAACAAAGATCTTAATCATCAACTAGGCAATGGTTTGCCAGAAGGTGTCAATGGTCTAGGCCAGGAAACAAAAGAACCTCATGAACTATACAAAGAGATTTCTAATCAAACGATAACGCTTGCTGGTATGAACATCAAAGATGAAGATGCTCCAGAAGGTGGATACTTGTCCCCTTGGTTAAATGGCGGATTCTATAACGGAGCCAACATGGGCGGAAACTTTGAAAAGTATTTAGTAGACAAAGATGGTTATGTTGTAAAGCATTTTGCATGCACAACTCTTAACTATGACATAGAAAAAACCCTTAAGGATTCTTTGATTGAGGCTGGCGTTGCTGCTTCAATGGGCGAGGGAAGAACTATGGAAGTATTTAATGAAGAGTATGCTGTCGTATGCAGAGAAATAGAAAAACTTCTTGCAGGCGCAAGATCTCCATTAAATACAGAACTAGCAAAAATATAAAAATATTTGCTTCTTGACATACATCCTGTAGTCTGATATACTATACTTGTGCTACATTAACAAGGAGGAAGCATATGTCAGTAAAAGGTAGTCTAGAAGCAATTATCGAAGTTGCTAAAAAAGAAGTTGGAACCATTGAAGGTCCAAAAGATAATGAAACAAAATATGGTAAGTGGACAGGTGCAAACTTTTTGCCATGGTGCCAATCATTTGTTTCTTGGTGTGCATTCACGGCAGGATTAGATCCAAAGAAGTATCCAAAGACAGCAGCAACCGTTGCAGCGTCAGATTGGTTTAAGAAAAATGATCGTTGGGCAGATGCTCGTAATGACGATCCAACTCCAGGAGACTGGATTTATTTTGATTTCCCAGATGATGGAGTAAATCGTATTTCACATGTTGGTCTTTGCATTAAGAATAACGGCGATGGCACAATTCAAGTTATTGAAGGAAATACATCGGGTACTGCTAAGGGAGACCAGCGTAACGGCGGTATGTGCGTAGAAAAGACTCGTGCATATGTAAAGAATAACAAAAAGAAACTTATCAATGCTGTTGTTGGTTGGGGTAGACCAGTTTATGCTGGAGAAGAAAACCTTCCTCTACTAAGCAAGGTAGGATCATCTGACACAGTGTCAACACCTTCACCTGCAGCAAAGAAAAAGTCTGCTGGAGGTTCAGGTAAAGGTAAGGTTGCAAAGTAATGGAGTCTAAAAAGAAGTCACTACTAAAAACAATTAGTTGGCCATTTGTACATTTTACTTTTGTTTCTGGAATCATTTATTTTGTACTTAAGTATTACACTGGAGAGGCAGAGTGGGAGTATGTCGGTCTTTATGGACTGTCATATCTAACACTAGAAATGACATTCTTTTATTTACATGAAAGAGTATGGGCCAAGTTTGGCAGAAAGGTAAAATAATGCGTATCAAAATTATTAAGTTTATAGTAAAGGCTCTAGGCTATGAATGGTCTGGAGACGAACTAAAACTACCTGTTTGGCAAGTAAAGGCCAAGAGCAAGAAAAAGTAATGCCATCATACGAATATGATTGTATGTCTTGTGCAATAAGATATACAAAGATTAGGTCCATGTCTGAAAAAGATCCAGGGTATAAATGTGATACTTGCAATAACGACTTAGTTCGTGTATACTCTAATATAGGAGTTACATTTAATGGCTCTGGATTTTATAAGACCGATAATCGGAAGGTATAATATGTTTACAATGATTAAAGACGAGGCTAAAACAGAGTGGCAACTATCTCCTCTTGACAGGTGTGATAGGTGCAGTGCAGAGGCTCTCGTTAAGGTAACAGGGTTGAATGGAGACCTTTTGTTTTGCGGTCACCACTACAATAAAGTTATGGACAACGCTGTGGGTTACGATAAGATGATGAAGTTTGCAATCACAATCCTTGATGAAAGAGACAAGTTGATTGAAAATAGAGCAAAGGGGCAAGATTACTAATGTATACATACTATGTAAGAAAAGTAGAAGGCGTAGTAGATGGAGATACCATTGACGTCTTGATTGATTTAGGATTTGATATTCTGTTTGCATCTCGTGTTAGACTAGCAGGTATCGATACTCCAGAGTCTAGAACAAAAGATCTAAAAGAAAAGGCTCTTGGTCTTGAGTCCAAAGAGTATCTAAAAAAGTTTCTTAAGGATGCAAAGTCAGTTGTAATTAAAACAGAAAAGATGGACTCTTCTGAAAAGTATGGCCGTATTCTTGGCTGGCTTTATGTAGATGGAGACACCGTTTCTGTTAATGATCATATGATTAATGACGGCTATGCTTGGGGTTACCTTGGAGATACAAAGGTAAAAGATTTTGATGCCTTAGCAAAGGCTAGGAAGAAGTCTGGCAAATGAATTGGCCAAATGAAATATTTGATAAACTAATCCTTACTGGCGGTTTGCGTTTTGCAGGTAAAGATCCAGAAACAGGTGAAAGCATGTATGTCAAAACAGAAATGTTAAAAGACATAGATCCAAAACTTGATCTAGCATTGAACAAACATTTTTCAGAGATGGCGATGAGATTATGGGAAAAAGGTTTTATTGATATGAATGTAACAGAGGCAAACCCAATGGTAAAACTTAATGAAAAATCTCTTGATGAAAAGCATTTAAAGTCTCTTGATGCAAATGAAAGGTCAGCCCTAAACCAACTAATCAAACTTCTTGTTGATAAACGATGATAAAATAGACTTTGGGGGCACCAATGAACGATTTGTTTGGAGCAGTACTGTTGACAGCAGCCATGCTGTCTTTACTGTTTGTCTATGTTTTTAAAATGCGTAAACCAAGTAGACATAGACAGATAGTAAGTCAGGCTATGCTCCATCATAGGTACGCTGGTGCTAAAAAATATAAAAGAAAATTTAAGTCAAAAACTCAATCAAGAAGGCATCAAGAGGATTCTACCACTAGAGTTATAGTAGTAGACAACGAGGCGTACTGGATAAAGAACAACATATTCTACAAGGCCCCATTGGTCAATGAACGAATCGACAAAGATTCTGCACAACAAGTTGACACAACCAATATGGATAAGGTACAATTAGATAAGATGTTGTTTATAGTAGACAAACTAGCAGAAGGGACAAGTGATGATAGTAGGGGTTCAGGGAACGCCTAACTTCAATAACTATAATATTTTCCTTAGAGCAATGGCTGTCGCTTTATCAGAATTAAAAACAGAAGAAAAAGAGTTTTACCTTTATTCTGCTGGGCCAAATAAGGTAAATGATATGGCTATGGAGTTTGTTAATCTTTCTGAAAGAGGAATGAAATCCAGAGGAAAATCTATCAAACTATTTAGGGTAACACCTCAATGGCTTGAAGAAAATATTGAAAGCATTGATCACTTTGCTTTTGTTTCAAATCCAAAAGAAAGAGTATCAAGTCTTGTAAGTTTGTCAAAATCAAAAAACATTAATACCAACGTATACAACTTTTAAGGAGTAGACATATGAAAACAATTAGTTCTCTTGAGCAAATGGAGACAATCGTTTCTAAGAATAATAATCTTTCTTGGGACGGATGGAATGTTGTCGAAATGTTAAAGTCAGATAAGGCTTTTACATCAAAATACGGTGCAAGAAAAGATGAAGCATGGCACCTAAAAAAGATTTTTGTCGTCTCTAGAAATGGATGGGAAATACCTGACAAGTATGTAAGGTAGAATGAATAAACATGAGTGGAAAGATGATGCGTCTTGTTTAGACTATGACACTAATCTATTTTTTGAAAAGTATGAAGAAGATGAACTTCTTAGACCAGCAGTAGATCTTCTATGCTCTAAATGTCCAGTAAGGAAGAAGTGTTTTGCTGTAGGAATTTCTGGCAAAGAATGGGGCGTTTGGGGCGGGGTATACTTAGAGGGCGGAGAACCGTCTAAAGAATTCTCTACGCATAGGACAAAGGGTGATTGGGCAAATACATGGCAATCATTAACTATGGAGTAATATGTATACAGATGAAATGAGAAGAGCATTTAGATCATTACAGTGTCCTAAAAATTTTTCTTTAGAGATTATAGATAATGAGCACTTTATAACAGTAAAGGCAAAAGAAAAAGACTTCATGTCTTTAGAGACTGTAGACTTAAAGAGACAAGCCATAGAGTACATGATTCGTGTAAAAAAGGCTTTGGAAGACAATGGGGCAATAGTATTACTTGTAAGAGAGGGAGGGAAAGAACTATGAGTCAACTAGCATTAACAATTATTTTGTCAGTATCTAATGTTTTATTTTTATATTTATATTTTAGACAAAAAAGAATTAACACACTAGTGCTTGCCAACACTCTTAAAACTGTACTACTTCAGCAGATAGCACAAAACGAAAATAAAACAGATAAAGAAAAAGCCAACGAAGATTTTTTAAAATTTGTTTCAGATTCTCGTGACCTAGCCTATGAATATATTGAATCAGTACAGGCTGGACTACAAAAATTTATTGATGAGGTAGAGCCACAACTTGATTACTATAACAAATATGGTGTTGCTGTTGAGGGTATGGTTTCTCCGCATGACTTTGCCCTAAAAAAAATATCTTCAGAATTTAAAGAGTTGAAGAAACTACTACCAGAAGATTATGGTAAAATGGTATGATGAAGTTTTATTATTTTGGCGGTGTAATTGGGGATCCAACTAGTTTAAAAACCCCTACCAACTTAAACCAAAATAATTTTTCTGGAATGATGTTTACATACGATATTCCAGAAGGCGATATGTTTGTAAAAATAGCAAACACAATCAGAAAAGATGAACGTATAAAGTATTTAGTTGCTATTAGACCATACACAATATCTCCTCAGTATCTTTATATGATTAATCAATCAATGAATCGCATAGACAGAGGAAGACTTCAGATCAACATAATTCCTGGATATATTAAACAACATGAAATTGGCGTTGGTGGAATTGTTGGAGATGTTAATGATGATTCTCATCCAGTAGATAGATCAAACTATACTATTAAGTTTATCGAAACTTTAAACAAAATGAATCAAGATAAAGATTTTCCAGGATATCATCGTGATGAAGAAAAAAATATATTAGATGTGTATATATCAACCACCAATAGTTATGTATTTGAAGCAGCAAAAAAATATAAACACAAAATTATTTTGCCATATCACATATATGCACGAGGCTACTGGTCTGACTATCTCAAAGATGATAGCACTACAATACCACTTCAACTTGATGATACTGAAGTAATGTTGGCAATTACACCAATTATTAGAGAAACAGAAGAAGAACTTGATCAGTTAACAAACTATGCAATTAGGCCACCTTGGAGAAAGGGAGAAGTCCCTCAAGTTGTGCTAGATGTTGCATATTTTACTCATGAGCAATTCCATGACTTTGTTCAAACTCTTGAAAAAAGAGGAATAAATCATTTATTAATTAATGCTGTTCCATCAGAAGAGGTTAATATAATTGTTCCGTTTATCAATGAATATGTGAACTCAAGAAAATGATTGAGTTTAAATCATATGATCAAATATTTTGTGACCCAGTTGGATACTGTAATGTTTTGGGCTGTGAAGAAGATGGGACAAAATTATTTGCTACAGAGACAAGATTTTTAGATGTTTGTTTAAACCATTATACACAACTACAAAATGCGAGGGAATAAATGAAAGAAATACTGCTATCTTTATCTGCTGGGCTTACCTGTGGACTCATAATACTATCAATAAGCGCAATATCACCAATTAAAATTCCAATCCCAGCCCCTCCAGTTTTTGCTGGCGTTGCTGGTATAATTGGATTATGGCTTGCTCAACCAGTTTGGGCATCCATATCGAAGTTCATATCCTAGGAGGAATAAAATGAATGAACAAATTAAAGCAGCACTAGCGTCTTATGGACGATCAGTACTTGGAGCAGCAACAGCGTTGTATGCTTCTGGTGTAACAGATCCAAAGACTTTGGCATACTCACTGCTTGGAGCATTAGTGCCAGTAGTATTGAGAGCAGCAAATCCAAACGATAAGGCATTTGGACGTATGCCATCTGTAGAAGATGTAGATGCTGCAGTAAAGAATGCAAAAATTGTAAAGAAGCCTGTTAAGAAGGTTGCAAAGAAAGCAGCAACAAAAACAGTTTACAAAAACATTCCAGACACAAGAAAGTAATACAGTCGCTTAGGACTACAGGCTTGTTATTGACAGGCCTGTTTTTCTTTCATATAATATATGTGGTGATAAAATAATATAATGACTAATAAAAATGATATTAAAAATTTTTTGTATAGATCTTTAAACGATATGAGTGGTCATGCTATGCCTAAAAAAGAGGCAGACTCGGTAAACATAGACTATACTTTAAACTCTTATGGTTATAGATGTGATGAGTTTAAAAATCAAGAAGTTTTAGTTTTGGGTTGTTCTCAAACAGAGGGTCATGGACTTCCTATAGAACTAACATGGCCATATTTAGTATCAAAAAAAATAAATAAAGAATATATTAGTTTAGCAAAAGGCGGAGATGGTGCTCAGGCCCAAATAACTAAAGCATTTAAATTTTTTGAAGAATTTTATAATCCTAAATATATATTTGCAGCATTCCCTATGGCTAGACTAGAGGTTCCATTAATAAATATTACATCAAAAAATTCAATAAAAAATGATGTATCAATAGGTAAAGGAATGTTATCTAATAAACTTATTCAAAAGTTTTCAAAGGCCCCGCATATTATAGAGCATGTTTTACCAGAAGAGTTTGCAATTTTTTATAATATTGTATTTATAAAAATGCTTATTCAATACTGTAATGTTAATGATATTAAATTAATATGGACTGATTGGAGAGATACAAATATTGAACTACCATCGTTTAAAAATTTTCATGATGGATATTTTGAAAGTTTTTATTTAGATCAGCCGATAGAGGGTAAGTGTCATATAGAATTTTTTGATAATCCCTTTTTTGATTATGCTGCAGACTATGAGTACTGGCCACCTGGACACTGGAATTTTCATAAACATCTACACATTGCAGAATCTATAGAGAATATGCTATAATATATTTGTACCTGCCCAAAGGGGGGTACAAATTGAACTCGCTTAACAAGGAGGAAAATATGGTAAGTTCATGGTCATTGGATCTTTTTAAGGATCCGTTTTTTATTGGTTTCAACAGAGAGTTGGACCGCTTCTACAATATCCATCGTGAGGCAACTCGTCAATCCTATCCACCATATGATGTGATAAAAATTGATGAAGATACCTACAAACTATCTTTGGCTATTGCTGGCTTCAGCAAAGACGAGGTGGAGGTTTCTGTGGATAATGGAAGTTTGATTGTCAAGGGTGAGAAAACCGAAGAGGACGCAACTAATGTCCTACATAAGGGTATCGCAACCAGGAAATTCACACGCACCTTTGCTCTTGGAGAGTATATGGAGGTTGATCGTGCTGAA
>CAYVOK010000070.1:0-9153 GCA_964453335.1 uncultured Acidimicrobiaceae bacterium
AAATCTTCAATGGTGAATTGCTTGTTCATCGTCGTATTGTTTCGTTGTTTGTTTGGCAAAGATAGACAACCTTTTTCGCCCTGCAAACTTTCTTGCAACTTTTTTTTAGGGACGGGTAAAAAAGTAGGGGACCCCGTCGTTACGAAGTCCCCTATCAAACAACAACGAAGACGATGAATCGCTTCAACGCAAAGTTAATCCATAAACGAAAGGCAAAGGGGCAAAATCGCCACAAGGCACAACGCGACGTTGGGCCACGTCGTACCATTCAAAAGGATGTCGTTGCAGGCGGTCGCCGCAATCAATCCCCCAATCGTCCGTTTCGCGCTCCATCGCTTCAAATCGCCTTTGGTTTTAAACGCTTCCGTCAAATCAAACGCCCCCAACAAATCAAGGATTTTCATTTGCGCTTGTCCGGGACGATTGCGTTTACCAATCGCGCCAATGCCGACGAAATTTTGTTGTCCTTCGTGGACGGCGTCAGGTTCGCGACGACGTCGAAAAAGACGATTGCGGCGGGCAACAAGATTGCCCAATTGGTCAAAAGGAATTCCATTGTTTCGGGGTTTCAACGTTTGGGAAGTTGGTTCGTTGGGTCAAGTTTCAGGTCCGCGAATTTCTCCGAAACCTGAAATGAAGGGCAAGCCTTGGCATCCGTGAAATCGTTGTGTCCGTAAACTTCGAGCGGTCCGTATTGGGCGCGTAAGGTTTTCACGATTGCCCGAAAAGCGGCTTCTTGCTTTTCGTTCATCGTGTCAAGCGGCTTTTTATCCGAATCGACGCCCCCGATATAGCAAACCCCAATACTTGATTGATTCCATCCTTGGATATGTGACCCGGATTTGTACAACGCGCGTCCCAACTCGACCTTCCCGTTCAAGCGAATAACGTAATGGTATCCGATGTCCGACCATTTTTTCGCTTTGTGCCATTGCCGAATTTCTTTCGCGCCGATGTCCAACGTAACCGGGGACGCGGAACAATGCAGGGCGATAAACTTTAATTCACGCATTGAAAATTGCTTTTAACCACGAAATGACCGACAACGCAAACGCCCCTAACGCCGTCCAATACTTGCGTTCTAAACTCGTAATCCGGCGGTCGAAATCGTCAATCCCCTCTTTGTGATTGTCCAATTTTGTTTCGATTCGGACAATCGCCCGTTCGATTTTGTTTAGTTGTTCTTGCACGTTCCACCCAAAGTTTAAGCCGTTCTTCGTTCGATTTGCGGTTGTTTTTTAGCACGTCGAATACAATTCAAGGTTGTTCGTGTAACGCCCCGCGCCCTTGCTGAACGTTAATCCGGATTGATAGTAAACGAATGGTTGCGCGCAAATCCGGTTTTGGGTATTCGTCCCGTATTCAGGAATCGAGGCGACGTTATGGCACAAATACTTGTGCATTTGCGCCGTGTAGAAATTGGCGTTTTGCCTGCAACGCTCGATTTCCCGATGCAAATCTCCTTGCGAAATCGCGCTTGTATTATCGCTCGAACGAATGACCAACCCGCCGTTGTCAATTTTGACGTACAACGTCGGCAATAACTCAACCATTGTCCACCACGCCGCCGCTTTGCGAACGTAGTTTTCCATTAAGGTCAAGTAAGCCCCGGCAAGCGTGTTGTTTTGAACCTTCGTACGAAGCGCGTCGTACAAATCGGAACCTAAATACAATTGAAGCGTTTTGTCTTGGGCGATTAGGACGGCTTGCGAAATGTAATTTTCGTCAACGCCGCCGTTAAGCATCGTTGTGCGCTTCAAGTAATTTGGGGAAACGAAAAGAACTTCGGGCATCTTATCGGGGCGTTGTGAATTTGCGGGGTTTCAGGAATCCGCG
This sequence comes from uncultured Acidimicrobiaceae bacterium, assembly GCA_964453335.1. Classification (GTDB taxonomy): domain Bacteria; phylum Actinomycetota; class Acidimicrobiia; order Acidimicrobiales; family CAIXPF01; genus VGBO01. The sequence continues at coordinate 1,837 of CAYVOK010000070.1, forward strand.
GTTTTTCATATCGCGCGGACGTTGCGCAACGCGCTTGTCGTTTTCCTCGAGGCGATTCCGATTGCGGTCTTCAATCGGAAGGGCGCGGATTATTCGTTGCGCTTCGTTTACGGAAATCAGTTTGTTGTTCTTCTGCAAATACGTTTGCCGCATCCAAAAATGCCTACAAGAACCGCCGCCCTTGTACAACCAAATATCGTACGTCGCCGCGCCGTTCGGTCCCCATCCCGGATTGACCGCTTGCGAACCCGCGGCAACAATGTCTTCCTTCCGGTAAACCTTCGCCGCGTCAATCATACGCGAACAAAAATCCCGCGAATCGTCGTCGGCAAGCGTTGTCGGGGCGTACGCGTAGCGGACCCGAATTATCTCCGTGTCTTGTTCCGAAGCGCGCGCGGGCGTGTTTCGCAAAGTCCTTGCGAACGCCCAAGCCGAATCAAGGATTTGTTCGTTCTCGTAATCAACGGGGCGTTCGTCCACCAATTCCCAATCGTCCCCCATCGTTTCGCCCTTGTCGATTAGGTAATTGAACGCTTCCGACAAATCGACCTTCGCAAGCATCGTTTCCGCGGGTTCCTGAAACATCCGTTCCGCGGCTTCTTGCGGGAATTGGAGCATCGTAACAAGCAATTGAATCGCTTGCGCTTGCGTCAATTCACCCAAGCCAACCTTTGCGATAATATCGATTGCGGAACTTACTTGAATGCCCGTGTACGATTGTTCAACGTTCGCTTCTTCGACCGCCGTACCAATTGCAAACGCTTCTTCGGGAACGCCCGAAGCCCGCAGAAGTTGCGTACACGTTTCAATCAAAAGGTCGCGCATCGGCTGAACGACTTGTTCGTCGAATTGTTCCGCAGATTCCGCAAGTTCCGCGCCGCCGCCCAACTTCCCCGGAACCAAAACGCCGAACATTTGCGGGTTCGTAACGCGATGCCCAATCATTATTTTGGACGTCGTTTCCTCCGACAAAAATTGATATTGCTTGTCCGCGTCGGATAGCGGAAAAGGTTCGATGCTTGGGCGTCGGTCGGGCGAATCCGAGAAGGTCATAAAAAACTTGCCTGCGTTCTGCGGACCCGTCGTTTCCCGTTCGATGTTGTTCCGGATTTGGCGGCGTTCTTCATCGTCCGGAACCCCGTTCGAAAAGTGAATTGCGAACGACGGAGACAACCCGTTTTTGATGTTGTTTATATGGAAAACGGAAATCTCTTTTTCAAGTTCGATGTAGTTAATCGCGCCGATGTAATCAGGTTTTGCGTAGTACTGCGCGCCGATTGTGAACGGGCTTACTGCAAGGATTTGAACGGGTTGTTCGTTCTTCAACTTGGGGTTGAAGCGCGGGACAACTTCGGGTTCTTCCTTGCCCGACCAATCTTTTGAATAAAAGTACGATTGTACTTCTTCGTCTTCGTTTGCAATCCCCGAACGGACGTTTTCAAACGGAAGATGCTTGACATTCGCAATCGTGGCGCGGTCAAGCGACCAAATTATTTCAAGGTAAAACCCCGCTTGAACCTTCAAATCGACCGCGCATTTCCGCAGTTCGTCGTTGATGTCCCATTGCTCGAAAAGTAATCGCCCTTCGAGGGACTGAACGTCGAAACCTTGCCCGAAAATCAATTGGGCAATCGTATTGCAAAGGGCGTTATGCGTCGGGCTTGAATGGTATAATTCAATCAAGTATTGCGGAAACAAATTATCGTCCCCGTACGCAACGAATTCGTCCGTTACCTTCTCCCGATAAGAACGCGCGACGTACTTCGACAACGAAAGGACGGACGCGCTTTGCTTACGCTTCGTAATAAACGAAGTTGTCGGGGATTGTGATTGTTGGGAATGTCGTAATTGTCGGCCCATTTATTTTTAAGGTTCCTTGTTCAATTTGTGCGACAACCGCAATATTATTCGGGTCCTTGTTCGTGCTTGAATTCTGAACGTAAACGAAGTAATCCCATTCGCCGAATTCAGAAATCAAGACGTAGTTCGTCGAATTGGTATCCGTCCGAACGCGAATCGCCGTATATCTTGGGTTGTCCGTTTCAACGTCCGCGACAAAATACAAATCTTCCCCGGTTACGCGGTTTACTATCTTGAAAAGGTAGTGGGTGTAGGCGTAATCTCGCGCGGCATCCTGCAAGGTCAAATGCAAGATTTGTTCGCCCGATAAAGGATTGAGATAAAGCATTTGTTGTATAACGCGATAACGAGAAAAAAAGAACGGGACCGAAGCCCCGTCCCTTTTTCAACCTTGTTTCATCAGTTGCCCGCCGTGAACGTGAGCAATGTTTGCGTCCCCGTCAGGAACGGCGCGGGCGTCTTTTCTTCCGCCGTGAACGTCAACGTGTATCCGTACAAATCGCCGGGGTTGGTTCCGGTTGCGAACGTGCCGCCCGTGACCAAACATCCGTTCGTATGTCCAAGAATCACTTTGTCGCCGTTCAGCGTTTCGACGATTACGATTAGATGCCCTTTGACCAAATCCGCAATTTCCGCGTTTACGCCCGCCTCCATTTTAGGAATTGTGCATTCGAAAACTTGCGAATAAAAGACGCTTCCCGTCGACGCTTCCGCGTTGATTGTTTGGGTCAATTGGCTTGCGTTTTTCACCAAATCAAACCCGTACACAATCTTCGCAGAAGTTGCGTCCGTAATCGCGCCCGCGGTCGGATTGCCGAAAATCCCATCCGCGAACGTGCCAATCCAAGCGCGTTTTACGCCGCCGATTGCATCGCGGCAAGGAATGCCCCGACCCGAAATTGTAATTGAACAAGCCATTTTTTCAATTTTGGGAATCAGGGGACGAACCGAAGCCCGTCCCCTTCTTCGGGTTTATTAGGACGTACGACGTGCAATCGCGTACGAATCGTGGTCAATCACTTGCGTTCCCGCGGTGATTGCAATCATCGCCCGCGTAGCATCTTCAAGCGTCGAATCATTCAGGTTTGCAACCGCCGCCGCCGTAGCGAAATCGTTGCCCGTCAAATCGGTTCCGAACGCAAGGTTTTCCGCCTTGCTGAACAAGAACGTATCCGCGGGCATCCCGCGCGGGGTTACAATCCGGTATCCGGCGTATTGGCTTACTTGCTCATTCGGCAAGTACAACGAACCATTCGCAGAACCCAAAGCCGCGTAATACGTCGCCTTCATTCCGGGCGACATATAAAGCAAGGTATCCGGGTCGCCCGCGATGTCGCCGGGGATTGCCGCCGCCAAAGCCGCAAGGCGGGTCAAGATGTTCGTGGAATCGGTTGCGCCCGTCAACGCTTGTTCAACCGCCGGGGAAGCCGCGACGATTTTTGCAAGCCATCCGTTCATGTAAGTAACCGCGCTTCCGCCCGTCGTGGCCCCGGTTGTAGAATTGTAAGCCCCGCGCCACAAACCTACTTCAACGTCCTTCGCGGCTTGGGCGATAACGTAGCGAAGCATTGCTTCGTTCGTATCCGCGGGCGCGGTCCGGGAATCGCGCATCATATCCGCTTCCCAAGTTGCGATAAGGTCGGAATTGCACAACTGCAATTTGATTTCCAACTTCGTTGTTGCAAGGATTACTTCCCCAAGCGTCGCCGCCCCGCCGTCGAACCCGCAAGTCCGCGCACGGAGGGAAGCCCCCGACCATTTCCGAAGAACCGCCGTGCCGACGACGTTTGGATAAAGGTTGCACCAATTGTTAACGATTGTGTCCGCCGCCATAATCGCGGGCGTAACGTAGGGAAGCGCGGCTTTTCCGGCGTAGGTTCCCGTTGCGGCTGTAATGTTTGCCATTTTTATTCAGGAATTAAGAATTCGACATAAGGATTCGGACGCGTTCGGCTTCCGACAAGTTGACCAAATCGGAAAGGGGAACGCGGTTCGGCTTGTTCATCCGCTGAACGCCTTTTGCGGCGGGTTGCTTCGCAAGGTTTTCAATCGCTTGCTCCTTCTCCGCGAACTTCTCCGCAATCGACGCTTGGACGTTGTTGATTGCATCGGAAATCATACGTTCAACTTCTTCGCGCGTAATGGTATCCGTCGCCGCCTCAACTTCCGTTTCGGTTTCGGCTTCGGTTTCAACTTCCGGTTCCATCCATTCAGCAACGACGCCTTCCGCGACAACGAATTTTACGCCGTTGTCAAGGTTGTAATCGCCGTCCGGCAAGGGGATTTGTTCGCCTTCGTCGTTCACGACAAAAACGGCAACCCCAACCGCCCATTCTTCGGCTTCGGTTTGGATTGTTTGTCCGCTATCAAGGACGGCGGACGCGAACGCTTGCGCCTCCGCGGACAAGGCGGTTGCGGCGTTCATCAGCATCTTCGCAACGCGTGTTTTCAAATCCATTTTTACAAGGTTTTGTTGGTATAACATTTTTCATTCAGGATGTTGACAAGGTCGGTCAACGAATCTTCGAAGGCGTCCCACGAAAACGCCGCGCTTAATTGGGTTTCGCCTTCCTTCCGCGTAAACAATCCTTCGATTGAAAAGCCCTTCACCTTCCCGCCCTTGACCCAATCCGACCACAACGTTTCATCGTCGATTTTCATCGAAACCATCCACGTTCCACGTGGAACATTCAATCCGTACATCCGCGATTTGTCTTGTTCGCCTTCGACAATCCAAGATTCTACGATTGTCGTTCCCGTAATCGGGGCTTGATGTTCGAGCGTCGCGTTTGCTTGGAACCCCGCCTTAAAATATAGTTCCATCGCGCGCCGAATCGTTTCCTTTGAGAAGAAAATAAAAAATTCTTCTTCCCCTTTCCTTCGGTAAATCGGCTTGTCCGGAATCAGGGCGGGACCCATTACAATGCGACGTTCGTTGTCGATTGCCTTAAACCGAAATTCGTCCGACAACGCAACGAAATCTTCCTCGATTGCAGGGGATTCGACAAGGGAAATCGCTTGGATTCCGTACGCGTCCGATTCTTCGTCAATTACAAGTTCAAAAATGGTCATCCGAAAAGCGTTGATTGGTCCTTGATACGTTGGTTTGCTTGTTGGGCGTTGCTCACTTCCGAAGCCAAAACGTACGAACGAATTCCCGTTTGGCTTGATGCTTGCCCCATAAACGAAAGGTCGATTTGCGGCGCGGTTACGGACGCCCCGCCCCCGCCCCCGGTTCCTCCGACGCTTGGGGGCGGCGGGGTTTCGCCGGGTTGGAATTTTTGCTTCGCGATTGTCGCGATTTGCGCCGCGCCGATTGCCGCGACGGATGCCGTTTGCAGGATTCGAAGGATTGTCGAAGGTTGCGTTTTGTCCGTCAACGCCGCCGTTATGCCTTCCGCCGTGCTGATTACGGCGTTGGTAATCCCGATTGCCTTGTTGATTGCGAAGTTCCGCTTCGCGCGCTTTTCGTCGCCCTTCGTAAACGCGTCCGCAAGGGCGGCGATTGCCTGCATCGTGTTCCCCGCAATTGCCTTGCGCGATTCGTACAACGCTTTGTCCGCGGCGGCTTGCTTGTCTGCTTCTTCTTGCGCCTTCTTCGACGCTTCTTCGTCAAGTTTGGCTTTGTCTTCCGCCGCTTTTTTGTCCGCTTCCGCCTTTGCTACGCGTTGACGTTCTTCGAGGGCTTCGATTTCAGCGATGCGGGCGGCTTCGATTTCCAACGTCGAAATCCCGTTCGCAATCGCAAGGGCTTCGAGCGCGTTGTACTTATCCTCGATTGCCTTTACTTCCTTTTCAACTTCCGTCGCCCGCGCTTCCCAAACCGCCCCTTCGATTTGAAGCAGGGCGGCGGCTTGCGCTTCCGCGGCTTTGCGTTCTTCTTCCGCCTTCTTCGCGTTGTCTTCCGCTTCCTTCTTGTTCGCCGCGTCAACTTCCGCTTGCGCTTGCCCGCGAAGGGATTGAAGTTCGCCCTGCAATCGCTTCCGAAGGGCAAACGATTCTTCGTCCAACCGGAAAATTTCCGCTTGCGCTTCGGCTTGCTTTTGTCGGTCTTCATCGCGCAACGTCCCCGCTTGTTGTGCAAGGCGGTTTTGCTCCGTTATGATGGACAAGTTTTCCTTTGCAATTCGCTTGCGTTCGGTCAACAATTGTTGTTCAATCCGCGTCGCCTTCTCGACCGCCGCAATCCTTTCGTTGATGGATTTCGTTTCATCGTCAGCGATAAACCGAAGTTCCCGGATTTGCTTGCGCGCCTTCGCGGTCGCGGCGATTTGGTCAATTTCGGCATCCTCCAATTCTTGCAACCGCGCGGCAAGGTTCGACGCCGCCGTTGCCGCGTTGCCTGCTTCCTTCGCGATTTGTCCGACGCCGTTTGCGACCGCGATTGCGACGCCCGTAATCGGGTTCAGTTTTAACGCCGCTTCCCCGACCTTCGCGAAGCCCGCCTTTGCCGCTTCCGCCGCTCCCGCGAAATCCCCGGCAAATACCTTCCCGACCGCGGACGCCAAATCCTGAACGCCCCCAAGTATGTTTTGGAATTGGTCAAGGACGTATTGTTTGACAAGCGAACCGAATTGCGTCAACGCTTCCTTCGGCTTCGTGAAAAGCATTACGATGCCTTCCCCCAACTTCGCCACAACCCCAACGAGAACGTCGAACGTTGCCCTTAATCCGGCGGTCGCCCGTTCGAGCATTTCCGCGCCGCGTTCCGTTTGCGTGAAATACGCAATGAGGGAACCCAACGCCGTAACAAATAAGCCGATTCCGGTTGCCGCAAGCGCAACTTTCGTCGCGTTCAATCCGGCGATAAGTTGCCGTATCCCCGCGCTTGATTCGACGATGCGCGAAGCGAACCCGCCCGTTACGTTATCAAGCGCGCCGACAACCCGTTGACCCGTCTTCCCTAAATTGTCAACGGCGTTTTCCGACGCTTCAAGGGCGGCATCAAGTTTTGTCGTATTCGCCTCGACATCAATTACAACCTTGTTTTTTTTAGACATTCAGCCAAAAGAAAAAGAATAACATCAGCCACCAACAAAACACGATGAATCCGTAATAAATCAACGCCGCAAGAACGCCGTCCAATCGGCGAATCCATTTCTTCCGGCGCGGCTTTTTTAAGAAATGCATCGCGTCGATAATGTAACCGAAATCCGTTTGTTTCCTTATGTCCATTTATTCGGGTTGATAGCAATACGCGGTCGACGCGTCATAAAAGAATCCGTAACGTTCGCAACATTCGCGCGGCGTTTGAAACCAATTATCGCCGTCCGCGTCTTGAAATTCAATCCGCCCCGTTCGTCCGGTTGTCGGCAAGTATGAACAATCGCGCCCCGCGTTTAATCGCTTCAACAATTTGATTGTTACGCATCCGTCTTGCGTCGCGTCGAAGCCGCTGATTTCAAGAACGCGCCATTCGTTCCCAAACAACCGGATAACATCGTTCCAATTGAAATC
>CAYVOK010000071.1:0-8968 GCA_964453335.1 uncultured Acidimicrobiaceae bacterium
GCACGCCGTCGACAAGTTCGACTGGCGGAAGGGCTTCAAGTTCTCGACCTACGCCACCTGGTGGATCCGTCAGGCGATCCAGCGCGGCGTCGTCGCCGGCAGCCGGCTCGTCCGGCTCCCCGCACCGGTCCGCGACGCCGCCCTGCGGCTGCAGCGGGTCCGCATGGATCTCGAGGCCCGCAACGGCCGGGAGCCGACCGTCGAGGAGCTCGCCGCCGAGGCGTTCGTGCCCGTCGACCAGGTCATCGCCCTGCGTCGTCACCTCGGTGAGCCCTTCTCGCTCGACGAGCCGATCGGTGACGGCGACGCCGTGCGTGGCGATCTCGTCGCCGACCCGACCGCGGACGCCCCCGGTGACGCTGCGATCGAGGCGATGGTCCCCGCCGAACTCGACCGGCTGCTCGCCGTGCTCGACGACCGCGAGCAGCTCGTGCTCCGGCAGCGGTACGGCTTCGAAGGCCCGCCGGTCACGCAGGCGGACATCGGTGCCCAGCTCGGCCTCTCGGCCGACCGCGTCCGGCAGATCGAGCGTCAGGCGCTCGCCAAGCTGCGCCGCCCCGAGTTCGCCGAGTTCGCCCGGGCGCTCCTCGACGCAGCCTGACGGTTGCGTGGCGGTCGTCCGGTCCCGCACCTGCTAAGAGTGGTGCCGTGAAGGTCGCAGTCGTCTACGAGAGCATGGGCGGGAACACGAAGCGGGCCGCGGAGCTCGTCGCCGGCACGGCGACGTTCCTCGGCGCCGGCGCAACCGTCATGCCGATCACCGATCTGGACTACGGCGTGCTCGCCGAGGCCGATCTCATCTTCTTCGGGACCTGGACGGACGGGGCGTTCCTGTTCGGCCAGCGTCCCGGTCGGGCGGGTCGCTTCAAGAAGCTGCCGTGGCTCGACGGCAAGCAGGTCGCGCTGTTCTGCACCTACGCGGTGAAGGCGGGCGGCACCCTGCCGGCCCTCGCCCGCATCGTCGAGGGTCTCGGCGCCGAGGTCGTCGGCTGGCGCGCCATCAAGCGCACGGCCATCGACACGGACCACATCGCCCCGTTCGTGGTCGACGTCTTCGACGCGCTCGGTCTCGCCTCGGCCGCCTGAAGCTCGGTGAGCGCCGCTGGGGGAAGCGTCAGTGGCAGCCGCAGCCGCTGCCGCAGCCGCCGAAGCCGCCGCCGGTCGGCAGTGTCGAGGGGAGGAGGCCGCCGCCGCCGTTCGACTTCGCGCCGGACATGAACACCGACAGCACACGGCGGGCGCCGTCGTGCCCCGACGGGCAGGTGGCCGGTTCGCCGGAACGGCTCATCGGACGCTGTTCCTCGAAGGTCGTCTCGCAGGTGCTGCAGCGGAACTCGTAGGTCGGCATCGGGTCCTCCTGTCGCCCCGACGCTAGTCGCGACCCGGCGGTCGTCGTCAGCGTCGGTCGACGACCCGCTCGCCCGACCCGGCGTCCCAGGTGTGCAGGACGAGACGGTCGCCGTCGGGGTGGACGGAGGTCAGCGTGACCGTCCCGAGGTCGATGGCGAACAGGTCGAACGGCACGCCGGGGTCGCCGCCCGCGGCAGCCGTGAACCGGGTACGCAGGTCGGCGTCGGTGACCTCGAGGGCGACGCCGGTCAGCTTGGCGTCGCCGCCTTCCATCGAGCCGTCGCCGGGGTTGGCATGCAGGGCGCAGCGGGCGTCCCGTCGCAGGTCGTCGGCGCGGCGGGTGCCGGGCATCGCCCCGAACAGCAGCAGACCGTCGACGACCCGGACCTCGGTGCCCCACAGGCGCGGTGCCCCGTCCGCCCGCAACGTGGCGAGCACGTGGTGGCGGTGCGCCTCGAGTCGTGCGGCCACGGCAGTGGCGAGCTCCGGGGCCTCGGCGGTGAAGTCGGACCACGGTCGTGGTGGCGTGTGTGGCACGCAGCGAAGTCTCCCACGGCATCACCTAGGGTCGGGTCGCATGGAACTCGGCATCTGCGTCCGTGATCTGCCCGTCACCGAGGTCGTCGACCTCGCCCGGTTCGCCGAGGACACCGGGTTCCGGGAGCTCTGGCTGCCGGAGGCGAGCGGCCGCGACCCCTTCGTCAGCATCGGTGCCGCGTTCGCGGTCACGCAGCGGATCCGTCTCGGCGTCGGCGTCGTCGCCGCGATCTTCCATCGTCCCGACCGGATCGCGCTCGCCGCCGCCACGCTCGCCGAGCAGTCGGGTGGTCGTTTCGACCTCGGGCTCGGTGTCTCGCACCGTGAGGCCGCCCGCCAGGCGGGTGCGGAGTTCCCGGCGTCGCCGCTGCGGTTCGTCCGCGACTACCTGGCATCGGTGCGTGCCACCGTGGCAGCGGTGCCCTTCGGCGGCGACCTGCCGATCCTCGTCGGGGCGCTCGGCGAGCGGATGGTGGCGCTCGGGGCGTCGGAGGCCGACGGTGTGGTCCTCAACTGGCTGACCCCCGCCGCGCTCGGCGCGACCGTCGACCGGGTGCGCGCCGCCGCCCCGGCCGGCGCCCGCCCGCGGACGGTGCTGTACCTGCGCCTGTCGACCGCGGAGGTCCTGCGGTCGGACGCCGTCGCCTACGACACGATGGTGAACTACCACCAGCACTTCGTCGCCCAGGGGCTCGGTGGCACGGATCCGGACGGGCCGGCCGACCCGGATGCCGTCGTCGCCGGCACCTGCCTCGCCGTCGACGACCTCGGGGCGGCGAGGGAGCGGCTCGCCGCGTACGCCGAGTCCGGCGTGGACGTGGTGGCCCTCTACCCCCACGGCCTCGACCCCGCGACCCGTCGCCGGGTGCTCGAGGCGATCGCCGGCTGACCGGCGGGGCGCCTAGCCGCGCAGGAACTGCACGTCGAAGCGACGTGCGGCGAACCGCCAGCCGTCGGCCGTGCGCACGAACCGGTCGTGGTACTCGCCGACGTACTTCGGCAGGCCCGCCGGCGCGGGTGCGGTCGGGTCGTCGCCCTCGCGCCGATCGTGCCGGAAGTTCACGAGGTACGCGATGCCGACCGCCTCGTCGTCTGCGACGACGTCGATCGCCACGTTCGTGCACACGTGCCGTGACACGCGGCGCGTGACCTCCTGGCGTCGACCGAACCCGGCGAGGATCTCCGCCCTGCCCCGCATGACGAGGCCCGGACCCTCCCATACGCCGTCGTCGGTGAAGAGGTCGGCGATGCGGGCGGCCTCGCCGAAGTCGACGAGGTGCGTGTAGTCGACGACGAGGCGTTCACACGCACGTTCGGCGAGGAGGCGGGCGATCGGGTCCCCTGCGGCTGCGGTCACGTCGGCGACCGTAGCCGTTGTGACGCCCGACACGACCCCGACCGCCCGTGTGGCCGCTCCGGTAGCGTCGTGGTCGATGAGCACCCGGTGGACCGCAGCACGTGCCCGACTCGCTGCGCACCCCCGCTACCCCCAGATCGTGCTCGGTGCCGCGCTGTTCGGTCTGTTCACGACGAACTGGAACGTGAGCGTCCTCGCCGTCGTCATCCCGCGGCTCTCGACCGAGTTCGCCGCACCGAAGACGACGGTGACCTGGGTCGTCGTCGCCCCGTTGCTCGCGTTCGCGGTGCTCGGACCGACGGCGGGCAAGCTCGGTGACCTCCACGGGCGCCGCAAGGTGTACCTCACGAGTCTCGCCGGTGTGGTGCTCTTCGCCGCGTGCTCCGCAGCCGCCCAGTCGATCGGGCAGCTCATCGCCTTCCGCACGCTCGCCATGGTGTTCGGCGCCTCGACCGGTCCGGCCGGCATGGCGATCATCACGGCGCTGTTCCCCCGGGAGCGGCGGGTTCAGGCGCTCGGGTACTGGGGTCTCGTGCTCGCCGGCGGACCGGTGCTCGGGATGGTGGTCGGTGGTCCGATCGTCGACGCGTTCGGCTGGCGGTGGTTGTTCGTCCCGCAGGTGCCGCTCGCCCTCGCCGGGCTCGTGGCGGCGGCCTTCGTCCTCCCCGAGACCGCCCGGGCGACCGCCGTGCGCTTCGACGTGGTCGGCAGCGCCACGCTCGCGGTCGCCGTCGGCAGCCTGCTCGTCGCCGTGAACCGCGGCCCGGTGTGGGGCTGGTCGGGACCGGCAGTCGTCACGCTGTTCGTCCTCAGCCCGGTGGCTGCGGTCGCGTTCGGTCTCGTCGAGCGGCGGACCGACCATCCGCTGATCCCGTTCGCGTACTTCCGGCGGCGGAACTTCGCCGTGCCGATGCTCGCCCAGTTCTTCGTGAACTTCGCCTACCAGGGCGGGTTCGTGCTCGTCCCGCTGATGCTCGGCGAGGTCTTCGCGTTCTCGTCCACCCGCACCAGCGTGGTGACGGTCAGCCGGCCGCTCTTCTACGGCCTCGCCGGTCCGCTCGCCGGTTGGCTCGCCGTGCGGATCGGTGAGCGCAGCATGGCGGTCGGCGGTTCCGTTCTCGTCGCGGTCAGTTGCGTGATGCTCGCGAACGTGCACGGCGCCGGCGCCGAACCGCTCGTGTTCGCTGCGCTTGCGATCGCCGGCATGGGTCTCGGCACGATGGTGCCCTCGATGATGGCGACCACCACGCGTGCCGTCGCCGACAGTGACCTCGGGGTCACTGCGGCGACGTCGCAGATGATGATGATGATGGGGACCGTGCTCGGGATGCAGGTCGGCCAGACCGTGCAGGTCGCCCGCGAACCGGCCGCCGGGTTGCTCGGCTCCTACGACGACGCGTTCCTGCTCGGCGCCGTGGTCGCCGCGGTGGGTGTGCTGCTCGCGTGGTTCGTCCGGTCGAGCGACCGGGACGCCACTCGGACGACCGCCGAGGGCGGTCAGAGCATCGCGACCGCTTCGATCTCGAGCAGGTAGTCCGGCGAGGCGAGGCCGGACACGACCACGAAGGTCGACGCCGGGAAGTATCCGCCGGCGAACACCTTCGCCCGCGCCTCGGCGATCGCCGGGCGATACGCGACGTCGAGTGCGTACGTGGTGAGCTTCACGATGTCGTTCATCGACCCGCCGGCGGTCTCGATGACCGCCTTCAGGTTGGCGAACACCTGGGCCGCCTGGGCGGCGGGGTCACCCTTGCCGACGGTGCGGCCGTCGGCGCCCATCGAAACCTGACCGGAGATGAACAGCGGGGTGCCCGACGCCCGGACGGCGTGGTTGTACCCGGTGGGCGTGGGCATGACGGACGGGTTGATCACCTGGAAGGCCATACGTGGAGTCTGGCACCTGGGGCCGACGGATCAGGAACGGATCAGAACAGGTCGGTGGCGAGCGCCGCAGCGATCGACGCCCCGATCTCCTCGGCCGCCGCGATGTGGTCGTCGGTCGGGACCTCGCCGACCACGAGGAGCGGGGGCCGCACGGTCCGCCAGGCGAGGCCGGTCGCGACACGCGTCACGGCGGTGACGGTGCCCGTCCCGTCGTTCCCCGCCCGCACGACGAGCGCGAACGGCGTGCCGCGTGTCGATGTCCGACACGGGTCCCAGATGCGCTCGAGGAAGTCCTTCGTGAGTCCTGCGACGGTGCCGAACCGTTCGGTGGTGACGAGCACGACAGCGTCCGCTCCCTCGACCTCGGTCGCGCCGACCTCCACGGCCGGCAGGTACACGACGTCGACGCCGTCCCCGATCGCAGGGTCGGTCGCACCGCGGACGACCGCCGCTCCGACGGTGCCGGTCGAACCGTGCAGGTGTTGGGCGACCACGAGCATCCGCCGCATCCGGGCGACGGTAGCCTGCGCCGTCGTGCCCGCCACCCGAGGTCAGACCAGCGCACCGCTCGACGTCTACGTCGTCTGCCTCCCCGGGCTCGAGCCGCTCGTCGTCGCCGAGCTGGTCGCGCTCGGTGTCCCGCGCCCCCGACCGGGACGGGGCGGGGTGTCGGCCCGGATGACGCTGCGGCAGCTCTACGCCGCGAACCTGCACCTGCGTACGGCGACGCGGCTCGTGGTGCGTTTCGCCGAGTTCACCGCGTCCACGTTCGCCGAGCTCGAGAGCGCGGCGCGCACGCTCGCATGGGACGACTGGGTGCTGCCGGGCTGGCCGGTGACGTTCCGGGTGACGTCGCACCGGTCGGCGCTGCACCACACCGACGCGATCGCCGAACGGTTGCACCGGGCAGCCGACCGCCCCCCGCCCGTGGACGGCGACGACCGGGACGTCGCGCTGCTCGTCGTGCGGGTCGATCGTGACCGCTTCTCGCTCAGCGTCGACAGTTCCGGCGAGCCGCTCCACAAGCGGGGTTGGCGGGTCGAGGTCGCGAAGGCGCCGCTCCGGGAGACCCTCGCCGCGGCGCTGCTGCTCGGCACCGGGTGGGACGGTTCGACCCCCCTCGTCGACCCGTTCTGCGGTTCCGGGACGATCCCCATCGAGGCGGCGCTGCTCGCCCGTCGTCGGGCCCCGGGTGCCGGCCGCGGGTTCGCGTTCGCCGACTGGCCGACGTTCCGGCCGGGCACGTGGGCGAGCGTGACCGGTGAGGCGATCGACCTCGAACGTCCCGGGGGCTTCGTGCCGATCGTCGCCGCCGACCGGGATGCGGGTGCCGTGGCCGCGGTGCGGGCGAACGCCGAACGAGCGGAGATCGACGACGACGTCGAGGTCCGCCTGGCCTCCGTCTCCGACCTCGTCCCGCCCGCGGGTGGGGCCGTGGGTTCGGTGCTCACGAACCCGCCGTACGGCGTCCGCATCGGCGGCGGCGAACTGCGGAACCTCTACGCGCGCACCGGCCAGGTGCTCGGGCAGCGCTTCGCCGGGTGGACGGTCGGGATGCTCGTCGCCGACGAGCGGCTCGCCGGGCACGCCGGGCTCGCGCTCGAACCCGTGCTGCGGACCACCAACGGCGGCATCGACGTCACGTTGCTGGCGGGGCGAGCGGGCGTCGCCCGACCGCGGCGACCGCCCCGAGCACGACGAGACCGCCGAGGGCCTGCACCACGGTGACCGGTTCGTCGTGGATCGGCCATGCGGCCGAGATCGCCACGACGTTCATCGCGAGCAGGTAGAGCGACGACCGGGACACCGGGATGTACCGGTGCACCCAGCTCATGAGCACGTGGCCGGCGATGCCGGTGCCGAGTACGGCCCACGCCATCCAAACCCAGTCGGTACCCGCAACGGCGAGCAGTTCGGCGCGGTCCGACGTCGCGAGCGCGATCGGGACGACGGTGGCGACGGCGAAGATCGAGACCCCGAGCATCCACTCGATCGCCCCGACGTCGGCGAGACCTGCCCGCACCCGCTTCGTCGCGAGGAAGTAGGCGGTGAACGTGAGCATCGCGAGCGTCGACAGCACGAGGCCGGCGGTGCTCGTGCGGACCTCGTCGCCGGCGCCGAGGATGACCGCCACGGTCCCGCCGAAACCGACGGCCGTCCATGCGAGGTGCCAGCCCCCCGGTCGTTCGCCGAACAGCGGGCGGGCGGCGAGCAGCACCACGGCGGGCTGCATCGCGTTCAGCACCGAGATCACCACGATCGTCGCCTCCTGGAAGGCTGCGAACACGATCGCCAGGTTGGCGCCGAAGAACACGCCGGGGATCACGCAACGGCGGAGCAGCGCGACGCTCAGTCCGCCGCCGTTGATCCGCAGCATGAGGTAGAGGACGGGGAGGGAGAGCGTGAGCCGGTAGCCGACGGTCACGAGCGGTGGCGCGGTGATCAGCTTCGAGATCGGCGGACCGAGGCCCCAGGCGATGATCACGCCGGTCATGGCGAGCGCAGGGAGCAGGGCGTTCCTGGCCACGTCGCGCGTGGCGGCCCCTGCCGGTGTCGTCGCTGCCATGTCCGTCCCCCGTCGCCGACGGTGCATCCCGTCGACGGAGGGGAGGTTACCGGTCCGATGCTGCAGCGTCGCACGACCGGCCGGTGTCATGATGCGGCCATGGCATGGGACTTCGAGACCGATCCGGCCTTCCAGGCCGAGCTGGACTGGGTGCGCACGTTCGTCGAGGAGGAGGTCGCACCGCTCGACCACGTCGTCGCGCAGCCGTTCGACCTCGCCGACCCGGTGCGCGCCCGTCTCGTCCCGCCGTTGCAGCAGCGGGTGCGCGAGCGCGGCCTGTGGGGCTGCCACCTCGGTCCCGAGCTCGGCGGCCCGGGGTACGGCCAGGTGAAGCTCGGGTTGCTGAACGAACTGCTCGGCGCCGCACACTGCGGACCGATCGTGTTCGGTTGCCAGGCGCCCGACTCCGGCAACAGCGAGATCCTCGCCCACTACGGCACACCCGAGCAGAAGGAGCGGTTCCTCGAGCCCCTCCTGCGCAACGAGGTCGTGTCCTGCTTCTCGATGACGGAACCGCAGGGCGGGGCGGATCCGAAGGTGTTCACGACCACCGCGACCCTCGACGGCGACGAATGGGTGATCGATGGCGAGAAGTGGTTCAGCTCGCACGCCCGGTTCTCGTCGTTCTTCATCGTCATGGCGATCACCGACCCGGACAACCCGCCGTACCAACGGTTCTCGATGTTCCTCGTGCCGGCGGACACGCCAGGCATCGAGATCGTGCGGAACGTGCCGCTCGGTTACCAGCCCGCCGACTCGGGGACCCACGCCTACATCCGCTACAACGGCGTGCGCGTCCCGCGTGACCACATGCTCGGTGCGCGCGGGCAGGCGTTCGTCGTCGCGCAGACCCGGCTCGGCGGCGGCCGGATCCACCATGCGATGCGCACCGTCGCCCAGCTCCGGCGGGCGTTCGACCTCATGTGCGAACGGGCGGTCAGCCGTTCGACGCAAGGAGACCTGCTCGGTCGGAAGCAGATGGTGCAGGACATGATCGCCCAGTCCTGGATCGACATCGAGTCGTTCCGGCTGCTGGTGCTGCAGACCGCGTGGAAGATCGACCGGTACAAGGACTACAAGCGGGTGCGCAAGGACATCTCGGCGGTGAAGGCGGCGATGCCGCGGGTGTTCCACGACGTCGCCGCCCGGGCGCTGCAGATCCACGGGTCGCTCGGCGTCTCGAACGAGATGCCCTTCGCGGGGATGGTCATCGAGAGCTTCCACATGGGGCTCGCCGACGGCCCGACCGAGGTCCACAAGGCGACGCTCGCCCG
>CAYVOK010000072.1:0-8886 GCA_964453335.1 uncultured Acidimicrobiaceae bacterium
TCGATCCGGTGACCTCGCGCTTTTCAGGCGCGCGCTCTGCCAACTGAGCTACCCGACCTCGATCCCGCCCCGAAGGGCGGGAGGTGGCGGTCCCGACGGGATTTGAACCCGCGACCTCCGGCTTGACAGGCCGGCGTGCACTCCAAACTGCACCACGGGACCAGGAACGCTCATTCTCGCCCCTCCGGCACCCCGACCGCAAACGCACGGACCGGAGCACCGTTCGGCGAGCGCACCCCCAACGGGATTCGAACCCGTGTTTCCGCCTTGAAAGGGCGGCGTCCTAGGCCACTGGACGATGAGGGCAGGTGCCCGAAACGGCGCCCGAACGCTAGCAGGCCGTCACGGTTCCGCCGCCTCGACGAGCAAGGACAGGAGTGCCGAGAGGTAGTGGTAGATCACGAGCAGTTCGGCGTCGGGATGCTCCGGGTCGACCTCGTAGTCGCCCTCGGCGACGTCGAGACGGGTGCCGAGCACGAGACGGAACCGGTTCACCGTCGTCATCCAGGCGGCGAGGTCGTCGTCGTCGAGGGTCGTCGCCCACAACGTCCGCTCCACCGCGGCGCAGGCCGCGTCCTGCGCGGCGCGCAACTCCGACCGGGCGAGGAGCTGGTAGGCGGCGTCTGCCATCGGATCGTCGGGGTACGCGGTCGGGAACAGCCTCCGCAGATCGGGCTGGTCGGGGTCGTCGTCGACCTCGGTGCGGAACTCCTCGAGCAGGTGCTCGATCAGCTGCCGCTCGTGCTCGCCGATCGAGAACACCACACCGGACGGCGTCCGCCGGATCGGCCGTCGACCACGGAAGATCATCGGGCGCTCACGAGTCCTGGGTCATGGTCGCCCACAACCCGTGCTCGTGCAGACGGAACACGTCGACCTCCGCCTTGTCGCGGGTACCCGACGACACGACGGCCCGACCCTTGTGGTGCACGTCGAGCATCAGCTTCGTCGCCTTCTCCTTCGAGTACCCGAACAGCTTCTGGAGCACGAACGTCACGTACCCCATCAGGTTGATCGGGTCGTTCCACACGATCACCACCCACGGCCGGTCGACGTCGACGTCGGTCGCATCCGTCGGATCCTCGACCTCCACCGGAGCCGTCGCCGCCATCACACCCGCGTTCACACCCGCACCTCCACCGCAGCGGTGTCCCGCACCCGCAACCACAACACCAGCGCCGTCGACCACACCAGACACGCCCCGAGGATGTGCAACGACACCAGGCCCGCCGGTACCCCGAGCGCGTACTGCGTGTACCCGAGCGCACCCTGCGCCGCCGAGATCCCGAGGAGGACGTTCACCGGTCGACGGAGCGCCGACGGCGCGCCACGCCGGGCGGTGACCACGACACACGCGCATGTCGCCGCCAGGAACACCCACATCGACAGCGCATGCACCCGGGCGACGGTCACGAGCTCGAAGGGCAGGCGCGCCGCCCGCTCGTCGCCGGCGTGCGGCCCCGACCCGGTGACCACCGAACCGGTCGCGACCACGACCCCGGCGGCGACCACCACGACGCGTGCGAGGCGCCGTACGACAGGGTCGGCCGGACCCGCCGGCGCCCGCTCCGCAGCCCGGTGCACCAACACCACGCCGTCGAGGATCAGCACCATCGACACCAGGAAGTGTCCGATGTTCAGCCGCGGGTCGAGATCCAACAGGACGAGGATCCCGCCGAGGACCGCCTGCGCCACCACCCCCACCACCAACCCGACCGACAACCACAGCAGATCGCGCCGGTACGGACGCCGCAGGCGGGCCGCCACCACCGCTGCGATCGCCGTCAGCACCACGGCGATGCTCAACAGCCGGTTCCCGAACTCGACCCAGTGGTGGAACCCCCACGGTGGGATCGTCCGGTCCTCGAAACAGCGCGGCCAGTCGGTGCACCCGAGCCCCGAACCCGTGAGCCGCACCCCGGACCCCGTCAGCACGATCAGGACCTGGGCAACCAACGCGACGACCGCCACGCGGACGAACGTCGAGGGGCTGACCACCGGACGAGCGGGCACGACGTGCAGGCTACGACGGCACCGGGACACCGCCGGAGGGCCCCACGTTGCCGCGCAGGGGTGGGCGACCTAGCGTGATCGACGTGCTGGAGCGGCCACCGGAGCGTGAACGGGCGAAGGTCGCTGCCTACGTGGCACTGACCAAGCCGCGCATCATCGAGCTGCTGCTCGTCACCACCGTCCCTGCCATGGTCGTCGCCGAACGGGGCCTCCCGAGCGGCTGGCTGATCCTCGCGACGCTCATCGGCGGCACCCTGTCCGCCGGTGGCGCCAACGCCGTCAACATGTACGTCGACCGCGACATCGACCGGATCATGGAACGCACCCAGGACCGGCCCATCGTCACCGGTGAGGTGAGCCCCCGGGCGGCGCTCGTGTTCGCCATCTGCCTCGAGATCGTCGCGTTCGTGTGGCTGTCGGTGCTCGTCAACCTGCTCAGCGCCGTGCTGGCCCTCGCCGCGTGCCTGTTCTACGTGTTCGTCTACACGCTCTGGCTCAAGCGTCGATCGGTCCAGAACATCGTCATCGGCGGCGCAGCCGGGGCCGCACCCGTCCTCATCGGCTGGGCGGCGGTGGCCGACGAGATCACCCTCGCCGGCGTCGTCCTCTTCGGGGTCGTGTTCCTGTGGACCCCGCCGCACTTCTGGGCGCTCGCCCTGCGGTACCGCGACGACTACGCCGCCGCGTCGGTCCCCATGCTCCCCGTGGTCGCCAGCGTGTCCGAGACCGGCGTGCGGATCGTCCGCTACAGCGTCGCCCTGTGGGCGCTCACCGCCGTCTTCGGGGTCGTCGGCGGCATGGGACTCGTCTACCACGCGACCGCCGCCGCGCTCGGCGCCGCCTTCACCGTGCTGTCCGTCCGCCTGTGGCGCAGCGGCACCACCGACGGCGCGATGCGCGTGTTCTCCTTCTCGATCACCTACCTCACCCTGCTGTTCGCCGTCATCGTCGTCGACGAACTGCTGCGGAGCGGGTGGTGACCGACACCGACCATTTGCAGATCCGGGGGACCCGGCGGGCTAATGTCCGGCCCCGGAACTACAACCGACAGCAACGCGCCCTCCGTACGCCGCGCCGCGGCCGTGCGCGGGCCCGTGTGTGAGGTCAACACCACCCATGACTGTCACGGAACACCAGGCCGCCGCCACCGACACCGGAAGTGACGCGCCCGCGGCACCGCCGAGCCGAGCAGGCGGACTCGCCGCCGTGGTCGGCACGACCGATCACAAGACAGTGGGGAAGCTCTACCTCGGCTTCTCGGCCGTCTTCCTCCTCGCCGCGCTCGTGCTCAGCGCCGTCGTCGACGCCGAAGGGCTCGACGCGAGCGGGTTCGAGATCCTCGCCGACAACACGTTCTTCCAGGTGTTCACCCTCTCCCGGGTCGCCCTCGTGTTCCTCGGCGCACTGCCCGCCGTCATCGGGCTCGCCATGCACATCGTCCCGCTGCAGGTCGGCGCGAACAGCGTCGCGTTCCCCCGGGCGGCCGCAGCGTCGTTCTGGGGCTGGCTGCTGGGCTCCGGGCTCCTCGTCGCCGCCTACCTGACCAACGGCGGACCGGCCGGCGGGAACGCCGACGCCGTCCGCCTGTCGCTCGCGTCGATGCTGCTCGTGCTCGTCTCCCTCGCCCTCGCGCTCGTGTGCGTCGTGACCACCGTGGCGACGGTGCGCGCCGACGGCATGACACTCCTGCAGGTGCCGGTGTTCGCCTGGGCGATGTTCGTCGCCGGGTCCGTGTGGCTGCTCAACATCGCCACCCTCGTCGGCAACGTGGTCGTCATCACCGTCGACACGATGAACGACGCCGTGCTCTACGGCGCCCCCACCGTCGTGTGGCCGCAGCTCCAGTGGTTCTTCGGCCAGCCGGCCACGCTCAGCCTCGTCGTGCCCGCCCTCGGTATCACCGCCGACGTCGTCGCCACGATGACCGGCCGCCGACTCGGCCGGTACCCGGTCGTCCTCGGCACCCTCGGCGCCGTCGCCGCCCTCGGGTTCGGCGGCTGGGCGCAGACGGTGTTCAACCCCGAGCTCGCCACCGAGGCGGCCTACGTCGCCCTCAGCGTCGCAGCGGTCCTGCCCGCCCTCGGCTTCGCCGGCGGCATCGCCGACACCCTCCGCCAGGGTCGGCCCCGCCTCGCCGCCGCAACCGGCCTCGCCCTCATCGGCCTCCTCGGCGGGCTCGCGACCGCCGCCGCCGGCGCCGTGTACGCACTGCCGTTCCTCGACCTAGCCGGCACCACCTGGCACACCGGGGTCGCCAAGCTCGCCGTCGGCACCGCCGTGATCGGCGTCGCTACCGGGCAGTTCTACTGGGGCGGCAAGATCTGGGGCCGCACCGTCGTCGACGCCGCCGGCAAGCTCCTCGTCCCCGTCCTCCTGCTCGGCACGGCGCTCTTCGCCGGCGCCGACCTCGTCGCCGGGGCGCTCGGTCAGGTCCCCGTGGGCGCCGACGGGCTGTTCACCGCCACCGTCGACGGTGCCGAGATCCTCGCCGGGCTCAGCGCCGCAGGCGCAGCGATCCTCGCCCTCGGCGTCGTCCTCGTGCTGCTCGCCGTGCTCCCCGCCGCGGTGGGCGGCGGCCGCCCGGCCGAGGCGGACCCCTACGACGGCCACACGCTCGAGTGGGCGACCTCGTCGCCGCCGGCCTGGGACAACTTCCCGACCCCGATCGCCACGGTCGGCTCGCCCGAACCGTTGACCGATCTCCGTGAGGCCGCGACCGCAGGAGGCCAGTGATGGCGACCATGACGATGCTGAAGTCGGCGCCGCCCGCGCCGCCGCGCCGGCCGCGCGTCGTGCTGTTCGGCACCACGCTCGGCAGCGTCGCCGCCGCCATGAGCATCCTCTCGATGCTCGCCATGTACCTCGCCCGGCGCGCCGACGTCATCAGCACCGGTGAGACCTGGCTGCCCAAGGGCTCGGTGATCCCGCTGCGGCCTGTGAACATGCTGTTCGCCACGCTGCTCATGTCGGCGATCACGCTCGCCTGGGCCCGCTGGGCGCTCCGGCGGGACGACCGACAGAACGCCTACGTCGCACTCGGGATCACCACGCTCCTCGGCTTCGCCTGGGTCGTGCAGTCGACGTACCTGTTCTCGGTCAGCAAGATCCCTGTTGCCGCCGTCGAAGGGCAGGGCGTCCTGTTCTGGTCGGTCGTGGGCGCCCACTTCGTGATGGTGCTCGTCGGCCTCGTCTTCCTCGGGCTCATGACGCTGCGGACGCTCGGCGGCGAGAACCGGGGCAACCCCGAGGGCGTCGCCGCCGTCGCCGTCGTCTGGTACACGGCAATCGGC
The DNA here is from genome assembly GCA_964453335.1 of uncultured Acidimicrobiaceae bacterium. Lineage (GTDB taxonomy): Bacteria > Actinomycetota > Acidimicrobiia > Acidimicrobiales > CAIXPF01 > VGBO01. Next base: position 5,304 of record CAYVOK010000072.1, read on the forward strand.
GTCTACGCCGCCATCTGGTACGCGATCTACATCACGAAGTGACGGGTGCAGGCATGTTCACCACAGGCTTCAAGTACTACTTCGGGATGGGGATGCTCTTCCTCGTCACCGGCATCCTCTACGGGTGGACGTCGGGTGGCGTCGACTGGTCGCTGTTCCCCGGCGCCCTCGGCGACATGTACTTCCAGCTCCTCGGCGCCGTCACCATGGGGTACAAGGGTGCTGTGGGCGACCACTTCGGGTACGCCATGCTGCTCGGCGCGGCCGCCTGCGTGATCACCATCGGCGGCGTGCTCGTCTCGTTCCGTGACGCCGACTCCAAGCCCCTCGCCGAGGTCGCCGGCACGCCGGAGGCACCCGTCCTCCGACCGGTCACGACCGGCCGCTACTGGGCGCCGCTGTCGGCGTTCGGCGCCGCCCTCCTCGTCGTCGGGTTCGCCACGAACGGCTGGGTGAGCCTGCTCGGCGCCGCCGTGCTCGCATTCCTGGCGATCGAGTGGTCGATGAGCGCCTGGGCGGACCGCACCACCGGTGACCCGGAGGTCAACGCCGCAGCCCGCAGCAAGATCATGAGCCCCATCGAGGTGCCCGTCGTCGGTGCCCTCGTTGTCGCCTTCGTCGGCCTCGGGGTCAGCCGGCTGTACCTCGCGGTGCCCAAGCTCGGCGCCACCTGGCTCAGCCTCGTGATCGCCGGCGTCATCTTCGTCGGCGCGATCGGCCTCGCCACGATCCCCAAGGCCGGCAAGAGCCTGCTCACCGGCATCGTCGTCCTGTTCGCCCTCGCGGTGCTCGGCACCGGTGTCGCCGGTGTCGCCATCGGCGAGCGTGAACTCCACGACGAGTCGGAGGAGTACACGGTCGAAGGCGAAGGCGGCGTCGGCGCCCCGCTGCGGGCGACGCCGACCACGGCAGCACCGTCCGAGAAGCACGACGGCCACTCGAGCGAGAAGAGCGGCGGTCACTCCGACAAGAGCAGCGAGTACTGACGTGCGCGTCGGGGGTTGGCGTGTGGGTCAGGGCGACGACAGACTGTCAGTGACGGTCGCCGGAACGGACGGCGGCCACGACGAGACCCGTGGGTGGGAGAACTCGATGATCGGACGGAAGCGGCGCACCGGTGCGTTGGCGACATCCTTGATCGTGCTCGCGATGGTCGCACTGTCGGGGTGCGGGAGCGACGGTCGCCCCCTCACCACGCTCGACCCGCGTGGCCGGGCGGCCACCGACATCCACAAACTCGTCATCCCCGTCTTCATCGTCGCCGGGATCGTCTTCCTCTTCGTGAACCTCGGCGTCCTGTTCGTCGCCATCAAGTTCCGCCGCAAGAACGACGACGAATTCCCCGAGCAGGTCCACGGCAACACCAAGCTCGAACTCGGCTGGACGATCCTGCCCGCCGTGATCATGGCGGGTATCGCGGTCGGGACCGTCGCGACGCTGTTCAACATCGCGAACGAACCCGAGGACATCGCACAGGACTTCGAGGTCACCGTCGTCGGGCACCAGTGGTGGTGGTCCTTCGAGTACGACCTCGGCCGTGACGGCACGATCGACTTCGTGACCGCGTCGGAGATGGTGATCCCGACCGGCACGCCCGTGAAGATCACGACCACGTCCCGTGACGTGATCCACAGCTTCTGGATCCCCGCCCTGAACGGCAAGAAGGACGCCGCCCCCGGGCGGAACCATCCGTTCTGGCTGGCGGCCGACGCGCCCGGTCGCTACCTCGGTCAGTGCACGGAGTTCTGCGGTCTGTCGCACGGCTACATGCGCATGCTCGTCGAAGCCCGTGACCAGAGTGACTTCGAGGCCTGGGTGGCCGCCCAGATGAAGCCGGCAGCGATCCCCGCGAAGAGTGACGAGGCCGCCCGCCGCGGTCTCGAGGTCTTCGCCGGCGCCTGCACGACCTGCCACCAGGTCCAGGGCGTGAACAGCAACGACTGCACCCCGATCACGTCGGAGTCGCAGTACGACACGTCGAAGAACACCTGCTGGGTCGGGGCCCAGCCCTACGCCGGTGCGGCACAGGTCTCGGGCTACGCGCCCGACCTCACCCACCTGATGAGCCGGTACCTGTTCGTCGGAGCGCTCTACGACCTCCGTGATCCGGTGACCGGTGAGCTGAACCGCGCCGAGCTCGAGGGCTGGATCCGCAATCCGGCCGACTACAAGCCGATGCTCCCCGAGGCGACCGGGGACAACAAGTACGGCCGTGGCATGCCGAAGGTCCCCCTGACCGAGGACCAGATCGACGACCTCGTCGCCTACCTGTCGACGCTCAAGTGATCGAAATCCACTCCCTGTCCGCCGAACGCCGCACCTGCGAAGGAACCACAGATGGCCATCGTCGAGCGTGAACCGCTGGCACTGACCACCGGCGAACCGACCAACGGCTCACTCGAGCCGCTGGGCGTCCTCGCACGGCCGAGCACCAAGACCGGATGGCGGTCCTGGGTCTCGACCGTCGACCACAAGAAGATCGGCATCATGTACGGCGCCACGGCGCTGTTCTTCTTCTTCGTCGCCGGCTTCGAGGCGATGCTGATCCGCCTGCAGCTCGCCCAGCCGAACGGCACGGTGCTCAGCGCAGAGCTGTACAACCAGGTCTTCACCATGCACGGCGTGACGATGGTGTTCCTCGTCATCATGCCGATGGCCGCAGCGTTCGCGAACTACCTCCTGCCCCTGCAGGTCGGTGCCCGTGACGTCGCCTTCCCGCGGCTGAACGCCCTCAGCTTCTGGTTGTTCCTCTTCGGTGGCATCTTCCTCAACACGTCCTGGGTCATCGGTGGCGGCGGCCCCGACTGCGGATGGTTCTGCTACGCCCCGAACTCCGGTGTGGTGTTCTCACCGACCGCCGGCGTCGACTACTACGCAATCGGCCTGCTGATCACCGGTGTCGCCTCGTCGATCGGCGCGGTGAACCTGATCGTGACGGTCCTCAACCTGCGTGCGCCGGGCATGAGCCTGTTCCGCATGCCGGTGTTCACCTGGATGCAGCTCGTCGTGCAGATGCTGCTGCTGTTCTCCCTGCCGGTCATCACCGTGGCGCTGTTCCTGCTGATGTTCGACCGACGGTTCGGCGCCAACTTCTTCAACATCTCCCAGGGAGCCGACCCGCTGCTCTGGCAGCACCTGTTCTGGATCTTCGGTCACCCCGAGGTGTACATCCTCATCCTGCCGTCGTTCGGCATCGTGTCCGAGGTCATCCCGGTCTTCTCCCGCAAGCCGATCTACGGCTATCCGTTCATGGTGTTCTCGGGCATCGCGATCGGGTTCATGGGCTGGGGCGTGTGGGCGCACCACATGTTCGCCTCGGGCATCGGCCCGATCTCGGTGGCGGCGTTCTCACTCGCCACGATGTTCATCGCCGTCCCCACCGGTGTGAAGATCCTGAACTGGATGGCCACCATGTGGGGAGGCCGGATCCGGTTCACCACGGCGATGCTGTTCGCCGTCGGCCTCGTCGCCATGTTCACCATCGGTGGCCTGTCGGGTGTCACGCACTCGATCGCACCGGCGGACACGCAGCAGACCGACACCTACTACATCGTCGCCCACTTCCACTACGTGCTCTTCGGCG
>CAYVOK010000073.1:0-8793 GCA_964453335.1 uncultured Acidimicrobiaceae bacterium
CTCGGCTTCGGCTACGTCGACTTCGCCGGTTCGGGCATCGTGCACGCAACCGGTGGCATGGCGGCGCTCGCAGGTGCGATCGTGCTCGGCCCCCGCATCGGCAAGTTCGTGAACGGCAAGCCCCGAGCCCTGCCCGGACACAACATCCCGATGGCGCAGCTCGGCACGTTCATCCTCCTGTTCGGGTGGTTCGGCTTCAACGCTGCCTCGACGTTCGCGTCGTCGGACACCCGGTTCGCCGTGGTCGCGACGAACACCGGCATCAGCGGGGCGTTCGGCCTGATCGCGGCGATGGTGTGGGTGACGTTCCGGACCGGGAAGCCCGATCCTTCGATGATGGTGAACGGCATGCTCGCGGGTCTGGTGGCCGTGACGGCGCCCTGTGCGTTCATCGCTCCGTGGGCGGCTGCGGTCATCGGTGTGATCTCCGGCTTGCTCGTCATCGAGGCGGCGTGGCTGATCGAACGTCGCGGCAAGCTCGATGACCCGGTTGGTGCGGTCGCCGTCCATGGCGTGAACGGTTTGTTCGGCGCTCTGAGCGTCGGCATCTTCGCCGACGGTAGCTACGGCGGGGGCTGGAATCTCACCGAGTCGGACCTGACTGCCGACACGGGCGTGACCGGCATCCTGTACGACGTCGCCCTCGGTGGCCGCCAGCTCGCTGCCCAGGCGATCGCGTGCCTCGTGATCGTGACGGTGATGTTCGGCGTCGCCTTCGCCTTCTTCAAGATCCAGAACGCGTTGACCAAGGGCGGGATCCGTTCGTCGGCTGAGGACGAGATGGCAGGCCTCGACGTCCCCGAGATGGGCATCGTCGCCTACTCGAACGACTGACCGGACGTCGTCGGAGGAGGACCGGAGGGGCCGGGTGGCGACACCCGGCCCTTCCCGCGTCATCGGTTCAGGTACGGTCGCCCCCCGTGGCGATCGCCGTCGACCTCACCCCGCTCCGCGATGCCCGCTACCGCCGCCTGTGGGCAGGTGCGTCGATCGCCGGACTCGCGTCGAAGCTGACGGTCGTCCTCGTCGCGAAGCAGGTCTACGACCTCACCGGCTCGTCGCTCGCGGTCGGTGCGATCGCCGCCGCCGAGCTCGTGCCGCTCATCGTCGTCGCACTCGTCGGTGGTGCGATCTCCGACGCGTTCGACCGGCGTCGTGTCCTCGTCGTGTGCGGTCTCGGCGAACTTGTCTGTGTCGTCGGCCTGGCCGTCAACGCGTTCGCCGCCCGCCCGCAGCTCTGGTTGGTCTACGTGTGCGCCGCGGCGATGGCCGGGCTGTCCTCGGTGTCGATCCCGACCCGCTGGGCGGTCACGCCCCGTCTCGTCCCCCCGGAGCAGATCCCCGCCGCGGCCGCGCTCGAGTCGGTGTCGTGGAACCTGGCGGAGATCTCCGGCCCCGGCATCGCCGGTGTCCTGCTCTGGTCGGTCGGCACGGGTGGCGGGTTCGTCGTGCAGGCGGTCGCCGTCGTCGCGGCGCTCGCCACGCTCGCCCGCCTCGGTGCATTGCCCCCCGCACCCGGTGCGTCGGGCCTGAGCCTCGGGGCGATCGTCGACGGCGTCCGGTTCCTGCGCGGGCGACGCGTCGTGCTCGGGACCTACCTCATCGACTTCAATGCCATGCTGTTCGGCATGCCGTCGGCGCTGTTCCCGGCGATCGCGGCGGAACGCTTCGACGGCAGCGAACTGGCGCTCGGCCTGCTCTTCGCCGCCCCCGGTGTCGGGGCGCTCGTCGGGTCCCTCACCTCGGGCTGGTCGGTCCGGGTGCACCGGCACGGCCTCGCCGTCGTCCTCGCCGTCGTGGTCTGGGGCGTGGCGGTCACCGGGTTCGGGATCGGCGGACCGCTCTGGCTCGCCGTCCTGTTCCTCGCCGTCGCCGGTTGGGCCGACCTCGTCAGCGTCGTGTTCCGCAAGACGATCTGGGCGGCGCTGATCCACGACAGCTACCGCGGCCGGCTCGGCGGGATCGCCTGGGCGAACGTGCGGGGCGGTCTGCTCGCCGGGAACATCGAGGCGGGCACCGTCGCCCGGTTCACGTCGACGACGTTCTCCGTCGTGTCCGGCGGTGTCGCCTGCATCGTCGGCGCCGCCGTCCTTGCCGTCGCGCTGCCCCGCTTCGTCCGCTACGACGCCCGCACCGACCGCGAGGCCGAGCTCGGACCCGACCCGGCCCTCATCTGAGGAGACGTGCCGCCATCCGGTCGAGGTGCGCCCGCTGGTCGGGGTTCTCGGGGCCGGAACCGGGCCGCGCGGTGCGCACCGTGGCGAGCGCCTCGGTGAGGGGCACCCCGGCTCGCACGAGCAGGAGCCCGCACACGACCGACGTCCGACCGAGACCGGCGCCGCAGTGCGTGACGATCGAGGCCCCGGCGTCGAGCCGCCGCCCGAGATCGGTGATCAGCGCCTCGACTGCGTCGTCGTTCCCGACGCCCCCGTCCTCCACCGGTGCGTGCAGGGCCCGGCCACCCGCCCGGTCGCGGAGCCAGTCGCCGAACGCGGGGAACCGCAGTCCGATCTCGTGGTCGGTGATGAGGCAGAGGAGCAGATCGGCGCCGACGTGGTCGAGCGCGGCGTCGGGATCGGGTCCGACGACGCTGAAGCCGGTGGCGAACAGGCGACCCGGTCGACCGTCGGGGAGGGGGATCTCGTCGATGCGCACCGGTGCAGTCTGGTCAACGGATCGCACGACGCGCCGCTCGGCGGTGCGGTCTAGGGTGCAGCGCCATGGGTGAGTACTGCACGACCGAGCGTGACGGGCATCTGACCATCGTCACCATCAACCGTCCCGACGTCATGAATTCGCTGCACCCGCCGGCGAACGCCGAGCTCGCGGGCGTCTTCGACGACTTCGAGAACGACCCGGAGCAGTGGGTCGCGATCGTCACCGGTGCCGGTGACCGGGCGTTCAGTGCCGGCAACGACCTGAAGTACCAGGCGTCCGGCGGCGACATGAGCGGGCAGCCGGAGGCGGGCTTCGGTGGCCTCGCGTCGCGCTGGAGCCTCACCAAGCCCGTCATCGCTGCGGTCAACGGGGTCGCGATGGGTGGCGGCTTCGAGATCGCGCTCGCCTGCGACATCATCGTCGCCTCCGACCGCGCCGTCTTCGCACTGCCCGAGCCGCGGGTCGGTCTCGCCGCCCTCGCCGGCGGTGTGCACCGGCTGCCGCGTACCATCGGCACGAAGCGGGCGATGGGGATGATCCTGACCGGCCGCCGTGTCGGCGCGGTCGAGGGTGCCGAGCTCGGGTTCGTGAACGAGGTCGTTCCCCACGACGAGCTCATGGACGCGGCCCGGCGCTGGGCCGGTCTGATCCTCGAGTGCTCGCCGATGTCGATCCGGGCGTCGAAGCAGGCGGTCCTCGCCGGCCTCGAGTTCGCCGGCGTCGAGGCCGCGACGAAGGCGCAACGCGAGTTCCCGGCGATCAAGGCGATGGCCCGCTCCGAGGACTACATCGAGGGCCCGAAGGCCTTCAGCGACAAGCGGCCGCCGAACTGGAAGGGCCGCTGACCCCTCAGCCCGGGTAGTGGGTCGCCTCCCAGCGTCCGTCCGTCGGGACGACGCCGAGGAGACCCGCTGCGTCGAGCAGGAACCGGACGACGTCGACCGGATCGCACCCGGCGGGGACCTCGACGACGAGGCCCCGGCGGGGGTGGTCCGCTCGACGCCGCGCGCCCGGCGGCAGCGCGACACCCGCGTCGCGCAGTCGGGTGATCGCCCCGTTCCCGCTGCCGTGCTCGATCCCGAGCTGGTGGGGTCGTCCGGAGCGTCCCGCGACGAACGTGACGGTCGGTACGGCGGGACCGCGGGCGCTGAACCACGACGCCGGTCCGCGGGTACCGGCGGGCGCGTCGTCGACCACCGGTGCGGCGTTCACCCAGCCGCGGCCTGCCTCGACGCTGCGCCGCACGGCGTCGACGAGGAGGGAGGGGTCGTCGCGTCGGAACCCGAACCGGTCGGGTGCCCCCGCCATCGCCCGGTCAGAGCGGCTGCGTGCGGCGACGCAGCCGGGGGATCGGCGCGCCGGTGAGGAACGGGTCCCCGGCGCCGAGGGTGCGGGCCACCCTGCGGGCGAGCTCGTCGGACGCGTCGGACCGGTCGTCACCGATGATCCGGTCGATGAACAGGATCCCGTCGAGGTGGTCCTGTTCGTGCTGGATCACCCGGGCGAGGAGCTCGTCGGCGTCGATGTCGATCACCTCACCGTCGAGGCCGAGGGCGCGCAGGTGCAGCTCCTTCGGTCGGACGACGTCGTAGTAGAGGCCGGGGATCGACAGGCACCCCTCCTGGAAGGTCCATTCCCCGCGGCTCTCCACGATCTCGGGGTTGATGAGGACCGGCGGGGCGAGGTCGTCGAGCGCATGGGTGAAGACCCGCAGCGACACGCCCACCTGGGGTGCGGCGAGGCCGACACCTTCCTCGAGCTCCATGGTGACGAGCATCCGGTGGGCGAGGTCGACGATGTCGTCGGTGATCTCGGTGACCGGACTCGCGACGCGTCGCAGCACCTGGTCACCGAAGAAGCGCAGCGGCATCGGCGCTGCGCCGGTTCCGTCGATCGGGCCGTCGGCGGCGGGGACGTCCATGCGGACGCATGCTACCGACGGCGCGGAGGTGCCCGACCGTGCGATGCTGCGCCGATGCAGGACCTCGACCGTTTCCCCGGTGCACACCTCGGTGCCGTCCGTCCCGCCGGTCTCGGCTACTGGCCGCTCGCCGAGGACGATCCCGGCGTGTCGGTCGGCCGGGAGTCGATCCGCCTCGTGAGCGAGGACGGCGCGCTCGTGCGCGGTGTGCTGTGGACACCACCGTCGGGGCGTTGGCGCACCGCCGTCGTGCTCAGCCATCCCCGTGGCGACTTCTCGGTGCACTACGCATGTCCGCTGCTCGCCGCCGCCGGGTACGCCGTGTTCGGGTTCGGCACCCGCTACCAGAACAACGACACCGACTGTCTGCACGAGAAGTGCGTGATCGACGTGCGGACCGCGGTGGAGGAGATGCGGCGCCGAGGTGCCGAGGCGGTGATCCTGCTCGGCAACTCGGGCGGCGGATCGCTGATGGCGCTCACCCAGGCCGAGACCGGCTGCGGTGACGGATGGGTCGGCATGGCCGCGCACCCGGGCGAGGGCGTGTTCATGCTGCAGGTCATCGACCCCTCCGTCGCGGACGAGTCGGACCCCTTCGCCACCGTCCCCGAACTCGACATGTACAACCCGGACAACGGCTGGCGCCCGTGGCCGCAGCCGTGCTCGTACGACCCGGCGTGGCTGGCCCGCTACCGGGCGGCGCAGCGCGACCGCGTGGCACGCATCGACGCGCTCGCGAAGACGGCGCTCGCCGAACAGGCGGCCGCCCGGGAAGAGGCGCGAGGTCTCGAACGCGGTTCGGCGGCGTGGCGGGCCGCTCGTGCCCGCGGGGTGGGCACGCGGTACCTCACGATCTACCGGACCCTCGCCGACCCGGCGTACCTCGACCTGTCCATCGACCCCGACGACCGCCCCATCGGGAGCCTGTTCGCCCACCCCGACCCCTTCGAGGCGAACTACGGCCGGGGTGGCCTCGCCCGCACCATGACCGACCGCGGCTGGCTGTCCACCTGGTCGGGGCTGTCCTCCCACGCCCGCCTCGCCGACACCGCACCGCAGGTGACCGTGCCGTCGCTGTTCATCCACCCGACGGCGGACACCGAGATCCGGGTGCACCAGGCGCGGGAGGCGTACGCGAACCTCGGCGCAGCGGACAAGACGTACCACGAGATGGTCGGCGCACCGCACTACCTCGAAGGGCATCGACGTGAGGCGATGGACGTCGTGGTGTCGTGGCTCCGGGAGCGCTTCCCGCACTGAAATCGCACGGATCCGGTGCACCGGCGTCACCGCGCCGCCCGGATCCGCTGGTAGCGTGAACCACGGTCCGATGCCGTACCCACGTCGTCGCCCATCCACACCGCATGTTCCGTCGACCGTTCCTCGCTCTGGCGACCGCTCTGGTGGTCGGGTTGGCAGGCCTCCCCGCCGCCGCCCAGTCTCTCGAGGACGCGCGCGCCCAGCGTGAGGCGAACCGGGCCGAGCAGGCCCAGCTCGCCGCCGAGCTCGACCTGCTCAACGCCGAGGCGGCGGAGATCGGCGAGGCGCTCGAGGCGGTCGAGGTCGCCCTCGCCGACACCCAGGCGGAGCTCGCCAATGCGAACGCCGCACTCTTCGCCGCACAGGTCGAGCTCGACGATCGTCGCCGGGCGCTCGAGGCGACCGCGGACGAGATCGCCGCCACCGAGGAACGCATCTCCCGCGCCGTGGTCGACGCGTACATCGGCGGGCTCGGCGGGGACAACGAGTGGTTCAGCTCCTCCGACGCCCGCGAGGCGACGCAGCGGAGCCAGCTCCTCGGTGCCGTGCGCGGGCGTTTCGGCGACGACATGGAGAAGCTGCGCGGTCTCCGCCAGAAGCAGCTCCGCGACCGCGAGGCGTCGGAACGCAAGCGCATCGAGGCCGAGGAACTGCAGCAGCGGGTCGCCGCCGCGGAGGCGCAGCTCGCCGCCCAGCGTGACACGCAGGCCCGCCTCGCCGAGGCACTGCGCAGCCGCATCGGCGACGTCGAGGCCCGCAAGTCCGAACTCGAGGCAGCCGAGGCACAGCTCTCCTCGGTCATCAACCAGTACCTGTCGAGTCGGTACGGCCGAGGCTCCGCACCACCGCTCACCTCGGAGTCGGCGAGCGGCTTCGGCTGGCCACACAACGGGTCGATCTCGTCGTACTACGGCTGGCGGCTCCACCCCGTCCTCGGCTACGAGCGCCTGCATGCCGGCATCGATCTCGCGGGCGACTCCGGTGACCCCATCGGTGCGGCGAAGGGTGGCGAGGTCATCTTCGCCGGATGGAACGGCGGCTACGGCAACTGCGTGATCATCGCCCACGACGGCGGTGTGTCGTCGCTCTACGCGCACCTGCTCGACTACACGGTCGGTGTCGGTGAGACGGTCGGCCGGGGCGATCTGATCGGCTACCTCGGCTCGACCGGCCTCTCGACCGGTCCGCACCTCCACTTCGAGATCCACGTGGGCGGTTCGCCGGTGGACCCGCTCAACTTCCTCTGAGGGTCGGGTGACGGATCAGGTCCCCGACTGGTTGCGTCCACCGGTTCGGCAGTCCGAGCGACTCGACGGTGGCGCGCTGCAACTCCTCGACCGGCTCGACCTCGCGCAGCGCCGTTTCGTACCCGCCGCGTTCGTCGTCGCCGTCATCCGCAAGTACCTGCGTGATCGTGGCGGCCAGATGGCGGCGCTGGTGTCGTACTTCTCGTTCTTCTCCGTGTTCCCGCTGCTCCTCGTCGCCACCGCCGTCCTCGGGTTCGTGCTCGACGACGACCCGGGGCTGCAGCAGCGAATCGTCGACTCCGCATTCGCCGACGTCCCGATGGTCGGCATGCAGATCGAGCACGACATCGGATCGCTGACGGGTTCCGCAGTCGCCGTCGTCACCGGTCTCGTGATCGCCACGTGGGGTGGGCTCCGGGTCGTCGACACGGCGCAGATCGCGTTCCACGACGTGTGGGACGTCCCGCGGGAGGAACGACCGTGGTTCCTCCACCGTCGGCTCCGCGGGGTCCGTCTGCTCGGCGTGATCGGCCTGTTCGTCGCCGGTTCCGCGATCATCTCGCCGATCGCCGCCCTCCTCGTCGAACTCCCCCTCGTCGGGGCAGTGCTGCTCACCGTGGCGAGCCTCGCCGTGAACGTCGCGGTGTTCCTGCTCGGGTTCCGACTGCTCTCACCGCGTTCGACGCGTTGGCGCGACCTCCTCGCTGGGTCGATCGTCGCAGGGGTCGGCTGGCTCGTACTCCGGACGCTCGGCGAGCGCTACCTGTCGCAGGTGATCTCGACGGCGTCGGCGACCTACCGCGACTTCGCCGGGGTCATCGGCCTGCTCACCTTCTTCTGGCTGGTCGGCCAGTTGGTGATCGTCTCCGCCGAGGTGAACGTGGTGCACGCCCGTCGCCTGTGGCCTCGCGCTCTGCGTGACGGTCACCTGCCGCCGGCGGAGGGTGACCTGCGTGTGGCGTCGTTGCGCCGGAACTAGCCTGCCGGCGACCGGGGGAGGTCGTCGTGATCAAGGTCGTCACGTGGTTCAAGCGCCGTGCGGATCTGTCGCCCGAGGCGTTCGTGCGGCACTGGCAGGGGCCGCACGCCGAGAAGGTCGTGCGCATGCCCGGGTTGCGGCACTACACGCAGAACCCGACGCATCCATCCGCCTACGCCGGCGGTCGGGAGCCCTTCATCGACGGGTTCGCCGAGACGTGGTTCGACGACACCGCCGCGCTCCGGGCGAACGCGGCGAGTGACGCGTACGCGGCGGTGCGCGCCGACGAGTTCGAGTTCCTCGACGTCGAGGGCATGGAAGCCGTGTTCTGCACGGAGCAGGTGGTGCTCGACGGCCCGCGAGCGCCGCTGAAGTTCGCTGCGTTCATCCGTCGCCGACCGGGGCTCGACGTCGCCGTGTTCCAGCAGTACTGGCGCACCACGCACGGGCCCATCGCCGCCCGGAACCCGTACATGCGGCGGTACGTGCAGAACCACGTCCGGCCGAGCGCGTACACGTCGGGTCACGCCCCGTCCTACGACGGTGTCCCGATGACGTGGTTCGACTCCTTCGACGACCTGCGCGCCTCGGCGGTGACGGAGGAGCTCGCCGCGACACGCGCCGACGAGGTCAACTTCATGGACGACCCGGGTGGCGATCTCCCCTTCGTGATCGCCACCGAGCACGTCGTCATCCCCTGAGGACCGTCGTGGCCGACGCCGACGCCG
>CAYVOK010000074.1:0-8772 GCA_964453335.1 uncultured Acidimicrobiaceae bacterium
TGGAAGACAAGATGAAACTGATTGAACTTGGTGTGACGATGGCATATGACGCTAAGGTAAACTTTGAGGATGTGTATTCTCAGGTTCGCATGTGGGATACCCTCATATTCAACTTCCTCAAGAAAGAGAACATCGTTGTTCCTCCGAAGAAGGGAAGTAAGAAGGATGATAAGTATGCTGGAGCATTCGTGAAAGAACCGATTCCAGGGCTCTATGAGTGGGTGGTTTCGTTTGACTTGAACTCCCTGTACCCCCACCTGATCATGCAGTACAACATCAGTCCTGAGACCCTTCAGGACCACAGGCACCCCTCCGTGACCGTAGACCGCCTCCTGGGGCAGCAGATCGACCTGAGTGCCCTCCAGGGCGAGACCGTGTGCGCTAACGGTGCCATGTACCGCACAGACCTCCAGGGGTTCCTCCCGAAGATGATGCAGCGCATCTACGATGACCGAACCATCTACAAAAAGAGGATGCTCGCTGCAAAGCAAGAGTATGAAAAGAATCCGAGTGAAAAACTAGAGAAGGATATTGCTAAGTTCAACAATATCCAGATGGCACGAAAGATTCAACTTAACTCTGCTTATGGTGCTATTGGAAACCAATACTTCAGGTACTACAACCTTCAGAATGCTGAGGCAATTACTTTGTCTGGGCAACTTTCGATTCGTTGGATCGAAAAGAAAATGAATGAATACCTTAACAAAATTCTAAAGACTGATGATGCAGATTATGTTATTGCTGTGGATACTGACTCTATCTACCTTAATCTTGGTCCTTTCGTGGATGCAGTATTCAAAGGACGAGAGAAAACTACTGAAAGCATTGTTTCGTTCCTTGATAAGGTCTGTAAAGTGGAATTTGAAAAGTATATTGAAAGTTCTTACTCGGAACTGGCCAGGTACGTGAATGCTTATGATCAGAAGATGTTCATGAAGCGAGAGACGATTGCAGACAAAGGGATCTGGACTGCAAAGAAACGCTATATCTTAAATGCTTGGGATATTGAGGGTGTTCGATTCACTGAACCTAAACTCAAGATGATGGGTATCGAAGCAGTTAAATCTTCTACTCCTGCACCTTGTCGTGAAAAGATTAAGAATGCTCTGAAACTTATCATGACGAAGACGAATGATGATCTCATCAAATTCATCGAAGAGTTTCGTTCTGAATTCAAGAAGATGAATCCTGAGCAGATTGCATTCCCCCGTGGTGCAAACAACCTATCTAAGTTTAGTAGTGGAGTTACCATTTATGGAAAGAGTACGCCTATTGCTGTCCGAGGTGCATTATTGTATAATCACTTTCTACGCAAGCATAACCTTACTCACAAGTATCCTATTATCCAAGAGGGAGAGAAAGTTAAGTTCATCTACCTACGAACACCAAATAAGATCAACGAGAATGTGATCTCGTTCATTCAAGAACTTCCTAAGGAATTGGGTCTTGACAAGTCGATCGACTATGATGTACAATTCGAGAAGAGCTTCCTAGAACCTCTGAAAACGATTCTAGATACTATCGGTTGGAAGACAGAAAAAATTAACACATTGGAGTTTCTATTCGCATGAATTTCTTACAAGATGTAGTAAAGGAGATCGGTAATGAATACGCTGGTCTCGTTGCTGATGGTGTTGCAGCTGGTGACTGCGACACTTTTATTGATACAGGTAGTTATATTTTTAATGCTCTGGTATCGGGGTCGATTTTCGGTGGCATCCCGTCAAACAAAATTACTGCTATTGCAGGAGAATCGTCTACAGGTAAGACTTTCTTCTGTCTCTCTGTTGTCAAACATTTTCTCGATAGTAATCCTAACGCTGGTGTTGTTTACTTTGAGTCCGAATCTGCTATCACTAAGGCAATGATTGAGGAGCGAGGTATTGACTCCAAGCGAATGATTATTGTTCCTGTTGTGACTGTGCAAGAGTTTCGTACTCAATCACTTCGCATCATTGATAAGTATCTTGAGCAGAAGCAAGATCAACGCCAACCTCTGATGTTTGTTCTTGACTCTCTTGGCAACCTTTCTACTACCAAAGAGATTGAAGATTCGTCTGAAGGTAAAGAAACCCGAGACATGACTCGCGCTCAGGTTACTAAATCTGTGTTCCGAGTTCTGACTCTCAAACTAGGTAAGGCAAACATTCCTATGCTAGTTACTAATCATACATACGATGTTGTAGGTGCTTATGTTCCAACTAAAGAAATGGGTGGTGGTAGCGGTCTTAAGTACGCCGCTTCTACTATTATCTACCTCTCAAAATCTAAGGAAAAAGACGGTAAAGAAGTCGTCGGGAATATTATCAAGTGTAAAGCACAGAAGTCTCGATTTACTAAAGAGAATTCCATGGCCGAAACGAGACTCTACTACGACACGGGACTCGACCCTTACTATGGACTCCTTGAACTTGGAGAGAAGTACGGAGTCTTTGAGAGAGTTGGTAACAGATATAAAATCGATGGAACTTCCGTCTATCCGAAAACAATTCTCGCGGATCCAGAAAAGTACTTTAGTCCGCAGATTATGCAAGCGTTGGATGAATGCGCCAGAAAAGAATATCTATATGGACAAGGCATTGTGAACGAGGAGGAAGAAAATGCTAGCGCAGAAATTGACTGACCTAATTAAGGTCTACGACGATATGATCGGTGAACAAGAATGTAAAGGTGTCATCGATCTTTTTGAAAAATTTGAGGATCATCAAGTACGAATTGATCGTGAACGAAGACCCAACTTCACTGAGTTCAATCTGACTCAGTTCACTCGAACGGGTGAAGAAGCAAATGGACATCACAAGGAGTTACATCAACTCCTTGTTGATACTTTCATGTCGGCAGTAAGTCTTTACACTGTTGATAATGGAATTACAGATGAGCATCCAACTCAATATGCACTGGAAGAACTTAGAATCAAAAGGTATCTTCCTGAAGAGGATGAGTTTGCTGAACATGTAGATGTTGGGAACCATAACTCAGCCCGTAGGTACATGTCATTTTTCTTATATCTTAATGATGTGGAGTACGGTGGCGAGACTCGGTTCCCCTACCTGGACTTGTCAGTGAAACCGAAACGTGGTAGGATACTGGTGTTCCCACCTCTCTGGATGTTTCCCCACGCTGGGATGCCGACTCAATCTGAGACTAAGTACATTGTTGGAAGTTATTGTCACTATCTATGATGGATAAACTGGAAGTATTGGTTTTAAAGAATCTCATCTATGATGAGAAGTTTTGTAGGAAAGTCCTTCCATTTATCAAACCAGAATACTTTGAGAGTCACGAAGAGCGTGTTATCTTCGATGAAGTCAACAAGTATGTGCAGACTTATCAAACCATCCCACCGATCAATGCTATTGCGATTGAGACTGAGCACAGAACGGATCTGAGTGAGGATGGTTTTAAGAATGTGCTCAATCTTCTGCAGTCTTTTACTGAAGACAAAGTAGATTATGATTGGTTGATCAACACTACAGAAAAGTGGTGTAAGGATCGAGCAGTCTATCTTTCTCTTCTAGAATCTATTAAGATTGCTGACGGTAAAGACAACACTAAAAGTAGAGATGCAATCCCTGGTATTCTTCAGGAAGCACTAGGTGTTTGCTTCGATGAACATGTGGGTCACGATTACATTGATGACTTTGAGAGTAGGTATGATTTCTATCATCGTAAAGAGGAAAAGATTCCCTTCGATCTGGAGTTTTTTAACAAGATCACCAAGGGTGGTTTACCTTCAAAAACACTCAATATTGCCCTGGCGGGAACGGGTGTTGGTAAATCTCTCTTCATGTGTCATGTTGCTGCATCTTCCCTCCTTCAAGGTAAGAACGTTCTTTACATCACCATGGAAATGGCAGAGGAAAGAATCGCAGAACGAATCGACGCCAATCTGCTGAACATCAATATTCAGCAACTACATGATCTACCCAAACAACTTTATGAAAGCAAAATTATCAAACTTGCTCGCAAAACTGTGGGGAAACTTATCATTAAAGAATATCCAACAGCATCTGCACATGCGGGACACTTTAAATCTCTTCTTAACGAGCTTGCTCTAAAGAAAGGATTCCGACCAGATATTATCTTTATTGACTATCTAAACATCTGTAGTAGTTCCAGGTACAAGGGAAACATTGTCAACTCTTATACGTTTGTTAAATCTATTGCGGAAGAACTTAGAGGTCTTGCTGTAGAGTTTGATGTCCCCATCGTTAGTGCTACTCAGACTACTCGTAGTGGGTATAGCAGTACTGATGTTGACCTTACTGATACTTCAGAGTCCTTTGGTCTTCCTGCTACTGCTGACCTTATGTTTGCTCTCATATCAACCGAGGAACTGGAGCAGATGAATCAGATCCTTGTCAAACAACTCAAAAACCGCTATAATGACCCCACGATGAACAAGAGGTTTATCGTCGGTATTGACAGAGCAAAGATGAGGTTGTATGATGTAGAGCAATCAGCACAGACTGATCTTGTTGATTCGGGGCAAGATCTTGATGAAGAACCCGAAAATTTGTTTAAGAAATCAACACGCAAAACATTCACTGACTTTAAGTATTGAGGTAATTTATGACTAAAGGTTTTGGTACCACCCCTTCTGAAGATGCTGAGCAGAAGCAAATCAACGAAGTTGACAACGAAAAGTATCTTGACTTTGTTAACTTTGTGACCAGCGATGCATCTAAGAACTATGATGACTTTGCTATTCGTCTTGCCGAACTGAATCAGCAAGGTGTGAATATTGAACGTCTTCTGACTGCTGCTGTTGGCATTAATGCTGAAGGTGGGGAGTTTATGGAGATTGTGAAGAAAATGATCTTCCAAGGTAAACCATGGAACGAAGATAATCGTGAACATCTGATCATCGAACTTGGCGACGTTATGTGGTATGTGGCACAAGCATGTATCGCACTAAATATTTCTTTAGATGAAGTGATTCTTCAAAATGTTGCTAAGCTACTTAAGCGTTATCCCGAAGGTGTATTTGATGTTCTTAAATCGGAAAATCGAGCAGAAGATGACCGATGATGATATCATCATTGAATACTTTCAGATATCTGAGCAACTAGATAACAACCCTCTCTCCTAAATACTAGGACAGAGGGTTCTTTTGTACAAAATGGTATCCGATTCCCAAGTACTTTTAGCACTAAACCAGGTTCTTCAAGATTTTGAAACTCAGGTAGTTAAGGCCGGAGCAAAAGTAACAAAGATCCGAGTTCTTACTGGCGAGAGAGAAGAGTCTAGAACCAAGATTCAAAAAGAACTCAAAAGCGCAAACATACCATTTGACAGTAGAAAGACTAGCGAATCTTCTTTTGAAGGAACTCAAATCAAAACCAGTGATGGTGAGATTCAGTTAATCTATAAGAAGAAGGCTGGAGGAGGTTCTGGCGCTGGAGCAGCACTTACAAAATTATCAGAATCATCTCAGTGTTTATATGCAGCGATAGCATTTGGTCTTGGAAGACATATTACGAATGGAGATGTAACTTCGGAAAATGCAAAGAAGTTCTCCAAACTATTTGAAACTGATGAAAGCACAGATAAGATGTTGAATGATCTTCCAGATGACTGGATTGATTCTTGTGTGATTGGAGCAAATAAGTTGTTTGATACTTTTCGTGGAAAGGGTAAGTTTGTATTCCACAGAGGATCAAAGACTGTTGATGCTATCGAAGGACACTTTAAGAGAATTAAGAAATTAGAAAATGTCAGAATGGATTTGAACAAATGGTCTCCTGCTGACATCTACATTATTAGCGATAAGTTTGACATCTCTTGCTTAGCAAAAGAGAAAACTATTCTTGGTCTCAATCAGTGTATGCAGGAAAGAATTGAGAACCATACTTGTATTGGAGTATCTCTGAAGAAGATTAAGAGAGCAGCATCTATTGAGTTGAAGAATGTCTTCAAAGATATGAAATCAACGAAACAGTATGTTGGATTTGATTACAGCGATACCTCTATGGATTGTTATATTAAAATCAGTGGAGGTACAAAGATTCAATTTAGATCTTTTGGTGGCCCTGGATCTCTGACTGGTTGGCAGGGAGAAGTTAAAGGAACACAAGCAAACCAGGGAAAGATTTCTCTGGGTCCAGTGAACATGATCCTAAAAAATCATGGGATTGATCCTATTCCTACAGATGCTGCAGCGAATGTAAAAAACAAAGCGAAGCGAGAGAAGGTCATTGAGACAATCATTGCTGGTTTTAAGAAGTACACAAAAGCGGATAAAGCACACATGACAAAGGTTATTGTTGGTGCTACCGATGCTTGGTTGTACTCTAAGTTACAAGCAACACAACTGATTGATAGGATTGAAGGTATTAGAGGTGCAGAGAAGAGAGATCAATTGGTTGAAGATTTATATCTGTATGCATCCAGTCAATCCAAGTATTCTGCTGCCTATTATAAACTAGAATAATAAATAATATACATGCCATACACAACAAGGTAAATGAAACGATATACCAATTTTTTAAGTGAAGCAAAGAGCAAGGCTGCTGCCCAGGCAGAGAAACTTGGACTTGTTCATGTAGGTTATGGTAAGTATGCAAATCCAAGAACCAAAAAGGTAGTTTATAGATCTGAAGGTGGTGAGAAACTAGTTAAGGTTTCTCCAAAGGACGCAGGACTCCCAACAGATCATCCTGCTGCTCCAGAACAGGATGCTGCAAAATCTCCAGAGCAGGGAATGTCAATTACCTTAACCTTTGGTCGTTTCAATCCACCTACAATTGGTCACGAAAAACTAATTCAGCAAGTTGCCTCTGCTGCAAAGCAAGGTGATTTTCGTATCTACCCTTCTCGTTCTCAGGATCCTACTAAGAATCCACTTGATCCAAATACAAAAGCAGAGTGGATGAAGAAGATGTTCCCTGACTATGCAGATGCGATTGTCAATGATGAGGGAATGAGAAACATCTTTGATGTACTAAAAGCAGTCGCGGGAGAGGGATATACAGAAGTTAATATTGTTGTAGGATCTGATAGAGTATCAGAGTTCCAAAATCTTGCACAAAAATACAATGGATCGCTCTACAACTTCAATAACATCCAAGTCATTTCAGCAGGTGAAAGAGATGCTGATGCTGAAGATGTTAGCGGAATGTCGGCTTCTAAGATGCGTAAGGCAGCAATGGATGATGACTTTGAGAGTTTTAAGAAAGGTATTCCTGATACACTAAAGGATCCCGATAAAGAGAAACTTTTTAGAACTCTCCAAGATGCAATGCACGCTACAACTAAAGTTGCAAAAGAGACTTGGGAATATGCACCTGAACTTGATTATGAAAATCTTAGAGAAGCATATTTTAATGAAGAGATTTTTACAATCGGATCTTTGGTTGAAAACTTGGATACTGGAATAACTGGTAAAGTTATTCACCGTGGAACTAATTATGTAATATATGTTGATCAATTTGATACATCTCATCGTGGTTGGTTAACACAACTAAATGAAGGTGAAGATCCAAGAACTCAGTGGGAAGTCGGTACTGATAAGTATCGTGACGCAGTTCAGCAACTTACCCCAGGACAACCAAAAATTACTTTCGGTGGTTGGATGAAGAAAGTCAAAATCACTAAATAATAGAAGGAATTTAAAACTCGCAAGAATTAAAAATGTTTACTAACAACTTTAAACTCGATGGGATTGAAAATATCCTAGACGACATTGGTTACATGGAAGAGATGAAAGATGCTGGTGAAGATCAAGAGCACAAGTATACTAAGAAGTCTGGTAAAAAGTCGAAAGACTATGACGGTGATGGAACCGTTGAAGATGAAACTGACGAGTATGCTGGTGTAAAAGATCGTGCCATCAAAAAGGCAATGAAGAAAGAGAATATTGACTTCTCTTCAGTTCTGGATGAACTTACAGATGAAGATCTTCTATTTCTCACTGATGAACTAATTGAAGAGTCAGTTGAAGAGATCTTTAATGAAATGCTAGATGAGGGTTTTGAAGTTGAAGAACTCGAAACTCTTCTTATCGAATCTCTAGATACAGAACTAACCTACCTTGAGGAAGCAAAGGTAACGGTTGGACATGACACCAACGAGAAACCAGAATCAAGCAGAAGTGGTAAACTAGCGAGAATCAAATCTGCTGTTCAGAAAGTTGCATCTGGTGCAAAGAAGGTTGCTAAGAAAGTTGCTGGTGCTGCTGGTGAAGTTGCAGGTGCCGCTGTTTCTGGTTACAAGAAAGCATCTGCAGCAGCTTCTGATGCTCCTGGTGGAAGAGAAAGAGATGACTCTACTAAGGACACTCCAAGAACAGGAACTGCATCCGCAACTAAAACTTCAAAGAAACCTGGAATTCTAGGAAGAGTTAAGTCTGCACTTAAGTCTGGACTTAAGAAAGCAATTCATAGCACGGCCAAAGCAGCAGGAAAAGTTGCTAAGACTGCTAAGGCAGGATATGATGAGGGTAGAGGTAAAACTGCTCCCACATCAAAATCAGCATCAGCAGCACCAAAACCCGCTGCTAAGAAACCTACAGCAAAACCCGCTGCTAAGAAGAAGTCTGGTGGAAACCTAGATAATCTTCTAAGTCAGATCAGAAATGAAGAGGTGGAAAATATCCAAGAGAAAGCACCTCCAGGTTCTAAGTATGAGCGTATGGTTAAGAATATCAAAGCAGGTTATAAGAAGGGTGGTGTAAGCGATAAAGAAAAGAGTATTGCTTATGCTACTGCTTGGAAAGCATATAACAAAGAACATTTCGATTACGTAACGGAGGAAGGTAAAATGCAAGGTGGT
>CAYVOK010000075.1:0-8619 GCA_964453335.1 uncultured Acidimicrobiaceae bacterium
TATCAGAAATAAATGAAGCGTTCAAAACGGTAGATAAAAAGGCTAATTAGTCATTATTGAGCCTACTTGACGGCCCCTTCAGGGAATGGTATACTTAACTATACCTATCTGGAGGGGCTTTTCGCATGACCTGTATTGCTGTATTAAAACACGAAGGTAAAGTTTACATGGCAGGGGATCGTGGTGCATCTGATGATGGAACGATCCTTGCTCTTGAAGCACCCAAGGTTTGGAAGATAGGTCCATACCTTATTGGATATGCTGGGGCATTAGACGGAGAAAGAATTCGTTACAATTTTAAGCCAACCGCACCCAATATTAAGGATACAGATAAATTTATGCAGACTAAATTCATTAAAGAACTGAGAGAGTTCTATAATGAGTTTTGGGTTGATACCACAAAAGATGGAGACCTTGGTTTAATTATTGCAGTTCGTGGAGAGATTTATGAACACAGTGCTGTAGACATGTCTTTATCTAAATACTCTACTCCATATATCGCAATGGGATCTGGGGCGGAATATGCGTATGGTGTTTTATATGCAACAGATAAGCAAAAAAATGCAAGAAACAGAGTGCTTCAGGCTGTAAATGCAGCAATTAAGTTTAGCCCATCTTGCATGGGTCCAGTAGACGTTGTTACTGCTTAAAGTTTTAGGAGAAAAAAATTAAAATTTTAGATAACTTTTTAAATGAAAATGATTTTAAAACTATTCAGAATACCATTCTAGGTGGTAATTTCCCTTGGTTTTATAGTCCAATTGTGGTGTCTTCAGACGAAGAGTATGGACTAGATAAGTTTCAATTTTTTAATACACTATGTCTAAAAAATGAAATTAAATCAGATTTTTATAATGTATTAGATCCGTTAATAAAAAAAATAAATCCTTCATACATATATAGAGTAAAGGTGAATCTTGGCACAAGGACAAGCATCCCAGTAGTTGGTGGAATGCATTCAGATACTGAGTTTAATAATACAACAGCAATATTTTATTTAAATAATAACAATGGATATACCATTTTTGAAGACGGATCAAAAGTAGACAGTGTAGAAAATAGGCTTGTTATGTTTGATTCAAATGTAATGCATTCTGGAGTATCACAAACAGACTCTAAGATTAGATGTATTATTAATTTAAATTATATTGGCGAATTGACAAACTAGGGACTGTTGGGTATACTTATAATATGATAGAAGACGAAGATCTAGACGAGTTCGGCATTTGGCTTTCAAACGGCATTGAGCGAGGATGGATTACAGAGCCATTCTGCAATACTCATGATGGAGACCCATACATGAGTGAAGAAGAGCAAGAGGAGTGGGAAGCAGGAGGCGACCCATGTCAATTAGTTGTAAGAATAAAAGAATAAACAAACAAAAATAATAAGGAGAAAAATGAAAAAGGCACTACTAGCAATACTATCAGCACTGTTTGTAATTAGCACAATTCAGCCAGTACAGGCAAACGATGAGAGAGTTTTAGCAATTATTGATACTGCTATTAATTCTAATAACTTCCCTCAAATTATTCATGAGGTTTGCTTTACAACTGTAAAGTCAAAGATTGTTTCTCAAAACATGTCTTGCCCTAACGGAGAATTGTTTATGGAGGGCAAGGGTGCAGCGTCTGCCCCATGGCCAACATCAGTCAACAATGCTACATATCACGGCGATGCAATGGTAAAGTCTGCTCTGACTGTTAATCCAAATCTAAAGATTGTTTTTATTAGATTTAATGATGTTACATCCCTTGGAAATTCAAGGGGAGATGCAAGAGCCTTGGCTTTAGCATTTGACTGGGTATCAAAGAATGCTGCTAGGTACAGTATTGATGCTCTTTCAGTTAGCCAGTCTTCAGTAAGTGCAGGAAACCTTGCACTATGTACAAACGATACAGTTACCATTAATGCTGTGTCATCTCTAACAGCAAGCAATGTTCCAGTATTTGTTGCGGTGGGAAATGACCGACGACGAGACGTTGTTGGGTTTCCGTCATGCGTTAGTGGAGTGACAGGTGTTGGTGCACTTGGTAGCGCAACTCAACTAGAGGCAGCAACAAATACAGGCCCTGGTCTTGATATGGTTGCTCCTGGTTCGGTTCAAATTACTAAATATAATGGATCTCCAACATCAACTGCTGGAAGTTCAGTAGCAACTGCAGTGTCTGCTGCTTCATATGTAAGCCGTAATACATTTAAAACTTTTACAGAGTATTTTTCATCTTTGTCAAAGATTTTAATTGGCAATACATCATATATTCGTAATTAATTAATTGTCCTGGGCATGACTAAAAACTGCCCACATTGCCCTATAACTCAGATGGTAGAGTGCCGAACTGTTAATTCGGATGTCCCTGGATCGAGACCAGGTGGGGCAGCGTGATATAATTATATTGTCATATCAACAAGGAGGAATATTATGGCAGTTAAAGGTAGTTTAGAAGCAATCATTGAAGTTGCAAAAAAGGAACTCGGAACTATTGAGGGTCCAAAAGATAATGAGACAAAGTACGGCAAGTGGACAGGTGCAAACTTTTTGCCATGGTGTCAATCATTTGTTTCTTGGTGTGCATTTACTGCAGGACTAGATCCAAAGAAATATCCAAAGACTGCAGCAACTGTTGCAGCGTCTGATTGGTTTAAGAAGAATGATCGTTGGGCAGATGCTCGTAATGACGATCCAACTCCAGGTGATTGGATTTATTTTGATTTCCCAGAAGATGGAGTAAATCGTATTTCACATGTTGGTCTTTGTATTAAGAATAATGGTGATGGAACTATTCAAGTCATCGAAGGTAATACCTCTGGAACTGCAAAGGGAGACCAGCGCAATGGTGGAATGTGTGTAGAGAAGACTCGTGCATATGTTAAGAACAACAAGAAGAAGTTGGTTAATGCTGTTGTTGGATGGGGAAGACCAGTATACGCTGGAGAAGAAAGCCTTCCGCTATTGAGTAAGGTTGGTTCATCTGATACTGCAACATCTGCAGAGCCTGCTGCAAAGAAAAAGAAGAAGAAGGCTGCTGGTGGCGGTGGAGGAAAGGCACAGGTAGCGCTATAATGGAATCAAAAAAGAAGTCTTTATTGAAGACTATTAGTTGGCCGTTTGTACATTTTACTTTTGTTTCTGGAATAATTTATTTTGTACTTAAATATTATACTGGAGAAGCAGAGTGGGAATATGTTGGTGTTTATGGACTATCATATCTAACACTAGAAATGACATTCTTTTATTTACATGAAAGAGTATGGGCCAAGTTTGGCAGAAAGGTTAAATAATGCGTATTAAAATTATTAAGTTTGTAGTTAAACTACTTGGTTATGAGTGGTCTGGTGATGAACTTAAACTTCCTGTTTGGCAAGTAAAGGCTAAGACAAAGAAAAAGAGTTAATGGTCGCAAACCTTACACCTATTAAACCTACACATATTTATGCAGGTGCTGTTGCTGTGTATGAAAATGTGTGGAAAGACTATGAGCAAACAATCAAAGACTTACTGTCTATTGACAATGATCAGTCAATTCCTGTTAGTTTCCGTCCATCTCAAACAACGGAAGATTATGAGAGTGGGGGGCCTTTACGCCAATCAGTAAGAACAAGTTATGGCCTTTCTATTGGAAAGGCTGCTACTGTAAGTAAAACTGGAAAAGACATATACGAAGCCTGCAATAATCTGATTAGGTCTGCAATTTCTCAATATACTAAAACATTTAATATAGTTGAAGAAATTAAAGACGCAGAAAGTTATGGACTTCTAAGGTACAATCCTGGTCAAAAGTATGATCTTCATTACGATAATGGAACAGAAACATCAAGATCAGTTTCTGCCTTAATTTATTTAAATGATGATTATGAGGGCGGAGAGTTAGAGTTTGCTAATTTTAATTTAAAGATAAAGCCAAAAGCAGGGACATTAGTGCTTTTTCCCTCAAATTATGCATATGCTCATCTTGCTCATCCAGTAGTGACTGGAACAAAATATGTAATAGCAACATGGTTAAAGGATAAATAAGATGGCAATATATGAGTATCGATGTGAAGAATGTAAAGAAAACTTTATTAAACAAAGACCAATAGCGTCTGAGGATCCAGGGTATAAATGTGATGCTTGCAATTCAGATCTAATTCGTGTATACTCTAATGTAGGAGCAGTATTCAACGGTAGTGGATTTTATTCTACTGACAATCGGAAGGTATAATATGTTTACAATGGTTAAAGATGAGGCTAAGACAGAGTGGCAACTATCCCCAATTGACAGGTGTGATAGATGTGGTGCTGAGGCCCTAGTGAGAGTAACTGGCTTAAACGGAGACTTGTTGTTTTGTGGTCATCACTATAACAAGGTTATGGACAATGCTGTTGGTTACGACAAAATGATGAAGTTTGCAATTACCATTCTTGATGAAAGAAATAAACTGATTGAAAATAAGGCAAAGGGGCAAGATTACTAATGTATACATACTATGTAAGAAAAGTAGAGAACGTAGTAGATGGGGATACCATTGACGTTCTAATTGATTTAGGGTTTGATATTTTATTTGCGTCTCGTGTTAGACTCGCTGGTATTGATACTCCAGAGTCTCGTACTAAAGATCTTAAAGAAAAGGCTCTGGGGCTAGAATCTAAAGAGTACCTAAAGAAGTTTTTGAAGGATGCAAAGTCTGTAGTAATTAAGACAGAAAAGATGGACTCTTCTGAAAAGTATGGTCGAATTCTTGGTTGGCTTTATGTAGACGGAGACACCGTTTCTGTAAACGACCACATGATTAATGATGGTTATGCTTGGGGCTACCTTGGAGATACTAAGGTAAAAGATTTTGATGCTTTGGCAAAGGCTAGAAAGAAATCTGGAAAATGAATGAATCGAATGAAATATTCAACAAATTAGTTTTAACTGGTGGGCTAAGGTTTGCTGGTAAGGATCCAGAAACAGGAGAAAACATGTATGTTAAAACAGAAATGTTGAAAGACATAGATCCAAAACTTGATGTAGCATTGGGAAAATATTTTTCAGAAATGTCAATGAAGTTGTGGGAAAAAGGTTTTATCGATATGGATGTGACAGATGCTAACCCTATTGTTAGCCTTAATAAAAAATCTCTTGATCCAGAACAGGTAAAAAAATTGGATGCAAATGAAAGGTCAGCCCTAAAACAGTTAATCAAACTTCTTTTTAACAAAAAGTGATAAAATAAGTTTAGGGGGCATTAATGAACGATATTTTTGGAGCAATCCTTTTGACGGCAGTAATGCTGATCTCTATTTTCTTTTATCTATTCAAGTCTCGTAGGCATACAAAAAATGTGCAGATTGTAAGTCAGGCTAGACTGCACCACAGATACTCAGGATCTAAAAAGCACAAAAGAAGGCTTAAGCCAAAAACTCAGTCTAATAGACATCAGGATGAATCTACAACCAGGGTAATAGTTGTAGATGATGTAGCATACTGGATAAAAAATAATACATTTTATAAAGCCCCTCTGGTAAATGAAAAAATTGACAAAGATTCTGCAGAAAAAGTTGACACAACCAATATGGATAAGGTACAATTAGATAAGATGTTGTTCATAGTGGACAAACTAACAGAAGGGACAAGTGATGATAGTAGGGGTTCAGGGAACGCCTAATTTCAACAACTATAATATTTTCCTTAGAGCAATGGCTGTTGCTTTGTCTGAATTAAAAGATAATGAAAAAGAGTTTTACTTATACTCTGTTGGTCCAGGAAATGTTAATGATATGGCGATGGAGTTTGTAAATCTTTCTGAAAGAGGTATGAAGTCTAGAGGAAAGTCTATCAAACTGTTTAGGGTTACACCTCAATGGCTTGAAGAAAATATTGATAGTTTTGATCACTTTGCTTTTGTTGCAAATCCAAAAGAAAGAGTATCAAATCTAGTTAGTTTGTCAAAGTCAAAAAATATTAATACAAACGTATACAACTTTTAAGGAGTATAAAATGAAAACAATAGATTCTCTTGAACAAATGGAGACAATTGTTTCCAAGAACAAGAACTTGTCTTGGGATGGTTGGAATGTTGTTGAAATGTCAAGGTCAGATAAGGCTATGACATCTAAGTACGGTGCACTAAAAAATGGCGCATGGTATCTAAAAAAGATTTTTGTCGTCTCTAGAAATGGATGGGAAATACCTGACAAGTATGTAGCATAACAATGAATAGGTATGAATGGAAAGACAGTGCTGCATGCCTAGATTATGATACTAATGTTTTTTTTGATAAATACGAAGAAGACGAACTGTTAAGGCCTGCTGTAGATTTACTATGCTCTCAGTGTCCAGTAAGAAAAGAATGTTTTTCTGTTGGAATTTCAGGAAAAGAGTGGGGAGTTTGGGGCGGGGTATACTTAGAAAACGGCGAAATATCAAAAGAGTTTTCTAGTCATAAAACAAAGTCTGATTGGGGTGTAACATGGCAGTCTCTAACAATGGATTAATATATACAGATGCAATGAGAAGAGCCTTTAGATCTCTTGATCATCTTGCACCAAAAGGTTTTTCTTTACAAATAATTGAACACGAAGAGGGATTTTTAACTGTTCGTGCTTCTGAAAAATCTTTTATGCTCTTAAGTCATGATGATAAAATTCGTGCTGCAAATTATATGATTAAAACAAAAAAGGCTCTTGAGCAAAATGGAGCAATTGTTCAATTAGTCAGAGAGGGTGGTAAACAATTGTGATAGAAACACTAACTATTATAGTATTATCTATTACTTCGTTGTTATTTATTTATTTATATATTGTGCAAAAAAGAATTAACATTTCTATACTTGCAAATACTTTAAAAACTTTATTACAACAAGAGATCCAGCATAAAGAAAATAAAACAGATAAAGAAAAAGCAAATGAGGATTTTTTAAAATTTGTTTCAGATTCTCGTGATTTAGCATATGAGTATATAGAGTCTGTTCAGGCTGGACTACAAAAATTTATTGATGAGGTTGAGCCACAGATTGACTATTATGACAAGTATGGGGCTGCTATTGAGGGAATGGTTTCTCCCCATGATTTTGCTTTGAAGAAAATATCTTCAGAATTTAAAGAATTAAAAAAATTACTTCCCGAAGATTATGGTAAAATGTTATAATGAATTTTTATTATTTTGGTGGTGTGTTTCATGAAAATAGTATGGAGACAGCACCTATTCTTGAAAAAAATAATTTTTCTGGGGTAATGTATACATATGATCCGACAGAAGGAGACATGTTTACAAGAGTCGCAAGAGAAATCAAAACAGACGGCAAGATTAAATATCTTGTTGCAATTAGGCCATATACTATATCTCCACAATATTTATACACAATAAGTCAATCAATAAGCGAAATTGCTCCAAATAGACTTCAAATCAATGTTGTTCCTGGATATATCAAAGATCATGAAAAAAATATTGGTGGTATTTTAGGGGAGGTAAATGATCTATCAGAATCTTTAGAAAGATCAAAATACACAATTGAATTTATTAAAAAACTTGATGAAATAAATAATGGCATAATGGCTACTCAAACTGCAGAAGGAAAGCAACTAGAGAACACTTTAGATGTTTATATATCAACTACAAACAGTTATGTTTTTGAAACTGTTAAAAAATACAAAAATAAAATAATTTTGCCTTACCATATTTATAAACGTGGATTTTGGTCAGATGTTTTAAAAGATCCATCAATGATGATTAATCTTAATATTAAAGATACAGAAGTTATGCTGGCAATGACACCAATTATTAGAAAAACAAAAGAAGAGTTGGAGCCACTGGCAAAACATGCAATGAGACCAGTCTGGAAAAAAGGCGAAGTCCCAGTAGTAGTAGGAGATGTAGAATATTTTACATACGATAGTTTCCACGAATTTGTTCAAACTCTTAAAGAAGACAATATTAATCATCTTTTAATTAATGCTGTTCCAAGATCTGAATCAGAAATTATTATATCTTTTATCAATCAGTATGTGGAGTCACAAAAATGATAGAGTTAAAAACCTATGATCAGATATTTTTGGATCCAGTTGGATACTGTAATGTTCTTGATTGTAAAGAAGACGGAGAAAAATTGTTTAGCACAGAAACAAGGGTTTTAGATGTTTGTTTAAACCATTATACACAACTACAAAATGCGAGGGAATAAATGAAAGAAATCTTGTTATCATTATCAGTAGGCCTTACTTTAGGCTTAATAATCTTATCAATAAGCGCAATATCCCCAGTTAAGATTCCAATTCCAGCCCCTCCAGTATTCGCTGGCGTTGCTGGTATAATTGGATTATGGCTTGCTCAACCAGTTTGGGTGGCCATATCGAAGTTCATATCCTAGGAGGAAAAAAATGAATGAACAAATTAAGGCAGCACTAGCGTCTTATGGTCGATCAGTTCTTGGAGCAGCAACAGCAATGTATGCTTCTGGAGTAACTGATCCACAGACACTAGCATACTCATTGCTTGGTGCAATTGTGCCAGTAGTATTGAGAGCAGCAAATCCAAACGACACAGCGTTTGGTCGCCTACCATCTGTAGAAGATGTAGACGCTGCAGTTAAGTCTGCAAAGGTTGTAAAGAAGCCTGCAAAGAAGGCTCCAGCAAAGAAGAAGTCTGGCGGTGGCGG
>CAYVOK010000076.1:0-8603 GCA_964453335.1 uncultured Acidimicrobiaceae bacterium
TGAGTATCTTGTTGAGTATCTACTTGAATATCTACCTGAGTATCTTGTTGAGTATCTACTTGAATATCTACCTGAGTATCTTGTTGAATATCATTTTTATTTTCAATGTCTACTTTAGCTTCACTCTCAATGACTTTTTCTACTTTAGGAAGTTCGTCAATATATTCTATATTATTTTTAAATGATGATGTTATTTTTAAAATTACTTCAGATATATTTTCATATTTTAATAAATATTCTAAAGAATAAATATCGTTTTTTTTAAAATTAGTTGTTTTAAAATTTCTTGAATATTCTAAATCTTTTGTAAATTGTATTAATTGAGAATTATCTTCTTTATTATTTTTATATACTAACATATTTTAAATTAAAATCCAGCCCCTAAAAAGAGGCTGGTATTATTATTAAGAATTAAAAGGCAATCCAACTATAGTAAATGAAGAAGTAATTGCAACAGTGCTTTCTCCAACAGAAGAACCAGTAAAAGTAAATTTTACAAATTTTGAGGAAAAAGGATAATTCCATAATTGCAAACCAATAATAATTTTATTGCCTTTTGCAAAAGGTTTATTAGCAGTAAAGTCAGCTTTAGTAATTACCGCAGAAACAAGAGGGTCAACCTTGATATTTTCTTTTGGATACAAAAGATACTCTGAACCAACTGGAAAATCTGCATTATTTCCATATGGATAAGGTTGATTTAGTTGTAAAGTTGTATTAACATTACCAGCAGAATCAGTAAATTCTACTTTAGTAAGTTGTAAAACATCATTATCTCCAATAGCAGAGACATTTGCAAATAATATAGCTTCTTGAAAATTAGCTAAATTAATTGGTGCAGTGGTAATAACTCCATTATTGGTATTAATAGTACCACCAGCTAATTCAAATTTGTTTAAGTCTTGAATTAATTTATTTACTTTTGTCATTGTTATAATAATTAAAATTAAGAAGATTTTGCATAACCAATAGCAATGTTGTAAAAGTTATTTACAACTCCAGCATGAGAAGTGTTCATAATAATACCACATCTACCAGATTTAGCAGTTTCAAAATCGCTAGCTCTTACAAAGTTTATCCAAGTTGAAGTGTGTAAAGTATATGCTTCTTTAAAGTTTCCAATCATTGCTACTACCTTACCAGCTTGCTGACTCAAAAGACCGCCTTGTTCAAAACCGCTTGTAATTACATTTGAAGATCCAGGATTTAAAGCAACATAGTTTTCAAAACCTTTTTGTTTGATTAAAGCAAATCTTTTATTTAATCCAACAAGTCCATTTTCTTCTATTAAAGCTTTTTGAACATTAGTATATGTTGGAACAACAATAACATTTATTTCGCCCATATTTGACTTATAAAACAATCTGCCATTTCTATAAGAAAAATATTGGTCAAAGTTTAAATCACCAGTTCCTTGAACATTTCTTTGAAAGTCTCTCATTACACTATCAGTAATAATTAAGTCTTGTGGATTGTTGTCACCAGGATATAAAGCAATCAATGAATCTAAATCTGCATAAGTAATTTTAATAGTTTCGCTACCAACACTTCCACTAATAGTTCCCATTTTAACTTTTGCTATACCACGAGAAAAATTAGAATCTTTATTTGTTGGATTATTAGCTAAACTAAATATACCTTCTATACCATTATTACCAGTATTATATTTTGCAACAGAGCTTCCATTTACTAATTCTGTTGTATAACCATTAATAATAGATTTACTTCTTTCTATTTCAATTTGTCTAAGCATTTTATCATAAAAATCAGCAATAATGGCATCATCTTGTTTAGTCCACACCATCAAATTACTTAATGAGTGCTGAACTCCAATAATATCAGAAGTTCTTGTATAAGTTGAAAAAGAACCATAGCTAGAAAAATTTGCAGTTCCACCTTCAATTACAGTTGTTGGTTTATCGTTTGGAGATATATAATCTTCATACATCATTCCTTTAGCCATAAATTCAACATTAGCAACACTTTTTCTATTTACCATATTAGATAAAAATGTTTCTTTTTCTTCAAATACTTTAAGTGAATCTAAATTAATTGTTGGCATTTCATATTCTTTATTACCAATAATACCAGAAGAAACTGATTGATTAATAATAGATTGAGCGACAACATCAACATCTCCAGAATTTAAGGAAGAAAATACATCTTTTGTTACATCAATTATATTTAAGTCAGCTGATTGAATAGTTCTTGGATTAGAAATTTGACTTAAACCTTCTTTTACAAGATTAGCTTTAACTTTTATAATTTTTGAAATATCAATATCACCAGAATTCTTTGAAATATTGTATTTCGCATCTATTGAGCTACTTGTTTTTTGTAAAACATCAAGTGCCATTTTAGATTGCTGAACTAAACTTGCTAGTTCTTCAATTTTAGTATCTTTTGCTGTTAATTGCTCTGATAATGAAGCAATTTTTTTAGCATTTTCATTTTCTAAGCTTTGTGCTACACCTTCTTTTACAGAGCTTGTTATAGCATCTGCTAATATTTGTTCTTGGCTTACTTCTGACATTTTATTTATTTTTTTGTTTTAGTAAATTAGCAAGTTCAATTAAATTTATTTCTTTTCTTGCTTGAGGAATTGGAGGTTGCTCCTCACATTGAGCAGATTGGACAATGAGGGCGGGACTTTGCCCTCTATTTTCTATGTTATTATTATTTTTATTTAAGTCAAACAATTTTTCTACAAAATTGTTAATCATATTATTAGAAAGATTTTTATTATTTTTTAAAAATTTAATAGCACTCATTTTGCCACTAATTAAATTAATTTCTTGTTTTGTACTCATTTTATTAAAAGAGATTGTTGATAATTGTTTTTCTTCCCTTATTTTATTTATTTCAATCAAAATTAAATCAATTTTTTCAAGTAATTTAATTTTAACAAATTTATCAATATTACTAGTATATATTTCATTAAATAAATCTATTATCGCTTGTTGACTAATATAAACTTTTTCATCTACTACATCAACAAATAAATATTTATAGCTTGAAAAATCTTGTAAATCTGTATTATCAGTAAATAAAAAACCTCTATTATAAATTGGACTTGGTTTTTCTAAACTTCCAGAATGAGTTTGCCAATTAATTAGTGCTTGTTCTTTATTATAGTTATCATCAATTAAAATGTTATAAGAAGCAACTCCATCCATAGATTGTAAATGGAATACTTCAGCTTCTTGGTCAACTGGAGTCGTTGTAAAAGCAATATGGTCAAGTTTAAATTTATAAACAATATCTTTTCTTTTTGCTCTTCCGTATCTTTTAAGGTTTTGACAATAATCAAAATGATTATTTTTTTTTAGCTCACTATCAATTATTTTTCCACCAAGAGAAAAATATAATTTATTTTTTTTATATTGATTAATTAAATAGTTATATCTTTTTTCATCTTGCTTAAAATAATCAGCAAGTTTTATTTCGCCATATAAAAAATTGTCATCTTTCCATATTTTTACAGAATCAGAAGTTTTTATTGCATTATTATGCTCAATATTAGAATTGATAAAATTATTATTAAAATTTGAATCAAAGGCATTTTTATCAAAATGTAAATTATTTTGATTTTTATCATTTTCACCTAGTTTGCATATAACTCCAGTAAAAATACCTTTTATTTCATCAAAATTATCTATTTTATAGTTGTTATTATAAGTAGTATTCATTTAAAAAAAAATTGACAAATAAATAAAACAAAATACTATTAATAAACTTAATTAAGTCAAGATTTTTTTTACAATGAAACAAATTAAAAAACTTTTTTCAAAAAATAGCGAAGATACATTATTACAAAGTTATAATTATTTACTTGATTATATTAGAGGAAATAATTATAATGTCGCAGATACTTCTGGTAGATATAAAAAATCAACAGATGAACTTGATCCAGAGCAAATTATAGACCTAAATATAAGTGTTAATACAATTAATAAAAAACAAACAAGTATTATTAATAATTGTAAGTTAATAATAAAAGAAAGAGTAAAAGAAAAAGATGAAAAAACAACTAATCCATATTATAATAAGTTTTTAGAATGGTTAAATAAACCAAATAATGTTTTATCACCAAGAAAAATAGAGGATATATTCTCTTATATTATTAGAAATTATAATAAAACTGGTTTAGTCGGAATAGTATTTGTATTTAATAAATCAAAAGATTTTGTATATTTAGATACATTTAATAAAATCATAACACCTAAAAAATTATATTTACAAAGTAGTAAAGATTTAGATTTAGAATATATTGCTCATATAAAAGAAGACTTAGAGCCGTTAAAATTTATTTATAGTCCAAATTACTTAAATTTTGTTTGCGAAAAAAAAGGCAAAATATATATATTATGCCCTTTTACTAATTTTGTTGAGGAAAAAGGACAATGTGTAAGTCCATTTGCAGAAACATTACCTTTTATTGAAGGACAAAATGCGGCGATAGAAAATGCAAAATCACATTATAAAAACAATTGCACACCAGGTTTATTAATGATTATAAACTCTAATAATCAAGATGGCTCAAAAATAACAGAAAGACAAAGAGTTGAAAGAGAAATAGAGCAAAATCAAATTAAAGAAGCAATGGAAGGACCAACAAATTCTGGTAAATCAGCAATAATATTTACAAAAAATAGTGGGATTACTTTTGAAAGAGTGACACAAGCAGTAGTTTCAGCGGAAATAGAAAAAATGATTAATATGTGTGGTGATAAAATATATGCTTCCATTGATGGTGGTAATAGGTCAGTTTTTGAAGGATTAAATGAGTACTCAAATAATGCAGAAATTAAAATTGAAGAGTCTTATAAAGGAACTATAAGGATGGCAAAACCTCTTTTATGCTCAAATTTTGAAATATTCTTTAAAAATCTTTTTGTTAATAGCGAAACATCACCTTTGCACTCTAAATTTTTAAATATTGACAATGTATATTTTTCTTTAGATACATCTGGTGTAGAAATATTGAAAGCAAGAGAAATAGAAGAAATAAAAGAGTTATATAAAGCAAATTTAATTACTAATGGTTCAGCAGTGGAAAATTTAAAATCAGTGGATGATAAATGGAATAACTTAAAAGAAGATTCTAAACTATATTATAGCGAAATAGACAATAAAATGTCTTATGATGGTAAAACTAAGAGCTAAGTGACTTAATTTCTTCTCTTAATAAATTTTCCCTTAACTCTAAATCAACAATAATACTTTTAATATCAATATCTTTCATATTTAAAAACCAAGAATATAATTTATTTTGTTTTGCAATGTATTTTAAATGAATTAATTCATTTAATTCTACTTGTTTTTTAATTAATAAATTCATCTTTTCTTTTTATTTTTATATTTTTCTAATTCTCTATCTGCCCAATTAATTCCTTGCATACCACCCCATAATAAAACAGCTTGAGTTCCTTTTGTTGCTGTCTTTTTACCATCAATTCCTTCAACTTTTATTTCTGGACGATAGTTTTTTTGATGTCTTCTAAATTGTGCCATTCGTTTTAATGTATCAATAGATATATCTTTACGATTTGCAAGGTCTCTAGCTCTAGCTACACCAACGGAAGTTCCGCCTTTTTTACTATCTGGAGCATTTCTTCTTAACTCAAGTCCTTTTTTGGCATTATTTTGAACAATTTTAGGAGGTTTGGGCATTTTTTTGGTAAATTAAAGGTTCTACTCTAAAGTAAGTTTCTTCTGCTTCATTATATTCAAGACAATATTTATATGCAACAGCATCAGCAAAGTTATCTATAATATCGTCTTTAATACTTTTAGTTGATTTTAAATTGCTATTTTTAACTTTGCAAGAATTAAATTCATCTTCAATAAAAGTAATTATTTTATCAAGATAAATTTGTTTTTTATTTCTATCTTTAAAAGTAAAATCTTCATTTTTTGCCATTATTCTATTTAAGTAGTTTTCATCTGGCTCAAATGGAATAATAAAATTGTCATCAGGAATATGAACAACTGAATTAAAATTGATTAATGGTGCAACTTCTCTCAATCTATTTAATTTATTACCACCCCCTCTTATTTTCTTTCTCATAATAACTCTAAAATCAACTTCCTCATTTGTTCTGCCAATAGTATTTTTTAACAATGTAGGATTTGATGTATCTTCCAAAAGAAAAACTTTATTTTCTTCGCTATGATTTACTATTCCATAAGATTGCACTTTTTCAAAAGTCCAATTATTAATAAAATTACCAATAAACTCAATCCATTGGTCAATATCAGTTTTACTGCGATGCATATCTAATAAATAAATATGAAACTCTCTGCTATCAGTGGTATTTTCAACTAATCCCCAACAGCAGACAACACTATAATCACTATATCTATTATCAGTTGAGGCTAAATCACAAGTAAAAAATATTTCAGTAAATTCTGGATAACTTGTATATCGTTTTAACGAATTAAATTTAAACATTGTTCCATCTTCGTCCAAAAATTCTCCCTCAACGAACCTTTTTCTAGAATCATCATCAGTAAAATTTGCTATATATTGCTCTTGAGGTAAATGTAAGTTATCTACAGGATTAATTTTATAAACTAACATTCTATGTGCATCGTGATAATAATTACCTTTATTATCCATTTTCTTTATAAACAAATTATAAGTCCAATGTGTTTTATAGCTAGGGTTAAAGTCAACATATAATTGTAAGGGAGCATATTTTTTCCCATCATCAAAATTATTATTCTTTAAATAAAATGGCACAAATAAAATTTTCCTATCTAAATATTCTTGGCTACTATAAACAGGCTCATTAACATTACTGCACTCAAATTCAAAACGATGATAAAATTGTTCTGGTATAGGAACAAAACCACTTAAACGACTAACAATAGAATGAATACCAAAAAAAACACTCTCTGGTAATTGTGTAGCTTCATTTAAGTATATAATTTGATATTGCCCCCCAAGATATTTATCTATATTCTGTACCCCACCTATTTGTATTCTACTACCATTCCTAAAAGATATAATACCTTCTTTTGTATTTGAACTGCCTTTATTACCAAATCTATCTTTTTTAGCATTATTCTTGCCATAATCTAAATATTTAATAGAATTATAAGGATAATAATTAGTTAAAATATAAAACAAAGTATCAAGAATAGTATTTTTACCAGAAGATAAACTTTCTCTAAGAATTAAAACTTTAATTCCAGGAAACAAATAACAAGACCTTAATATTTGCTCACATATAATAAAAGTTTTACCAGACCTACCGCCTCCATATAAAGCAATAGTCTTGTAATACTGCTTACATAATTCTTTAATAAAAGCTTTTTGCTTAGGATTATGAACTATTCTATTCTTTTCCATTCATTAGACATATAAAACTTAATATCAATATTATGTTTTTTGCAAAAATCATAAAGTTTTCTAAATTGCTCCTGACAAGAAGGATTTCTTTTTATTTCATTTGCCATAATATCTTTTATCTTATCTAAACCTAAATTCATTTTTGACCTAGTGTAATCATTCTTAGTATAAAAAATTCTTAACACAAATTCATAAATCAATCCACATCCACTATATATAACAAAACCAGCATAACTATTCAAATAAAGCTTAAATCTAATCATTACAACTTCTTTAGTTTCTATTTTAGTAAAGCCATCATCAAAAACAATATAACCTTGCTTATTCTTATAATACCTAATACTATAAATCATCAATAATATCTTGTTCGTTCATTTCAGCACTAATAGTAATAACACTATCATTCTTAGCTTTCTCTTCCTCAATCATTTTTGACTCAATCAACTCTTCTTCTATAGTATCCTCTAACTCAGCATTAGCAACTTTATTAGCAAAGTTATTCAATGTATTATTTTCAGCAATAGCAACTTCATTATTACTTCTCGCCGCCACTTGGCAACTTTCAATTTGTTCATTAACAATACTAATAATATTTTTCACATTCTTAAGTTCTTTCTCGGACTCTTCATCGTCACATATCTTAAACCTCTCAATAGCAGGAAGTAAAAACTCAGTCCTTACCATTTGTAGCAATTTAATATTTTCGGCAATTTCTTTATTAAGTATTCGGCAATTCTCATTAACAAAATTATTATAATTAATAACCCTTTTAGTAATCTTAGAGAAACCATCCCTTCTACTAATTTCGTTTATATCCATATATAGAAACTAACTCTTTATAAGTATTATTAATATCATTAACAATAAGACCATGTTCTTTTGAGGTAATCTTATCGTTATAAAGTTTGTTATTAGTAATCATCATATTAGAATTATAATTCCAATAAAGTTGATACAATGAACAATACAAATCATAATATAAAAATAATTCATTTTCAATGTCAAGACTTTTTATTATTTTTTGAAAACTTGAAGGCGAAATAGAATGATATCTATGCAAGATTGTTATGGAAGATTTTGATAGGTGATTTAGCGAAGTGTTGTAGGTGTGTATAATATGTTGTACAGGAGCGAAAAACCATTTGTTTTTAAGGGGGGGGTGGGGGTCAAAAACCATAATAAGTAAATTTTTTTAATTTTTTTATATTTGTATTATAAAAAAAAGGGGGGGGTGTAAAAGCCCCCT
>CAYVOK010000077.1:0-2651 GCA_964453335.1 uncultured Acidimicrobiaceae bacterium
CCAGCAGAGCAAGCTAAAGCTCAATCAAAACTGGATGACATTGTTAGCAGTACGTTTGTAAACGCAGCCCAACTAGTTGCCACAAATCAACTAAAGCCTCAAGACGCTCTTAGATTGTATTATACGCTTTCATCAAATCTAGAAGGTAAGGTACAATTCGGAGCTTCAGTAGGTGAATCGAAGAGGGTAGTGGTTGTCGCTCTTAAAAAACAACTAGGTGATACCATCACTGCTGAAGCACTAAATGCAAATCCCGATTTTGATCCTGTCGTTACTTTGACAACGACTCTTCCTGTCGAACAGGATCAAGAGTCCGGCGTGTTTGTGCCTAGACAATCGACTAGACAAGATCGTCCGAGTGATGACGCATATACGGTAGGAAAGTCACTGTACTTCAACTATTTGGCAAGTACCGGAGCCTTCACTCAACAGGAAATTGACAAGGCGGAAAGTCTTGGAAGTTTTGAAAGTCTGCTTAGAACAGACAATCCTGCTCGAAATGATTTGATAAATCTTGTCATTGACTCTTACAACGAAACGGTTGTATCTAAAGTAAAATCTAGTGGACTGTCCACGAGTGCTGAGTATCTTCGTGAGCTTCAACAAAGAGGAATTCCTCTCAATGAAGCAGACAATAATAAACTCAGATTCTCAAGCCAACAACTTGACGGTGTTGTCTCCATTCAACAATCAGGTATTTGGAATTCACTTGGTTTCAGTGCCGATAAAGTTACCGAGTTAATGACTAATCGTGATCCGAGTCTTGAAAACGAAAGAACAAACTTGTTTGTTCGAGTTGCTCAATCAGACATTAAGCGACTAAACGGACAGCCTGTAAACAGTGCATTGCTTGATTATCATATCAACAATCTTCATAGTGAAGATCCGATTAAAATGCAACTTGGTGTAATTGCTATAGCAACATATGGTGGATTTAGAAATCCAGGTATTCGTGCAGCTTTGAATTCCGGTAAACTAAATAAAATAGATGCTGCTGTCATTGCAAGTATTCAATCTAAAATGAAAGTTGTGTCTCCTGGTGTATATTCTCTTGAGACTCCCAATGGTGTGACAATTCCTGCAATGGCGGAGTCAATTCGTAATGCGAGCTATACCGCCGAAAGAACTGAAGTTAAAGATTCTGTCGTTGCGGAAGATATGGGATTCGAAAATGGAATCATCGCCTCTGATAAGATGTTGTCTACTGTAAAGCAACTTTACAATACAGCTAGAGTATATGATCCAAAAAATCCTGAGCCTATTGCCAAAGCCATGTTACATGCTATGGGATATGTCATTGAAGAGCGAGCAAATGGACAGGGCAGAATTATCCCCGATGTAATGTCAACATACACCGAATTCGATCAACGGTCAGACGAGATTACAAGAATCTTTAAGACTACAATTCCAGAAAATTATCGACAAGACTACGCTGATTTCTTTGGCCGATCAGTTGATGAGAACTGGACAACAATTGGAGATTTGATTGCACTTAAATTAGATATTGATCCGGCTCGTTTGTGGGATTTGAAATGGGGATATTCATACGACTCGGCAAACGGTTCTCTTTACATGGATCGTGCGCTCGGTGACTTTACACCAAGATCTTCTTTCGCATTGGGCGGACACTTGATGTGGAAGGACGATGATGGAAAGTGGCACGCCGTCTATGGTACAGATCCTACCACAAAGGGAAGTACTCCTGTTCGATTTAATCCACGATTTACAGCTCAATTTCCGCTGACAACAGCTAAAGAGATTAGAGATCAGGCAGGCGCATCGATTGGAAGCTTCTTGATGCGTCCAGGTGAAGGAATAAAATCAGCTTTCAATTATACTATAAATACTACTCTTGGTATTCCATTCTCTTACTTCGGCAGTAAGTTTGCAAATGCATTTGATGTACAAGAAGGAAACATTCAAGGAAAGCCTGCAATTGGATACAGACAGATGTTTGAATCAGCGCAAACAGATCTAATTCCTGCTCAATAAATACACGACTGCCGCAGAGAAATCTACGGCAGTTGATTAGAAAGGAGGCCATATGGCCATTGACCCTAACAACCCGGTTGCAGAAACTAATCCTGCTCTGGGTAAAGAACCGTTGATTAGTGATCAAGTTCAAAATGAGATTAACAAACGACAGTTTGACCGAATCCCATCACGATTCAGTTATACTCCGTTTACAAATCCAATGAGTGGTGGAC
Source organism: uncultured Acidimicrobiaceae bacterium (assembly GCA_964453335.1). Lineage (GTDB taxonomy): Bacteria > Actinomycetota > Acidimicrobiia > Acidimicrobiales > CAIXPF01 > VGBO01. The sequence continues at coordinate 2,208 of CAYVOK010000077.1, forward strand.
CTCAAATTCCTATTGGAGTGTTTGTAGAAAAGCCTAACGAAGATGCTAGAGAAAAGATGGGAGACTTCCCAGCCTCTTTCATTGCATCTAGTAGTTCAGCATCTCCAGAAGGTTCTGCAGGACGATTCACACTGAGCGGTCCTATCGCCGATTGGTGGTCCACAAGCTACTTTGCTACGGAATGGAACAATCGTGCAGCGTTTACAAACGATCCTAGCTATCGAGATCTTTATGAACTTCCGAAAGACAAGGCAGCCGAATATCTTAAATCATTCACTGATGAATTGAACGATCTCGGATACCCTATTGATCCCAACAAGTACGACACAACCGAGGACTTTGTAGACGCTGTTGCGAATGCTCATGGCACTCAACGCGCTCTTAAAGATCGAACAGGATTGTTTGAGAAATGGTACTCTGTTCCCGTTGGAATCTTCAATCTTG
>CAYVOK010000077.1:2751-6925 GCA_964453335.1 uncultured Acidimicrobiaceae bacterium
CCCTTCCTGAAAACGGAGGACCGGACGATGTTATCAATATCAACACTCGTGCCGCCCTCAGTGAAGAGATTGCGTATCAGTTCAACTATTTGTTGAAAGATCCGTTCTATCGCCATAAAGAAGCTCTCGATCAGAAATGGTGGGATGCACATGTCGATAGCGGAGTCGATCAGGGTCTGTTCCTTGGTTGGATGCGTAATAACAAACCCGTCAAAGAAGAGATTGATAACTTCCTTGATACGGTGGTCATTCTCGATCAACGAGCTAAAGCCCTTAAGATGGGTAAGACTATTGATGCTCGAATTGAGAACTCTTGGAGTGACTTCGTAGAAAATGAACTCGAAGTTGCCGGAGTTGCCGTGCGTCTTGGAACCGAAAAGGACAAGATCAAAAACATGGCTTGGCTTATGGCCAATGTCAAGGAGATGCTTGCTAGAGGTAACGCTCCCACGGTAACTAAGACTTTGCCTGATGGCCGTATTGTAACTGCTGTTGATGAGACCGAACTGAACAGCCAGGTCTTGGCCTTTGCAGCATTGGTGTCGTCACGGGCAGGATCTCTTGGGTTGTCTGCCGATGATTATGTCTTCCGCACATTCAAAGACTTTGTAATGGACCCGAGAGATTCAGAACTTGTTGACAAAGTTCTGTTTGCCATGGCAGGCACTGGACGACACGGTGGATGGAATAACATTACTAAGGTTGATCTTTCTAAAGTAGGAACAGGAGAAGGAACTTCTTGGGAAGGATATGGATTCTATCTCACATTTGGACCTTCAGGTGTTTCTAGAATGTATCGAGACATCGGTGTTAGAGGAGCAAAGCAAACTGGACTGACTCCGTTTCAAAAACCGCCTCAGGTGTTTAATTTGTCTACCCCTGCAGCACGAGCTATTGATCGAGATCCAACTGCCGCTGCATTTATACAAGACATTATAGATCTAAAAAACACTACGGTTTCATTTACGGAATTACGGCAGTTATATAAAAATAGATTTGGAGTGGTAGCAAAAACAGATCGAGAAATTATAGATAAGATTACCGAAACACTAGACTATAAATTCTCAGATGGAATTTATTATACTCCAATTGAGTTAATGAGTACTTATTCTCCGAACAGATTTCAACATACTGTTGATGTTTCAAATCCGGAAGAAAGTATTTTTAAATCAACGACAGATACTCAAGGTATGATGAACCAACTGCAAACTGGTGTTCGCAGTTATTTGACCAGTGTTTTACGAAAAGCATACTCGCCAATAGATCAAGTAGAATCATTTATACCTTGGATTGTAGATGAGTTTGTTGAGTTCTATCGTATAAATTTAAATGAACGACTTCAAACTGGAACGTATAATAGTTCTGATTACACATGGAATAAACTATTAGAAAATTTTACTCAATATGCAACAACTCGTCTAAAGAAAGAAGGACTGATTGATAGAACTGATCATGCCTTCGGCACTATACTAGAAGAAAGTACAGAACTATCAAAAGTTTTTGACAGAAACGGCATCGCTTATTCGGGTCAAAAAATACGAATATCTCCTATTACCATGAAAGAAATGCTAGATGGGTCTTTTGATACAACTAGCATCAAGCCGTTTACAAAGGTGTATAAAGAAGGCTCCATCAGTAAAATTGACGTTCGAGTAGACACTACAACAGAAACATTAACGTGGGAAAAGTCATTCAATGATCACTCCATTGACGTACAAAACGGATTTGTCAACGCTGTTACCACGCTTCTTAACAAAAATCTGACTATAGCGGAAAATATTATAAACGGTCGTAGATACAATCCAGCAGATACAACAATCAAAAATGTTAAGTCATATTTAACAACAGACGATGTTCAAAAAATTCTTCAATACTCTGGATTAACTGATCGGTTAACTGGCGAAACAATGTATTCGTTTCTAGCTAGGTTAAACATGTATTGGGCTTATAGCTCATTATCTATATCTAAAGTTAAAAAGCCACTTAAGCAACTGGCAGAATCTATGCAAAGAAATTTGATGTCTTTGAAAGATATTGATGATAAAGCTTTAATACAGGCAAAACTAAAAACTCTTGATGAGACTTCAGATGCATATGAGTCAACTTTCTCTCTCAAGGGAATATATAATTTAGGGTTTACTACACATCCGAATAAAGAAAGTCAGTTAATTAGAAATTACGATACTAAAGACCTTAAACCGATTTCTGAATTGCTTAAATCCAACAACATCTATGCGATGTTGTACTTTGGTGATGAAAAAAGCGGATCATATCGAAACATGGTTGTATGGGATGACACAAAACTTGATGTCACAGAAGTTCTGTACAACAAGGATACCGCCGGAAAAGCCAAAGCTGCTGTTGGGTTTGCGAATGGACGAGCGATTCTGTATGGCTTTCAAAATGCAACAGACATTGTGTCACTGAGTCACGAACTTGGTCATATCTTCCGCAGAGAGTTGTCTGCAGATCAACTTGCCAGACTGTCTACATGGGCAGGCATGGATCCGGAAGATGTTAATTGGACTGTTGAAGCGGAAGAAAAGTTTGCCCGAGCGTTTGAAATGTATCTTGCAACACGAAAGTTTGCAGGATACCGACACAAGGGTTTGGCTCAAGTCTTCTCTAACTATCGCCGATGGATGCGAGATGTCTACGGAAGCGTGGACGAAATCGCCAAGTTAGGTAATATTGATGCCAAGATCAACCCTAATTTGAGAAAGACATTTGATGAGTTGCTCAAACCTAGGTTCCAACCGAAGGTTGTTGGAATCGATACGGCATTGATTGGACCCGAGAAACGAACAGGAATTGTCAATCTTACGATTGCAGATCCTGCTGATCGTCTAGCAATTCAATTGGCTCGATCCACCGACTTTGAAGAACGCACTATCTTGCTTCAGAAGCTTATGGATACTACAGGAATGACCGAAGCAGAGACCCTGTATTGGTCAACTACCTTGTGGCATAACGTCAAGAAGCAAATCAGAGAGGCCAAGAAGCAACTTAAAAAGGGTGCTAAGGGACTACAACCCGGTGATCCCGTTAAACGAACCATCAAGGAATACAACACAAAGCTGGGAATTCCCGGTAGTGATCCTAAGTTGGTAAGAATCGCATCTCAGATTCTAGCGCGATTTGATGCAACAGGTGTAGACTTCTTTGTTGATAGTGTCCATAAACAGTTTATGGATATTGCTAAGAAGATGAACCTCAAGGTTTCAAAGGAACTGCTGGATAAAACCTGGGTGTACATGGGAACTGCGGGACAGTTGTATGGTGAAAAGAATCCGTTTACGGATGAACTTTCACGCAATCAGTTCCTCGATGCTGCACTCGGTAAGTTGGCTAACCCTGATTCAACTGCTGACTTTGATACTCTCAGAGTTGCAGGTGAGAAAATCAGAAAGGATGCCAACGTCATTCCAGACATCATCGGTCCTGTTGAAATCAAGATTCATAAGACTCCGAAGATCGACATCAATGTGGATGCAATTAAGATTCCTGAGCCTACTGACAAACAGCTTGAAAAGTTTGCCAGTAAGTACATGAACATGAAAGATCCGACTTCGATCTTTGCACGAGCTATGGATGAAGTTACCAAAGCGCGAGACGAAAGAATTGCCCTCGATCAGTCCGGTGACTTTGAAGCTATCAAAGAAAACAGGATTCGCTTGCGCCGTGCATTGCAGAATCTTCGTAAGGTGCATAGTCGATATGTTCCTGCAATCGCCGGAGTAAGCCCTGCTCCTGTTAAACTTGATATTGAGTTGGGTGTTGTTGAAGCTAATCCGGGTAGCGTTCTTAATGCTACGGATACATCTGAAATTATTAAGAACGCTTCTAACCGAGGTACATTCGGGGAAGGTAAAGAGAATTGGCTCGTGTACGCCAAGAACAAATCATTGAGAACTCTGCGTAAGTGGGGTAATCTCTTTGATCAAGGTTCGCTGGCTACGGTCGGTTCTCAGATTCCCATTATTGCACGATTCAGCCATCTCATCTCGTCGCATAATTTGTACACGGATTCGTTTGGATTCTCAAAGATGGTTGGACCCGGTTTGGAACAACGCAAACGCCGTGTGGTTGCAAAGGTCAGCAAGATCATTGTTGATCTTAACAACACGACTAAACATCTGGATGATCCTGCAAAAGAATTGGTTATGCGACATGC
>CAYVOK010000077.1:7025-8575 GCA_964453335.1 uncultured Acidimicrobiaceae bacterium
CAGTTGCTTGGTGTATCTCGTAGAGATATTGACATCAAGAACTTGTTGTCAGGTGTTGAAAACTTCTTGTTGTCAAACACTAAGTTGACTGACTTTGACCGAGAGAAGATTGGAGAATCGTTCAAGTATCTGACAAACCAAGTAAATGCTTTGCGTGAATCCTTTGTAAGCGATATCACAAGAAAGCAAGGCATTACTGACGATATTGTTGACATCGCCTCTAGCATTGCCCGTGTTCCTGTATCAGCAAGAAGTGCGCTTGCAGGAACTGTAACTGAATTGCCGATGCTGTTGGCTAGTGTAATCTCCAGAGACGGACCGCAAGGTCTGGCTCGAATTGTAAAGGATATCCTTACAGGAGCAACAAAGGATCAATTGAAAGGCATTATGGCAGGATACATATGGATGCGAAACCATATGCCACATACTCTTCAGAGTGCCGTAAATGCGACCCACATCAACAGAAACTGGCTTGACAAGACATTTGTAAATCCGGCTAGAGTTGTTGCTGGATCAACAGGTGCAATGAACAAGACCAAATCAGTTGCCGCATTCTTGCATCATGCATCAAGCGGTCTAGCTGGTGAAGATCTGTTGCAAGGATTTATCTCAGGAATTGCCGTTCACTCAGCAAGTGTTCGAGTTATTCGTAACTGGGATAGAATCAAGAAGTTGTCAGAAGTTATGCAAAAACATAACTGGGCAGCAGAAGCTGAACCAGAAAAGGTGTTCAGAAAGATGGCTTACGATGCAGGCTTTGGAGAAGATGCAACATATGCCGCTACACTGAATCAATCTGGTCTGCTTGATCCTAAGACAATTCGAGAACTAGAAGAGATTGACAAGGCAGCAGGTGGCCGTCTACTTGATAAAGAAAATGGAGCCTTGGATTACGGTATTCTTGAGGATGCAATTCTTAAGAATCCCAAATACAGGGATACCGTTGAGCGTGTTCTTGCTCACAAAGAAACTGAATTGACCAAACACGTTACTGTACCCGGTGTACAAGACGTTAACATTCCCGCTGGTGGTCTTGATCCCGCAACCAAATTGAAGAACATGTTTACTTCGTTTGCTAGGTCGTGGTTCAACAACATCATGCTGAACCATCTTGCAAATGAGAAACTGACATATGCACTCTTCCTGGTATCTATCGGACTTGTTGGTGAAATGTTGTATAACATTTCTCTTCGTACAATGTATCACAATGAACCATTGGAAGACATTCTTGAGGATTTGGAAGAAGACCCCGCTGCGGCAGTAATGCTTGCAATCGGACGATCTAACGTATTCGGTACATCGAATATTCTTCCTATGTTTGTGTTTGATCAGATTTCAGGTTCTAGTAACGCAAGCACACAGGCAAGTTCACTGTATCCGATTTCTCAGACAACTGCATTGATTAGATCAATTGTTAACATGACAAAGGCAGCATTCTTTGATGATAAAGAAATCTCAGAGAAAGATGCAAATAGGATTGAATCTTTCACTCCTATTGCCAATTCCTGGTGGATGAAGTCTGTCGGAGAAGTTACAGGATGGGGTGGACC
>CAYVOK010000078.1:0-6180 GCA_964453335.1 uncultured Acidimicrobiaceae bacterium
CCGATCGAGGGCCTCGTCAAGAAGATTCCGGGCGTCGCTCCCGCGGCTGGCGCGACTGCCGGCTACAGCAGCGCCATGTCGGGCGTCTACTTCGACCCCTACACTGCTGCTCCGGCCGTTGGCGGTTACGTCAGCGCGGAGACCGGCGCTCTGTCGGGCATGTACACCGACGTCAACGCCATGGGCGGGCTGTTCAGCGCTCCCAGCATCTACGGCTAAACCGCGTCAGCAACACTGAGCGCTTTCGCGGCTAGCCGCCGCAACAGGAGAAGCCATCATGGCTATGCAAGAGAAGAGCATCTTCGAGGAACTCGCTCCGTACGCGAAAATGGTCGTGGTTCCCGGCGTAACTGTCGGAAATCTCACCTATAGCAACCAGCAAGACCTGTACTCCACGTCGGTCTTCACGTCGGGTGCCACCGGCATCGTCGCCGCGAACACCACCGTGCAGTTCTTCGTGGGCGCGCAGGGTGAGCAGGCTGCCCAGCAGGGCTACACTGGCGGCGTTCTGTCGCTGTCGCAGACAAACAGCACCTTCTCGAAGGGGCAGGCTCCTGCGAACCAAGTGTACATCGCGACGCACGCTGGCTTCCTCCTGTCGGCAATCGGCAGCACCGATCTGACCACCACGCCCAACGAGAACCTTCTCCAGATGGCGAACGGTGTTTCGGCGGCGACCAACCGGAGCGATGTGTTCTCGGTGGGTCAGAACTTCTCTTGGGATCTGACGATCGGCCGCGGTATCACCCGTACGATCGGCCTCCTGAGCGAGTACACGCTGTCGCAGGCTTTCAGCGTGACCGACGAAGGTCTGAACCTTGCGCCGACCACGACGATCTCGGCGCAGAACGGCTCGCCCGACGTGGGCATCACCAAGCTGCAAGTGCCGATCGTGTTCCCGCCGCTGGTCAACGTCTCGTTGACCGCGTCGAACGGCTCGCCGTTCCAGCTGCTCAACACGGCGGCTGCGACCAACGTGCAGATCAAGATGGTTCTGCGCGGCTACCTCATGACGATGCCGGTCGGCTAAGTCTCCCACTCAACCTGACCCCTACTCTGTACTGGGGCTGGAGGACAAGATGGCTATCAAGGACGATTCGGCGTTTGAAGATCTCAAGCCGTACCTGCGCATGACGGTCGCGCCGAATGGCGTGACGATCGGTGATCTGAACTTCGTGGTTGCCCAGACCCAGTGGTCGACGGCGCTTCAGACGATCGCTGTCGCCAACCAAGTTCCGGCGGACGTCAACCTTGAACTGTTCCAAGCTGCTCGCGGCGACGTCGGTCAGGGCTTCACGACTGCGCTCACCCGCAGCCAGACGTCGTGGCAGGACACCGGCGGCCGTTTGCCGGCCAACCAAGTGTTCATCGCCACTTCGTGCGCGTTCCAGATCTTCCGTCGCAGCACGGGCAGCACTACTGCCACCGCGACTGAAGATCTGATCCCGAAGCTGTCGGCGGTGAACGCCATCGGCCGCAACCTGTCGTGGCAGGTGACGATCGGTGACGGCATCACCCGCAACTACGGCTCGCTGATCGACTTCGGTGGCTTCGGTGCGCAGTACGCTGTGCCGAACACCGCTGCCGCCAACGAGTACTCGGTGGGTGCCTACTTGGGTGAGCCCGACTCGAAGGGTCGCAAGCTGCGGATTCCGTTGGTGTTCCCCCCGAACATCAATGTCCGCATCCGGGTGCGTGGCGGCAACGCTTTCGCGGTCGAGGACATTTCGGGTGGAGTTGGCGACACGCTGCCCACCACGTTCCTCGCGGTGCGTCAGTACCTGCACGGCTACCTCTGCACCATGCCGGTGGGCTAAGTCCCGCACTAGCTGCGACATGCGACGCAGGTTGGAGGGGGCAGGTGTCGCATGATGCCTGCCCCCTTCGTGCTGCTACAGGAGACGACAGATGGCTGACATGAATCAAGCGTGGTGCGCCCCGTCCTTCTCGACGTATGGGCAGTCGCTTGGCTGCTACATGACGCAGTGGCTCTACGGGGATCGCCAGAGCAATCCGTTCTCGGAAGATCGCTCGAAGTGGCCCACTACGGGTCGCGTGGCGTTCCTCGACCGAACTGTGACCTTCACCAGCATCGCGGCGGCTGCTGCGGTCGGCCCGCCGATCGTCCCGACCATCGCGACGCAGCAGGTCAACCTCGGTGGTGGTAAGAACATCATCGTGTTCGCGCGGCAGGCGTCTGTGATCACCGCGGCGGCTCCTGCTGTCGGCGCTGCTTTCTCGGTGCTGCCGAACGAGGACGCCAGCTACGTCAACGTGCAGATCCAACGGCAGTCGGGCTTCATCGACGTCGAAGACGCGCCGGTGAACAACAACTTCGGCTTCGGCTATTCTCCGAACATTCGTCCCGTGCCGGAACTGTGGCTCGGTAACGAGACTCGGCAGATCACCGTGTCGAACTTCAGCAACAACGCGGTCAAGGTCGTGCTGACCTTCACCATCGCGCTGCTGGACACCGGCCGCTAGTCTAGCGGCGCGGACTGTGCGAGAGTACTCGGACGCGAGGGGGTTCCCCATCGGAGGATAGCATGTATCCCACCCAGAACTACGGCATCCATGTTGGTAGGTGGGGCAATCCTCTCGCGTCCACGTTCGCGCAGCCCGTCGCAGAGCACATCGACTCTCTCGCGAAGCAGTACCCAGCGGTCTCCGACTGGGTCAAGGCTGGGCGCGTGACCTACCTCGATCGGTCGATCACCTTCGCGGTGCCGGCCGGTGCGACGGTGATCCAAGCGTTCAACGTGTCGGCGGGCTACGACTGCTTGGTGTTCTCGCGTCAGGCGACGGTGGTCAGGGCTGCGGCCCCTATCGCGGGCGCTGCCTTCGCGGTCGCTCCGAACGAGCAGGCCAGCTTCGTTGAGCTTTCCATCTCGCGCAAGGACGCCGCCGTCGACACGGAGCAGGCTCCGGTGGTGAGCAACCTCGGCTTCGGCTTCCGCCCGAACACGCGACCGCAGTTGCCAGAGTACTGGTCGGGTGCGGACATTCGAGAGTTCTCGCTGGTCAACAACGGGCCGTTCGACGTCAAGGTGGTGATCACCTTCACGCTCGTTCTGCTGTAGAGGTCGCGATGCACCTACTTGTCTCAGAAGCCTCTCAGGTTCCGAATACGGGCGTCGTTTCGGATCCGACCAACCCGGTCACCGTCAGGCTCGCCACGCCGCTCTTGCGCCCTCGGCTGCAAGGCAACCGCGAGGCGTTGCGTGGTGAAGCGTACAACGCCAAGGCTGCCGACTACGCGCGCGTGCAGTTCACCGTGCGGCTGCCTGCGTTCAACGCGAGCAACGTCGCGACGACCGACTCGTTCAACAACTACCAAGCCCTGTTGTCGGTGCAGCAGTCGCCGTTGCTGGGGCAGTCGCCGGAGACGACCTTCCCCAGCTTCGTTGCGGACGTGTCGAGCGACTTCGCGATTGAGGGCCGCATCGCGGTCGACGTGGCGATCTACGGCACCTGCCGGGTCATCCTGACGCTGACGCGCCGCTCGGCTGCCACCGCGATCGACACGACGACCCTGTTCACCCTCACGCAGGTGTTTGCGGAGCAGTGGACGCTCGATGTGACCGAAGACGGCAAGCTGCGAGGTGAAGGATGATCAGCCCGATCGACCGCTGGACAAGCAAGCCCAACATCGCGGAGAAGGTTACCCCGATCGGCGGCACCAGCATCGCTGGTGGCGTCAACGCGGTGATCCCTGTGCTGACGGACATTCCTTGCGGATTCGCCAAGCAGATCGAGGTGTTCTTCCTCTGCACGACGGCCAACATTCAGCACGTTCTGATCACCAACTACGCTGCCAGCAGGTCGCTCAGTGTGCAGACGCAGTTGACCGGCTTGATCGTTGCGAACACCACCGTCAGCGTGGTGTTCAACGGGCCGTTTGGGCAGAGCTTCGATATTTCGGTGCAGCTGACCGGCGCGGGTGCGCCGGTCGGCACGGTGGCGACGATCTGGGCGTGCGCGAAGGCGTAAATGGGAAAGGTCTGGAAAATCCTCGCAGGAGTGGCGATCGGGTGGATCCTTCTTCGCGCCTTTCGGCCGAAGTGGTACGACGACCTGATGCTGCGCGCTTTTGCGAGTGACCAGCTTGCGGAGCCCGGCAAGACCCCAGAGGCGCAGAAGAAGTTTGAGGAGGCCGCCGATATTGCCGCGCGGTTCCTGCTGCCGCTCGGCTGGGTGCTGAAGATTGCAGAGACCTCTTCTGGCACCACGCTGGAGCAGGCTGCCCAGAACGTCAAGGCGAAGGTGCTCAACATGGGCCCGCCGCCCGACACGCAGACGGCCACGCTGGCCAAGTACAAGGAGGCAGCGCTGGGCGCTGCCAAGGTGCCCGCATGATGCTCGGCAACGCACAAGCGCTCGAAGCCTCGGCATGGACGCGCAGCCAGATGGGCCACCAGAAGCTGGAGGGCCCGCGCTACATTCTGAACGGCAGGTACCTCGGCACACCCGTGGACGCTGCAAAGTTGCAGCAGATCGGTGCGGACGCAGCGACCACGTTCATGGCAAGCGGCTTCGACGTCGACTCGTTGTACGAGCCCGCATACGCTGCGCTGAATACTCTGGCACTCGCCATCCCGCCGCCGGGCAACGTCATCGCCAACCTCGGCATCGCCACAGCCAAGGCAGGCACGGATGCAATCCGCAACTTGATGAAGGTGGCGTTCCGCGCGTCGGGGCGGTACTTGCCCATGACGGTCAGCGAGAAAGTCTGCAACGCGATCGCCAAGAGTCCTCTCAACTGGTGGACGTGGGCCGCAAAGGACAAGTTCGCGCAGGCGACGCAAGAGTCGATTCTGGTGGGCGCGGCGGTGGCCGGCTACAACAAGCTGGCTCCTCCTGACCAACAACTCAACGTGCTGATCAAGTCGCGGCTTGCGGACAACATCTACACGTTCGCACAGAAGCAAGGTGCTACCCCGTGGCAGGCAGCGATGGTCGCGTACAAGTGTGCGGAGAACACCGGCGCGCTCGAAGCGAAAGCGAACTACGCGGGCATCGTCGGCAACCCCTCGAACCCCGAAGCTGCGTGGAAGCAGAAGGTCGCTCAGATGGGCGGCACGATTGCCGACGCCAACACCGGCAAGCAGATCGAAGCCGCGGAAGGGCTCGGCGGCATCGACACCAACACGCTGTTGATCGTGGGCGCAGCCGGCGTTGCCGCGTTGCTGCTTCTGTCTAAGCGCAAGGGAGGGCAGGCCAGTGCGTGATTCTTTCGTCATCCTCGACGCCCACGGGCGCTACCTCGGGGAGCAAAACAACGTACAGGAAGCCATCGCGGAGGCGAAGCACGTCGCCAAGAAGCGTGGCGGCGGCGTCTATGCGTCGCTCGACCAGCTTGAGCCCGACAAGGAGCAGAACCCGGCGACGTCGAGTGGGATCAAAGCCTACCGGCAGTCGAAGCTGGAGGAGAAGATTCGCGCGCAGGGTGGAGCACGTTCCCCCGATGGGGACTACCGCATCGCCACCAAAGAGATGGTGATGGGCATGTCGCTGCCCGAAGCGCACGCGCTGGTGCGCAAGTACCTGCCGGCCGCGAAGAAGTGGAGTTCTCCTGTCGAGTCTGGGCGCGGCATGTTCCAGCCCAACACGAAGATGGCGAAGATGGCGACTGAGCTTTTCGAGAAGGCTCTCGGGGAGTCAATCAGCGCGTCGAGCTACGGCATGTCGCTGCTGCCGCACTACATCGCCTTCCGTGGCGGGCTGATTCCCAGCCCGACCGGCTCGAAGCTGTCGATCTTCGCCAAGAGCCCGGCGGAGATCAAAGAGCACTACTCGGCCGAAGGCGACATTCGCAAGGGTAGCTGGTGCGTCGGTTCGTCAGAGGGCTGCCGCGCGACCTGTCTGGTCTACTCCGGCCAGAACCAAGTGGCCGACGAGTCGATCTTGATCAAGCACGCGCTCTCGCAAGCGCTGCTCAACGAGCCTCTTGCCTACCTGCGCCTGATGGTCGAAGGCATCCGCAGCCAGATGCTGTACAAGGGTGCGGCGGAGCGCTGGGTGCGCTTGAACGTGTACCAAGACATTCCTTGGGAGGTCATGTTCCCCGACCTGTTCTTGCGTGCGGGCGAAGAGGGCATGAAGGCGGCGAGCAAGGCCGGCGGGTGGATTCCGGAGCTTCGCGCTTACGACTACACCAAGACGGTCGATCGTGAGTTCCTG
>CAYVOK010000078.1:6280-8296 GCA_964453335.1 uncultured Acidimicrobiaceae bacterium
GGCATCTTCGGCGACGTGCCGGTGCTGAACGGCGACGTGCACGACATTCGCCCCTACGACCGCATGGTGCTCGACGCGAACGGCTGGAAAGGCGGCGCGCTGGTTGGGCTCGACTTCAAGATCCCGCAGGTCAAGACCGCCAAGGGCAAGACGGAGAAGCTCTACCAACTCGACGACGCTGGCGCGTTCGTGATGCGCGTGAAGGAGACCGCCGATAGCAAGGTCAAGCTGCTGGGCGGCGGTGTCGCGGCATACATGCTCACGGAGATCACCTGACATGTTCAACCCCTACGACGAGTCTTGTCACGCGGGAACCCTCACGGGCATGACCCAGCGGGCGATCGGCCTCGCCGGGCCGGCGAACGCGAAGCTCGGCCAGATTGTACAGCAACCCGAAGTTCGCGAGAAAGTTACGCAAGAGGAACTCACTGCGTACATGGCAAAGCCGTTTGCCGTACCGGCGGCAACCGACGCTCCGAAGCAGCGCACGCTCTTTGCCAACGCGGTAGCCTTGGCGGAGAAAAGCCCGTATGTGCAGAAGCTGCGCCAGTTTCTGCGCACACCGGAGGCTGCTTTCGGCGGCTATTTGGAGGCTGCGAAGAAAGAAGAGGCGAAGGCTAAAGCAACCATCGACAACTACGAGAAAGATCTCGCGGCAGCAGAAAGTGCTCTCGACGTTGTTATGCAGCCGCTGGTTGAAGAGTCAGCAAAGCTCGACGCGGAGTTCCTCAACTTCATCGACTGGATACAGTCGAGCGTCAAAGAGATCGCGGAGTTCGGCTCCGGGTCTGACGACAACTTCGCAGAGAAGCTATGGGAGTCGGGAGCCCTCGACATGGGGCGAGGGCAAGACGCGCTGTTCCAGTGTGCCATCGCGCTGTATCACAAATGGGAAGAAGCACCCTATGCAGGTTCGGGCCCACCGTTGCAGATGCTGCCGGCGGCAAACCCGCCGCTAATCTACAAAGGCAAAGCAGTGACCGGCGTGGAGCCTGTCGTGGTCTGGAACAAGACCACGCAAAAGGCAGAAAGCCGCCCCGACATTGGCTACATGTACGTCAAGTGGACGTCGTTCTCCGTGCAGGAGAAGGGTTATTCTGTTCAGCAGAAGTGGCAGTTCGGCCCGGACGTAACAGGCGCACCCACGCGGCTAAAGTCTCTTGGGCCTACTGCAAAAGCGTCTGGTGTTGCGGGCGGGTACATGGCAGCCAACCGCTGGAACAACGGAGTGTTCCCGCGCGTGCAGAAGATGGCGGCTCTGTGGCCTGCGGTTCCGGCAGCACAAGCCAAGGTTCAAGCAGTGAAGACGGCGTATGCCAAAGCAGTGAAAGATCTCGCGGCGGCGCAGCAGGCGCTCGCCGAGATCCCATCGCCAGAGAAGCAGATGCAATCGCTCGTCAACAGCATCCCTGACGGATTCTTGCGTGGGTACGCAGACGTGCTAACCAAGGTCGAGGGGTTGGTCGGGAAAGCTCTGGCGGGAGCAGATCGGGCGACGAACAAGACAACCGTCCCCAACTTCGAGAAGCTCAAGCAGATCTTGAGCGACGCGATCGCGAGCGTGCAGAAGAGCTACACGGAGGGGCTGGCGCAAGAGGACGCTGGACTCAAGGCCAAGATTCTCATGGGAGCGCTTGCGCTGATCGACAACACGAAGAAGCAACTCGAAGCGAGCAAAGTAACGATGGATGCTTACGAGCAAGACACCATCGCGCGTTTGGAGACGATCAAGCAGATCGAGGGGTTCAAGATCCCCATCGACCCCAAGGGAACCAAAGGGTCGATGCTGTTCAAGTACAAGAAAAGCCTGCTAGAAGACCTAGCCAACACGCAGAAGATTCGCGACGGGGTTGCGAAGATCAACGAGTTGGCAACGGCGGTACAAGAGAAGGTCAAGAGCAAGGCCGAAGAAGCACTTGCAAACGTCGGAGTGAAAGAGCCGCCCAAGGAAACGACTCCGCCGCCTCCGCCGCCCGCGCCGGAGAAGAGCAGCGCGGCGGTGCCGCTGGCCCTGAG
>CAYVOK010000079.1:0-8273 GCA_964453335.1 uncultured Acidimicrobiaceae bacterium
ACATACCCTCGATTACACGACGACAAACCTCATGCCATCTTTCCTTAGTTCCATCCTCTTTCATTCTAGAATAAGTACGGATAAAGGTAATCTCGCCTAAAGAGTTCTCTGCTGCATCTTTAAATCCAAATGGGCTCTCTGCACCTTTGTACTTTTCTATAAAATCTTCTGGAAGCCTAAAACTAAAAAAATCTGACATAATGTATATCGTCCTTTCAAAAACGGAATAAGTGTTAATTATAGCAGAGTTTTGCAAAAAGTAAAACTCTCAATGCATTGTTAAGAGATTAAGGCTAATTAAAGTTCTTTTTTTCCCATGCAGTATGCCTGTATGCGTTTGGAAACAAAGGATCTCCTTTTTTCCATTGATCAAATAGATTTTTTCGATCATGATTTAGATCAACAACCATTTCCCAAGACTCTCTTTTAAATGGTATTACTTGTACTATTGGAGTACCTTGTTTTATTGTTCCCTCAAAATTTTTTTGTAAAAAGAATGAGTTAAAGCCAGCAGTTAAAAAGTTATCAGTATCTACAACTGCTTCTATTGCCTTTATTGGAATATGTCCTTGATGCATCGGAGAGGTAAACAAAGTACTATAACCTGGAGGAGTTTTAATCATCCACATTGGATTAATTCTAAATACATCTTCTAGATATATGTTAAAATCAACAGGGTAGTGAGATATATGTTCTGAAGAATGCCAATCAATAATTTTATGCTTAACCAAAGAAAACTGATCTGGTATAGTGCATTCTGTTTTACCATTTTTTGTATTAATGTATAAATCTACTGGCATTCTAAAAAAGTATCCCATTGACATTGAATCAAAAAATGGAATGCATTTTTTTACTGTTAATTTTGAATTTCTGTCTTCGTTGTCTTTGCTAAAAGACGAAGGCTGTTCTTTATACCATGAAGGTATTATCTTTGAGCAAGCAACTGGTTGTGGAAACAGATATTCAAAGTTTTTTACTGGCATAGGAAAAAACTTAATTAAATTTGCAGAAATTTTATACCTCGCATCCAACGACAATGTTTTATATCAATGAATCCAATGTTGTGGAACCATTATTTTTTCGCCACTCTTAACAAGATGTGCAGTATGATGATAAGGTGGAGATGGTGGAAAGACGATGATGCTTCCTGCTTTTGGCTTTACTGCAAAAGTATAATTTTTGTTTTTTTCTGCTTCTGCAAAATCAGCCTCTGGACTTGCCTGACTTAGCACACCATCTGGAGAAGCAATGGTAAACGATATCTCTCCGCCCTCGTAGTCATCATTAAGATACATTACAAAAGAAACCTTAAGTCTTTCATCTCCTTCTTGTTGATCAAAATGAGCGCCCATAAATGTTCCAGGCATATACTTTTTAATAGGGTATTGTGGAAACAACTTTGGCTCTTCTTCAATGCCTTGAGCCTTAGCATAGTCTCTTGCAACATCATCAAATGCCTTTTGCAGTGTTTTATAGATGTAGTCATTTTCTACCGATTCAACAATCTGCTTATCTGTTCCATAAACATAGTGCTGACCGCTGCAGGCCATCCACTCACCCCAAGGGTCCTTGTTATCATTCTCAATTGCGTCAACAAGTTTTTTTGGGTCTTCAATTACGTTAGTGTAATAGTAAACCTTTTCTTCAAGTATTTCTCTGTCCATTTTTTCTCCTAGTATTTATTATTTTCATAAAAGCCTATAACTTTTATAAATCCTACAGTAACATATCTAATAGGTCCTTCTCCTACATGTCTAACTCCATGCTCAAACTCTTCATTACCTGGAAAAATCAAAAGCGTTCCTGGTTTTGGCCTCATATCTGAATTTTCTTTATTTTTAAAAAACAGGGTTCCATCTTTATAGTCATCATTTATATAAAGAATAGCAGCATACCTTATGGAAGGATCTGTATGCTGATCTGTATGGGATTTTAATTGAACCCCAGACTGCATTCGCTGCATTGTTCCAAATCCTGCAAGTTCTAGATTATTATCTGCCAGACTTAGTAGATCAGAAACTCTCTTATGTGCTGTCCTGCTAACCTTTTCAGTTCCAATGTCTAGATTTTTATCGTCCCATCCTTGTGTAATTTCATATTTACCTTCAGCAACCAAATTCTCTACATCACTTCTTCCAAATTTTTCTAAACAAAACCTAGAAAGACTTTCTCTATATGCTTTTGACCACTCTTCTTCAGGAGTTCTATTGATAATATCCCATACCGAATCCAACTCTTCTTTTGACAAAAAGTTTTCTACAGAAAGAACCTGCTCATGAAAAACTTCTGTCTTAAAGCCAGCGTCGTCAAATTGTTTTTTTAAAAAAACTTCCATTTATAACTCCTCAGCCCTATACTTATTTCCATTAGCATCAAGTTTCCAACCCTGCTTTAGTAGTTCTTGCCACTCTGCTCTTTCAACCTCTTGCTGTGCTCTGGTTTGCTTCATTTCTTCAGCCCATGCGTCTCTGACCTCTTGCGGATATGCATCTTCTTCACGATCATCCCAGAACGAACCTATGGTGTATCTAACTCCCTTGGTTATAACTGTTACCTCGTGCATATTATTAAACCCGCCGTCAAAAGCAGCAAGCATTCCTACTTTTGGCTTAATGCTAATATCTTGATCAGGGAACTGTAAAAATCCTCCCTCAAAATTATCATTCAAGTATAAAAATGCTGCATATCTACTTCTAGTAAAAGCCCCAGACTTTCCATGCTCATCTGTGTTGTCTGAATGTTTTCTAGCATATGCTCCTGGCTCCCACTTTTGTGTATGATATCCAATTTGACAAATTACCTTTGGATCTAAATCATGTACGCTTGCAACAGCCTCTATTATTCCCTGCTTCATTTGTGAAAAAATATCAGAAGGCAAACCTTCAGAAATTACATGCTCATCATCATCTTGAGGAAGGACAGACGAATAAGATTCGTAGAATGATATTGGCATCCATGTAATTGTTCCAACTTCAGCATGCTTGTCTAAAACCTTTACAAGTTTTTCTGCAACTTCTGGAGATATGAAGTCTTCATAAATAACTATATCTTTTGTTATCCTTGATTTGTTTTCTAGGTTCATCTTACTCTAACTCCTTCTGGTATTTCAAACCTGTTTGGCAGTGTCTGCCAATATTCCTGATTTATGCTATCCTGCATATCATACCATTCTTTTTTCCCAAACTCGGCCTCTTTTTTAAACCACTCTTCGCTTCCTAGACTATACTTTCTCCAATACATTCTTGCAAAATATTTTTCATTTCCAGACGAAGGAAATACCCCATGTAAGTAAACACTGTCATTTTTTTTCAATACCTCTGGATGACCCGAAGGAAATACCAGCCAGTCTCCAGCCTCTGGCTTATACTTTATCAACTCTCCTCCTACATAAAAATCAATCTCTCCCCCGTCATAATCATCATTAAAGTAAGCATTTGCAGTAATTGCAAACTTATATCCTGGACTTGGAATTGGCTCTCTAATGAAATCAGAATGATATGTCATTGACATTTTGTCTAATATATCTTTGTGATAACTACATATTGATGGGCCATACATTTTCCATAAAGGAAATCTTTCTCCATCTCTATTCTCAACAATTTCTTTACTATCAAAATTAAAATCTTTACCATATTTAAGAATGTAGTCCTGAGTTACCTTATCAAATCCGCTTGCTAACTCTAAAAGAAAATATTTTTGGTCCTCTTGATTTTTAGTTTCAGTTTTTATTTCTTTTAAATTTTCATAACTCCACTCTTTGCCGAAAGTGTTTCCTGCTGGATAGTTTATATATTTACCAAATTGTGCCCACTGTGACCATTCTCCAAATATTCTGTCCGTATTATCATTTGAAGACTCTTTTAAAATTTGATACATTTTTTCTACATTTTCAAAAATGTTTTTATAAACTAAAATGTTTGGATATATTTCTATAAAATTCATTAGTTATTCCTAATTCCATTGTCTGGATCCCAGGCCCTTATTGACTCGTCATTAGGAAAAATTCTATGATACTCCTTAGCAAAGTCTGGTTTTATTTCTCCAGTATGCTCAAGAATCTCCCAAAAAAATGGACAGGTATATCTAATGCCATTTTTAATTTTTGTTACCCCATGCACATAGTTCATGTCCCCTGGGAAAAAATATGCAGATCCACGCTTTGGCTTAAACTGTATTCCTTGATTTGGAAAATACAATTCTCCACCTTCATAGTCATCGTTAATGTAAAATAAACTTGCTATGTCATAGTTTGGGAAATCGTTTGGCTTTCCAGCATCTGGTCCAGAGTGTAACTCTTTATCTGCATGCGGTAGTTGATACTGTCCTGGATTCCACTTTACAATTGTTTGTCCAGTTGGCCTAACTTTTACATTAAAGAATTCTTCAATAACTGGCTGTAGTTTGTTAAACAATCCTATAATTACTGGAACAATGTTTGGATCATTTTGATTTAATGATGGAGCACTTGCTACTCGATCTTTCCAATAATCTGCATCATAAATAATTACTCCGTTTTCATTCTTATGGCTTTGTGTTATATCCCAAATTGTTATGCTTCTTGCTGCTTTATCTAAGAAATCGACCTCTTCCTGCGTCATAAAATTTTCTAGTTCAATGATGTTTTCTGGACCACTTCCAAAAAACCCAGAGGGTGTGCTGGAGGGCTTTCTTACTACTGTAACTGCATCTTGTGGATTCATGTTTGAATTATATCATAGGACTTTTATCCTACAATTCTCCCTCTACTTCTAATTTTTTCAAAAACCTTTCAACATTAAATCTCCAGTTATCTTTTCCAAATGATGTAGCAATTTTTAAGCAAAGATCTTCGTAGTCTTTTTTATCTAACTTATCTTTTATTTGATAAATGGCATCTGTGGTATCAATATAGTTTTGTCTTACAAAAGATGGATCTCCAGCATGATTTCTTTTTAATACTTTTGTAGTTACTTTTCCGCAGGGCTCGTACAAGGAAACAGTTAAATAATCTTTTGCAAAACCTGCATCCTGATACATTCTATAACCATCTACAGCATCTTCTATATTTTGAAAAGATATAATAGATCTTACGGGGTCTTCTCCATCTCTTGCTACTGTAATCATATAGTGGCCAACTTTTCTGTCTTTGGCATCCTGCAAATATTTATTTATTATATCGGAGTGTGATGTATTTAATTCATTCATTTATTTAGTGCTCCTATTATCTTTTACATTTAGCCTAAGAGTTTTTACTTCATGAGATCCGAGTGACTTTCCGTTTTCATCTACAGCATCTCGATACCAATCAGTCCAGCCACCAGTAGAATTGATTTTTTGTGCAGCCTCTCCATAAGAAATGTTGGCATTCATTCGTGACTTATCTTCATCCTTATATTCAAAAACCTCTATCGTGCTATTATTTAAATTTGTTAATGATATCGGAATAATTGTTGCCAATGGAGTGCCAGATTTTATAACTATGTTTTGATTAGCCTTCTTTGCTTTAATTGCTAAAGGTAGTGGATTATCGTAGAATGAAGTTGTAATTAGGTTTGACATAGTTTCAAAATCTTCATTAAAATAGTTAACTGGATTTATAGTAAAAATGCTAACATCAGAATCTGTTCTAAATATAAGTCCAGTATTTAAACTAATTGAAGATTGCCCTCTGCCTGCATAAGATCCTTGTGGGCTAGAGATTATATTTATGTGTTTATCGGTTTGGTCATTTATTCCATCCCAAACAAACTCAATATCTTCTTCACAAAAAATATTCCAGCCTATTACATTTGCCTGAGTAACAGGAAAACATCTATATGCATGCTTCTCTGATGTAACATCCATCCAATCTCTTTTTATTGACATTGGAGATATTGAAAATGGTGCCCCATGCATTTTTTCGACTGAAATATTAAACATTATTCGTTATCCCACTTTGGGTCATACATATCTGGTGTATGATACTTTTTACTATAATCAAGCATTGTTACAATAGAATACTTTGTTCCAGAATGAACTGGCATTGCTTGATGTGGATACATAAAGTTAGAAGGAAATACATATAGATCTCCAGCCTTTGGTTTAATATTTAAACCTTGAAGTCTAAAATACAATTCTCCGCCATCGTAATCATCATTTACATATGCAACTAATGAAACCGTACAATTATACGAATATCCGTGATCGTGATGTTCTTTAAAGTGTTGCCCTGGGCCATACTTGATAAAGTTAAAAGCCTCCCAATACTTAAGAGGCATTATGTTATAGTCTTTACGATAATCCTCTACTGCTGCTGACTGAGCGTCATAAACATCTTGCCAAAGCGCTTGAAGTTTTAATGAATCTTCACTCTTGTCTGCCTCTATGTCTGTTTTCTTAAACTTAAAATCAACACAATCTCTGTAGTCTGGCATTAACTGTTGATACCCAACATATGCTGGCATCCAGTGATATCTTTTACCTTCTGCCGACAATTCTCCGTATCCAGCAACAGATCCTAGAATATTTTCAAGTCTATTAATAACATCAATTTCTTTTTTTATAACATTTCTATAGCATGTAATACCATTGCCAAGCACTTCTTTTTCTGTCCAAGTTTGCATCATTTCTCCTATTTGTATTCTCTTCTTGACCAAACACTTTTTATGTATACCCCGCCATCTGGCTGGCGATAAGTTTTTGCATTATCCATTATTTTACCATAGATCTTAGAAGAATCGCTTATCTCTATTTCATGGTCCCAGTTGTCTCTTTTAAAAGGAAGAATTTGGAGATACGGAGTTCCTGCTGGGATAGTTCCTTCCCATCCTTCTACTATAAAAAATGGAAAACTTCCCAACAAATGAACTTTGTCGCTATCAACAATTCCAGTTGTATTTAAAAATGGCAAGTCAAATCTATTCATTGGTGTCATGAACAAAGCGCTATAGCCTTCTGGTAATTCTAAGCCCCAGTCAGCAGACCAAGCAAAGTGGTGAGTGTAGTATCCTTTAGGATGCTCAAACTGTGGCATTGGTGGTCTTTGTGTGCAAAAATCTTGACACTTTGAATCCTCTACTTTAACACTTATAATTCCTTGAGCATTTTTAAAAAATGTTAAATCACATGGAGTTCTAAAAACATATCCCGTTGCAAAAGCATCCATAATTGCTGGACATGCTTTCCATGTTGGAACCTTTCCAAAGTCGTCTGTTGTTCCTTCTTTTGGAAAGGGACAAACCTCTTTTGGCGCCTTATAGTATTCACCATTAGGCATTTTAGCAAACCTGTCTGCATCCTTGTACCAATCTGGCATTTCTTTTTGTGTTGGGACTGGAACAGACTTGCTTTCTTTGTTTAGCCAAGGTCTGTAAGAAACAAATTTGGCAATAAGTGACACTACTTATGTCCTAGTTCATTAATGTCTGTCATAACGACAACGCAATATTTTGCTCCCGATTTCATTGGTAAAGATGCATGTTCGTATATGTAATTAGATGGACAAAGAAGAATATCTCCAACCTTTGGTGTATGTGTATATCCATCAAGTCTTGGGAACCTAATCTCTCCGCCTTCGTAGTCTTCATTTATGTATATTACCGCAGAAACCGTACAATTATACATTGGACCATGGTCTGCATGAATATTGAAGTGCTTTCCTTCACCCTCATACTTTACAAAATTAAATGCCTCATAATATATAACGTGAATTCCCCAATATTTTGCATAATCATCAACACATATTTTTAGTTTTTGATATATTTCTTCATGAAGGTCAAGAAGTTCAGCATTATGTTCATCTCTTGGTCCCAAGTTTTCTTGCTTATATTTAAAGTCTACACAGTCTCTTGCTTTTTTGATTGGCACATCTGAATTTGTAACCTTTGCGTCTGACCAGGTATATTTTCCATTACCGCCTAAGTTTGACTCAAGGATATTTATATATCTTTCCGAATCTTCTTTTGAAAATGTATTCCTGTATAAATTTATTCCTAGTGCTGGATTTTCAACTATAAAGCCATTGCTCATAGTTCTTGTTGGATATCTATTTAATGCTGTTTCTGATCTATCTTTTGTAAACCATGGATTTTGATTTTCATCATAAACTTCGTACATATTAGTACCACTTTCTTTTCAATAAGCCTAGATAAAAGTATACCACACCATTTCTGATGTGGTATATCTTTTATTTATTATTTTATATTATGTCGCTCTTGGACCGAACTTGTTTCCACCGAATGATGGGAAGAATGGGAAGAACGGTGGGAAGAACGGTGGGAAGAACGGGAAGAATGGGAAGAACGGTGGGAAGAATG
>CAYVOK010000080.1:0-7956 GCA_964453335.1 uncultured Acidimicrobiaceae bacterium
TTAGCGTCATATGCCATCGTCACACCAAGTTCAATCAGTTTCATCTTGTCTTCCAGACGGTCAACAAGTTCCACGTCGAAGATGTTGTACTCAACAAACTTCTGCCAACCATAAGTATAGAAATCACGGAAGGTATCATACTCAGAGTGATCCAACTTGCGTTGATTCAACTCAACGAAAGCAATGTGATCCAGACGATAAGATTCCTGGTTGGTGTAAGTAAACTTCTTGTAGAGATCAAGATAGTCCAGACAAGATACACCCATGATGGTGTAAGCAATGTTGGTACGACCTTTAATTACAATCTCACGCTCAGATACCTTGTTCCAAGGTGAAAGTGATTTGACCCACTTCTCTCCAAGGATACGATCTACCCTACGGCAGATGTAAGGAATATCGTACAGATAGCAGTTCCAACCAGTAACAATATCGGGAGTGTTCTTTGCCCACCACTCTATAAAGTCACGCATCATTGCAGACTCATTATCAAGCAGATGCAGATTGATTCCTTTCGGGCAATCAAACTCACGGGTCAACCAAGTATGAACTTCCTTAGTATTCAGATTCTTGATCGTGATACAAAGGATTTCTTCTGCAGCACTTTGTACATCGGGGAATCCATTCTCGGACGCCACCTCAATGTCAATCGTATAGATCTGCAGACGCTTGAAGTCATAATCAACTTCATCGGGATGCTGATCAGAAATGTACTGATATACAAAACGTTCGTATCCGTAGACATCGAAGTTCTGCACATTCTCATACTTCTGCATGAACTCCCGAGCATCACGAGGTCCACCAAACTTAATTGGTTTCACATACTGCCCCTCTAGTGTTTTGTAATCAGACTCATGCGGGCAAGCAACAAAAAGGGTAGGTGAAAACTTTTCCCTAAACTGGACAGGATCGCCATGATCATATCCACGATAGAGAATGTCGTCACCTACCTGTTCAACGCTGGTATAAAACTTCATCCTGAGATTTTCTCGTAAAGGGCCTGAACTGCATGTTCAGGATCCAGTATAGTCAAAATCGAGTCGCTTGTCAAGAAGAGATCTCGTTGAGAAGAATACTTGGGAAACTTCTCAAGGATGATATACTCATAGACATACCAATCCTTGTCTGTGTTTTCATCAAATTTCTTTGCTGAGATCTTCAAGTGATTACCTTCTAGGGAAAGTGCTCTTGCTTTCAGATCTTCTGGATCGTCACCATATTCAGCACACTCAATAATCTTGTAGCAATCTTCAATCAGGATTGAGGGTTCTTCATCTAGTTCAGTAACTCTACCAATAAGGTAAGTATCACTGTTCTTCAGAAAGATCACCTTGATCGCTTGAGGACTCATCACCAAGTCCTCCATCATTTCCTCCTCCATTCATAGCCTCCAAAATTTTGTTGTATTGTTCTAGAACCTGTGCGTGTGGATCATACACACAGATGATTTCATTAGGATCTAGATATAGAACCCTACTAGCACATAGTGGTGCCCAAGAAACCATATGTACTTCTGGTTTACTCATCCGAATAGGATTAGGACCCCTTTCAAACATGGATTGAGTATCTTCAACAAGTGCAACTGAGTATGGATCCTCACACTGAATTGCTGCAACCTGCTCAGTCTCTTTTGTTAAAACTTCTTTTAGTCCAGCGA
The DNA here is from genome assembly GCA_964453335.1 of uncultured Acidimicrobiaceae bacterium. Lineage (GTDB taxonomy): Bacteria > Actinomycetota > Acidimicrobiia > Acidimicrobiales > CAIXPF01 > VGBO01. The sequence continues at coordinate 1,655 of CAYVOK010000080.1, forward strand.
TAATATCTTCACCGCTTCTTAGTCTTGCGATTCTTACGCTCATAATTTTTGCTCAAAATAGTGTTTACTGATTCTTTAATGATTTCGTTTAGTGCTTTATTCTGAGGAATATTTTTCTCATCAGAAATAGATCTAGCATAGGTCATTAGAATATCCATGACCTCTGTTGGCGCTTCAACAGTAATCAAATCAGAATCTCCTCCATATTGAGGAGGAGTTAGGTTAAAATAAAACTGCATGGTTTCCTCCATTATACACACAAAAAAGGGAGGGGTCAAGCCCTTCTCCCTTTATTCTGTTTCATCTATTTATCATTCTGTGAGTAGTTGTTTTTCTGAGGATGCAATCTCATAAACTTTTCTTTGTTGTTTCTCGGGAATAATTCTTTGTAGATTAATTACAAGAAGACCATCTTCAAATTTAACGTTCTTAATTTCAACATCATCAGCGAGTTGCCAATTTCTTATAAAGGAACGTTTCGAAAGTCCTTTGTAGAGATATGTTCGTTCAGTATCTCTCTTCTCAACTTTAGAGGCAACTCTGAGAACGTTCTGTTCTGTAGATACTTCGACCTCCGTTGGTTTAAATCCTGCGAGAGCAATTTCAATAGAGAAATTACTTGAGTCATGTTTGATTAGGTTGTAAGGTGGATAGTTAACGTTGTTTCCAGACATAGCTTCTAGTCTATGGAAAACGTCATCCAGACCTACAGTGTGGGGAGTATAATCTTTCCAAAAAGTGTTTAGTGTGTTGGTAGTAATCATTGTACTTCTCCTTTAAAAGCGAGTATTTTGTTTTGGACCCCGAAGGCATCCGTACATATTTATAGCATAAATATGGTTAAGACCGTTATGATGTAAACCGTACAATAAGATAGTGGGATCCGTATGAAGTACCTTACAATTCTACTATTAAAAAACGATGGCACAACTGAGTGGAGGAATATCTGCTGGGGGAAAAGGTGTCTAGATGATGCAAGAAAAGATGGTCATATAATCATGTCATTTGTACAATACTCATGAGACATCTAATAGTAATGTTAATGGAAAATCCTCTAGTAGTAAGTATTCTAGGATCACTATTAATCATTCCTCCTATCATAGGAATAGGTTTGATTCACAGCAACAAATCAGAAAAGTAAATCTATGACAACTGCAGAAAAGGATGCATTAGATCTCCTACTAGAAGATCTCCACACAGTAAATTCAAAGATTAGATTGGAAGCAAAGAAGTTAAACTGCGAGAAAGAACTTGATTCACTGAAAGAAGAATTGATTGACTTTCTTAAGAAAAAATAAAAATGGTATCACATTTTACAATCGTGGTTGCATAGATATTATACGTTCATCCGAAAGGACGGAAGTAAGCCGACGCGGAACGGATCGTTCATTCGCTATTTGAATATAGCGAACGCAAACGCCGACTGAAGGAACGCTCTTTAACCTAAACTTAAGGAGAAACCTAATGTCACAAGCAACTTACCGTGGTGCAAAATACGACACCGACACTCGTAAAAATGAAATTGCTTCTAACTGGTTAGCACTTATTCGTGCCCAGATTGAAAAAGAAAATAAACTGAAGGAAGCACAACTCGCAATGGCGATGAAGTAAAAAGAAAGGGGGCATATGCCCCCTTTTTCATTCTGCGGTTTTCTTCTTACCGATGTTGTACTTACTTTCTAAGGTCCATTCTCCCTTATCTTTGTAGGAGATAACTTTAATTTGATTCAGAGGTGCCGAATCAGCAATGGTTTCTGGTTTCACAACAGTAACCAGACCCCAATCAGAAAGAAGTTGAATGATACGATTTCTACGCTGAATATCATTCAGAGAAAAATTAGTATCCTTTCGATCAAGAGCAAACAGTTCTTTAAAGTGAACGATGTAATAGCGACCCTTCTTGTGGAGAATGTGACATGATTGGTAGAGTTTCTTTTCTTTACGAGAAGCAACACCAATTCTAGTCAAGGTTTCACGCACCTTCAAGAAGTCATCGGGTTCCTTAAGAACCACTTCAATCATATCCTCTTCGGACCACTTCACTTCAGTTTCATTAGAAGTCATTTTTTACCTCCAGTATTAAGCTTCGACTCAATGTAGTTTAGTTGTTCTTTGGTTAACAAACCTAGAGCAGTCTTAGCTTTTTCATTACTATATCCATAGTATTGCTTAACCAACTCAAGGTCCTTGAGGGAATCCTTTTTTAACCAAGGAGAGAATCTTTTTTTAGATCTCAGACTATTTATATAGAAGTCATACTGCATCTTGTTGTCCAGATGGCAGTTGATATTCATCTCATTGGCATAAAGAACAGCATCCATATGACCAGACAAACAACGATTGATAACGTATGCTGGATACTTACTAATTGAATCTGGATTCTCATCCATGATATTGATCTTACTTTGATTGATACTATTCAACCAGTCTTTCAATTCAGTCATCGAATAATCTCCAAATCAACTCCAGGTTTCCACAGTTCCAACTCAGTTCTCAGTTTGTTCTCCGAGACTAGTTTCTCGTATCTCTTCGTTGCCTTCTTCTTCCACCATTCAATAACTTCTTCAACTTCATACCCAAACTTAGAGATGTAGTATCTCTTCTTTTCAGTAAGAGTTTTTGCATGTGCAATGCAATCCTTAAACTCCTTGAGTTTGGATTCGTCGGTTAGAGAGTTAGTGATGATAGAAATCATCTTGGTTTGAATCTTGAGTTTCTTAGATGATTTATCAGCAGAGATCAATCGCTCTCCGTTATTCCTTTCATTAAACCACCAGAAGAAATCTCTAAACTCATCGTCATGAAAGAGAGGAAGAAAGTTACTCTCAGTATCTCCAATGTGACGAATGTAAGGTTTCAACCCATCGTACATAGACACTCCTTTGGTTGTCCCATACAAGGAAGTGGTCTCAAAGTATTTCAGATCAGTCTTGTACTTATCGTCAAACTGCCTCTTCAATTCATTCGAAGATGCTAGTAAAGCCAGCAACTTACCACCAAGATAGTTATATCCGAATGGTTGAGTTGGGACAATGTTGAATCCCATCACGAAGTTTTGGTTGATCGTAGACAGAGGAAGTACCTCACCAAAGTATTCGTTTCTGGGTTTAGAGTTGATCGTTGGAGATCCAAATCGAACCACACCAATAATCTTCTTAGTTGTTTCTTCAACCACAATCCACTTAAGAGTTCTACCAGGAATCGCTTCCTCAATAGCATTCGAAGCAGTCTTGTTCAGAATCTCAGAATAGAGACTCTGATTATACTTACTCTTTGGTTTAGGTGAAGTATCAACTTGATGAATCTTGAATGACATATCCTGAGGGTGGATATTGAAGTCGCTGAAGATCTCATCTTCTGGACCAAATAGAGAAGCAGATTCATTGCTGAGTCTGCTATTCTTCACAAACCGCAAATAGTCATCAATCCTCTGAAATTTAGAGTAATAATCGATGAACTTATTTGCAGCATAAATTGCATCATCAGGGGTTAATTTCATAGATTACTTAAACTGACACTCACACATAATTTCGGTCAATGCTGCAAGAAGATTAATCTCTTGGTCAGCGACAAATGCTGTCTGGTACTGATACTTAGCAATGATCAGAACAGCAGCAGGAATCGTGGAAGGTACAAGTGCTTCATACATCGAATCGTAGATCTTCCTGAGAATATGATTCGGATCATTATCCAGGTTAGAAACAACCCACTTACGAACTTCCTTGAAGTTCTTATCGGAAAGATGTTTGACAAGATCATTCAGTTTGATGTCAGAGACTTGTGCCAGGATCCCAGCATCAATTGTACCACCAGCAGAGTAACGTTGCAACTCATTCAGAGTACGACGCCAATCTGGGAAGTGCTTATGAATTACTTCCGCAACAACCTTCGCATCATATTCGATACCCTCGCCCGCAAGAATAGTCCTGACACGGTTGAAGAACTGGGCAGCGATTGCTGCTTTTTCTTTTCCTGGAATTGCGAAATCAATGCAGGAACATCGACTGTGGAGTGGTTCGATGATCTTGTTCTTGAAGTTTGCTGTGAAGATGAATCGGCAGTTGCTATAGAACGTCTCAATATTAGCCCGTAGGAGGAGTTGAACGTCGTTGGTTGTGTTATCTGCCTCATCAATGATGATGACTTTGTGTTTGCCAGTTGCTTGAAGTGAGACGGTCGAAGCAAAGTTCTTTGCTTGGTTCCGTACCGTGTCCAGAAATCGTCCTTCGTCAGATCCGTTAATGACATAATAATCTACTCCTAGTTCATCGCATATTGCTTTTGCTACGGTAGTCTTCCCGATACCAGGAGGACCAGAGAGAAGGAGATTAGGAATCTCCCCAGTCTCTACAAATTCCTTAAGTGTAGTCTTAAGGTTTTGTGGAAGGATGCAATCGTCAATCTTACGAGGACGATACTTCTCAACCCAAAGAAAATGATCTTTCATAATAAATCCTCCACAAAATGTTTATCAGTTGTTCACGTTAGGTTCGAGAGCAATCCAGTATTTCAGATCGCCATCTCGCGTCTCAAATAGAGCGGCCTTACCAGCGTGAATAGAAACGTTGTAAGTTTCTGCAATCAGTCGAAGATTCTCCATCTTGAAGCAGTAGCAGAAATCATTTTCGGTGTCACCAAGTTCAATAGAATAAACGTTGGATGTGTCGTTCTTCTTATCCGTGACACAGATGTTCATCTTACCATCAACACCATACAGACAAAGATCTTGAACACCGTAGGTAGATGCTGCTTGCTGAAGTCGTTTCAGATCTTCAGTACTGAGAACAAATTCAACATCTGCAGGGGGCAACTCAAGTTCTTTATCGGGAGCAGCGGTAATCAGATCAGGATCAGAATAGTAAAGTTTACTCTTAGATTTGGTTGCCTTGTCACTAATCACAAGACAAGTATCATTGCTGAAATCGAGAACTGGATTACTACAAAGATTCAGTGCTCCAATAAAAACAGACAGGTCATAGATCGCTGCTTGTTGTGGGAAAGTTTCTTCTACCACACAACGGGACATGATGTTTTTATTTACTGACAGTGTAGAGATAACATTGCCAGGTTGAAGAACAATAGATTTGTTGATTGTCAGAAAGTTCTTAAGAACTTCAATAGTTTTTGTACTGACAGAAATGCTCATATTCACTTAAACTCCGAGAGACCGTTTTGAGTGCGAGTATAGTGACCATCAAAGTTAAGCAGCAGCATAGCGTAATGAATCACTTTGAGAAGATCACGCTTGTTTCGACCATCCTTTTCACCATAACGTGAACCATACTTGAGGATGTTTGCTTGACAGAAGGCGGCGGCAAGTTTCTTAGCGGCCATCAGATCAATCGTCTGAATGTCATCATAACCTTCTTGATCACCACAGTAATGACCATGATAGGTCTCAATTACATAACTCTCAATATCCTTGAGAATTTTATCCTCGTTGTACTTCCATTGCATAATTAGATTTCCTCCAGAAAAAAGGGGGGTTGCGACCCCCCGATATTATATCAGATTCAGAACTTGATGCCAAGTCCCGTGGTGAACACGGGGGAGTAAGTTCCGTTGGTAGCACCGTAGCTGTTACCAGCGTTGGTGGTGGGGAACTTCAGGTCAGCGAAACCAACCAGGGAGTTGGTGATACGACCTTCGAGACCCACAGCCAGCACTGCCTGGCCACGATTACCGATAGCAGACTGATAGTTTGCCTGCACATCGTTAGCGAAAGGCACTTGATAACCAGCACCGAGATACAGGTTAGCAGCACTCACGCCTGCCTTACGGGCAAGACTGAAATCATACGACACCAGAGCACCACCAGCAGTACCGATGTTGCTGTTAGGACCAGCAACGGCATTCAGGTAGGGACGGATCGACACAGCATTTTGATTGCTGAAGTTCTTCAGAGCATAACGTGCTTGAAGGGTAGCACCAGCAACGGTACGATCAGAAGTATAACCACCACCGTCAACACCTTGCTTATTCAGCAGCACACCCAGACCCACGTAGTTACCGACGCCTTGTGCCTTTTGAGCAGCAGCGGTTTCCAGAGCACTCACACGGGCATTGGTGGCACCCAGTTCACGGGAGAACTCAGCACGGAGAGCAGCAGCGGTCTGAGCATCAGCAGCGGTGTAGAACTCAGTGATGCGATCCAGACAAGCGTTAGTCAGGGCAGCAAGTTCAGCACGGGTAGCAGGGCGACCAGGCTGGAAAGTACCGTTGGGATAACCAGCAACACAACCGTAGAGAGAAACCAGATTCGAGATTGCCTGATAGGACCACTCGGTAGGTTGAACATCGCG
>CAYVOK010000081.1:0-7668 GCA_964453335.1 uncultured Acidimicrobiaceae bacterium
CTTCTTGCTAATCCTGCTTCAACATTTGACCCAGGATTTCTATATAGGTACAATGCTTTTGGTACTTCAGACCAGTTCTTATCCTTGAGTACTCTAGTGATGGTTGCAAATCCTTCGCTCCCATAAAAATTCGCTCCTAAGTTATACGCAAAACTTAGGAGCGCACCTTTTTGATTATCATTCATTTCTTCCCAATAGGGAATCTTCTGGAGTGCAGGAAGAAACTGGTTCTTCAACTGAAAATCCAGAAGAGTATCTGCGTATTTTTGCGTGATTGTCCTACCAAGTTTGAATGGTTTTCCATCAAAATCTCTGGTACTTCCCCAACCAATAGTAATTGGTGGTCCCTTTGTAAGGGGATCTGGGTAAGCATGTAGGTGACAATCTTCAAAGGCCTTAATCATATTAAGGCCTTTTACTGGAATATCCGTCATAACTGGAATCCTGCAAATGTATTCTTAGTTACATCCTGTTTAATTCCACCGACAACATACGATTCAATCTCTGTTTCCTGAGGAGCATTCTGCATGGATCTAGAATTCAACCAGTGCTCAGTCCAAGGAAGGGGATTGTTCTTCGCTGGAATATCATAGATTGGAGTAAGACCAATGGACTTCATACGACGATTGGCAATCCACTCAACGTACTGAGAAAGTAGTTTCGTATTCAGACCAATCATAGAACCATCCTTGAACAGATACTCTGCCCAGTTCTTCTCTTCTTCCACAGCATTACGAAACATCTCAATAATATTTTCCTTCTCTTCTTCTGCAATACGAACCATGTCTGGATCGTCACCAGAAGCCCACTTGTTCAGAATCTTCTGAGTTAGAACTAGGTGTTGGGATTCGTCTCTTGCGATGAGGGAGATGATTTTGGCACTTCCTTCCATGAGTTTAAGTTCACCAAAAGCGAAAGAGCAGGCAAACGATACGTAGAACCGAATTCCTTCGAGGATATTAACGTTAGCAATCGCTCGATATAGTTTTCTTTTGAGTTCATACCTATTACCTTGTGCAGTTTCCACTCCTTCTTGAGCAAACTTCCAATCATTCGATGCACCATACTGATGAGCAGCAGATAGGAACTCATCGTATGCAGCAGTCACACTCTTTGCCCTTGCAATAATTTTTTCATCATCAAGGACAGTATCCAGAACTTCAGTAGGATCTGGATACACATTTTTAATGATGTAGGTATAGGAGCGTGAGTGAATCATTTCCATGAATCCCCACACTTCCATACATGCTTCTAGTTCTGGAAGAGAGCAATATGGAAGGAAAGCAATACTAGGTCCACGACCCTGAACAGAATCTAGAAGAATCTGATACTTTAGGTTTGAAGTAAAGATATGCTTTTGTTCTGGGCGAAGGTGTGCATAATCTGCACGATCCTTTTGGAGGGAGACCTCCTCGGGTCTCCAGAAGTATCCAAGTTGAGTTTGAGTAAGTTTATCAAAATCAGGATACTTGTATGAATCATATCTTTGGACTCCCAAAGGAGCCCCAAAGAACATCGGTTGTTTCTTGGAATCAACTTTGTTTGAGTTGAAAACTGTCATGCCGTCTACCATTTACTTCTCCTTAGATTTTACAGGAATCACAATCGTCTTCACCCTCCAGTAGTTCACTAATTAAATCGTCCACGTTCTGTGTGGGAGTGGGGGTGGTGTCATCATCACCATCCTTCTTAGCATCATAGGTATTCTGATAGTAAGAAGTTTTCCAACCATACTTGTATGTATTGAGGAAGTCAGTTGCCATTACTGACACAGGAACTTCATTATCGGGATAATTTTCTGGATTATACGACCAGTTTCCAGAAATCGCTTGATCGAAGAACTTTTGCATAACAGCAACAATGTTAATATAACCAGTGTTGCTAGGCATATCCCAAAGAAGCGTATAGTTGTTCTTAAGAGATTGATAAGAGGGGACAATCTGCTTGAGAGGACCTTTCTTCGATTTCTTAACGGACAGGTATCCTCTAGGTGGTTCGATTCCGTTTGTTTCATTTGACACAACGGAACTGCTCTCCGATGGCATCTGTGCGGACAGTGTTGAGTTCCTAAGACCGTACTGTTTAATAGATTCCCTGAGACTATCCCAATCATAATTCAAGTTGTTTGGTACAATTTCATCCACTTCCTTCTTGTATGTATCAATAGGAAGAATGCCATCTGCATACTTAGTGCGATCGAAGTATCCACAAGGACCTTGTTCTTTGGCAAGTTGGTTAGATGCTTTCAGTAGGTAATACTGGAATGCTTCTGTAAGGTCATGAACCAGTTTCCATGCACCAGGATCATCATAGTGTTCACCATGGCGAGCAAGATAGTGTGCAAGACCAATATAACCAACGCCTAGAGAACGACGATTGATGGTAGAAATTTCGGCAGCGCGAACAGGATACTCCTGATAATCAATGAGAGAATCAAGGCCACGAACAGCAAGATCGCATAGTTCTTCAAGTTCATCCAGATTCTTTAACTTACCAACGTTAATTGCAGAAAGAATACAAAGTGCAATCTCACCAAATGGATCATCAATGTGTTGAATTGGTTTGGTAGGAAGAGTAATCTCTTGGCAAAGGTTGCTCATCCATACCTTGTCCTTAAAGGAAGAGTGAGAGTTGCAGTGGTCGATATTCATGATGTAGACACGACCAGTCTCAGCACGTTCTTTTAGGAGGTCCAGAATGAGTTCTTGAGCGCCAATAGTCTTTCTTGGAATAGAGAGATCTCGTTCTGCAGCCACATACAAATCGTCAAATCCATCAAGACCAAAATTAGCACTAAGCTCAGGAACGTCGTGTGGTGAGAAGAGTGAGATCTCTTCGTTCTTGATGAATCGCTCATAGAAGAGTTTGCTGATTTGGATGCTGTAGTCTAACTTACGAACTCGGTTATCCTCGGTTCCTTTGTTATTCTTTAACACCAGGATGTCTTCGATCTCTTGGTGCCAGATGGGGAAGTGGACTGTTGCTGATCCTCCACGGATTCCGTTTTGCGTACAGCATCGTACAGTTGATTCAAACTTCTTAAGGAATGGAACAACACCAGTGTGCGTAACTTCTCCCCCTCTGATCTTACTGTTGATACCACGGATTCGACCTGCGTTGATACCAATTCCTGCCCTTTGTGCAACGTAACGACCAATGGCCATATCACTACTAAAAATGCCATCCAGGGTGTCGTCAGAATCAACGAGAACACAAGACGCAAACTGACGGAGAGGGGTTCTGACTCCTGCCATGATTGGGGTTGGGATGTTGATTTTGTGCTTGCTTGTGGCATCGTAGTACCTCTTCACATAAGAGAGACGAGTTTCTACAGGATACTCTGCAAAGAGAGTTGCAGCAATCAACATATACATGTATTGAGGAGTCTCAAAAATGTGATTGTTGCTGCGATCCTGTACAAGATATTTATCCACTACTTGACGAAGACCAGCATAAGTGAATAGAAAATCTCGCTCATGATCAATAAAGGAATTGATCTTATCCCAATCCTCCATGGAATACTTACTCAGCAATTCACCATCATAGATGTTTAGTGAAACACCACCAACAAGGTGATCATGAACATCTGGGAATGCTACTTTCCAATTAGCACCAAAGACATGCTTGCGTAGACCGAACAGAAGGAGACGAGCAGCAACATACTGATAATTTGGATTATCAAGAGAAATAAGATCGCTCGCTGATCGGACAAGAATTTCTTGAATCTCTGAGGTTTTGATGCCATCATAGAATTGAATATTTGCATTCATTTCTACTTGAGATGCTGAGACTCCACTCAGACCATCACAAGCATGTTCCACCATAACATGAATCTTTTCGATATCAATAGGTTCGATGGAACCATCTCGTTTTTCTACTTTAATACCGTTGCTCATACTTTCTTCCAAGTGTTAAATTTAAGTTGTGCTTCTAATCCTTTGTAGATGTTCCAATCTACAACTTGCTGAACATCTCGCCCAGCTAATACCATATCATTTATATCCTTTTCTAGGATGTTTGGATGATAGATGACAATAGAAAAATTCTTGTCGATTACTTTTTGCATTCTTGAAACGATCTGAGGATTCCTTGGTTCGTTGTCAAACACAAATACAAAATTAGTATCGGGTTTAGACACAAAATCCCAATCAATATCTGCTCCCACCATTGCGATTGCATTGTTTAGGAACAAACTATCAATTGGACCTTCAGTAATAAAAACGTTTTTGGAATAGTCAACTCCATCAAGATTATAAACCTTTGGTTTGGAGTCGTCAAGAATGGTAGTAATATACCTCAAGTTATGCTTATTTGTCAAGGATCTACCTTGAAAACCAAACCACTGACCATCATACATTAATGGAATAATGATACGGCCATGATCGTCATCCAAATTGCTGAATGTTTCTTTCTGAGAATTTACCCACTCTTTATATTTGGGGCAGTAGTAAAGTTTACTTAGTTTATTTTTGGGGATCTTTCGATCCAGTAGATACTTTTTTGCGGGGTGTACCTCATCAAGAATGGAAATAGGAACCACACCTTTCTTATTACTTTGGAATTTAGGTTTCTCAAATTCTAGTTTGGGATTGGGGGTGTTTGTTGCCTTTCCAGTGAGACCTTCCTTATAACGCTTTAGAATGTATTCGTCATAAAGATCAGGTGCATTGTCTTTGATGAAGTTGGCGAGACTCCTACCAACACCACAGTTGTGGCATTTAAATAGGTAATCGTTCTTTTTTAGATAGAGATATCCTCGTGTTTTGGTTCTATTCTTTTGAGAATCACCACAATAAGGACACCTGAAGTTATAAAGATTATCTTTTTTTCTGGCAAATTTGTCAAGTCGTGAGGAAAGTTGTCCTACAAACTCAACATCAATGTAACTCATTTAGGGGAGACCTGTTCGCTCCCACCACTATAGGACATTCCCATGAGATTGTCAATGAAGGGGACCGCCAAGGACGTGATCAGGACGCCAGCACCCACCAGCGCCATCGCCTGCCACTTGAATTTGCTAACTTCATTGATTGATTTTTCTAATTCACCGAGTCTAGTATTTACTCTTTCGTGTTCTTTTGCATTTTCATGTTTTGCATCTTCTATCATCTTAACGATTAGATCATCAGTCTTAATCGCTTGTTCAATTCTTTCGTCGTGTTTAGCAAGTATGTTGGCGATACGTTGATTGGATTCTGAGATTTTATCTACAGCGTTCTCCAATTTGTCTAACATCTCCCTGGATAGAGTTTCATAGATGTTTAATTTAGATTCCAGTACATCTAACTTTGCGAGTTCTTTGTTGATTGAGTTATTAAACATCTCTATCCTCCTATCAAGATTGGGTTGAGTCTAGAGAACCACTTTTAGCATTCTGTTGTAGTGTTTTTTGTTGTGACTGCAATCTCTTTTGCATTTCAACTTTCTTTTGTTGCAGTTGCTTTTGCATGTTCTGCTTAGCAATCTGAATTCTCTTTTGTGCATCTTGCTTAGCAAGTTGCTGTTTTTTGGATTGGTCTTGCTTTACTTTTTGTGGATTGTCTAGTGTGTTTGATAGGGGTTGCGGTGATGGGATTGATGTCTGATTCATACTCGCCTCTAAAACTACGTCTGCAATTCTCTTCAAAGCCTTTGATCTTTTAGTTGAATAAAAATCAATAACTTCCGTTGGGAAGATTCTTTGAATATTTATAATTTGCCCAGAATCACGAAAATATTTACGTAATTTTGTTTTAATTTCTGTTTCAGTCTTCCCATAAAGAATGACTTCACCAATACCACCCATCTTAACTTTGAAAGCATAAGTGCTTACAGATTCGTATACTTTCTTTTTGCTCTTCCTCTTAATAACTCTAGATCCTCTTGGGATACCAGGAGGTTCTGATGCGGGAGGGAGAGAAGTTTCCACACCACTACCAACTGAATTAGTGGGAGGAGTACCAGCAGATATAGCAGATTCTTCATTCATCTTATATACCATTTAACTGAGTTTGTATATTATCATCAATTTGAATATGTTCTAGGAAGTGTTCAGGCCACCTATTCAAGAACAGTAGAAATGTTTTTAGTTGAGACCAGTATTCCTTCTCTAGTTTATAGAGCAATAGGGGAGTTGCTGCCTCCCCCCATACGTTATACAGAATGATTAGATGATTAAGAATAAGATGAGTTCTCGCCACCTTAGTTTTCAAGTAACGCTTGAAGAGTCTCTTCAGGTATTTAAATCTCTGAAGATCCTCTTCAAAGTCTTCATAGGTAGACGATTGAGGATTCTCGTAATTCTTGATAGCGAATAATAAAAAATTATCCTCGTTTAACTCATCAAATTGCATAATCTAAATCTCATCAGGTACCAAATGTTAGAGTTGCAGCACCATTAGAGATAACTTCTTCAGTACCACCTGCTGAAGTGACCTTCACTCTGTATTTGTATCCATCATAGGTAGTGTTAGTTACTCCTGCAACTGCAAGAGTATTGGTTGTTGCACCACTGTAAATTCCAGTGTTGGTAACATTAGTCCACTTAATTGTCTGTGAAGGAGTCTGATACTGCCACTGATAGGTTAGGGTACCAGGCGTACCAGTTGTAGTTGTGGTGAGAGTGAATGATGCTGCACCACTTACGGTAGTAGCGGATGCAGGTTGTACAGTGATTGTTACTGCTGATGCTACATCTGCTGCGATTGTATCATCGCTCTGAGTCTCGTTAGCATTTGTATCTGCATTAGATAGAGCAACTAGTTTCTCTGCCTTGTGGCGAGTTGCACCATCAGCATCAGTGTATGAATAGTATGACCACCAACCAGGACCGTCAATACCACGAGTGCGGTTTTCGTTTAGTGCTGCTTCGGTCTCATCAACAAAAACTACGGTAGGGGTGATTGAACTTGAAGCAATTCCAATACCTGCCTTAGTTTTATTAGCGTTTGAGTCTGTTCTTCCGTAAAGAGACATTGTGTTCTCCCAAATAAACTTTGATATCCTGTATTTATTTATAAAAAAGGGGTCTTAGCGAGACCCCTTTCCATATAGCATTGCTCTTATTAAATGTCTTACAAAATCTATTATACCGTTTTCCTTAAATCGTTTAGTCTTAGCGAGGTATTCTGAAAATGCTAGAAGTAATCCTAGTACTACAGTAATACCCCAGTTAAGAACTAAGCAACTTATCACTGGCAGTTCTTGAGAAGAGCCTTTCTAACGGTCTCAGCAATTAGATCATCAATGTCATTGTCTGTAGTCTTAGCATAACGCTCGACTAGTTCAACAACAAGTCTCTTAGTGTGGCATGAACCAATTAGAGCAAAAAGAATTGGTTTGATAAGTTCTACGATTGCACCCATGATTAATCTCCTTTACTTTTTGTTAACTTGAGGGTTTCCCCTTTTATTTAGTCAAAGCGAGATGTGTGCTTTGCCATTGATTCTGCTTCTTTTCTCTCCTTAGAGGTAAATCCATGCTTAACCTTTCTCTCATTAGAACGCTTAATTCTTCTATTCTGAGTCTCAGATGCAGTTTCCTTAGCACCCTTTACCTTAGGTGCTTGGCGGGAACCAGGGAAGTTCTTAGCATGTTCCTTACCTTCTTTAGATCTAGAGATGTCTAGTTTGTTTCCAGTTTGCTTTTCGTGCTTGTCTAGAACTTTCTGACGCTTTGCCCTTGCTGCTA
>CAYVOK010000082.1:0-7199 GCA_964453335.1 uncultured Acidimicrobiaceae bacterium
ATTTTATATTTTATTTTCTCAATAAGCGGTAAATTTGCTAATTTATTATTTTCTTCTTTTAAACATAAAACAAGATTGTCTAAATTGTTTTTACCACCTTTTGATAGCGGAATTAAATGCTCAATTGTTGCTTGCTCTCTTGTCATTTCTATACCACTATAAAAACATTTATTGCCATCTCTATTAATGAGCTGTTCGTAAAATTTATCTTTTAAACTTTTTCTTTTGCAATCTTGAATATTGATTAGTTTTTTACTTAAAAAAGCATCAATAATTTTATTTGCTGTTTTGTTGTTTCCTGATAATCCTTTTTTACCCTCGTAAATCACACAAATTTCATCATTAACAATAAATCTTGCTACTTCGTAAGAGTTGGTAGTTTCAAGATGATTTACACCTATTTTATCAAGAAAATTATTAATATTTTTAAACTCTAAAAATGATTTAGTCATTCTATTCCTCCGTTTTTGATTATTTTTTATCTATTTCTTTTAAAATTAAATTTAAATCATTGACAAAAATATAAAATATTTTTTTATAAATCTGCTCCTTTTGATTATTGTTAAAAGTATCAGTTTTGCCAATTCTTACTTTGCTAATGTTTTGAAAAGTAATAGCCGTAAGCCTTTGCTTTTGATTAACAATAACTTCTTGATTAAGTTGATTTGCTATTTTTAACCTTACAATTTTCATTGCAAAATTGTGGATAGCTTCTTTAACAACAATAATCTCTTCGTCTTTTTCATCATATTTGATTTGCAACTTATCATAATAAGTTTGCAATCGGCGGAACATTTTACTTTCTATCGCAAACACTTTTTCAATAAACAGTTCATCGTTATTGTCATCAAAAAATTTTACAAGATAAAAAGTTTTGTTGTTATGTTGCATTTTGCCCGCAACTTCGTAGAGTAAGTCATCATTTGCAATGCCTTCTCTAATATTCAATTCTCCACATTGCTCGTAAAAATTTTGGGAGACAAGGGTGTACCTAACTCCTTCAATATAAAAATCGGAGAAGTCAGGGATAAGAGTAATCTTATTCATTGTAAAGGTTCTTTATAGTTGATAATTTGTTGATAATATAGAGTACAATCTCATTTGATTTGTTAAGTTCAGGTAATAAATCAGCAAAAAATTGATCATCAACAAAATTTGCTAATTCTATTAAATCTTCTCTTGCTTTAAACAATTCAAGTAAAGTAGTTTTTGCTTCTTTATTTTTAACAACAAAACAAGTTTTTGTATCATATAATTGAGAAAATTGCAATGCAATTTCTGTTCCTTTAATAGCTTCGTATTGTATTTCTGTTAAGACTAGTTTATTCATAGTTTTGTTTATTTAGTTAAAATAATTCTGTATTCTTTTGCTTAAATATTCTGTAATACTACCCCCAGAAGTCCTCATTGCAATCATAGCAAGTTGATCGTCATCTTTTAAATCATCACTTGCATATTTTATAGCATAACCACAATCTTTTACCGCCGCCATCACCACTTCTTTATCTGCTTGCAACTCAGCACTCGCATGGTGTAAAGCAAATCCATTTTTCTTCACCGCAACAAGAACCACTTCTTTATCGTTTTGCAACTCTTTACTAGCAAATCGCATAGGATAGCGATTTTTATTCACCGCAACCAAAAAAACTTCTTTATCTCCTCTCAACTCATCGCTTGCCCATTCTAAAGCATCGCCATTTTCTTTTATCGCCTCAATGACCACTTCTTTATTTGCTAGCAACTCATCACTTGCATATTGTAAAGCCCTGCCATTTTGTTTCACTGCTACTAAAACTGCCTCTTTATCACCTCTTAACTCCGCACTAGCATAATGTAAAGCATAGCCATCTTGCTTCACTGCCTCGATCACTACTTCTTTGTTATTTTGCAACTCTTTACTTGCATATTCTAAAGCAGAGCCGTTTCTCTTTACTGCCACCAAAACCACTTCTTTATTTGCCTTCAACTCCTCACTTGCCCATTGTAAAGCATCGCCATTTTGCTTCACCGCCTCAAGAACAACTTCTTTATTATTTCGCAATCCTGGATAGTGTCGTAATTCATAACCATTTTGGGCTAATTCTTGTTTGATTTCTTGTGTTAGTTGCATAAGTTAGTCTTTATTTTTTGTTAATAATTTTTGCAATCTTTCACTTGCAAATTGCAAAGCCCAGCCATTTTGCTTGACTGCTTCCAAAACTACTTCATCATTATCTCTCAACTCTTCACTTGCAAATTCTAAAGCGCCGCCATTTTGTTTTACCGCCTTCATTACCACTTCTTTATCGCCCCTTAACTCTTCACTTGCAAATTCCAAAGCCCAGCGATATTTCACTGCCTCAATGACCACTTCTTTATTTGCTCGCAAGCTTTTACTTGCAAATTCTAGAGCTTCGCCGTTGCTTTTTACTGCCTCAATGACTACTTCATCATTATCTCTCAACTCTTCACTTGCAAATTTCAAAGCCCAGCCACATTGTTTTACTGCCTCAATGACTACTTCTTTGTTATTTTGCAACCTTTTACTAGCATATTTTAAAGCCCAGCCTTTTTCTTTTACAGCTATTAAAACTGCCTCCTTATTATTTCGCAATTCTGGATATTTTTGTAATTCATAGCCATTTTGGGCTAATTCTTGTTTGATTTCTTCTGTTAGTTTATTCATAAATTGTTTTTTTTAAGTTAATAAATTTTTTATTATTCAATTAATAATTGATTTTTATTAGTAAAATTAAAATAAGTAAAGTTTAAGTCTTCTTCTTTTACATCCATTTCAAATTCATTCATTGCCTGCCTTTTGTCTTTTATCCAACCTTTTAATAAACTCGCTTGTATATTAAAAGCTTTTGAAAATTCAGTATTAAATTTTAAGTGGACATTGCCATTTTTGAAAAATTTAATATCCCCAAAATTTGTATGACCTAAAAGATTATTGCAAATAGCTTCCCAAGAATTAATTATAGCTTGTCTTTTATAATTACTAGTATAAATATCATAATCCGTGCTATCTGTTATTATTCTATAATCAAGAGTAATATTCTTTACTTCTTTTTTGTTTTTAAATATTACTTCTTTTTGCCCCCATCTTCTCTGTTCTGTTTCAAATACCAATTTATTTGATTTATATTTTTTGATATTTGTTGGCTGAATACATAAATCAAACATAAATAATAATTGTTCGTTTATATATTTGTTAGCATTCTTGATAATCCAAATCAATATTGCATAACAATTTTCTTCATTAAAATCAATATTGCCAATTGTAAGTGTTATTGAACTTATTAAACTTGAACTAAATTTATAAATTAACCTTTCTTTAACTTCTTTTAGATTGTGTATTAAGTGCATCCAATATTCTTTTTTTAATTCTTTTATTTTTGTATATAAACAATTCATTACTTTAATTCTATCTATCCCAATATTTTCAAGAGTTTTGATATCAATTTTTGATATTGATTGAAAAGTATCAATCAACGATTGAAATTCTAAATTATATAAATTACACATCCGCTCAATTAGATTGCTACCAGCGACCAATTCATTTTCCATCCTTTCATCAATATTAAACTCCTGCTCTTTTTCTTTTTTGAATTTAGAAAAATTTTCTTCAAAAAAATCAACAAAAGCTTTATTAATATTCCCGTCAGTATAGTCATATTGCTCTCTAGTTCTTGTAAAATAAATAATATTAACTTTTGCTCTTGCCTGCCTTTCACCATCTAAGAAATCATCGCTTGAAATTATTTTATATTCAAAACCTCTTTTTTTAACAAGCTCAACTAATCTACTATCTTCTTGCCACCTTTCAGGGACGATAAACACAACTTTATTACAATTAGTTTCACTTATAACTTTTTCCATCCAACCCTTAAATTCTCTATAAGGTGGATTACA
Organism: uncultured Acidimicrobiaceae bacterium; assembly: GCA_964453335.1. Lineage (GTDB taxonomy): Bacteria > Actinomycetota > Acidimicrobiia > Acidimicrobiales > CAIXPF01 > VGBO01. Next base: position 3,895 of record CAYVOK010000082.1, read on the forward strand.
AAAAATTAAATCAAAATCTTTATCAATTAAAGTTTGTTGGTAAAAGTCAGCACCAATAATAATAATATCATTCGGCATTTGATTAATTAATATTTGACTTTTTTCTATTGCAAATTGTGTTAAACAAGATGTATCGCATATTTTAGATAATTTTGTAAAAAAATTACCATTTCCTGCCCCAATATCTAATATTGTGCCGTGTTTAAAGTTATGAGAACCAATATGATTTACAATATCACTAATCATTTTTGAAGTTGTCGGGTAAAACTCAAAATCTTGATTATTGTCTTTTAAGTTGTCAATTAAGTCTTTCATAAGTTGTTTTTTTTAGTTAATAAATTTTTAAAACAAGATAAACTTGTTAAAAACAATATAAATTATTAATTTTTAATAGTCAATAGCTAATATTAAAAAAAATTAAATTTTTTTAAATCAACTCTCTTTTTCTTGCTTCATTTAAAAAAATTGCTTTTAAATTGTTTTTAAATTCTTTCGCTCCCCATCTTATATATCCATCGTCAATCTCACTGATTAATTTACCTTTCCATTTGCCAAATTGCATAGTGTGGTCTTGGTTTTTAAAACCTATCAAATTCCCAACTTCGCTAGATAAATAGTCTTCTGCTACCTCCATAGTTTCCACCTTGCCAAATCTTTTTACATTATTGCATAAATCATGTAATTCTGTAAAGTTTTTACCTTCGCAAATTCTCAATCCCCTGCCAACCATTTGACAATATAAAGAAAGGCTCATAGTCGGTCTTGCTAATATTATACAATCAAGACTTGGTAAATCATAGCCTGTTGTTAAAACACCAACATTAACGATAATTTTAATTTTTCCGTTTGCAAAATCTTCCAATATTTGTTCTCTATCTTTTGTTTTGCTAGTAATAGCAACACCATTCACCATTTTAGCAATAAACTCGGCTTCTTCTATTTTTGTTGCAAAAATCAATATTTTATTTTTATTTGTCAATTTACAAATAGCCTTAATTTTTTTGTATATAGAATTAAGTTTATTAATTAACATAATACTTTCTTCTGTAAAGTCATTCCTGTTTCCACTAACCAGTCCCAAATCATTATATTCATAAAGTGAGTAAGAAACTTTACTCCAAAAACCATCATCTAAAATTTGTTTATTTTGATAAGCATAAATTAGTTTTTTAAAAATTTTCGGTCTAGTTTTCCATAACAACTTAAATTCTAAGCCCTTAAGCCTGCTTTTAGACATTCTATAAGGAGTGGCGGTCAGTCCAATTAAATAATTTGGTTGTAAATAATTTAAAAGCTTTTCGTACGAACCTTCTTTTGCATTTACTAAATGACACTCATCGCAAACAACATTCTTGTAATTTTTAAAAAGTTTGTAATCTTTTATAGATTGTATAGTTGCTAAAGTAATTCTAGCAATATTTTTTTCGCCTGCTGAAGCTGAGTACACTCCTATAGTTTCTTCTGTTGCATTTATTATTTTGTTTTTGTTTTGATTAAGAATTTCTAAACTTGGTTGCAATATTAAAATATTGCCATTAATTCTTTTACATAATTCTGCAATTATTATAGATTTACCAGCACCAGTAGGACATACAACAACCCCATTTTTGCCAATAAGACACCTATTTACCGCCTCTTCTTGATAATATCTTAGTTTCATATTTTTATTGCCAATAATTTTTTATATTCAATGTAAGAATCGGCAATAGGACTCCGTCTCCCTTTTTGTAAATCTTTTTCCAATCTATATTTTGCTTTTTTTAACTCTTGATTAATAATTTCAATATTTTCTAATTCCAACTGATGCAATAGTATTCCTAGCTCTCTTTCAAATTTATGTCTAGTCATTCCGCTTTCTTGAAATAATCTTTGAAAGTCTTTTTTATTAGCTAATTCTTTTATTTCTTTCATTTTCGTATTTTATTCCTTGTTTAAAATAATCAAAAGCCCTTAAATTAACCATTGTTAATTTAAGTTCGGGGTAATCCTTTATTAGTTTTTTTTTGTCTGCAACCGTTATTGTTGAAACTCCTAAATCTAATATTTTTTTGTAAAAATTAATTGAACCACTATATCTGTTACCAAAAGTTTCGCCTCTTGCATAATAAGCTCCTAAGCAAAATGCAATTGACATTTGCATTTGTTGTGGACTTGCCTTATGTTTTTTTGCTATCATTTTGTAGTCAATACACTTTATCATTAAAGCTATATCTTGCAAAAAATTGCTTTCAAAAATACACTTATTCATTTTGTTTTAATTTAATTAAAATTTCTGTTTTTAAATCAAAAATAGCCTTTTTTACATCCTCCTCAATATTTTTAGCAAAAAGACAATTTGCTAAAGTTACACTATCAAAATTGTTTATTGCCTGCAAATAATCGTCTGTTGTTTTTAACAATAAATCTCTTGCCTCAATCAAGCTGGGGTCATTTTCCATTAAATAATTTATTGCCTTTCCATAAGAATTAAATTCATAGACTCTATCCAAATAAATTTTGCAAATATCTTTTGCAATATCCTCAAAATTTTCCCAGTCGCAGTACTCATTCAAGTTTTCTGCAACTATTTTCATTATTTTGTCAATCATTTTTATAAATTTTATAAATTTTTTAATGCAAGCATATTTAACTCTTCATCATTCCGCAAATCATAACTAGCGAATTGTAAAGCCAAGCCATTTTTCTTAACTGCCTCTAAAACAACCTTTTTATTTGTTTTTAGTTCTTTACTAGCAAAAACTAGAGCACAGCTATATCCTTTTACCGCTATTAAAACCACTTCTGTATCTTTTTTTAGCTCATCACTCGCAAATTCCAAAGCCCAGCTGTTTTCCTTCACCGCTTCCAAAACTACCTCCTTATCGTTCCGCAAATCATCACTTACATATTTTAAAGCATTGCCGTTTTTCTTTACCGCCTCTAAAACCACTTCTTTATCTGCCCGCAACTCTGCACTCGCCCATTGTAAAGCATAGCCATTGGTTTTTACCGCAATTAAAACCACTTCCTTATTATTTTGCAACTTTTTACTAGCAAATCGTAAAGCCCAGCTGTTTTGTTTTACCGCTATTAAAACCGCCTCCTTATTTTTTTGTAGCTCTAAATAGTTTTTTAATTCAAGACCATTTATTGCTAAAATGTTTTTTATTTTTGTTGTTAGTTTCATAAGTTTTTTTTTAAATTAATAAATTTTATTGATTAAAATAGTTTTTTAACTAGCATTATTACTCATAATTATACCATTCTAAATAAATCTTGAAAACTTTGTAAGCCGTGCAAAATAGAGTCTAAATCGTCATATCGAT
>CAYVOK010000083.1:0-7187 GCA_964453335.1 uncultured Acidimicrobiaceae bacterium
GTTTTCTTTTTAGGGTGCACAGAAAGGTGCACAGTTTTTTGGGGTTACCTGAAATATTCTCGTTTGACTTATCCATTTTATAAGATAAGTGAGACGAGGGAGAATGAAAAGTGTTTATTCTTTCACTAGTTTCTGACTAGCAATTAACCTCCCCGAACCATCCTTTACTTGGATGATATAATTCCCTTTTGAAATTGACCCAAGATTGACCTTACCTCCAGATTCCACTTTTTTATTCAATAGAACTGCTCTGCCGTTTATATCAAAAACAGAGATTGTGATATTTCTGGAAGATGAAATCTTGTAATTGATATTCAATTCTCCTGATGTTGGGTTAGGAGATATTTTGAAATATTCTCCATTAGACAGGTTAGCAACAGTATTCGTTATGTAATAATACCCTTGACTTATACTGCTTGTACATCCATTTTGTGTGGTAGTTGCTGCATAAATACCGTTTGTTGTTGGTTTTATTTTTTGTGTAGTATCAGCAATTTTCACTCCGTCTCTATACCATGTCATCCCATTGATGCTGGATAATAAATTATTAGCTGTATCTCTTGTGAGATTTGGAGTAGAAGGGATATTTATCTTTTTTATTTGGATTGTATCGGACGATACAGTACACCCTAAACTATCTGTTTTAGTAACAAATAATTTAGTACTGTCTGAAAAAGTCTTACTTGAAATATTTGATAAATCAGATTTGGTTCCAAAATACCATTTAAGTGTATCGCCTTTACTTGCATTAGTAACTGATAATTTTAAGCTGTCCCCGGCACAAAATTGGTATATTGCTGTATTAAATGTTGGTTTTGATTTTTTACAATCATAAAGCTTAAATATGATTAAGTTAGTTCCTATAAAAGGGTGATGTATTAACTCTGATGTTCCATCCTTGTCTATGTCAGCTAGCATAAAATCATTTCCTAGATTACTGGATGTTTCTTTTGGGTTGTACCAATTTTTAAACCCATCTTGATAGCTAAATTTTCCAAGTCGTGTGTATTTAAATTTACCTTCTTTTGAACCTTTAAAGTAAGAGAGTCCACCATAGTCTTTTTCCCAAAAACCATAATTAGGCCATGATTTAACTAAACCTGAATCCACCTCATATTTAATGAAAAGGTCTTTAATTTTATCTCCATCAATATCTTCATAAAACAGGTAAGAGTCTTGCGAGTACATCTTACTTCTACTTAATGTATCTATGAATTTTGACGTATTATTTACCATACTTCCATTCACGACAGTAAAAATCAAAATATCGTTTAAAAAGTCTGATTTTTCTGTTCCATTTCCACCTGAACCTAATCCTGTTGATCTGTATAATATTATTTCTTTATTATTATCTTTATCAAGATCATCAATAAACATATATTTTGGGGCAATTTGATTAGAACCAAAACTCCCAAGGTCTACAAGTGAATCAATTCTAAATGATCCCTTTTTATCATTCAATATATATCCTAAAAATCCAGAATTAGAATAGTTGCCATCTCCCTTTTTACTTCCTCCAAAAAAATAGTCTAAATAACCATCTCCATTAATATCAACTAAGGTATTATGTCCTTCAGGATTACAGTGATAACCATACGTTTCAGGTTTTATTCGATTTGCAACAAACTTACCAGATCCATCATTTTTCAGGATATCTAAATAATATCCACCTAAACCTTGTATAGATAAAACGTAATCTATGTCATTATCTTTATCAATGTCACCAAATCCACTTCCAAAAATCGAAACAAATTTTGAGTCATTTATATACAGTTCTGGTGATTTAATCTCTTTTACATTTGAATAGTCATACATTTCTTTTTTATCGACTAGTCTTCCATTTTCGATAGTGTAATATCTGTTCAATTTGCCGGCAGTTTGTTGTAAATAATCCATATTCTCAAACATTCCTAAATAATTGAGAATTTTCTTCCCGAGAATATTCTTCTCAATAAGTGGATTCTGATCACCTAAAAAATAATCTGTATGGTAGTGCTCACCTAAATTGAAGATTTCTTTTTTACCATCATTATTTATATCAACTTGTGTATAAAAGTCCGGCTGATGTAACAGTACTTCAGGATTTCTAAAATTTTCATGGTAATAACTTATGTTAAATGAACTATCAAATTTCAAATATACAGGGATTCCAATTCTTTGAATATTTGGGAGCTCACCAACTTTTGATGTGTCGCTAATTGGCGGGTAATATAATTGGACACTTTGCCCTATAATATCATTAAACCCATTATTGTCTATATCTTCTATTAAAAATGGAGCCTGATTTGCAGGTTGAAAATACTGGTGTGGTCCAAATTTATTATTATCTATTCCTGTTCGCCCATTGCTGTAGCTTTCATAATAATATGGCACAAATCCATTTTGAAGTTTACCCACATTTTTTGGCCAAGATAAATATCTTATTATATGAACAGTGATTGTATCATTTGTAGAGAATGAACTATTTGTATAGTTAACTGGGATTTTTAAAAATTCTTTAGAATATTTTTGAATAGCGGCTTTTAATTTTATTTTTTTATTGTCAATAGTAAAGTATGATGAATAATCTCCAGTTCCAAATGTTATGTATCTATATGCACTATCTTGAATAAAATCATTAGTTAATTTGAAGAAACTAGTATCTGCGTCCTCTAAAATTGAAAATGTTCTCTTTTTAAGAATTTGACTTAATTCACATAAATCTCCAATTAAATTATTATCAGCATCTTCTTGTTTTGGGTTGAATAAACATTTGCAATTATCTGCATCATCTGGGATCCCATCTTTATCTATATCAGATTTTTGAATGAACCCAATTTTATAAGTCTTAATTTTTGATATTGATGCATCTCTGTCTTTATAAATACCAGAAAGTTTAGTTGAAAACTCTTGTGTGAAAACCGTGTGAGTATTGTAATCGTAGTCAGCCCAGATACCAGTACTATCAGTTGGTGATAATTCGGTTCCAGGAATATTATATTCATGTAATTTTCGAACTTCATATTTTTTTGAAGTTGGATTAAATTGAAAAAAGCAATAATTGCCTTTAAATTTAAAGCCAATTCCATGAAATGGGATTATGTCTATGAAACCGTCATTATTAATATCATCATAAATATCTGATATACCAACTTTTGTTTTTCCAATTTTCCAATTAAGGCTATCTGTGAAAAAGTCATTGGTTGATTCCCTATTATTTGCACCGTTGTAAATTAGAACATAGTCATTTTCATTATTGGCATCCCAAAACGAAAAAACATATTCAGGGATTCCGTCATTGTTTAGGTCCTGTTTAAAACCTTGCCTACCAGTATTATGGAATGGTTTAATATTTAAGTTTGATGGAATATTTATTTGTGCAATACCATCATGTTTATCTTTCGTTACATAACATAAATAATTCTTATTATTACTAGTATAATCTTTACTTATATAATATACTGTATCATTTGAAGCGAATAATGGTGCGTCCCATCTTATTTTTCCATCAAATGGAAGTTCGTATTTATTATGTAGCATTTTTCTATATAACCCTTTGTTATATGAAAAAGCTTGTATAGAATCTAATTGTGATCTTGTTTTAGTATTTGTGTGATCCCAATCGGAGAAGTCCTGCCATATTAAATTTATTGATCCATTTCCTTCTAAGTCTACTTTTTGATAAAACCTAGTAGTGCCATTTGTTTTTTCAAAGTATTCTTTATTAAAATACTTATTTTGGTTATTTAAAAAAAGAAATTCTCCCATTGCCCAATTTGAATTTGGATTTTCTACATCTGTCCTCCAATAATAATTTGGAACAGGCTTTAATCTACCTTCTATCGCTGCATCGGCATCAGTAGGTTGAAAGACATCTAAGAAACCGTCTCCATTTATATCTAAGATTAAATGCCCGTCATCACCACCTTTAAAATTGAATACTAAATTTGTATCAAGAATAAAATAATTATTTCCTTTGTTTATAAAGATGCCTTTAAATATTTCATCTTCATAAATAGCACTATTCAATGCACATCTTGCAAATTCTATAACAATATCTGTTTTGCCATCATTATTAAAATCACCACATGACATCCATTTGTTATTAGATCCATGAAATCCTGGGTACTTCTGAATCATTCTATTCCACCAACCTTCATTTATTTCTAGTGAGTCTTTAATTATTGATTGAGTATAACAAAATTTTGGAAATAGATAAAATAAAATTATAACTGTTAAAAATAAGTATCGCATATTTAACTCTTTTAAATTATTTTATTCCTTCACCAGCCTCTGACTCGAAATCAATCTTCCGCTTTCATCTCTTACTTGGATGATATAATTCCCCTTCATAACAGAACCTATATTGACTATACTACCCGATGCAATTTTTCTATTTGAAACAACTGTTCTTCCGCTTATATCAACCACTGAGATATATATCTCTTTCGATGACCTGATGTTATAATTGAAGAACACCTCACTATTCGTTGGGTTAGGAGATATTTTGATATATTCTCCATTGGATAGATTAGCAACGGCATTAGTTATGTAATAATATCCTTGACTCAATGCACTTGTACAACCATTCTGAGTTGTTGTTGCAGCATAAATACCATTTGAAGTAGGTTTGAATTTCCGAGTAGTGTCAGCGATTTTAACTCCGTCTTTATACCAGATATTTCCTGATGAATTTGATACAAGATTATTTTCAGAATCTCTTGAAAGAAATGGAGCAGCAGGTTTAGGGGTTCTAATTAACAGAATAGTATCACTGGTACTTATACACCCAACACTATCGGTACGGGTTACAAATAATTTTGTGCTGTCTGTAAATATTTTGTTGCTAACATTTGTGAGGTCTGATTTTGTTCCAAAATACCACTTTATTGAATCTCCCCTATTAATATTTGACACTGATAATTTTAAAGAATCACCAGAACAGAATGCAAAATTATTAGTATTAAATATGGGCTTTATAACCTTATTACAAAAGTTAATAGTAACCTCGTATAATTTAAATTTACTTGAATTATTAAATGGGCTGAATTCTTGAAATCCAATAAATTTTAGTTGATTATCATAGAAGGCTGCTTTGAAAAACCCAGGCTTTACTTGTGGATAATCCGCATCTATACTTGTTAATGAATCTACAACGATACTTTCCTTCAGTTCTTCAAAAATTCCATTCTTATTAAGTAATATACAATTTTCTAGTCTAAAACCATTCCCTTGTAAGTAAGGTGGTGCTCCTATATTTAATCTGAATTTATTACCCCAATGAAAAGGATTAAGAACTATATCATCCCAACTATCACCGTTTACGTCTAATAGTTCAAATTCTCTAAATTGCATAATATCTAATGAGTATTCAATTAACTGACCTGGGGTAAAATTTCCTTTATTATCATTCACCCAAATTTGTATACTATTACCAGGTTTATCTCCTTCATATGCAATAAATAAGTCTTTATCGCCATCTTTATCAAAGTCAATTGCTCTAATCTTTGTTGTTCCATTGCCATAAAACTTGGAAGGACCAAGACTATTTGGAATATAATGTCTCACATATTTATTTGAATCCACGTTGAATTTGAATATAACAAAACCGTATCTCCAAAATCCATCCATTCCATGATATTCTCCTTTGATAATTTCTGGCATAGAATCTCCAACAATATCTTCAATTAGTACACTACTTCCTGAATTATTAAATTGATCAGTAATTTGATTTTCAAAGGGGCCATTTTTATAATAGTATCTTTCAATTAATTCCCGTGCTTCTTTGTAAGAGCCATCTTTATTTTGTAGATGAGGATTAAGTGCATTATCTAACCAATCCCCATAAGTCCCAAATCTTACACCAATAACATCTTTTAAACCGTCATTATTAATATCGCCAGTTGAAACATCATGATAGTATGCTACTTGAGTACTTATCTTTTTCCAATCTAAACTATCACCATTTATTTTTGCACTATATATATTCCCAAAAGGCCATGGAAGTGGTCCTTCAAAACCAGTGTTTGCAAATACAATTGTGCTATCATTCATAAATGAATAATTTCTTACACCAGTCATTTCGACATTTTTATAATATTTTATAGCTTCCCATGTATTGTTTTTTTTAATAAAGTGTATAGGTACTCCAAATGTTAATGATCCAGGTGTTGTGATAATATGCTCTAAATTTTTATGCTTGAAAAGAACTGTCCCACTTACTGCTGCATGCATTGCTCCACCTAACCCACCTTTTGCATAGGTATCAGTAAGGTTTAGTTCTTTTAAATCGAATTTATATGTATTTAGTTTGTAAGAAATTTTATTTTGACCAATTGCTCCTATGAATAATGGTATTTGTATGAGAAGGATAAAAAGGTGTTTCATGGTTAGTTATTGGTAATACAATTTAGGAAATTTATCAGTTTTCAATTGTAAACCTTTGAAAATTAGAATTATCACTCAACATCTTCTTCATCATTATTGCGTGCTCTATCCCATCAGCTTCTAAATATTATACTAATATTTCTCATTTCTGTGTTATGCTATTTTTAATAGCTTTAGTTGTGTAACCTCACGATGATTTAGAAATATTCATTTATATGGTATACATAGTAGTATATCTACTGCGAAAAAATTCGATTTAAATTCATATAATCAGTAAGTCAAAATTTCTTGTTGATCAATAAGCAGTGCACAGAAAATGCACAGAAATATGTATAGTTTTTTTAGGTTTCATCAAATTTTCATTTTCACTTATCCATATTATATGCCAAGTAGTGAGCCAGCGAATCAACTCTTAAAACAAGAGAGGCTTCTATTTCTAGAAGCCTCTACGATATGATATAAACCCAAATCTTTGATGTTACTTTCTATTTATTCTTTTGGGGATTTAACAAATCCATTCACATGAACAACCTTTCCGTTATCAAACCTAAAGGAATCCATCCATTCAACTTTTTGTATTTTCCCATCGGGAGTTTCGATATCTGCTTTATCAAACATGATGACCCACTGATGCCCGTTTTCTCCAACTATTGGTACAGCACCAGTCAAAGAATAATTTTTTATAGTTATTTGAGAGAAAGCTTTTGTCATATACTCCAATGCAGCTTCCTTGCCTTTTATCGTGCTGCCATCCTCCAAATTAAATAGAACGGTATCTGCTAATGACTCTCCAATTTTATTAAAGTCTTTTGCAAAAATTG
>CAYVOK010000084.1:0-1408 GCA_964453335.1 uncultured Acidimicrobiaceae bacterium
AAAAGAAAATTTGTTATTGAAAAACTATTTTGGAATGAGAAGTAAAATAATTAAAATGGTATATCTTCTTCAATTTCATTATAATTCTCTTGCAATTTTTTTGATTTTAATATTTGTAAAACAGAATTGTATTGCTGTAAAACTACTTCAGTGACATATTTTTCAATTCCATTTTTATCATTATATTTTCTAGTTTGTAAAGAACCTTCAATGTAAAGAAGACTTCCTTTATCAACATAATTCTTAATAACATTAATTATGTTTTCATTAAATACTGATATTTTAACCCACTCAGTTTTAGCAACCTTTTGTCCATCTTTTTTATAGGATTCGTCTATTGCCAAAGAAAATGAAGCAACATTTTTACCATTACTCATTTGTTTAATTTCTACTTTTGCACCTACTGTGCCAATAAATCGGCAGTTATTTAATGTAGCCATATTAGTATATTTTTGATTTTTTATTAATTCCTAAATACAATTTAATGTAAGACTTTCTTTCGTTTTTTGCAATTCCGTTTTTATAATTTTCAGAATCTTTTTGTAATTTTTTTTGCATATTCAAACAAAAATTATTTTTTATCTCAATATTATTTCTTACACAATATCCAAGATGAAAAGCCTGCATTCTCATAAATTCAGTATTTTTTATGCCAAGTGTTTTTATAATATATTGTTTATCTACCTTAAATAAACAATTATAAATATCTTTTGCAATTTCTGTTGTTAATTCACTGCTTTTAGTTCCTTCAAGATAAGCAGATAAATGATAAGACTTAGTTCTATTGGCTAACTTTATTAAATTAGATTGATTATATATGTCAATCTCATATTGATTAATTTTCTTGTTATGAATTTCGTTTTTAATAACAACCTGTTGTTTTTTTGCAAAACCAAGACAAAAAGCATAACAATTATTAATACTATAATCATCAACATTGTAATGCTTTTTTATTGCAATTAAATCCCTATTGGTTATATACTCCAAAAATAAATTGTTTATTTCCATATAAAAATAAATTAAAATTAAATAATTTACATTTTTTAAAAAAAAAATATAATGTCAATACTTTTTTATTGACATTTAAAAAATAATATTGATTATTTTTATTGACAAATGTTTTTGTCGTTTTTTCATTTCACGACTACTCCTGCAATTTATTGTTTCGTGTGAAGTAAGGAGTATAGGGCTTCATTGCTAAGGTGAAGCCCGAAAAAAGAATTATCAAAAAACAAAAAATAACTTATGGAATTAATCAAAAAAATAGAAAAAATCTTAACAATAAAAACTATTTTACCAAATGGATGGGAATTAAAAAATCACCCTGAGTTGCAAAACGATAAAGAGGCAGTAATGGTAGCGGTAAAAAATTGTCCTTGGGCTTTGGAATATGCGAGTGATGAGTTAA
>CAYVOK010000084.1:1508-7023 GCA_964453335.1 uncultured Acidimicrobiaceae bacterium
TATGCGAGTGATGAGTTAAAAAAAGATAAAGAGTTTATGCTAGAGGCGGTTAAGCAAAATGGATGGGCTTTACAATATGCGATTGAAGAGTTTAGAGGTGATAAAGAGGTGGTTTTAGAGGTGGTTAAAAAAAATGGCTTGGATTTACAATTTGCAAGTGCGGAGTTGAGAGCAAATAAAGAGATTGTGTTAGAGGCAGTGAAGCAATATGGCAGGGCTTTACGATATGCAAGCGAAGAGTTGCGAAATGATATAGAAGTACTTTTTGAAGCGGTTAAGCAAAATGTCAGGGCTTTAGAATTTGCTAGTGAAGAGTTAAAAAAAGAATTATCAACAAACAAAAATTAAACTATGAAATTAATCAAAAAAATAAAAGAACAGCATAATGCTTTAAAATTAGTAAAAAAGTTTGGCTTGGTTTTGCAATATTTAAGTGAAGATTTGCAAAATAATAAATCAATCGTATTAAAAGCAGTAAAGGAAAATGGATGGGCTTTGCAATTTGCGAGTGCGAAGTTGCGGAATGATAAAGAGGTTGTAATGGTGGCAATAAAAGAAAATGCCGATGCTTTACAATATGCAAGTGAGGAACTAAAGGGGGATAAAGAATTTATAATTGAGGCAGTAAAGCAAAGAGGTTGGTCTTTAAAATATGCAAACAAAAAATTAAAAGATAATAAAGAAGTTGTTTTAGAAGTAGTGAAGAAAAGTGGCTATGCTTTAGAACATGCAAGTGCTAAGTTGCGGAATAATAAAGAAGTAGTTTTAGTAGCAGTTAAGCAAAATGGCTGGGCTTTGGAATATGCAAGCAAGGAGTTGCAAGGTGATAAAGAAGTTGTAATGGAGGCGGTAAAAAGAAGTAGTAAGGCTTTGGAATATGCTAGTGCTGAGTTAAGGTCTGATAGAGAATTTATTTTAAAAGCAGTAAAGGAAAATTATTTTGTTTTACAATATGCGAGTGAAGAGTTAATAAAAGATAAAAATTTTATGATTGAGACAATAAAAATAAATCCTTTATGCTTAAAAAGTGTGTACATAAAAAATTTAATATTAAAGTAGTTAGTTTTAAGTAAAAAAGAAATGGCAACTTAAAAGCAGTAAGACAAACAATTATCAACAAATAAAAATTAAACTATGGAAGAACAATTTAAGCAAGATATAATAAATCTTTTAAAAAACATTCCTTCTTTGAAAAATAATAAAGAAGTTGTGATAGAAGCGGTCAAGAGATTTGGCTTAACTTTAGAATTTGCAAGTGCGGAGTTAAGGGGCGATATAGAAGTAGTTTTGGAGGCGGTAAAACAAGACGGCGAAGCTTTACGATTTGCTAGTGAAGAGTTAAAAAATAATAAAAAAGTGGTTTTAGAAGCAGTGAAGCAAAATGGTGATGTTTTGCAATTTGCAAGTGAGGAGTTAAGAGATGATAAAGAGTTTATGATTGAATTATCAAAATTAAATCATAAGTAAAATAGAAATGGCAACTTAAAAGCAGTGAGACACTCCGTTGTAATAGATTTATAAAAACTTACAAAATAGTAAGTTTTTTACTAATTTCCTTCTTCATTGTGTCAGATTTTGTTTTACAACTACTTTCTTTTGATTTAACACTCCAAAGGCTTAAATTCCCCTGCAACTCAGGGTATTGTTTTAGATTAATACTAGCATTTAAATCTCTGCAAGTATTAAATCACTATATATAAGTTGCCTTCTCGTAGCGACCGAGCTTACTTGCCAATTCCGTGGCATATGTCTGTATGCCTAACACTGACTAGCAGGAGAAGAGATACAGCCCAATTTTTAGAGTGATTGTCAAGAAACGAATTAACCAAAAAAACACAAACTTGACAATCAACTAACAATCAACTATAATATATTATTTATTTTTTATTAGTCAAGCTAAAAGCTTTCAAATTTATTATTGACAAAAGTTCCATACATTTTCCTATTATCTTGTAATTTACAAGATAAATGCAACCAAGTCGCCTCAACTAACAATTGGTCAATCGGCAAATCTTTTGTTTTTAGCCAAGTGCCAATCTCTTTTAATTTATCAAATTCTGCAATACCATTTACTCTTATATCAACAGCTTGAAATCGTGTATGCTGGCTTGTTGGTCTGCCTCCTACTGCTTTATTTAAAGCAGGGCAACGATAACCACTGGTAATTAATATTGCCACATCATCGGAGCCAATAATCTTTTTAAAAGATTTACTATCATTCATTAAATCTCTTATTTTTTGCAAATAATAAGATAAATTAATAGCATTATTTAAGTAAGCACTATATTCTTGTGATTTTAGTTTTTTAAACTCACCGAGATTGTCTATTTCTAATTTTTCCGCAGTTTTACTTGCAAAAAACTCTTGATATTTAAAATTTTTTCGGTTTATATTTTCTAAATTCATTATTTTTTACTTAAAATTGGCAAACAAACAGAATTGTATTCTGCATCACTCCGCACCATCATTGATACTACTTGTCTAGGCAATTTGCCCTCAAACTCTTCTTCAACAGCATAATACGGCTTTAGCCAAGTGCAAAGACTTGTTGAATATTCATTTACTGGCTTTATATTGTTCTCTATTCTTTTTGAACTGCAAGACTGGGTCGCTAATATCATTATCAATATTACGAGCAATAATTTCTTGTTGTTGCTTTTGTTGATTTTCATATTGTTTTACCTCTTTTTTTAATTCTTTAACTTCAGCAATCTTTTTTTTTATAAAAAAACCGCTAACAAAACTAATTATTGATGTTATTATTGTTATCATTTTGATTATTAATTTTATTAAACCACTTGCCTCTTTCTGCTAAGACAAAACCACCAGTTGCTCCAGATAACATTAACCAGCCATCAATTAAGTCTTTTACAAGCTCGTATTTTGTTGCATCAATCGGCACAAATAAAGCAACAATTGATAATATAAAAGCAACAATAAAACTAGCAATCATTACCCACCTTTTTGATGAAATATTGTTGTTAGTTTCTATTATTTTATTAATATTAAAAAAATTCATTTTCTTTTATTCCTCGTTAATAAAATTTGTTCTTTTTCAATTATTAAAACCCTGTTTTCAATACTTTTTATATCACCTTTAATACTATGTATTTCTTCCTTATGATCAGTTTTTAGAGAGTTAAAATCTTGTTTTAAATCAGCAAACTTTTTATCATTGTCATCTTTTAGCGATTTAATATCTGCTTTGAGCTCGCTATTTTTTTTATCATTATCAGTTTTTAGTGAACTAAAATCTTTTTTTAAATCATCAAATTTGTTCTCAATATTTACTTTTAATTCATTGTTCTTTTTATCAATTGTATCATTAATGTTTTTGGAGCCTTTTGATAAATAATAATATAATAAAAATATTAAGGTCCCATAAGTAATAAAATCACTCATTTCTATCTTGCCTAATAGCCTAGAAATGCCGTCTGCTTTTTGCAATAAACCTAAAATTTCTAATATTGAAAATTCCATTACTCTAATTCTTCCGCAAATTTTAATAATCTTAATTTCCCAATGTTGCCTTCGCAAATAGAATTTTCATCCGACAAATCAGTCATCATAATTGCTCTCAAAAACCTGTCGTCTTTTTCTCTTATAATAATAAATTTTAAATTAATGATAGGATTTCTATTTTTAACAATTTGATTGATATAATCTTCTCTAGCTTGTTTTAAACTTCTTTTGACTTCAACAAGTTCATTATTATATTCAATATATTTTGGCTTGCGAATAGCTTCTTCAATAATCTCTTCGCATTTAATAGGATTTGAAACACCTTGAATTGAGCAAAATATTTGAAATTTAAAAAACCAATATTTTGCAATTTCAGGGCAAATCTCACCATCGTTAAAATTGCATTCGTAAAGTTTGGGGTGTTCTTTAGTTGATGATAATAAATACAAATCTTGCCACCAGCTATCTTCTAAAATATAGTTGCCATTGTATGCATTGTTGAGGGTTTTGATATTTACTGCATGTTCGCATTTTGTTGAGTGTTTATCATATATGTTGCTAGGACAACCGTAGATTGTGTTGGAGCGATATAATTGAGCTTCTTTTTCAAACGTCCAATCGCTGACAACATAACCATCCTTACAGTAATCAGCTTCTTGCTTTACTCTTTGTGCGATAGTTAATTTATTGTCAAGTTTATCGTGCCCAGCAAATTGGTAAATTTCATTAGATAAAGAATAAGCTAACGAAGTGCCATTTTTTAAATTAGCTTTTGCAACAGAAATAATAAAAGTAGCAACAATAATAATTGCAAGATTTTTCCAATTCTTTTTTAGTTTTTTAAACATATTTTACAAGTTTTACCAAAAATATTTTCGTCGTTTATTAATTCAATCGGTGTAGGTTTTTCAAAAGCCATTGTTCTACCAGCTTTGATTAATGATAAATTAACTCCGCCACTACAAAAATTACTATCTTTTTTAACTTTAGGCACTATTCCAAAAACTTTTAATATTCGCTCCGCCCAATCTGGTGAAGTCATTGCATCAATTAGATTATATTTTCCGTCAAGTTTCCACCAGCATAAAACCTTCTCCTGTTCATCTTTTGATAAAGGTTTTATAATGCTAGTGTAATAAATGTCAACATTTTTTTTGTCAAACCGAGTGTCAATAGTGTATTCGTTCTCTGTTTTTGCAATTGTATAGTATCTAACAAGCTTTTGACTTGTTAAAAACTCGCAAAAAACAAAAGAAAGTAAATTATTATCTCTAACAACATTAACAACAATCCCAGTATGCCCCATCCCCGGCAATTTTAAATCATTCCCAGTTTTGCCAGTGACTTTCCCAATAAATACACCAGCAATATAATGCCAGCTCTTATAATGAAAACTAATTAAGTCACCAGGCTTAATATTATTAAACAAATATTCTAAGTTCATATTATATTAAAAAATCTTTTTGTTGAGTAATTAATTGACCTTTGCTGTCAACTCTATAATTATAATCGTCGATTTGTTGCTTAGTCAAAAGAGTAAGTATTTTGTTTGGCAATGACAAATTGTCGCCGATGTGAAAACTTTCCGCTGATTTTATAGTTGTTCTAATTTTGGAGATATAAAGTCTCAATTCTTCGCATTTAGCATAGGGTATTACAAAATTATTATATTCAAAACTAGCTAAGTCTTGAGTAATTAGCTTAGCAGATATATCATATTTCATTGAGGCTACCCAAGAGTTAATATTATTTTGCATATCTTGATTAGCGACAATAGTCAGTGATTTATCTTTTGAGACTACTTTAAATTCTCTCATTTTTTGAAAAAAATTTTTTATTTCTTCAATTTTTCTTGCTCTATATTGATTAAGAAAAAAATCTGTTTTAAAATAATCAATCTCATTAATTATAGTATAATCTTCTTCTTTTTCAATAATTGCATTTTGCATTACTTGAAAAATCTCTTTAGTTTTTTTATTTTGTATATATTTCATAAAATAAATTAATTAAAAGCAATACATTCAAAAAGCCCTGACATTGAGCCAGATTTATT
>CAYVOK010000085.1:0-6751 GCA_964453335.1 uncultured Acidimicrobiaceae bacterium
AATGAAATTAGAAAACTAATTGAAATTGATTTATCAATAAGGCAAGATGCAATTAATGATGTAAAAAAGGTAATGCAAGCAATAGATGATAATCATGGTAAAGATTATTTCCCTATTATTGAGTCCGCTAAATCTTTGCGAAAAAAGTTTATAAAAATAGAGGATTACTTGGCAAGAAATAAAAGAACAATACAACCAGTCAATTTTATTGATAAAATAAACAACATTGCTGGCTCTAATGTATTTTTAAGGTTAGAAGAATACTCAGACAAAGTACTTATATTTTCTAATGGCAAAGAGATGGGTATAGAAAAGTCAAAAAGAGACCTAATAAAAAAAGAATTTGATATAAATTTTATTAATAAAAAAATGGTATTGAGATAATGGAATTAGAATTTAATCAACTTAAAAATCTTGAAGCTGAACAAATAATTCTTGGTACAATTATACAAAACAATAAAAAACTATTGAGAATAGAAGATATAATTGAAGCAAAACATTTTTTTTATAAACAGCATTCTTTAATTTTTATAAAAATCCTTGATTATATTAAGCAAGATATTGTTGCCGATTATATTACATTAAAGCAATTCTTTTTAGAAAAAGAAGATTTATCTCTTGATTATTTAGAATTCATTATTGGAAAAGCAGTAATAATTGTTGACATCAGGGGTTATGCAATACAAGTAAAAGAACTATGGCAAAAGCGAGAATTAATAGATATTGCAAAAAAGATTGAATTGGACATTAACTTACCGACAAATATTATAGTTAATAATATTAATAATGTTATAAAAAATATTGACAGTAATTGTGGTGCAATACAAGTATTTGATGGGGAAGATGCAATAAACGAATGGGAGAGTGAATATAAAAAAGAATTATCAAAGCCAATTCCAACAGGTTTATCTTCTCTTGATGAGATGTTGAATGGAGGATTGCATAAGGAGGGCTTGTATGTGTTAGGAGCTGGTAGTGGCACTGGTAAAACATTTTTAAGTCAAAACATAATGCTACAAGCTTTAAGGTTAGAATATGGGGTATTTTTTGCTTCTATGGAGATGTCAAAAAGAAAAATAGTTGCTAGATTCTTATCAATTCTTGCGAAAATTAATTCTTTTAGAATTTTGGTAAATAATATTTTTCTTGTAGAAAATGAAAAGTTTAGCGATGCACTTTCTGTTTGGAAAAAATTTCAAAAGAATTTTTTTATTGTTGAAAAAATGTCAATGTCACCAGAAGATATTGAGTTTGCTTTAAAACAATCTCTAAAAAAATCACCAATTGGGCTTATTGTTATTGATTATGCTCAAATAATGAAATTAAGAGAAGCAAAAAATATTAATGAAGCTTCGCTAATAAAAGAAAATGTAAATGCAATTGCTAAAATTGCTCAAAAGTATAAAGTTGCTATTTTGTTGCTTAGTCAATTAACAAAAGATAAAATTAGTGGAAAAGTTGGATTAGGAAGTCTAAAAGGCTCAGGCGGGCTTTATGAAGATGCCGATTGTGTTATTGCAATGTGGAGTGAGACAGAAGAGAGAGAAAGAGTTAAAACATTACAAATGGAAGTTTTGAAAAATAGAGATGGGATGTCTTCGGGTTTTTCAATTAAATTTAATGGAGAGTTTGGTGAGTTTTTTGAAAAAAACGACAATATTTTTTAAATACTACTTGACTATTAATTTTAAAAATTTACAACTTAATTTATCTAATTTTTAACAATAAAAATAAACTATGACAGAGCTAATTGAAGCAGTAGAAAATAATCATATTGATAAATTAAAAGAGCTTATAAATAATGAAGTTGATATTAATTATCAAACCGAAAAAGGCGACACAGCTTTAATTTTAGCTAGTTATTATGGTAATATTGAAATAGTTAAACTCTTAATAAAAGCTGGGGCTAATAAAGATATAACAGATAGATGGGGTTTTACAGCGATTGATTATGCTATAGATAAAAATTATAAACAAATTATCAAATTATTAAGAAACAAAAACTAAAACTATGAAATTAACAGAAGAAATAAAACAAATCTTATCAAAAGATGGATATAAATTAAAAAACTATCTAGAATTGCAAAATAATAAAGAAGCAATTTTAATAGCGGTAAAAAATTGCTCTTGGGCTTTAGAATTTGCGAGTAAAGAGTCAAGAGCAGATAAAAAATTTGTTTTAGAAGCAGTGAAGCAAAATGGTTATGCTTTACAAGATGCAAGCGATGAGTTGCGGAACGATAAAGAGGTGGTTTTGGAAGCGGTAAAACAAAATTGCTTAGCTTTGCAATATGCAAGTGCGGAGTTAAGAAATGATAAAGAAGTTGTAATAGAAGCTGTTAAGCAATATGGCTTAGCTTTGCAATATGCAAGCGATGAGTTGCGGAACGATAAAGAGGTGGTTTTAATTGCAGTAAAAGAAAGTGGCTGGGCTTTATATTATGCTAGTAAAGAGTTGAGGAATAATAAAGAAGTTGTGATAGAAGCTGTTAAGCAAGATGGCGAGGCTTTATATTATGCTAGTGAAGAGTTGAAAGATAACGATAAAATTGTTATAATTGCAATGAGCACTACTACAAAAGCTATAAAATCTGCAAGCGAAAGAATACAAAATTATCTTTATGAATAGAGAAGTTTTTATCAAGAATTTTGTAAAAAATAATCAAGAACTCACCGAGTTAGCTTTCAATGAAGGTTGGCTTGGTGAACCTTGGGATAAGGGTATGAATGGATTACTTGGTTATATGCGATATAGTTATAGCAAGCAGTCGTTAATTCTTAATAGTGAGCCAAAATTTATACAAGTGCCAAATTTTTACAATTACACAAAACAAATTGTAGAATGGTTTAATAGCAATGATTTTAAAGATAGAGTTGACGATTTAACTAAAAGTTTTTCTTTTATCTATAATAAAAATCATTTTGATTTATTAAAAAAAATCAAAGCGAATGCGGTTGAAAGAAAAATTACTTTTAATCATTTTTGCAATCGTGTTAATAAAATTGCAATTTTAAAAAATTAACTAACTAAAAAAACAAACTATGATAGAGCAAGAACAAGATATATTTAAAAAGTTTGATGTATTAAAAAACTTAAAAAAAGATGGTCTTAAATTAAAAAACTATCCTGACTTGCAGAACAATAAAGAAGCTGTTTTAATTGCTGTTAAGCAAAATGGTTGGGCTTTAAAATATGCTAGTAAGGAGTTGAGGAATAATAAAGAAGTTGTGATAGAAGCTGTTAAGCAAGATGTCTTGGCTTTAGAATTTGCAAGTGCGGAGTTAAAAGCAAATAAAGAGTTTATTTTAGAGGGGGTAAAAAAAAATAGCTGGGTTTTATATTATTCAAGTGCAGAGTTAAAATGTGATAAAAAATTTATCATTGAAGTTGTAAAAGAAAATGCCGAGGCTTTACAACATACAAGCGATGAGTTGAAGGGGGATAAAGAAGTTGTTATGGAGGCAGTAAAGAAAAAAGGTTGGGCTTTACAATTTGCAAACAAAAAATTTAGATCTAATAAAGAAATAATGATAGAAGCTATAAAGAAAAATCCAAGAACTTTTCTTTATGCAAGTGATGAGTTGCGGAATGATAAAAAATTTATGCTAGAAGCAATAAAAATAGATTGGATATGTTTAGATTATATTAGCGATGAGTTAAAAAATGATAAAGAATTTATCAGTGATGTGGCAAAAATAATTTGTTTTAAGTGAAAATAGCAACTTAAAATAAAACACAGAATTATCAATAAAAAAACTAACTTATGGAAAAACAATTAAAAAAAGAAATAATAAATTTTTTAGTAAAAATAGATATAAGTCAAGTTTTGGAGGCAGTTAAGCAAGATGGTTGGGTTTTGCAATATGCAAGCGAACAATTGCGGGACGATCCAGAAATAGTTTTAATAGCTATGCAAGATGGTAGGGATTTTAACAGTTTTAAATAAATTATAAATATTTATAAAAAAGATTTGACTTTTATAATTTAATATATTATATTATGTCTTAATAAAACTCTTTTTTAAAAAAATAATTTTTAAATTTTATAATGCAATTAATTTCAATCTCAAAAGTATGTAAAATTGTTGGAGTTACTCCTCAAACATTAAGAAATTGGGACAAAAATGGTAAGTTAAAGCCAGTAAAAAGAATGAAAAATGGTTATCGTTATTATGATATGGATAATATTCTTGCATTAAAAAACGAAGCACAAGATAGAATTATAGTAGGATATTGTCGTGTTTCATCTATTAAACAAAAAGATGATTTGGAAAGGCAAATTGAAAATGTTAAAACATATATGATTGCAAAGGGATATCAATTTCAAATTATCCAAGATATTGGTAGTGGAATTAATTATACAAAAATTGGTCTCTTAGAATTGCTATCATTAATAACACAATACAAAGTTGCAAAGATTGTTATATTATATAAAGATAGACTTTTAAGATTTGGTTTTGAATTGATGCAAGAATTATGTAAAAAATTTGATTGTGAAATAGAAATCATTGATAATACAGAAAAAACACAAGAGCAAGAGTTGGTGGAGGATTTAATACAAATCGTAACAGTTTTTTCTTGTAGATTGCAAGGCAGTAGGAGTAAAAAAACAAAAGAACTAATCAATGCTTTAAAAAATGATTAAATCCTTTAAAGTAAAATTAAATCCTAATAACAAACAGAAAAGTTTTTTAAAAGCCAGTGCAAGTGTTTCAAGATTTGTATATAATTGGACTTTGGAACAACAACAAATAAATTATAAAAATGGTGGTAAATTTATTAATAATTTTGATTTAAGAAAAAGATTAACATTATTAAAAAAAGAAAATCTAAATTGGTTATATAATTATGATGTTGATATTGCAAAACAGGCTGTAAAAGATGCTTGTGATAGTTATATTAAGTTTTTTAAAAAAAGTAACGGCTTCCCAAAATTCAAAAGCAAAAAATATTCAAAAGAAAGTTTTTTTGTAGATAATGTTAAAATTAAAATTGAAAATAATTATATTAAAATTCCAAAGATAAAAACAAAAATTAAACTTAGTGAAAAATGTTATATTCCACTAAATTGTAAATATTTGAACCCAAGAATTACAAATGATGGAGTAAATTGGTTTTTATCTGTTGGTATTGAAGTAGAGAGTAAAAAACAAGAATTAACAAGTAATGTTCTTGGTATTGATTTAGGATTAAAAGATTTAGCTATAAGAAGTGATGGAGTATTGCATAAAAATATAAATAAAAATAAAAAATTAAAAATACTTCGTAGAAGGCAAAAAAGAACACAAAGAGCAATAAGTAGAAAATATCAAAAAAATAAAATTGGAAACAAATTTGTTAAAACACAAAACATTAAAAAACTAGAATTAATTTTAAAAAAACAATATGTAAAAATACAAAATATACAAATAGATTATTTTAAGAAAACTGCCATTGCAATAGCGAGAACCAAGCCTAAAACAATTGTAATGGAAAATCTTAATATTGCAGGAATGATGAAAAATAAACATCTTTCAAGGTCTTTCCAAGAGAGTAGTTTATATAAATTCAAGAATGCAGTAAAGAATAAATGTGTTGAATTTGGAATAGAATTTATTGAAGCAACAACATTTTTCCCAAGTTCAAAATTATGTAGCAATTGCCATACTATAAAAAAAGACTTAAAATTAAAAGATAGAGTTTTTAAGTGTGGTAGTTGTGAAATTGAAATAGATAGAGATTTGAATGCAAGTTTAAATCTAAGTCAATACCCTGAGTTGCAGGGAAAATTAAGCCTTTGGAGTGCTAAATCAAAAGAAAGTAGTTGTAAAATGAAATCTGGCACGGCGAAGAAGGAAGTTGGTAAAAAACTTATAAGAGTAACAATATGATTATAAATTTTTGTAAATCTAACACAACGGCTATTGAATATGCAAGCGAAAGATTGCAAAAATTATTATCAACAATAAAAAACAAACTTATGAAATTAATCAAAAAAATAAAAAAAATATTAGTAATAAAAACCATTCTGTCACAATATGGATGGTCATTAAAAAATTACCCAGAATTACAAAACGATAAAAAAGCAGTAATGGTAGCGGTAAAAAATTGCTCTTGGGCTTTGCAATATGCAAGTGAGGAGCTAAAGGGTAATAAAGAAGTAGTTTTAGAGGCGGTAAAGCAAAATGGTTATGCTTTAGAATATGCGAGTAAAGAGTTGCAGAATAACAAAGAAATGGTTTTAGAGGCAGTTAAGAGCAATGGTTTGGCTTTATATTATACTAGTGAAGAGATGAGGGGTAATAAAAAAGTGGTTTTAGAATCTGTTAAGCAAAATGGTTTAGCTTTAAAATTCGCTAGTGATGAGTTGAAAGCAAATAAAGAAGTAGTGATGGTGGCAGTGAGGCAATATGGTAGAGCTTTACGATATGCAAGCGAGGAATTGCAAAAAGAATTATCAACAATAAAAAACTAAAACTATGAAAACTAAAACTAAACTTTTAAACAATGCAAAAGAAATTTATAACGATAAATTCTATGCAACTTCAAATTCAGCGGGATTTGATTTAAGATATGTCGGCGATGAAACATTAACAATTGAAGCTGGCGAAAATAAACTAGTTCCTACTGGTCTAAAAATGGCAATTCCTGAGGGTTTTTATTTAGCAATATATCCAAGAAGCGGTAATGCATTAAAACACAAAATTACTTTAAGCAATGCTGTTGGTGTTGTTGATAGTGATTTTAGGGGCGAAATAAATGTTATTATACA
>CAYVOK010000086.1:0-6695 GCA_964453335.1 uncultured Acidimicrobiaceae bacterium
ACGATCGGCGCGGCGGCGCTCGCCGGGTTCCTCGAGCGCGGTGGGGTCGTCGCCTGGGGTGCGGTGCCGACGGAGGGCCCGGTCGGTGAGTCGGTGGCCCCGTTGCGTCGGTCGTTGTCGACGCTGTGGTCCGAGCTGGTGGTCCTCGGCTGCGACCTCGACCGGTTGCGGGCCCAGGCGCTCGTCACCCCGGCCGGTGGTCTCGGCCGGCACACGGTCGGTCAGGCAGCGGCGACCTTCGCGCTCGTCGACGAGCTGGCTGCGGCGGTCCGCGTCGGCGGTTGAGGGGGCGGGGCCGACAGCGGCCCGGTGTCCCGGTCGCTACGTAGCATCGGCGGCGTGCCCGCCGACGCCGTCGCAGACCGTGCCGCCGAACTCCGTGCGCTGATCGCGTACCACGACGAGCGGTACCACGCGCTCGGCGAACCGGAGATCCCCGACGCGGACTACGACGCGCTCGTCCGCGAGCTGCGGGCGATCGAGGCGGAGCGCCCCGATCTCGTCACCGAGGACTCGCCGACCCGTCGTGTGGGCGCGGCGCCGCAGGGTGCCTTCACCCCGGTGACCCACCGGGTGCCGCTGCTCTCGCTCGACAACGCGATGGACGAGGCGGAGCTGCGCGCCTGGGGCGATCGGCTCGAACGGCTGCTCGACCGGGACGGCGGCGGTGACCCGATCCGGTACGCCTGCGAGCTGAAGATCGACGGGATCGCAGTCGCGCTCAGCTACGTCGACGGCGAACTGGTCCAGGCCGCGACCCGCGGCGACGGCAGGGTCGGCGAGGACATCACCGCCAACGTGCGCACGATCGCGGACGTCCCGACGTCGCTCGCCGTGCCCGTGCGCGGCCGACTCGAGGTGCGCGGCGAGGTGTACCTGCCGCTCGACGCCTTCGCGGCGTTGAACGCCGCGCAGGACGCCGCGGGTGAGCGTCGGTACGCGAACCCGCGCAACACTGCAGCCGGCTCGTTGCGGCAGAAGGACCCGACGGTGACCGCGTCGCGCGGACTGCGGTTCTGGAGCTACCAGCTCGTCGAGGCCGACGACGCGCCGGCGGTGCGGTCCCACAGCGAGGCGCTCGCCTGGCTCGGCGGGCTCGGGTTCCCGGTGAACCCCGAGCTGCGGGTGCTCGACGGTCTCGACGCGGTCGTCGGGTTCTGTGCGAACTGGGTGACGCACCGCCACGACCTCCCCTACGAGATCGACGGCGTGGTCGTGAAGCTCGACGAGTTGGCGCCGCGCGACCGGCTCGGTTCGACGGCGCGTGCCCCACGGTGGGCGATCGCGTTCAAGCTGCCGCCGGAGGAGCGGACGACGTTGCTGCGCGCCATCCAGGTCTCGGTCGGCCGCACGGGGCGGGCGACGCCGTTCGCCGTCCTCGAACCCGTCGTCGTCGGCGGGTCGACGGTGGAGATGGCGACGTTGCACAACGCCGAGCAGGTCGGGCTCAAGGACGTGCGACCGGGCGACACGGTGGTGGTCCGCAAGGCCGGCGACGTGATCCCCGAGGTCGTCGGCCCGCTGCTGTCGGCACGACCGGCGGGGACGGCGCCGTGGTCCTTCCCCGAGCGTTGCCCGCGGTGCGACGGGCCACTGGTGCGGGCCGAGGGTGAGGGCAACCACCACTGCACGAACGTGACGTGCCCGGCCCGGGCCGAGGGGTGGATCGTGCACTTCGCATCCCGGGGGGCGATGGACATCGAGGGCTTCGGCGAGGAGCGCGTGCGGCTGTTCTACGAGCTCGGGCTGCTGCGCGACCCCGCCGACATCTACTCGCTGGACCTCGAGCGGATCCGCGCGCTCGAGGGGTTCGGCGCGACGTCGGTCGGCAACCTCGCAGCGGCGATCGACGCATCGCGGGGACGCCCGCTCGCGAACCTGCTCGCCGGCCTGAACGTGCGGCATCTCGGCCCGGCGACCGCGCAGCTCCTCGCCCGTCGCTTCGGCCACCTCGACCGGCTCGCCGCCGCGTCGGAGGAGGAGCTCGCCACGATCGACGGGGTCGGCCCGGTGATCGCAGCGACGGTGGCGGAGTTCTTCCGTGCGCCGGCCACGAAGGATCTGCTCGCCCGGTTCCGGGCGGCCGGGGTGAACTTCGAGGGCCCTGCCGGTTCCGACCTCGCACCGGTGCTCGCGGGGAAGTCGGTCGTGGTGACCGGTGCGATCCCCGGCATGCGCCGTGAGGAGGTCGAGGCGGCGATCACGTCCCGCGGCGGGACGTCACCGGGTGGCGTGTCGAAGAAGACGACCGTGCTCGTGGTCGGCGACGACCCGGGTGCGTCGAAGCTCACCAAGGCCCGGGAGCTCGGCGTGCCGATCATCGACGCGGCGGGCTTCGCGCAGCTGCTCGAGACCGGCGAGGTCCCGACGTCCGACGTCAGCTGACGTTGAAGCACCACCGGTAGGGGGCGCCGGCGCTCGACGGTCCGAGCTCGATCCGCCACCAGGTGACCTCGGCGCAGTTCTCCCGGCCGCTGAACGCGGTGACGACCTTGCCCTCGCCGGGTCGGAACATGAGCTTGTTCAGTCCGTCGTCCGGTTCGAGCTGGGCGGGTGGGATGGCCCGGTCGTTGAGGCGGAGGGTGCCGGTGTAGCCGGGTTCGAGGTCGGCGATGACGGTGACCTGGCGAGCCTGGGCCTCGGCGCGGTTCACCGGCTGCACGGCCTCGAGACCGGGGCGTTCGGCGGGTGCGCCGTCGCCGGTGCGTCCGAAGATGCCCGCAGCGGCGAAGAAGCCGATCCCCGCCAGGATGAGCAGGGGGAAGACGGCCTTGGTCAGCTTGGTGCGCACCCTCCCAGTGTGGTGCACGGCGGCGGCCTGTCCGCACCCGGGGTCCACGGCGACCACGTTCGGTGGCAGTACCGTGTCCGTCCGTGGCGGTTGTGCACCCCGTCGATCTCGGCGGCCGCGTGCTCGGCGGCCGGTACCGCCTGCTCCGGCCCATCGGCGCGGGTGGCTCGGCGACCGTGTACGCGGCCGAGGACACCCAACTCGGCCGACGCGTCGCCGTGAAGGTGCTGCACCCCGGCCTCGCCGCCGACGCCACCTTCGTGCGGCGGTTCCAGGCGGAGGCGAAGGCCGCAGCGGCCCTCAACCACCCCAACGTCGTCGCCGTGCACGACTGGGGCCGTGACGGGACCGACGACCGGACCGCCGTCCCCTTCCTCGTGACGGAACTGCTCGAGGGCGGGAGCCTGCGCGACCTATTGGACCGCGGCGACCGGCTCACGCTCTCGCAGGCGCTCGCCGTCGGCCTGCAGGCCTGCCGGGGCCTGCACTACGCGCACGGACGTGGGTTCGTGCACCGGGACGTGAAGCCGGCGAACCTGCTCTTCGGGGAGGACGGTCGCCTGCGCGTGGCCGACTTCGGTCTCGCCCGGGCGCTCGCGGAGTCGTCCCACACCGAACCGCAGGGGATCGTGCTCGGCACCGTCCGGTACGTGTCCCCCGAGCAGGCGGCCGCGGCCCCCCTCGACGGCCGCTCCGACGTGTACTCCCTCGCCCTCGTGCTCGTGGAGTGCGTGACCGGGGTCGTCCCGGGGGCGGGTGCCGATGCCGCGGCGACGCTGCGGGCGCGCACCACCGCCGACATCGAGGTCGACCCGGCGGTCTTCGGTCCCCTCACGGAGGCGCTGCGCGCGGCCGGTGGTGCCGACCCCTCGACCCGTCCGACCGCCGCCCGGTTCGGCCAGGCCCTGCTGCGCGCCGCAGAACGTCTGCCCGCACCGGCACCGCTCCGGCTCGGCGCACCCGGCGGGTCGACCGTGGCCGGGGCGCAGGACGCAACGACCGTCGTCGGTGCACCGGGCGACGTGACCTCGGTCGACCCCGACCCGACGACGCTCGCGCCGGGCACCCGTCCCCGTCGTCGTCGGTTCGGTCCGGCGCGGCTCGCCGGTGCCGGGCTCGTGCTCGTCGCGCTCCTCACCGCCGCCGTGCTCGTCGGCGGGATCACCGGTCGCTTCGCCCTGCTCGCACCATCCGAGCCGGTCCCCACCTACGTCGGCCGTGCCGCCGCCGAGGTCCGGACCGAGGTCGCCGCCGCCGGCACCGGGTGGAAGGTCGAGCTCGTCGACGAACGGTCCGACGACGCCCCGGTCGGCACCGTGCTCCGCCAGTCACCCGCGCCGGGTCGGAAGTTGCGGGAGGGTGGCACGTTGACGCTCGTCCGGGTGGTCGGCCCGACCCAGGTCGCCGTGCCGCCCATGGCCGGTCGGACGATCGACGATCCCGCCGTCGTCGACGCGTTCACGTCGGCAGGCCTCGTCGTGCGCCGGGTCGACGGCTTCGACGAGACCGTCCCGCCGGGCGGGATCCTGCAGATCGAGGGGGTCGGCACCCTCGTCGACCGCGGGAGCACGATCGCGGTCACGGTGTCGGTCGGACCGAAGCCCCGGGAACTGCGGTCCTATGCCGGGGCGACCCCGGAGGAGGCGCGGGCGGAACTGGTCGCCCTCGGTCTCGTCGTGGTCGACGTCACCGAGGCGAGCGAGACCGTCCCGCAGGGTCGGGTGGTGCGGACCGGACCTGCGGCGGGGACGGCGGTGCCGAAGGGATCGACCGTGGAGCTGGTGGTGTCGTCCGGCCCGCCGCTGCTGACCGTTCCCGACCTGTCGGGTCTGACCGGCCGTGAGGCCGAGGACCGCCTGGTCGCGGCCGGGTGGTCGGTGTCCTCCATCGTCGGGCCGTCGGGCGGGCGGGTGCTCGCCACCGACCCGCCGGCGGGGGCGCAGCGCCCGAAGGGCTCGCCGATCCGGATCATCACCCAGCAGAACTGAGTGCGCGCCGCCTCAGGGTGCGGTGATCGCCTTGATGCGGTCGTGCAGCTCGCGGGCGAGCGGGTCGACGTCGGTCTGCTGGGTCTGCGCCTGCAGCAGCAACAGTCGGGTGACGTCGCCCTCGACCCGGATCTTGCCGGCGAGGAACGCCGCCATCGCCGCTGCGGCGTCGCCGTCGACGAAGATCGCCCGGGCGGTCGGGTAGTCGATGGTGACGGTCAGCTCGGCGTCGGGGATGTGGCCGAGCTCGATCGCGAGCTCGCCGTCTGCGTTGTCGAGATGGGCGAGGATGTCGGCCCCGTCGGGGGTGTCGGTGACGATCTGGTTCATGCGGATCGGGATCGCGGGTGGGGTGATCCGGCCGCGGTAGCTCTCGCCGATGGCACGTGCCGCGTCGATCCAGGCGGTGGAAAGGAAGGGGTGGAGCTCGCTCACGACGGCGAGCCTACGGTCGCTCCGGCCCGGGTGGCGCCCCCTAGCATGCGACGCCATGCCCGCCCGGATCTCGCGGGAGGACGTCGCGCACGTCGCCCGGCTCGCCCTCCTCGACCTCTCGAACGACGAACTCGACCGCGCCACCGAGCAGCTCGGCGCCGTGTTGGACCACGTCGCCGACATCGAGGCGCTCGATCTCGCCGGGGTCCCGCCCACCGCCCACCCCCTCCCGCTGCGCAACGTGTTCCGTGCCGACGTGGTCGGTGCGGTGCTCGACCGCGACGAGGTGCTCGCCGCCGCCCCGGTCGCCGAGGACGGTCGGTTCCGGGTCCCGGCGGTGCTCGGGGAGGAACCGTGAACGGCGACGGTGCCCGCGAGATCGCCGCCGCGGTGCGGGCGGGGGAGCGCTCGGCGCGCAGCGTCGTCGCCGAACATCTCGCCCGGATCGAGGCCCGTGACCCCGAGCTGCGGGCGTTCACGACGGTCACGGCCGACCGTGCGCTCGCCGCGGCCGACGAGGTCGACCGGAAGGTGGCGGCGGGGGTCGACCCCGGCCCGCTCGCCGGCGTGCCGGTCGCGCTGAAGGA
Source organism: uncultured Acidimicrobiaceae bacterium (assembly GCA_964453335.1). Classification (GTDB taxonomy): domain Bacteria; phylum Actinomycetota; class Acidimicrobiia; order Acidimicrobiales; family CAIXPF01; genus VGBO01. The sequence continues at coordinate 5,802 of CAYVOK010000086.1, forward strand.
CAACCTGTGCACCCGGGGGGTGCCGACGACGTGCAGTTCCCGGATCCTCGAGGGCTGGGTGCCGCCGTACGACGCGACCGTCGTGACCCGGCTCGCCGCGGCAGGTGCGATCGCGATCGGGAAGACGAACCTCGACGAGTTCGCGATGGGGTCGTCGACGGAGAACTCGGCGTTCGGCCCGACCCGGAACCCGCACGACCCGACGCGGGTACCGGGCGGTTCGTCGGGTGGTTCCGCGGCTGCGGTCGCGGCCGGGTTCGCCCCGCTCGCGCTCGGGTCCGACACCGGTGGTTCGATCCGGCAGCCCGCTGCGCTGTGCGGGGTGGTGGGGCTGAAGCCTACCTACGGCCGGGTGTCCCGGTACGGGCTCGTCGCGTTCGCGTCGTCGCTCGACCAGGTCGGTCCCTTCGCGGCGACGGTCGCCGACACGGCGGCCGCCTACGACGTGATCAGCGGTGTGGACCCCTTCGACGCGACGTCGATCCCCGACCCGGTCGCCCCGACCTCGGCGGTGCTCGACGAGGGTGTCGCCGGTCTGCGGGTCGGGGTCATCGCCGAGCTCGTCGGCGAGCGGATGGGGATCGCCCCCGACGTGCTCGCGGCGACGCGTCGGGCCGCCGACGTGCTCGCGGCTGCGGGGGCGACGGTGGAGGAGGTGTCGGTGCCGTCCTGCGTGTACGGCCTGTCCGCCTACTACGTGATCGCCCCGGCGGAGGCGTCGTCGAACCTCGCCCGGTTCGACGGCGTCCGCTTCGGCATGCGGGTCGACGCCCCGACGACGCTCGAGATGCAGCGGGCGACCCGCACCGCCGGGTTCGGGCCGGAGGTGAAGCGGCGGATCATGCTCGGGACCTACGCACTGTCGGCGGGCTACTACGACGCCTACTACGGCAA
>CAYVOK010000087.1:0-4682 GCA_964453335.1 uncultured Acidimicrobiaceae bacterium
AAGATAATAATTGGCAAGACCTTATATCTTTTGATCCATCAAAAAGAAGAAGAGATGGCTCTTCAATTATTAAAAGTGATGGCTATGTTGAAATTGCTTATGGACTAATTGTTCCAGATGAGTGGAGAGATAACTTTGTATTTGCAGAGACATATCCAACTGAACTCTTTTTACCAAAAGAGTCGGTAATTGGATATGCATATCTTATTAAAGAAAATGAAAATGACATTGGAGAATATCATATTTGGAATGGTCAAGATTATACAATAGTTAGACCAAAATATGGGTGGTATGTTCAAGATGAAACTGTAGATAGGCTAACCAACTTTGTTGTAGACGCAACAGATCCAAGTAAATTTTTAAGAACATTAGATGGTAAAGTTCAATATAGAGAGTTTGAATATATTTCTGGAATAAGAATTGTAGTTGATACAATGAATGTGAAAGACTCAACATTTGATTTAATAGAAATGTCACCCAGACTTGTAATGAATATATCAGATAAGACATTAGATTATTCGATAAATAAAAGTGCATCTGACCTTGGGGTTAGCGGTTTGCCAGTTGGACAACTTGTTGCTTCAAATGGATCAATAAATATATTTGATTATGATCAAGCCTTTAATGAAAATAATTATTCTAGTATTGTTCATAAATATACAGATAGACACATACAGTTTAAGTTCTATGAAGTTATAGTTGATGTGGATGGTTGGGATTATTGGGTTCCAATAAAAACACTATACTCTGACTCATTTCCAAAGTCTGATGTTATGAACAAAAGAATTTCAATATCCTTAAGAGATCTATATTGGTATTTAGAATCAATAACAGCGCCACAAATATTAATGACTGAAGTTTCTGTTAGTTCTGCAGTTTCCCTTTTGCTTGACTATATTGGATTTTCTAACTATACTTTTAAAAGAGTGGCCAATGAAAAAGAAGTAATAATTCCATATTTTTTCATTCCTCCAGAAAGAAGCGTTGCAGAAATTCTTCAAGACATAGCAGTTTCTACACAAACGGCAATGTTTTTTGATGAATATAATAATTTTGTTATGATGAGCAAAAACTACATAATGCCAACCAAAGAACAGAGGCCAACAACCTTTGCACTTAAAGGAACAAATGATTTGTTTGAAGATAGAGAAATTACAAATAAAACTTTGGAAAAATCTAAACTTGCAAATATTATTTCTGTTTCTGCTCAGTCTAACATTGTATATAATGATGGAGTAATTAACTATACTCCAAGACATATTCAAAGATCAATAGGATCTATCAAACAGGCCAACCTTTTAGATGAAGAAAGATACTATACCTATAAACCAGCACTCCTCTGGGAGGTTTCTGGAACTGAAAATACAAAGTCTTTGAATAATGAGATTGGAACCCAATCTTCTTATCTTCTTACAGCAATTCCACTAAATGCAAACCTTTCTGCAGATGTTCCAGTTGTAAAAAATAATGTTGTTATAAATAATACTTTTAGTTTAGGCGAGGCAGTGTTTTGGATTGCCAGATATAACGGGTACTTTTATTCTCAAGGAGAAATCATAAAATACGATGCCGTTCAGCACAATGTTACTGGATTTGGAAATGTCTGGATAACCTCTATTGAAGACTATCAATACTATTTTGCTAAACTACCTTTTAACGGGAAAATATATCCAACAGGTCTAGTAAGAATTTACTCAGAGCCAAAGTATTTTGAGCAGGGTGGCGTAATAAAACTTCAAAATGGGCCAGTAGTAAAGCATGGTCGTGGTCAATTTGGAACAAGTGTAGTAGAACATACTGCTGGCATATCTGATTACTGGAAGTCTGATGACAATGCCAAAGGGTGCTATATGGCTTCTGAATATCTTTTTGATAATAAAACCCCAATTCCTGCAACAACAGTTTCTTCTGCAGGCAAAACAACAGACACAGGTGTATCTGCGGATGCCATAGGAAGAACTTCTACAAGAACTGGTCTTATAAAAAACTTTTTCTCTACAACACTTACTGGAGAAATAACAACACAAACCCAACAACAGCCTGGATCAATTCAGTCTTCTGCTTTATCTTTAACTGGTCCAAACTTTACAACAAAGGAAAAACCAAGAAACTTTATTTCTTATGTTCACAAATCTTTAGAAAATAAAAAATATAAACATTTTGGAACAAGAATGAGAATTGTTGGTAAGATAGAAAATAATCAAGACAGAGGACAAACCTCCAATGGATCTTCAACATATTTTGTAGTGAATGGAACTACGCCAGATAAAAATATTAATATTTCTGGAGGATCTGCAGGTATAGCAATAATGCTTAATCCTGCTACAAATGTTGGATACTATTTTGAGATAGCAGCGTTAGGATTGGGTAAACTATCAGACACAGAAAAGCAGGGCGTTAGCAATGTATTTTTTTATAAAATAAAGTCTAACAATGGATCCGCAGTTCCAGTTAAACTTTGGGATGGTTTGGGACAAATCACAGTTGATGACGGAAAATTTACTGGGCAGTCAAGAAGTTTTGCTGAGGAAAATCCGACGGTATATGATTTAGCAGTAGAATACGAAGACATAGGAACAACAAGAAGGTTCTACTTATATTTAAATGGCGTTATGATAAAGACTGTAGATGATACAGATCCGCTTCCAGCATACTCAAATATTGCACTATTTACAAGAGGATCTTCAAGAGCAATGTTTGAAAATGTATACGCTCTATGCAATAACTATTCTCAAAACACATCTTTCCGTTTGGGTGCTCCAGTCAACTCTGTTTTTGGAGACTCAGAGTTAGATGTCAATGAGTCGTTTAGAAAATACTCTATAAGCGGATTGATACAAAATACTTATTTAACTGGTATTAGTTCTTCTGAGCCACCAAAATATGATATCTACTTTGAAGAGTTTGGAAGTATTATGAGAGAATTAGCAGCATTTAACTTTAAATACGATAAAGCATATCCAGCACTTAGTGCAAAAATTTCTCCAACATTTAATAAAATGAAAGGTTATGCAGTATCTGGTTTTAGAGCAGGATCCTACGGAGCAGAGTTTTTAATTTTTAATACAACCGATGCACCTTTGTCATTAGATGAAACTAGCGGAAACTATTTGAGAATTCAGGGAATTACATTTACTCAGCAGTCTGATAACAATCTTACAGTTGATGAATATTTTAACAAGAACAGTCTTGTTTCTAATCCACAGTTTGTTGCAGATAAACTTATATCAAACCCATATAAATTCAAACAAGACTATCAAGATATTAAACTTAGCAGAATGACCTACGGTAAAAAAGATTTTGCTATAGATACAACATATATACAGTCTCAAGATGAAGCAAACAGTTTAATGGAATGGCTAATTGAAAAAATAGCAAAGCCTAGAAGATCTATTGGGGCTCAAATATTTGCAATTCCAACAATACAACTAGGAGACATCGTTAGCGTAGACTACAAAGAGAACGATATAAGCATGGCGTCAAATCCAAATAATAGATTTGTTGTCTACAATATTGAATTCTCAAGAAGTTCTGACGGTCCTTCAATGACTTTATTTTTAAGTGAGGTGGTTTAATGTCAAGCCCAATTAGTTCTGTAGACCCAATTTATCTTTCTGCTGTAGCAGCAATACCAGAGCCATCCCCAAAAAATAATGATGACGGTGTTAAGATTGCAACGCCAGATTTAATATTATCAAATGACGAAACAATGTCAATAGAGATAATGACTGACTTAATTTTTGAAGATATTGGTGGATACGAACTTGCAACAATTTCTAGACATGACCTAATAAATGGTCAAAAGGTTATATATGCACCAATTAAAAATTTAACAGATTTGTATTTACAGTACAACCCAAATAATGTTTTAAGGCTTCAATCGGCAGACTCTTATTTTAAGTCACTGTCACTTTCTATCCTTGATCGTCTTCCAATATGCGGTACTGGATATGACATAGCACCGCCAGTAAGTAATCCAAACGAACCAGATAAGACCAAATGGATAAAAACGCCAAACTGTAAGTCTATATACATAGATCCAATCACTGGAGACCTTGTAATTAATCTTATAAACATGAAAGAAAATGAGCAAGTAGAAGTAGAAATATTGACCGCTGGAAACATTTTTGATGATACAATATACTATGGGAGCAGCCAATGATAACTAATATAGGAAAAAATCTTTTAGCAAAGTACCTTGTTGGGCAGACGCCATCGTATGCGTCCCACATTGCCGTAGGCTGTGGAGCCAAGCCAGTTGTTTCTGACTATACATTTTCCCCTCAAGAGTTAACAGCATTAAAAAATAAAGAGTCTTTAGATTTTGAAATGTTCCGTGCTCCTATTATTTCTAGGGGATTCGTAAATGAAAATGGTTTGTCAAAAGTAGTACTGACAGCAGAACTACCTACGGAAGAAAGATATGAGATTACTGAAGTTGGTATTTTTTCTGCAGGCTCAAATCCAGTGGCTGGATCATTTGATAGCAGGGTAGTTTATTCTTTTGCAGATACGGATAATTGGCGGTATAGTGTTGATGGAGCCTCTCCAATAGACATTCCTGTACAATATAGTCCATTAGACGGCGATAGCAATAATGGAACAATAAACCAAACATCAAAGATTTTTTCTACAAATGCAGACAATAGAGTTTTTACCCAAACAGATAGAGTTAATAGAAA
>CAYVOK010000087.1:4782-6619 GCA_964453335.1 uncultured Acidimicrobiaceae bacterium
ACAAGCACAACTTTGCAAATAATAGATATATCGTAGCAAAAAGAACATTTCAAGAGTTAGACAAAAGTTTGAGATTTAACTGGCCAGATGTATCTTCTGTAAAAATTTATGCTTGTGTTACTAAAAATAATCTTCCATCGGATTCTTTTTATGTATGCCTAGACGGACTAAGGCTTGAAAACACTACATCAACAAACTCTTTGTACGGTCTAACTGGCTACTCTGTAATTAAAAATGTTCAGGCAAGACCAATTATAAAATCAGCCAACACAACCAATTATATAGAGTTTAGATTTGTATTGGATGTTTAACCATGAGTAAAACTCCAGATAAAGGAATAAAAAATGTTATTATTAAAAAAGATTCTTTGGGAAAGGTTACTGAAAACAATTCTGTTGTTTTAAGATTTAGAATAATATCAGATGATAAAAATAGAAAGTCTGCATATTCTCAAATATTTGTTGCTGAATCTGGAGAAGTTCTTCTTGGTGTTGGAGATATAAATATTGTTGGAAACACAATAATGGTTAACTGGTCTGCTGGAGAAATATCAACTCAAATACTCTATGATGTTTTTATAGGCTTTGACTCTTCTATTCCAACATTTAGGGCCTCTACAGGATCTTCAAATTATTCGTTTATTAAAACTGGAACCACATCTGTGCGTGTTGTTGTTCAGGCATCATCCGTTAACCCATCTTTAAATCCTGATTTAAAAATATATGATTCTGGAATAGTCAGTCTGGTATAATTGTATTATGGCAATATTACCTTTACCCGAACGGGGGCAGCCTTTAGATGTAACATATCTTTATCAGATAGTTAAGGCACTCAATGATCTTTCCAGTCAAGCGTCTACATCAATATATAAGTATGTTACGGTAGACACCCCAAACTCTGGCAAGCAGAGCGTAAAAACGTCTGAGGCAAGAATTATAGGGGGCTACGTTCAAGTAACTTCTGGCTCATCTCAAACAGCAGGATCTACCCAATCATTTTCATATAGTTTGCCAAGCGAGTTTAAGTTTCCTCCAGTTGTTACTGCAACTCCAATTAATATTGGAAATACAGATGCTGGAAAAGATGTTACGGTTACCCTATTAAGTATTTCAACATCGAGGATTGAAGGAGTTGTAAAGTTTAATGTTGGCGGAGATACTACTGTCGGTGTTAACTTATTGATAGTGGGAATTCCTAATTAATGATTTATTGTAAAAGATGTAAAGGAAGAATGTTTGTCGATAGGCAATATTCACAAATAAATAACTTAGAACTATATTGTATGTCTTGCGGATCGAGAACATTTTTTCATCCGCCTAGTAATTCACAGGAGGGCATGTGGCTGTTAAAAAGGGAACAATTGAGAGCGAAGGTTACAATGTCCTCCCTGTAATTTCAGGGAATAAAAAGGTTTGGTTTTTAAACGGGGACCTTGTTAGAATACATCATTTAAATAAGTCTAATGGGATAATGTCTGTTTATAATATAAATAAAGATAGAATTGAAAGTTGTTTAATTAGTGATTTTAAAAAAAATAGAGAGCGAGCATACACAGTTGGAGAGACTGCTAATTTAGTTAATCGTCATAAAAAATATATGCCATCTCTTATGCGTAGAGGAGTTATTCCATTTCCAAGGGGATCTCAAAAAGGCGGAGCAAGAGGTTTTCGTGTTAGATCATATTACTCTGAATCGCAAGTAAAAGAGATTCGTGATATACTGGCTACATACCATATTGGTAGACCAAGAAAAGATGGATTAATTACAAATGATATTACGCCCAGCAAGCAAGAGTTGACAAGAAGAATGGGCGATGGTATACTTACATATACGAAAA
>CAYVOK010000088.1:0-6591 GCA_964453335.1 uncultured Acidimicrobiaceae bacterium
AAATCTTGAAAACTTTGTAAGCCGTGCAAAATAGAGTCTAAATCGTCATATCGATTAACTTCCAGCATAAGGTTTTCATAAGATCCAAGCTTACGAGCTATATTAAAGAAAGATGTTTCTAGTTGCATATCTGCCTCCTTAATTGCCTCAGCAAGAGCTATTGCATATTCACGGCAATGAGTGGTAATAAATAATTGAGTATTAAATTTTTTAGCCCCATTAATTAAAGAATTAGCATTGTCAAAATATTGATTAAAATGCAAACCGCTTTCCGCATTATCTATTGCAAAAAATCTATTATGATTATCGGCAATCATAAATAAACAATTAATAAATCTTTTTAAGCCATAACCTTGAGTGCCAATTGGTAGCGGTTTAGTTAAATCATCAAAAAAGATATTAAGACCATCAGGACCAGCACTAATAGCTCTTGTTCTTGGTTGAAATATTTTTATAGACTCTAATAGAAAATTATCTCGCAAATCTATATTATTATTCAAATCTTGATTCATTTTTCTTGTAGTATCTTTCCATAACTCTTCTGCTCTTATATAATCAACAAATTGCTGACGATTTTTTAGCCTTAAATCAGTTATAGATTGGCTATTTTTCTCGTTATAAGATTGTAATAAATTAATAATATCATCGTAATTAATTGCAATATCAATATTTGTATCTTTTAAATCAGGTAACGAATTTTTAATATCTGCTGTTATAGAACAATCTTTTTGATTTTCAAAATTGTAGCCAAGAAATTTTGTAGCTAAAGTTATATCGTTTTTGATATATTCTTCAATATTGAGAATTTGTGATAATATTGCATATAATCCCATTCTAAAAGCTTGAGAATTATTATCTACTTTATTGCCAATTAAGTCTAGACAACGAAGTAAATAGGTTTTTCCGTAACCATTATTTGCAAAAATAATATTAATTTTATTAAATTTTACCTCAAGATTATTAAAGCAAAAAATTTTATTGAGTATAATTTTTTCAAGATGAAAATGTTTTTTGTTAAATTCCATAAGTTTGTTTTTAGTTAGTTAAATTAAAGCTCTTTTTAAAGTGTTTTTAAATTCATCGCTACTTAATTCACTTTTTAAAAGATTTGATAAAATTTCAAAACGGCTCGGCTCGTAAGAATTCTTAAATTTTAAAATTAAATTTTTTTTCTCCAATTTTTCGCTCCATTTTTTTAAAAAAAGCTGTTTTTTTGTTGGTTTTGTAAAAATTATATTGTCTTGTTTATATTCATATCTATTGCCGTTTCTAATACCATAAATCTTGATAAATCCAGAGCCGTCCCAGCCTTGTAAATTTTCCTTAAATTGTTTTAGCATTTGATGAAAATTAAAATTTTCACTTACTAATACAAATTCATCATACCCCGAGCCTTTATATTTTGAGTTTCTAATCCATTTGTATTCAACTACGAATGTCATTTTTTCTTTTGTGTTTTTCATAAGTTTGTTTTTTTGATTAATAATTTTTTTTATTTAAAATAATTTTTTATTCTCTGACTAGCATATTCTAAAGCTCCGTTACGATTTTTTACCGCAATTAAAACAACTTTATCGTTATCTCTTGGTTTTTCCCCAGCATATTCTAAAGCTCTGCCATCTTTCTTTACCGCTTCTGTTACCACTTCTATATCATTTTGCAACTCCGCACTTGCAAAATCTAAAGCCATGCCCTCTTCCTTAACCGCCACCATTACAACCTCCCTATCTTTCCGCAAATCCGCACTTATATATTTTAAAATATAACCATCAAATTTCACCGCAATTAAAACAATCTCTTTATCACCCTTTAGCTCCTCACTAGCAAAATATAAAGCACATCCACTTTCTTTTACCGCTTCCATCACCACTTCTCTATTTGCCCTTAGCTCTGCACTTGCAAATTGTAAAGCTCTGCCATCTCGCTTCACTGCTTCTAAAACAACTTCTTTATTTGCTCTCAACTCCGCACTTGCATATTCTAAAGCAATGCCCCATTGCTTCACTGCCTCCATCACCACCTCTTTATTTGCCCTCAACTCCGCACTTGCATATTCTAAAGCATAGCCACTTCGCTTCACCGCTATTAAAACCGCTTCTTTATTGTTTTGTAGCTCAGAATAGTTTTGCAATTTCCACCCTTCTTTTGCTAAAATGTTTTTTATTTTTGTTGTTAGTTTCATAAGTTTTTTTAGTTAATTGTTTTTAATTTCTAATAAATTCCACAAAATCATTTTTAAAACAATTTTGTTTAAAAAATTTTCTTATTTCTTTTTTTGCTTTTTTATCCGCCTCGCAACTTGCAAAAGCATAATAATTTAACGAAGAAATTTTTTTATTATTTATATAAAAATTTATCTTATCCATAGCTTTTGCCCCAAATAAATTGATTATTTTAATTGCATTTTCTGCACTATCATACGACCATTTTAATTTAAAGTTTGACATAGTTTTTTTAGTTAATTGTTAATAAATTTTAATTATTGCAAAAATATTTTAAATAAAAAAACTAATTTTGCAATAATTTTTTAAATTTTTTTTAAAAATGATTATAAGCTTTTGCAAATTAAATAAAATAAAAAGACTAAAAGCAAGATAAACCACCAGTTACTAAATAACCAAATAATAGCTCCAAAAAATATCATACACGAATTGGCATAAAAGTTTGTAAGCAATCATTTTCGCAAACTTGAATAGGAGAAAGTGCATCTTTAAATTCTATCTCTAAAAATGATTTTTTAAGCGGAGATAAAGTTTCCAAAAAATATTTTGCATTGACTCCAATTTCCAATTCAAAATCACATTCAATTTTTATTTCACCAATTTTTTGTTGATCTAAGCAGAGAACTTTTAAATTATCTTTTGTAAAAATTAATTTTGCCGAATTGTGTTTATCTTCTTTTGTGAGAGCTTTTACAATCTCAAAAATTGGTTTAATAGAATCTATTTCAATTTTAGCTTTTAAATTATTGTGTTTTGGAATAACTCTGTTGTAAGGAGGAAACTCTTCATCGATTAATTTTAAAGTGATTTTTGTATTTTTGCCAACAATTTGTAATAATCTTTTATCAAAATAAATTGTTAGCTCTTCATTTTGATTAAAAGTTTTGCAAATATTTTTAATCAATAAATTAGGTATTGTAAAATTGCCATTTATATTGTGATTGATTTGTTTTGTAATTTTGCATAAGCGATGACCGTCGGTTGCTACCGAAACAACATGATTTTCAACAAAATCAAAATGCACCCCATTTAATTTATATCTAGCACTGTCTTTTGATGAGTATTTTTCAAGAGTCTCTAGTAAATAGCAGAATACTTTAGAATCAATTTTAAAATTTTGTGGCTCCCAGATTAGCTGTTCATTATTAAGCTGGTATTCTTCATTTTCTTCACTATCATAATACATTTTTAGTTTTAAATCAATTGCTGTTTGATTAATTGTTAAGTGTTGCAAATTTTTTTCTATCAAAAAAGTTTTTTGCTTTTTTAAAGTTTTTGACATATTATATAAATCGTGTAACTTTACAATTGCTATACCTTCTTTTTCTATCTCGCAATCAATTGATACTTGATAACAAATATCATTAGGTAAATAGTTAATAGTTAATTGATTATCATTTGCTTTTAACTCAATATTATTAATATCTTGTAAACGATTAATCTCTTTATGTTTTATAGATTCTAAAACTTTTATTAAGCTTTTGCTTTCTATTTTTAGTTTCATAAGTTTGTTTTTTTAATTGATAAACTTTTAAAATGTTAAAATTTAATAGTTAATAAAAAATTTAACAAAAGACAATTTAGAAAAAGTTTTTTAAATAGCAAGTCTTTTTTTAAAAAAAATTTAAAATAATTTAAAAAAAAATACTTGACAAGTATTTTTAACAGAAAATATAAGGCTCTTTACCTAAAAAAAAATAACTAACATTGATTTTACAAGTTTTTTTTGATTTTCTTTTTAACAAAACATTGTTTTTTATAGTTTTTTAATTTGTCAAGTATTTTTATTTAAAATATTTTAAATAAAATTAAAATTAGCTATTGACAAGTAATTTTGAATATCTAAATTATTGCTTAACAAGTTAAACTTGTTTTAAAAGTTATTAATTAAAAAAAACAATTATGCAGAATTTATATATATATTTACCCGATTTTAATGACATTACTTATAACACTCTTGCGAGTGACTTATTAGATAATTATGAATATAAGAATTTAGACATGCAAGCTAACAGAAAACAATATTGCGAACTTTTTGTGAGCGGTTTAAAAAATTATATTTTAAAAAAATATAAAATAAGATGCAAAATGAGTTTAAAAAGTTTTGAAAATCACAATTTACATATTGCATGCGAAGTAGCTGTTGGAGATAACTATGCAAAAGTTTGCAAAAAGTATGCAGATTATTATCAAAAAGATGTGTTGAAATTGCTAGCGGAAGAATGTGTGCTAGATGATTCTTTTATAGAACATTTGTATTGTTTTGAGCCAATTTTTTTAAGTAAAAAGATAGAAATTATTCGTAAGAATTGGTTGTCATTTGATAAAAATAGATAAAAATCTAATAAATCAATTATCTTGAAAAAATTTAAAATTTTTTTAAAAACTACTTGACAAATATTTTTAATAATGTAATTATCTTTATTAACAAGTTTATCTTGTTAAATTTATTAACTAAAAAACAAACTTATGCAAACTATTACAAAGACAAAAATAGTAAAATTTCCAATAAGAAACGAAACTAATATTAAAATAATTGGTAGTTATTATATAGAAAAAGAAACTCAAAATTATTTCAAGAACGGAAAAAAGAAGGGCAAAGCAGAAAATGACTATGATTATTATTTTTTTGATAATAAAGAATCTGAAGAGTCGTTCTTAGCAAGAAACCAAGATTTAAAACAATTTTCTAGCTTTGTAAATTTAATAGTAAAAGATTTTTCAAGATATAATTCTAATTTTGTAAATAAACATTTAAACAGAAATGACTAAAATACTATTTCAAGCTATTGTTGTAATAGCTTTAGTTGTAATATCATCAATAGATGATGTGGCAAAAAATGAAGGTTATAAAACCGACTTTTATAAAGTAGAATGCGGGCGGGATGGGTGTTATTTTGTGGAAAAATAACTTTTTTAAAAAAATTTAAAATTAGGGGTTGACTTTTATTTTTAGAAAATTACGATGTTATTTAACAAGTAAAAACTTGTTATTAAAAATTTATTAACTTAAAAAAACAAACTTATGATAGAAATTAAAACAAGTTCTCATTGGAGAAATAAAGAGCATAATGACTCCCAATTTGACGACATTAATGACTTGTTATTAAGTAAGAAAAACCCGCTTTATAACAAATTTAACGAAGAGCAATATTATCTTGATGATTGCAACGGTTTTATTAGCATTGTAAAATCAAGTTATTATCATAAAGATTTAACAGACAAGCAATTAATTAAATTAAAACAATATTTAAAAAAATATGTGGAATATGAAGGATTCTTATTTGTAGGTTCTGCAATATTAAAATATTAAAATTAATTTTTTAAAAAAAATTTAAAATTAGTAGTTGACTTTTATTTTTAATTATTTACATTATATTTTTAACAAGCTAAAAACTTGTTCTTATTTATTAACTAAAAAAAACTATTATGGAAAAAGAAAATTTTGCGGACTTGCTTGTAAAACTCGGAAGCAATGAATCAAGTCAAGAAGACTATGATTATCTGCTGAATGTATTGCCTCCAATTATAACAAATTACACAGAAGAAGAAGGTTTCAATGCTTTTTTATGTAGTGAAGCGGTAGACTCAAAATTTTGCAAAATAGCAAAAGAGGAGGTCTGGATATATCGTGGTTATTGCACAGCAAGTAACGGGGCGGTTTTTGAGATATTAATGAGTTTGGAGGCTTTTAATCATTATTTTTAAAAAAAATTTAAAAAAACTATTGCAATTAAAATTTTTAGGTATAGAATCGGTTCCGTTGCATTTGCAACCAATTATTAACTAAACTATTATTATTATGTTAGACAAAAAATTGAAAAGAAAAATTAAAAAAATTATAAAATCAGAAATAGTTGATTGTATAATTAGGCATAGTTTTGGCGGTAGCTATCAAGACTATATGTTCTCTGGTCACAGAAGCTATTCAGTAAAAGAAGCTAAAAAATGGATTTGGCTAGACTATTATAAGAAGAGTGCAATGGACAAGCAAGATGCTATCAATCATCGTAAACAGAATCTTGCATGTCTGAAGAGCTTGGATATGTTTAGTTGCGAGAATCAGCCTGCTTATTTGTTGTATAGACTAGACAAAAGAGACTTGGTCGAAAAATTAGGGATCGGAAAGGGATTTGTTTGTTTAGCAGAAGACTTAACTGAACGGCTAGTCAAGTTATACAATGAGTCGTTCGTGACTTGGAGAATAGTTGATATAGCAGATGCAATCAGTCTAGTCAATAAGAGAATCGAGGAGGTAACAGACGAGGAGGAACGGCAAGAGCTAGTTGATAATAAAAATGGAGTGGCTTTAGCTTTGGTGTTGTTATGTTCTTATTTCAGCTATAAACACTTGTAGACTTTAGCCTGA
>CAYVOK010000089.1:0-6557 GCA_964453335.1 uncultured Acidimicrobiaceae bacterium
ATGTTGGTCGTGTTGTTCATGTTATGAATGAGGGTATGCTTGGAACTCCAGGATCTGAGTACGCACTTGAGGCAAGTCCAGAAAACCCTGCGATATTAATACAATTATTTGAAATGGAAGATGGTGGTCTTGAAGAGACTGAGTATTTTGTTGGAGCAAAAGCATCGGAAGTAATGGCTATGCCATCACTAGAGTCAAATGTGGGAATGGATAAAGCATACGAAGGATGCGGATGTCCAATGTGCAAAGAATTAAATGTAACATGTGAGCAATGTCCTCAATGTCAATCTGGAGAAATGAAATCAGATTGCTGTGCTAATGTAAACAAACAAGCACCGTGTTGGGATGGATATGTCCAGCGTGGCATGAAGCCAGGCGCAAATGGTAAGCCAGTTCCTAACTGTGTTCCTGCTGCAAAGGCTGATGATCTTTGGGAAGATGACGACACAGTTGAGTATGATACAGACTCCGTATCTAAAGCAGAAGGTTATTCTCCACCTGCAGGGGCAAGGGCTGCTGCTCGTAAAGCAATTAAATTTAAAGAAGATGGTAAGGCAAAAGGTGCAGGAACTTCAGTTGGCTGGACTCGTGCAGGGCAGTTAGCAAGAGGAGAAACTTTGTCTCTTAGTACTGTTAAAAGAATGTATTCATATTTCTCACGCCATGAAGTAGACAAAAAGGGCAAGGACTGGGGCAACTCAGCAAACCCATCTAATGGTTATATTATGTGGCTTGCATGGGGTGGAGATGCAGGATTCTCTTGGTCAAGAGGAATTGTTAATCGTGAAAAAGATAAGGCATTGTTTGCTGACTTTGGAAAAGATTATACAAGAGTGCAAACAGAAAAGCATACACTTTAATGTCAAAAAGAAAATCATCTGGCAAGTACAGATCAAAGCATCCATTTAATCCAGTTCAGATTAAAGACGGAATGATTGTTCGTTTAAGAAAAGACGGTACTGTTAAGGCAGTTCTTGGTAAATACGGCGAGTATAACAAGAAAGATAAGTAATGAAAGAACTAATACATTTTACAGCGGAATGGTGTAATCCATGCAAAAGAATGGCACCAGTTATAGATGAGTTTTTAAAAAATAATACAGATATTCACTATGATAAGGTTGATGTTGATACAGAATTTTATAAAGCCGAGCAATACAATGTTCAATCAGTTCCAACTTTAATATCAAAAATTGACGGCAAAATTTATGATCGTGTTTCTGGCGTTGTATCTGAATTTAAATTAAAATCAATGTTTGGTTAAATAATCTTTTATTAATTCCATAATTTGGATCGTGTACTTATCATAATCTATTTCAATAATAAGATTGCCATCTATCAATTTATGTACCTTTATTTCTTTTCCGATTTCAAACAGTATATCTTTTATATCATTTTCTAAACTCATTTGAGCCTCCTGTAGGATTTGAACCTACGACAACCCGCTTACAAGGCGGGTACTCTACCCCTGAGTTAAGGAGGCAATCCATTACGCTACGACAACCTTAGCAATTGCATTAATTGTTGCAGCAATTCTTCCAATATCTCGAAGTTGTTCAGTTGTGTATCCTTCTTTCTTTAAGGTCTCGTAGTGAGCCTTAACACAAAAATGACACTTACCAATAATTGATGCTACTAATGCATATGCTTCAAATTTATCTTTTGTTGTACCGCCGTGAGATGCTATAGCATTCATTCTAAGTTGTGCAGGTAGTCCAGTTAAATTAGGATCATCTGCCATCTCTGTATATGGATACCAAACATTATTCTGTGCCATTATTGCTGCTGCAGTAAAGGCTGCATTTTTTTCTACTTCATCCGTAACGCCAGCAGAAATCATAGCAACAATGTCTTGATTACCTGTTGCAAGGGCTGCTGCAAGTGCGAGAGATGAAGAATAGTCGTAATCAAAAGCACTTCTATTGATTACAGCATCAAGATTTAATTTAATATCTTTAGCGTATTCAGGAACAAGTTCCTTTACTTCGTCTACCCAACTCACAAGGTTTCTCCACCGAGACTTCTATTGCAAGCACAGAGTTCTCCTGTTTGAAGAGCATCAAGAATACGCAATGTTTCTTCAGGACTACGACCAACATTTAGATTGTTGACTGTAACATGTTGAATAACATTGTCTGGATCAATAATAAAGGTTGCACGAAGAGCAACTCCGTCTTCATTGAGAACTCCAAGTTGTTCTGCTAAACCAGTATACCCTTCATCATCTCCACCATATTGCCAACTGCGAACCTGGTCAGCAAAAGACCATGAGTTGGTTTTCTTTAGATCTTCATGGGCATTGCGCCACGCAACCTTACAGAATTCATTATCTGTTGATCCTGTCAGTAATACTGCATCACGATCATTGAAATCATTTACAAGTTTGTCATAAGCAACAATTTCTGTTGGACACACAAAGGTAAAATCTTTAGGGTAATACACAAGAACTTTCCATTTTCCTGGAAACCACTTCTCGCTTAATGTTTCAAAAACATCATCAGCACCATCCAGTCTTCCTGGCTTTACGCCAACAATACGAAATGGATTTAGTTTATATCCAATTGTTTTCATTATATCTCTTTCTTCTATGTTTGATCAAAAATAGGGGGGTGTAGTGTTGCAACATAGGCTATAAGTGTTTCCCGACAAATATAGGCTAACTACACCCTTACTACTATTATAGCATTATAGGGGCTATACTGCAATATCTGATACTTTATATGAACTAGGATAATGCTTGATAGATCCATCTGTAGATACTAAAAATTTTTCAAAATTCCAACCAATATCTCTTCCACCAGTAGCCTTCTCCTTGCAATATTTATATATTGGGTGGGCATTTGGTCCATTAACTTCTATTTTTTCAGAAATGGGAAATGTTACTCCAAAGTTGGTTGTACAAAATTGCTTAATTGCTTCATTGGAGTCTGGCTCTTGGTTGCCAAATTGATTACAGGGAAATCCAATAACGACTAACGAATCACTTTGTGCCTTTTGTAAGTCTGCATATTGTGAGGTGTACCCACATTTGCTTGCTGTGTTTACAATAAGAATATTTTTATCCTTAAAGTTTTTTAATTCTACAACATTTTTGTTGTTGTCTATAAATGATAAATCATATATGCTCATAAAAATTCTCTCCTATGTTCTATACTAAGTATATCATAGGAGAGAATAGTTTTTATTAATAACTAATTTATTAAACAGCAACTAGTTCGTCTGCATTGACATATGCTGGATTGATAATTGATTTTTCTCCAGCCATCAATCTTTCGATATGATCACGAATAACAGCATTTTCTTCATTGAAAATGTATTCAGATCTATCTGGACCCATTTTTGCGTCAATTCCCTTAGCAGCAAGATCTTCTTTGAGAGTGCGCTCTACATCCCAGTTTAATGTTGTGCAGGGATAGTGCTTTACAACATATCCATCTTTATCGATAAGATACTTTTCAAAGTTGCAATTCATCATAACTCCGCCATCATGCTCATTCAAATAGCGTGATTCGTAGTCTGTCTTTTCAACAATACCAAGTTCTTTTTTCTTTTCCATAATTTGCTTTATTTGTCTTGAAACTTCCAAATATAGTTCATGTCTTTCGCCAAACGGCTCACCATTTCCATTAAGACCTGGCCCATGTCCAAGCCATGGAGCCTCTAGTGGAATTTCTGCAGGGTTTGAAGTAATCATTTCTGAGAATGGGAATGTAACACCATAAACATCTATTCCGTAATTCTTTGAGTCTAGACCACAAGTGATACCTTTTGACCACTTACCTTTTGTAATGCTAGGACCACAAAAGTCATTTGTTGGAATTGCAACAACTGTAAAATCTTCTCCGCCAAGATCTTCTTGAATCCACTCAATAGATTCCATTTGACCAGCATTTCCGCAACCAACTGTTGTGTTGATAAGCAAGACTGCTTTGCCTTTGAATTGCTGCAAGAAATGTGGCTGCCCTTCAGCAGATTCCAATTCGATATCATATATAGATTTCATCGATTACCTCCTATAGGTTATGAGATTATTATAGCACCCTTTTAGCAATCGTCTTTTGTACTAAGTACTATATTATTATCAGACCAGCACTGACCATATAGCGTGTGCCTTGAGTTTGGTCCAAGAACTTTTGTTACTCTGTGGGCAAATTCTTTGCCAATCGGGATATTTATTAACATGCCAGCCTTTGGCTTTACTATATAGCCTTTTTTAAATTCTATGTAGCCACCTTCAAAGTCATCATTCAGGTATATTGAGTGTGATGCAATCCTACTACCAGTAGCACCTGTATCTTCCCAGTGCCAATCCATAGCATAGTCAATATCTTCTGCGCTATCGGGGTTAGATCTAACTGCAAACATTTCTGCATTGCCAAGAGACATACTTTCGTCTCTATCTCTTTTTATTTCTTCGTCTGTACAATATTTGAATGTTTGAATCCCGCTGTTTGGTGCGTATCCTTCTGGAAGTACAGATCTCAGTCTTTCAAATATCCCCTCTGGGCCGCTAAAAATATCAAAAACTTCTTCTATAACTGGATCATCTTGGTTTGGAATTGCAAGTGTGCCATCTTCATCATATCTAGGCTCACTCATAGGCCATTTGTTTAATATGTTTTTATATGGAGAACGCATAGTTGTGTACCAATGGTTTGGATCATCACAATATTTTTTTAATAAAGACAATTCATTTTCTTTTAGAAAGTTTTCTATGTACCATAATCCTTCATCTAAATATACTTTTTCCATAATTTAGCAATCATCCTTTGTGCTTGCTATAACTATTGAAGGGTCTATGTAGGAGTTTCCGTAAAGGGTATGTCTTGAGTTTGGACCCAAAACTTTATTAACTCTGTGCCTATATTTGTGGCCTCCAGGAATTACGGCAAGCGTTCCAGCCTTCGGCTTTAACTTAATAGGAACTTCAGCAAACTCTAATTCTCCACCCTCATAATCATCATTAAGATATAAACTAAAAGAGCATACAATGTTTTGTTCATGACCTGGATCTTCATGCCAATACATAGCAAAATCTATATTTTTATCATCTATATTATATGAATTTATTATGTCCATATTTAAGTTTTCTTTTATCTGATCATCTGTCATATATTTAAAACTTTGGAGTGTGGCATGTCTGCGGTATGATGGAGGAAGAACAGACTCAAGCCTTTGCCATACGCCATTTGGTCTTGTAAATACTGGAAGATCTATAACTTCAGATGTTTCGTTTGGAAATTCTATATTTCCATTTTCGTCATATTTAGGAACAATATTTAAAAATTTATTTAGTATATTTTTATAAGGCGACCTCATTGTTGGATACCAGCCAAGTTCGTCGTCTGTCTGTGTTTTGAACCACTCAAGTTCTTCTTTTGTTAAGAAATCTTCAATGATCCAAACCTTTTTGTCTTCATCTAGATATATTTTTTCCATATGGATATGATACCATAGTTTTGTTTCTGATTGGATCAGAGAAACTACCTTCTTCCCCACTGTATATAGTTCCAACCACGCTCATGGGCATAGTAGATGAATACTTTAACTACCGTTTCCCAAAATGCAATCGCTCCTGACAGTGTAGCGCTTCTTGTAATAACATAAGCCACCACAAATGAGGAAAGCGTTCCCCATATGCGATAACTTAATGCTTTAACAAATGATCTAGCCCTTGTTACTGTCACGAAGGCCACTCTATTTTATCATTGCCTATTTTATCTAATATATTAGATACCCATTTCTTTACGTTTTTGCGTAGCCGATATAGCATGAATGTCTGCCCCCAAATCTACTTGCTCAATTTTATATCCAACATCACGACCATAAACAATATTTGTAATATTTGGCAGTCGTAATACTAGTGTATCCTTAAATGGATTATCTTGCTGAATATATGTTGCAACCTCATCATACTTCAATGGATCCTTTTCTGATGTCTTATATGTATTGCGAACACCTACCAACACCTGCTTAGTTCTTTTGTGAGCCTCTTCTTTAAGAGCCTGATGTCCTTCATGCCAAGGCTGATACCTACCTAACTGCAAGGTGGTCGGAGCAGACCAATCAAACAATGCACCCACCTGTATAACAGTATCTACTTCTTGCTCTAATGTGTATCCGTCTAGAATTCTGATATCAAATCTTTCTGGATCTTGCCACATTTTATTTGTATCTTCAAATCTACCCTGCTTAATTCTGTCTACCCAAACAACAATATTTGCTGGGCCAAATGCTTCTCTGGTTTCTTTAGTAGGACAAACAAAGTCAACAATGACAGGAGCAACACCCTGATTTGCAATTAGCCTTGCCATCTCTCCCATGCGACGAGCCTGCTCAATCCTATCTTCGGCGGTAAATCCAAGATCAGAATTAACTGTAGATCTTACTTCATCAGCATTAAGGTGTATAGCGTTAATTCTTTCTTTAAGTGCCGTCGCCAATGCGGTCTTGCCAGATCCAGGCAAACCTATAATTTGTATAATCATTTATCCTCCACAACCATTATAGCACCCCTGGCAGGAATCGAACCTGCGACAAACGGATTAGAAGTCCGCT
>CAYVOK010000090.1:0-6106 GCA_964453335.1 uncultured Acidimicrobiaceae bacterium
ATGGTGGGACAAAGTACGGAGGCGCTGTTGTAAATGATGGTGGGACAAAGTACGGAGGCGCTGTTGTAAATGATGGTGGGACAAAGTACGGTGGGAAGAATGGGAAGAACGGCGCTGCTGATCCACAGCAAGACCATCCTGCAGGGACAGAATAAGTGCTTGATCCACCAAGGAATGTCAGTCCAAGTTCAGAGCAGGTCTGATTTGCTGGGTTAGTTACAGTTCCTGGGCAAGAGGCAAGGGTTGCTGCTGTTGTAGTCGGTGCTGCTGTTGTAGTCGTTGTAGTAGTTGTAGTTGTAGTACTTGTAGTAGGTGCTGCTGTTGTAGTGGTTGTTGTTGGTGCTGCAGTTGTAGTAGTTGTTGCTGAACCACCACAGCAAGACCATCCTGAAGGTACTGAGTATGTACTAGAGCCTCCCAACAGTGTTAATCCTAATTCAGAACATGTCTGATTTGCTGGGTTAGTTACAGTTCCTGGGCAAGAGGCAAGGGTTGCTGCTGTTGTAGTCGGTGCTGCTGTTGTAGTCGTTGTAGTAGTTGTAGTTGTAGTACTTGTAGTAGGTGCTGCTGTTGTAGTGGTTGTTGTTGGTGCTGCAGTTGTAGTAGTTGTTGCTGAACCACCACAGCAAGACCATCCTGAAGGTACTGAGTATGTACTAGAGCCTCCCAACAGTGTTAATCCTAATTCAGAACATGTCTGATTTGCTGGGTTAGTTACAGTTCCAGGACATGAAGCCAAGGTTGCTGTAGTTGTAGTAGTAGAACAATTTGGCAGTGTTGCGGTGCCTGTAGTTGTAGAAACATTTGTTAATGAAGAACCGCATTGAGAGTTCAAATCAGAAAGTGCTTGTGCTTCAGTATTTCCAGCACCTGCTAATGCGGTACCATTACAACAGCCAACGGCAGTCCATGACTGAGGAGCAGCGGTAGTTGTTGTGGTTGTTCCTGAACCTGAGCAGCAAGACCATCCTGCTGGTACAGAGTAAACACTTGAACCACCTAGTAGTGTCAAACCTAGTTCAGCACATGTCTGATTTGTTGGATTAGTTATAGTTCCTGGACAAGAAGCAAGGGTTGCTGTAGTTGTTGTAGGAAGTGTTGTAGTGCAAGAACCACCTGCACCACCACTTCCACCGCAAGACGTTACATTGGTTGCAATACATGCTCCGTAACCCATAAATGTTCCAGTTCCTGGTGCTGCTGCAGTTATAATTTCATAACTTCCATCAGAGCAAAGTTTTCTTGTTCCTTGGAAAATTCCTTCATATGTGTCTTCGCCATTACATGTTGGGAATGTTGCTGTATATGATTCTGGTGTTCCGTTACAAACAACTGTAGTTGGTGTTGGAGTTGATCCTGTTGTTCCTGTTGTTCCTGTTGTAAATGATGGTGGCACAAAATAAGGAGGTGCTACAGTTGTTGTAGTACCTGAAGTAGTTCCAGAAGTTGTAGTTGTTCCAGAAGTTGTGGTTGTTCCAGAAGTTGTAGTGGTTGCAGCAGTTGTGGTTGTTGCTCCAGTTGTAGTTGTTGCAGAAGATCCTTCATATATATCTCCATAAGCAATCCAACTATCTGTTGCAACTTTAATTAAAGTTATTTTTCCATACTGTGTATCAATAAACATTTGTGAGTTTTTACTATTAACTGTTACCCCTACTGCTGGAGTAAATGTTGTTACACCTTCTCCAATTTCAATCACATGGTATTGAAATCCTACTGGAATTGGCACAGAAGAATTTGCGGGGATAGTTAAAGTCATAGTTGTAGGAGTTGAAAGTAATATTGTCTTAGATGCATCATCAAGATCTAATGTAAAACTAGATGCTTTTGTAATTACTGTATTTACATTTGCAATTCTTGGCTCAACATCAAATCTTTCGTCTACAGAATTCCAATCAAGCCCTGTTCCAGCAAGGAGAGAATATGCTCCAGTTGCTCCATCAATTGCATTTGTTATAGCAGCATTAACATATGCTTGTGTAGCAAGGTTTGCTGTATTTGCTATACCGTGGACATTTTGTGTATCTGCTAGGTGATCAGCCAGTGCTTCTGCAGCATTTTCATCTGCATCTACAAGGTTTTGAAGATGTTTTGCAACTGATGGATTTGGAATTAAAGCAGGGTCTGTATTTGCACCATCATATGTGTATGATCCATAGTGATAAAGTCTTAGTGCTGCCTGAATATCTGCTGCATCAGAAAGACCTGGGATTTTGGTATTGAAGAGTCCCGTACCATTGACGGTATTATCAATATTCTCTTCTGCCACTACAAATCACCCCTCGTCATTATACCACTGTAATAAATAAATGAACACGCTTCGGGCCAGAAATTGGTGCCCAAGCGTTATCAATATATTCTACACCCTTTATTTCAAGTGGTAATGCTAAAAATCCTTGGCTAGTGATCAATTCTTTTACTATAAGTGTTGTCGCTAAAGGACCTGATGTTTCTGGAGACGATATTGAATACTGAACATTAAATGCTTCTGATGTGGCTGCTGTTATACCAGAAGACCCATAGATATCAGCGACATTTATTGGCGGTATTGTTAACTTGCCATTAGCAGCAGTCACATCTTTAATTGAAGAATAATAGTTTGTTTTTAAACTTATTAAAGGTGTCCACTGAAGCGCTCCTCCACTAGAAACTTTTTGAAAAACTGTTTTGTATGTTGTAGATGCAGGCTGATAATCTATAGCAATGTCCAAAGCCTGAGTGTCTTGAACAATTGTAGAAGCAACATTGGCATCTCTAGGATCTCCAAGAACTCCGATAACTATACTGCCACGATCTCCTTGTGGACCAATATCTAGGTCAAGGCTGATTGTTTCTGGACCACCAAAAATTGTTAAATCATCATTAGATAAAAGTATATCTGCCATTATGCACCTGGCTGAGTAGCAGAAGTAGCACCAGTAACCTGATCTGTAACAGTTATTGCTCCTGTTAATAAGGTTTGAATAATTTCATACTGACCACTACCTGGCAATCCTGCTGGCTTTCTAACTTCAACGTCATACACATACTCTGTGCCAGCAACCAACTGGTTTCCTTCTGCTGGTCTAATAGCACATTGAACAAATGTATTATCATCTGATACTCTGGCAAAACCTTTTAGTACTGTTGTTGCAGCGCTGCCACGAACATTTGCAATTGTAAATTGAGCACTATCATATGGGGCTGCAGAATCAGTAACATCATCTGGAGTATTTGCATAATTTGTTGGCACATAATATGCACTTAAATCAAAAACTGTACCATCGTTTTTCTTGGGGTATATACGAAATTCGAAGGTGTCGCCCTTATAATAGTTAAAGTCGTAGGTCGCTGGAAATGCCATGCAATTATTATACCACGCTGACGTAGATAGAATTCATAATTACGGATGAGTCGTAGTCGGTTCTAATTTGAGGTACCGCACCAGAATTCCACATAGCGTTATCCTCTATAAAGAAATGCTGTGTCACATACATATTGTAGACATACTGATATTTTAGGGATGCCACGAACTGCGAAATTTCAGTGGTAGATTTAGGAAAAAATGTCCTCATCCAAACCTCAGTATTATTAGAGTTGGTAGTAAGTTCAAAGTTGTATGTCACAAATACCTGAGATCCAACCTTAAGGCCATGGAAGTTAAGCATTCTCTGTTCTGCATTCCAAAGACTGGTACATCCTTCTGGTAGGTATTTTTCGTTTGTATTGCTACCCTTGGAATCTACCCAAACCTTTACCCATCCATCATCTCCATAGTTAACACCAAGACTTACTGGTTTTCTATTTAGATTAAAATAAGACGCCCACCCTGCTTGCTGCCCAGAGGAGGACAAAGAACTTAATCCATCTTTTCCAGCAGTTCCTCTTTCGCCTTTTGGTCCTGGAGATCCGTCTTTACCAGAAGGTCCTTGCGGTCCTGCGGGTCCGACAGGTCCTTGGGGTCCCATTGGGCCAGGCACTGGAACATAATTGATTAATACATCAGCATTAGTTGTTTGTGTTTCTACAACTTGTGCAGCATAAGATGATTTTTTTGCGCTAGGGAAGTCCATGGATTTAGATACTGACATGGACTCATTATCTCACATTATTCAGAAATATAGGAAAAAGACATATGGAATTTGTCAGCAGTAGATGCATTAAATGGAACAGTTTTTGTCATCGGAATATCTTCTGAAGATCCAGCATGCTGCCACAATGTCATTGTTGTGCTTGAAGGAGTCAAATGTCCTTTTAAACTATAGTGCTTTAAATTTGGCAGGGTATCGTGAGCAGATCCACCATAAACATCTGTATGATATTTAGATGCAAATGGTAGTGTCAAAGAATATTGACCAGTGCCAAAGTTTGTAACATTTGTATATAAAACATCTATTTGTACAATTACCAAGTTGCCAATTTTTATATAAGAACCAGTTGCTGGAGAATTTGTAAATGTTAATCCTGTACCAGACCAAACTGGATTATAAGAATTAATTTTTGTAGTAAGCCCACCTACATCACCAAATGCGGGATGCGTAAATCTTGCCATTAGTTCTGACTCTCTAGACCAGTCTGGATTATTGCTAGATTCATTGATGTTGAACCTATGGCATACAAAGCATCTAGGCTTGGTAGTTCAAAAGAAATTGAGTGGTTTGGCATAATTCTAAAACCATAGTTTGTTGAAGAAACTGTGTCGTCTCCACCAATATAGATATATCCAGTATCGTTTATGTTTTGAAGAGTTATATCCATCCCGCCATGTTTACCATTTGGCGTAAGTCTTACTGGTGTTGAATTTGTTAAGGATACGATAGAATGTTGTGCCATTATGCTCTCCTATATACGCCTGAAAATCTTAGCGACATGTAGGGACTATTTGTACTATTGGGAACTTCAAGATTTACTGGCCAAGTGCTTGAAACAATGTCTGCGCTATTAACATTTGTATTTAAAGCAGGACTTTCTGACTCTGCTGTAATTATAAAAGTATCTGGATTTTCTGTTAAGTTTGGAACGAGAACTATGTCCACAGGAACAAAGTTTTCTTCATTGTTTTCATATGGGTATCCAAAAGGTTCGGCATCTCCTCTTAAAATCATTTGTCCTTTTAGTCTGTGCCTCATATTTGAGTGTGCAATTCCTTCTTGCCAAGGGCCCATAATCTTAAATGGTAATTCTCCAGTAAAAGATCCTCCCCAACTTTCTGGCTGAGTAACTTCAAAGTGAACTTCTATAAAAACAAGATCACCAATTGAATAATATCTTCCAAGTGAATCTGTTGTGGGAGAAACTCCGCCAATAATTCCACTTCTTAAAGGAATGTTTGTTTCCCAAGTTCCAGAACTTATAAATGAAGATGCATCATTTCCTTTACTGGCAACTAAATCCCAAAATGGGCCGACAGATGGAGTGTCTCCAACATTACCGCCATTGGCGTGTTTGCGATACCATGTTTGTCCTTCGTATGTTACAACGTCACCAACTGCATATGATGCTCCTGGGTTGTATGCACCATTGTAGTACCATACTGCATCTGCACCTGCTGGTCCAGTTGCACCAATTGGTCCCTGTGGTCCTTGTGCGCCAGTTGCACCAGCGTCTCCTTTTTGTCCTTCTGCGCCTGGCATAGGAACAATCTTAATAACTGCCATTATAGTGTACCCCCTGGTGTAACGTCACCTAAAACTTGTATTGTGCCTATAACTGGTGTCCAAACAATGTCTTCGATTTCTTCTGGAATAATTACCTGTAGGTCAAATGGTAATTGAGCCACGACTGAAGAATATTTTGATCCCCAATTTTTTGTAACAGAAGGGTATGCAGTAATGTCGACAAATCCTTCACCAGGTTCACAATCTAAAGCATCTAGAACATTTCCAGATTGGTCATAAGCAGTTGCTCTAAAAATCCAGCCAGAGGTATCATAAAAATCTACTTCATTAGACTCATAAAATTCCACACGCAGCGTTCCTGTATCTCCTCTAACAACACTCCACTGCATAGTGACAGGATCGGCACCAAAGGCAAGAGTACTGTGAATAGGCATACTGTGATTATACCATAAAAATTGACTAATACCAAGGTCGGTGGGTATAGGACAAACCAAGGTATTAGCCAACAA
>CAYVOK010000091.1:0-5934 GCA_964453335.1 uncultured Acidimicrobiaceae bacterium
ACAATGCTGCAATCGTGAGGAACGAAATCGGCAGGGAAAGTATAAGTGATAGTGTTGGGAGTAAAAGTATTCTCACCACCATAACCAATAAAATCACCTTGATAAATGCCTTCGACCCGCGGGAGAGACTCCAGACAAGTGTGGAGAATCCCAGCAACTTTAGGATTCGATCCGTGGTGCTTTTCGATGTCCGCATGAGTATAATTGATCTTGACTTTTACTTTGTTGAATACACTCTTAGTACCAACAAAGAACTTACCATTCTCAGGATTCGTGCCAAATACGATAGCGGGAGCACCATCCCACTTCACAGTGACAGTAGAATTACGCTCACGCAGGAAGTTGATAACTTGCTGAACAGATTGCTTGCCCAGCAGTACAGAATCTTCGGGATGTTCGAGGTGTGTGTTCTTCATGCTTTTAGTATGGCACAAAAAAAGGGGTCTGTCAAGACCCCATTGATCAGTGTCGCTTATCTGTGAATCAAGCAACCATAACTTTTCCAGTTACTTGCTCAATGATTTCGGTGATAACTTGCATCCTAAGTTCGTTGTTCTTAGCACCAAGTCCACCACAAGCCCACTTGTAGTTATCACCCTCATCGTTCACAATAGACGTATCCTTATACGCTTTTTCGTGGAGAGTGATTGCTTTCACAACTTCCTCGTAGGTTTCAATCCCGTTGAACATCATCCAGAAAGTGTTCATAACTGTGCTAGGACGAAGAATTGCCTTGTTAGGAAGTTCAACATCCTCATCCTTGATCATTGCAGTGATGAAGTCAGACAGCTCAGAGAATACTTCGAGATAAGTATCCTGATCAATGTCTTCGATGTCAGAACCATAAAGCTTGTTCTTTGAGGTCTGAGTAACACCTACGATGTTATCAGGAGTGACGTTAATAACGTAATCCATGCACTCTACAATCCACTCATCAGACTTCAGACGACGCATGTAATCAGTGCCAAACATAGAGATCAGCAAAGATGCGTTCTCATGGCGAATCTTGCGAACAAATCCAGCCCAAGGAGAATCAAATGCGTTCCTCTTCTCTTGGTTGTTGAGAGGTACACCACTGTTCACGTTGGTGAACACATCAGACAGGCCAGTAAAGTTGATCTGCACATACTCACTGATCACTAGATCACGCTCAGCGATAACTTTCTGTACCAGTTTAGGCAGTTTAGAATACTTGTTATTGTGAGCACCAACAACAAGAGTCAGGATGTCATCTTCAACGACATACTTGTATGTACCTTTGGGGATTTCCCACTCATCCTTCATCAGAGAGGTGAGAAACTTGAAACGGTTGTTTCCATCGAGAATAATATATTCCAGTCCTTGCTCAATAAGGCCTTCGAAGAAGTTATATGCACGATCATTCGGTGCGAGTTTCTTCAGTTTTGAGTATGCCAGTTGAAGGTCAACAACAACAAAGTTACCTTCAAGGCGATTCATCAACAGAGAAGAAAAGTAATCTTTCCGATCAGTCTTTCCCCATGCTTCAGGTCGTTGGAACTCTTCTGGGGCAAAAGAGTGCCTGTAGTTGGTTACAGTATCAATCAAAGAACGCACCTTAGGGCAGTGCTTGATCGGGTACAGTTTCTGTTCGTTAGACATAGGAGTGCTCCTTAAAATAGGGTTTTTGTTTGTCCCCCAATCCCAGTCGATTGCAGGACGGATGTAGTTTAACAACTTTGGGTTGGGATGTCAAGCCCCAATGAGGAACTGCTGCTCGTATTGTAACAGTTCTTTAGGTGTATCAATCACGTTGGACTCCATCATAATAGAATCCTTCCAAAGTCTTTTACCTTCTACACGTTTTAGAAGGTTGATACCGAGGTGATTATACTTCAGATTGGTTGGAATTGCAACCCTGTAACCATCCTCATCATTTGTTGTCAGAGAAGATAAACGAACGTTCTCCTCTGGAGTGACAACAATAGTTCGACAGGATAACCAAAACATCCTCTCAAACTCTTCATAGTTTACCAGATAATCATCTGAGTTGTCAAGTATCATCCTGCAAATGAATTGAGGTGATAGACAATGATCTAGAACGGTCTTCTTACCGCTCAGTTTATTATTCAGTGCATTCTCACTGATCAATCCAGTCGGGTTAGGATTACCAGAATCGAATACACCAAAGTAATAGATTCGTGTGATTGGTCTTGTGTACTTGGGATCACCCCAGTTCTTGACATTGCACCGCAATCCGTTGAATGCGGTTTCACAATACGGACGCCAATCCTTCATCAATCAGCACACAACCAAAGGAGGAAGAGAATAATAGCACCACCCAAGAACCAGGGCCAGTGTGCCATTACGAAGGAAAGTACCATGCCGCCAAATACAAGCACAGTACCAACAAGTAACAGACCAAGGGAATTACTACTATCATAAGAAGAACTAGAACGAGAACTACTATATTCGTGATCACAATCACTATGATCACCGAAAGTTACATTAGTGTGAGGACGCCAAGTTGCCCTCAATGCTTCCATGCCATACATTGATTCTGCAGTATGAATGGCCTCTTGCTCACTCATACAATCTTCAATGATGACAGTCTTATTCAGACCATTTCCTCGGCGGAGGAGAACTTCATAACGAGACATAATCAATACTCAGCGATACGCTCCATGAAGAGAAAACCATAGTTCTCACCTTCTTCTGCCATGGCCCACTCTAGGTATTCCATAGCAATCGCCCTAGCATCAGCAGAGCGACCCTCAGACTCTAACAGTTCCAAACGTTCTCCAGCACGATCTAGTTGATCTTCAATGATTTCAGAAGCATACTTATCTGGATGCTGAAACATTTTTGCGAGTTTGCGTTGACTAATCATTTTGTTGGAGTCTCCTGAGAAACTGTTTTTTCGCTTTTTTGAGTTGACGAGTCCTAGCGGATCGCTTAGGACTCTTAGTGTTTCTACCACGATGTCGTGGAGATTCATGTGATTTGAGATGCATTTTCCTGACCTCTTGATTAGAATAGGGCATAACCCCATAGAAGTCAAGGGGTTATGGATTAGTGTTGCTTATCAATGATGTTCAAAGTTCAAACTCTCCTAATGCATTATTTGTTTGTGTTAGCCTTTGTGCCCAAGTTGCACCACCTTCCTTACCTAAGCATGGATTTACGCAACCTGGGCGTTTGTTATCAGGTAAATTGTTGCAGACGAGACCAGCAAGATCCAGTTCATTACCCTTTTTACCTGTACCAGACCAATAATGCTGTCCGTCGATCCACTTTGCTCCACAAACAGAGCATTGTTTATTTTCCATAGATCGACTCCTTAATAAGTTATTATTTAGTCTCAAATGAGACTTTGTGACGAAGTTCTAACACTTGTGCTTGAAGATCATCAATTTCATCTGCGAAGTTACGCAGTATACCAACAACGGTGTGGTAATTGTCCTGTGATTGTTGATACTTCACTTTTGTTTCATCATGCTCAAACTCCTCTTGAACAAATAGGTTCTGGAGTATTTGGTGTTCATGCTCCAGTTTGTTATATTGATCCTGGAGTTTGTTGTACTCATCAATCACAGCACGATAGTTTTTGTAGATTTGTTCTTTTTCTGCTGCTAGACACATTGCATCTAGTTCAGCGTCACTGTAATGATTGTTGCTCAAGTTCATGTTGATTGACATAATCTTGTAGGATTTGTTCCAGCATAGCAGTAACCTGCTCCTCTGTCAAGTTATTCAAAAATGTATATTTGGGATCTTCTGGATCCCATTCAATAGTGAGAGTTCCATCAGGATTCTCACTGACGCGCAATGTGTCATTCTCAAACTCTCTTAGATTTTCTTGTTCCATTACTGTCCTAAACTAAAATCGGATAAGTGAATATACTTCGGTTCTTGTAGAATGTCAAGCCTATTCTGCAACTCATACAATTCATTCGACAAACTAACATTCTCATCCTCAAGGTACTTAACTCGTTCTTCAAGTTCTGTAAGTTTCTGGTGAAGACTTTTGATTGCAAGTTCTGTGAATTTCATGTTAGTAATTAGTGGGAGATGTGCGATTTGTATAATCACCTTTACCTTCTAAAGATTGAACCATGAGTTCAGTAAAGCGTTCCATTTTTGCTGGATGAACAGAAGCAGGATCATAAGTGATTGCATTTTTCAGCGTGTTCAGTTCATTCCATTCGTCTTGTGTCATGTGGGTTCTGTGAACTACCATACTATATTATCTGGAAATGCTG
Source organism: uncultured Acidimicrobiaceae bacterium (assembly GCA_964453335.1). GTDB lineage: Bacteria > Actinomycetota > Acidimicrobiia > Acidimicrobiales > CAIXPF01 > VGBO01. The sequence goes on from CAYVOK010000091.1 coordinate 4,221, forward strand.
ATAAAGTGCTGTTTCTTAATCATTGCTTCTGGTTTAGTTCACAAAACTACATTCTAGAGTGTAGTCTTTCTTGCCAAGTTTGTGTCGTTCAATATACTTGGTTGCATGTGATTCATTCTGAAACCAGCAAATCTTTTTACCACCACCTTCTTTGTGCTCCAAACGATAGGGGAAGGTTTCATATGGAAACTTGGTGTCATTCGGTTCTGCTGCTGTGATATTCACAACAGGTTCTTCCACCTTCTTCTTCCTAGGTTTAGGTGCTGCTTTGGGTTTGGTTGTAGTTTTCTTCTTAGCAGCAGGTTTCTTTGCTGCTGGTTTAGTTTCTTCAGTTTTCTTGGGGCGAGGCATCAGCGTCCTGTAACGTCTTCGTGGTCTTGTATTCTACCATACCTGAAGTGAATACGCAAGCGAGGCCAATCTTCCCACCTACCTTTCCACCATTGGGGATAGACTTCAACATACTTGGTGATGTAGTGTGGTTGATACCTACCATGAACACCAGTAGGAATCCACTCGAAGTTTCCCCACTTCACATTAGGATCATACTTAGGATGACCCTCTTCATATATCTCCATCGTGTGACAACCGATATAACTCGGATACCACAACTGACCACTGGGATCTAGCCAGTAGTCAGTCATGGTGCCACCAATACCCTCTTCAATGTCTTTGGTTTGACATACTACATCTGTAAACTGTTCGCCCAAATCATACGATGAGCGAAAATAATCAAACATACCCATGGTTATGTCGTTGTAATGTTAAATTTGAAACTATCTATGAATGTTTCCCATCCTTGACTGTTTGCGTTCTCTTGCTCATATGCCCACCTGTATCCACTTTCATTCATCAATGCTGCTTCAATCTCACCACGAATCAGTGCCCGAAGCATATCAATTTGGTCTTTAGTCATCGTAGTTTATTCCTAATTTTATCTAAACAATCGTTGAATCCTTCTACACTACACTCTACATAGATATTTTGAGATCCAGCAGAAGATTGGTATTTTGGCAACCACAAACTGATTTCATCTACTAAAGTAGCAATACAAGTTTCTGAATCCCAATCAACACCAGTTGTAAATATATCTGCCCACCATTCGGAAATGAGGTCTGTGAGAGTTTCTTTTTTAATGTCTTCAATCATTTTGATAATCCTCAACGATCTTTATGTTTAAGTAGATACGAGTTAGCAATCGCCTTGAAAGTGAAATCACTATCATACGACTTGAATACCAGACCCTCACGCTTAGTTTGAGGATTCAGCGATGGACCTTCAGCAAACGCCAGAAGATCATCAATCGTGCTGAATTCGTTGGTGACAATACAAACAGTATCAATAAAAGGAACATGCTCAACATCAGCATCATAGATGAGATTCATCTTATCCATAATGCTGTAGCGTTCTTGAGGTTTCAGATAACGACCCTCAGTGATACTGTAGATGTCAAACAGATAGAAACGCTGACCTTTGAGTTTCTCAGGATTACCCTGAATACCCTCACCAATCAGTTCACCCTGAATGGCATACTCTTCACCTTTATCCTTACTGATTTCCAGCAAAGCATCAACGATATTCTGTTCCCGTGCTGCTTTCCAGAAACTATTACCCTCAGTTTCCTTCAGGTCAATATTCCTCGAACACACACCAATCTCACCATCCTTGACATACACAGTCATACTGCTACCATCAAGTTTGGTAGTTACTTCAT
>CAYVOK010000092.1:0-5868 GCA_964453335.1 uncultured Acidimicrobiaceae bacterium
ACCCACCTTGGGGGTGGTAGGAGCCGAGGACGTGGCCTTCGAGCCTTGAGACTTTTTTGTATTGTCCATCAGAGCGGAGATTCAGATCCTTGAGGCCAAGAATAATGCGACGTTGAGCGGATTTTAGGCCATCGATAGAGGATGGGAGGGCACGGTTGAAGATTGCAACAGAGTATGTCAGGTAACTCTGCTGAAGTTCCCGGGTTAGGGAGACTGGGACGATCTCGGTTGACACTTTTGTCATGGCATACTAGGACTACTTTACCACAGACCCGAAGGGGTTCTGAACTTCTTTTACATTTCTTGATAAGAGGAAGTATCCGATCTCCTCATTGAAGTACTCAAGGTATGTCTCGTGGCCGTCTAGGAGGAAGTTATTGTAGTAGTCTTTTACGATATCAATCTCTTCTATCTCGTCTTGCATATCGACAGGGTAGACCGACTTGAGGCACAGGGTATCCTTATCATGTATCTCATATATCTCGACAATCTGGCCAAGAACCGGATGTTCAAAATTTACGTTGTATGTAGTAGAATCGACTCTTAGCACTTTGTTGATGATGTCGGTCCTCTTGAGGAACTCGATCTCGACAAAGACCTCAGGCCATTGTCTTTCTTTTTTCATTCTAACTGTTTAAGGTTGGATAATGGCTATACTACCATAAACTGTTTACCAGCATTTAATTCCGTGGTTTTTGAAAAAGAGTCCAGGCCAAAGTCAATCAAGTACCGCACTATCCGTGTAAGGGAGGAAGTGGCTCTCCAGCTCGATGAGTGGAGGGATCTCTTCGAGGACGCGTCGATGTCAGAAGTCATGTGGCGGATCTTTGCCCTAGCACGCAGGGAACTGAAGCGAGTTCGGGACAAGAAGCGTAAGGTTCGGGACAGATTTATTACTGAACGTGAAAGCGCTGAGTCGCTAGTTGACATAGGGAAAGAAGCCGGGGTAGAATAAGAGGGTAATCAAGCCAAAGAAAAATGGCCCAACAACTTAAAAAGCTCTTCCGTAATAAGCCTTGGGTGGAGTATCAGAACGATGTCTACCGCCAGCAACCCACTCAAGGATACTGTGGGGTTTGTGGCAAGAAGACCAATTACAAATCTGTCTACGCCGTCGAGTACTGCTGCAGCGAGGAGTGCTCCCAAGAGATGTGGTATGACATCTTCGTTAAGCTTCTGACCGATCGCAAGCGCGGCAAGTGAAAAAAGAGCATCTGAACTCGCTTCTTGAGAAGGCCCAAGACGAGTCGGTGACAGAGACCCAGCTCTTTGAGATCTGGCACATAACTAAGTCCATAAAGATCCGAAAAGCTATCGCCTCGAATCCTAATGCCGGGCCATCTATCCTTAGGATGGCCGCCAGGCTTTACCTTGAGGAGGTTCTTGAGAACCCGGGGTTTGAGATGCTCAAGCTTTTCGACTCTGACCCATGGATCACTAAGATCACCGAGGCATACGAAGACCCTAATTACTTCTTTGTGAAGTATGGCAAATACACATCCATCGGAATCAATGGGGACCTTTTCACGAGGGCAGTTCTTCTCAGCAAAAAGTTGACGCCGGAGGCATTGAACTGTTGCCTATGCTACGGCTCAAGGACTGCTCTGGACCGAGCCTTGAAGAACAAGACGGTATTCTCCAATATTCAGATGCTGGTAAGGCAGACGTTCACTTCTGATCAGAATGTGTACATGCCATACGAGATCGAGGGACTTCTTTGCCTTCATAAGCGCGGGGTGATTACAGACCAGGATCTCTCCACAGCTTCTGCCAAGTTTGGCATGGCGTCAGTATCGGCGAAGAAGCGGGTCTATAACGACTTCTTCAATACCATGGTGAGTAGGTACGCCTCCGAAAAAAATGAGGATAAGAAAAATTTCTTTGTGAGTCTTTTTGCAAGAATCCTTATCATCTCAAGAAGTCATACACTAGGATGGATTGATCCGTACTCTACGGCGACAAGTAGGGAAGTTTTTATTGACTTTATTGCCAAAGTCTTCAAGAAAGTTACCCTAGTAACCGGGGATAAGTATCTTACCTCGGATCATCGCCGAGCTCTTAGTGGTATTCTCTGTTACTATGTCAGAAGTAAATTCAACTCATCGAAGCAGGAAGCCTCGGACTTTCAGGCAGTCCACGACTTCTTCGAGTCCTATGACATCACCGAGGCAATTATCTCCAATCGCCCCGGGCTTAACTTTCGGCATAGTGGGTGGATGAAGGAGATCGATAAGTGCCCGATAGAAGTTAAGAGTTTTCTGGTTAGGTCCGAATCTCTAGGTTCATGGGTACCTGTTACCGACTCTGATGGTAGATACAAGATCTTTAATGAGGTTAATGAGCACATCTTCGAGAAGAGTGGTATTTCAAAGAAACTCCTATTTAGGGAGTGTAGCCTCAGAAAGATTATTAGTATCAATGACTCAACGTATGTCTATTAAATAGTTCCTCTAGTTGGTCGTCGTAATGGCCAGCCTGGATGGCATATAGTCTAGCCGAATCAGTTACATGCTCCTCATCGTATTCAATTACGGTGGGGAGTATTTTCTTAGATAGTAGCTTTTTAAGGCATGAGATGGCCTGCTCTACCGTGCCTAAATCCCGAGTTTCAAGCCGTTTTGTGAGCAGTTCCGCCTCATCGTCCGGCAAATGCATAAAACTGGCCGAAACTAGGGCTTTAAAATTAAAGTAGTTGGTTGGTTGAGGCAAAGACTCTAATTGTTTTTGTTGGTAGAGTTTTATGGCTTTCTGATAGCAGTTAAATACTGAGAGGGACTTCCTAGCCTCAAGAGTCTGACCTAACTCCCGCTCGAGGTACATAAGTGCGCCGGCTATAGCCCCAGCACCTAAAGTAGAAATAAGTTTCTTATCAAGTATTTGCTCTATTGTCAGGCTTTGGATCTTGCAGAACTGATCCTCCCACTCCTCAAGAAGCTGAAGTTTCTTGTAGTCCTTGGCCGGCTCGCGATTATTCTGATTCCACTTAAACCCGTTCTGCTGAGCGAATTCAAGCCGATTGGGATAGTCGGTTGGTAACTTAGCATCACTAGAATTTTTATTATTGTTGCCACCAACCGGCTGACCAACTACCCCATCAACTAGAGACTTAATAGCATAGGGGGCGTAGGCATTACCCTGCAGCGCCTCGGCGACTTTCACGATCTGATTTATCCTGCCTTTGGAGAGTTTGATCTCCGTGATCTCCTGCTTCAACGACTGGATCTCAAGCTGGGCCTTTAGGTACATAGACTCCATCCGGCTCTCGGCAGCTCGTTGCTCCCGACGGAGGTCATAGATATTAGCCTCAAGAATATTGACCTTTTGGACAAAGGCACCCATCGCCAGCTTCAGCGTATCGAAGTACCGGCGGATCTCAATGTCAGACAGGAGTTTACTATCCAGGTCACGGAGCGATGACACGAGCTGCTCACGAGCCTCTGGGGAGGTTATCTCGGTGAGTTTGTATGTGTCTGATAGCAGAACTATTTCTGTATCCTTGGACATGTGGGAGTTAGTCTCTAATCAACCTTAAACTGTTGGTGGTTAGTTGGTAAAAGTTTTGCAACTAAAAAATTTTGCATTTGTCCACCTCAATAAGGAAGTTTTTTTGTTCGCTTTTCCACCCAAAAAGCCCTATACCCCCCCTTCACAAAAGCAGCTAAAAAGAATGTGAAGAGGGGGGGTCCCCTAACATATAAGCATTTCACGAGCAGGATTTACCAGCCAAATGCGGCCTAGACGCCGCAAGGGTTTTGCAACGCGCCCTAGGCCAAAATGGCCCAATTTTCGACCCCCTTCACACTTTTGCCGACCACCCCCCCTTCACATTTTTTGCAAAAACGTTCAGTTTTGTGCAGTTTTTAGCCAAAATGTGAGGGGGGCCCCTGTGTCAATAAAACCCGGCTTTTGTGACAAAACTCTGGACAATAAAACCCGATATTTGTGACAATATTGTGACAATGCCAGAACTGGCCCCGGCAAGGGTTGACAGGTCTAAACAGGTGGTATATAATATTATGGAATCCAAACACAACTCGTTTAAAGACTATGAGGTAAATGACACAGTTTAAGGGTATCTAGGCGCCCCGTCACAAAGCATGTCCCCCACTTTCGGCTATTTGTGACAATGACGCAAACGTCAATATTTTAAAAAACACCTACGCCAGCCCCGGTCGTTGTGCCTGTACGCCGGCTACAAAATATGATATAATGCCCCCGCGCAGGGAGGCGCCCGGTAATCGCACTTTATATCAACCCGCCAAAGAACCCCACGCCACCTGGCGTCCCAAAATCCCCCAGATCCCGCCCTCTGAGATCAGGCACCATCTCCGTCCAACCATCTGGTACTTTCATCATCCACGCCCCTCCCGGCGGAGCATAATAAACCCTCGAGGTGGACGCCCCATCCCCAGCCCCACTCGTCACCTGAGCCGAGGCCATATTTGGCACCACCACATTCCTCCCGCCAGGATAGCGTAGAGTCTGCCCTGCACATGGCACAAACCCTTCAGGCGTATCACGTGGGAACTTGACAGGTGTCCCTCCTCCATACACCGGGCCAAAAAACCCCCCGGTTGAGATAACCTCCCGGCTGCCAGGTAGGGTGGTAGGGAACACCAGTACCCCGTATGTGGGGAAAGGATTGATGACCTTCTTCAACCCCTCGACGAGGAGGTTGTCCTTGGAGAAGGTGGGGATAGTGGGGGCATCCAGAGGGTCTTTGTCCTTCCAGAGCATTATCTGCCCCTCGGCGTTCAATACCCCCTCATCATCGACGAATAGGGCCAACTTCTGCACATCTGGCGTATCCTCCCCTTCGAGTACGAAGTCGGAGTAGGATGCCAACCCCCACCCGAAATTTCTATTAAGAAGTTTGCTTGGATCGTCAAAAAGTCCCATGGGTGGATTAGAGTATATAGGTGGCTTTAAACCTATAAACACAGGGAGTTAAATAGTCGAAAGACTACTAACTACTTGTAAGGCATTCCCTTCCTATGGCTTCAAAACCCTACTTCGACTCCGTCCAGGTCCGTTCCTGCCTCCTCAAACTCATCGAGAAGGCTGAGAGGGAAAAGGCAGGTTGGCTCCCTGAGCAGGCCACCAGCCTCTACTCCTTCTATCGCAATTCAGCCCCCGCCGGGCATCAATTCCTTGCGAACTTGGAGTTCATGGAGTCGGATAATTTTGCCATTGGCTATGCCCGCCTCGAAGAACTTCTGCTCAAGAAGATCCCCAAGGCACGTAGTGAAAAGTCACTCTACAAATACTCCTCAGAGGCTATAGAGATTGCCATTGAACTCTGGCAGGGATTCTATACGATTGAGAAGATGGAATCTGGGAGGTATGTAGCGAAAACCCAACCCATACCCGATCCAGATCCACAATGACAAGTCAAGAGAACAATAGTGCCGAGGGCGCCTCTGGCACCTGGCAGACCTGCCCACGTTGCGGCGTGCACATTGTCGACGGGACAGTGAGATTTGCATTCCGCCCCGACCAACCCCGCTCCCATGATGAATTGGCCAAGAAGGTGTGCCAGTGGGCCATGGCTCAAGACAAGCGGAATGGGACAGTCTCAGAAGTGGCTACCCGCCCCTCCGGGTGCATCAACCCCCAGTATAATATGGAGAGGAACTACGGCTCCCCTCTAGATGACATCCCACCACTCCCCTGACCCCGACGACCTGAACTTCTCGGTCCTCCCTCCCACCGAACTCCTCTCTGAATGGGAGACCGATATCCTCTATGAGTATCAGAATATCGACATCACCCTCCTCAAGGCTTACCAGGCAGGCGCCGATGCGGAGTTGGAGGCGTGCTGTGAATGGTTGTTTGAAACCGGTTACAGAGGGACTCCTATGAGTCTCC
>CAYVOK010000093.1:0-5716 GCA_964453335.1 uncultured Acidimicrobiaceae bacterium
CAAGAACGCGCCATTCGTTCCCAAACAACCGGATAACATCGTTCCAATTGAAATCTCCAATGTCCAACGTGTTCAAGCGGAATCTTGCGGTCAAAATTCGCGCGTCGCTCGAATACATATCAATGACATATTGGGAATAATAGGCGTAATAAAGCGTATTGATTGGGTTCGCTACAATTGGAAAAAACGGCAATGCGATTCCAAACATCAAGGAATAATCGTTGCAATCGGGGTTTGCATCGTTGTATGCAGTAAACAAGGGGTAATTTTCTAACGTGTCAGTCCCGCCGTTTTTGATTAGGAACTTGATGTTTTGTTGTCCGTTCCAAAAGGCAAGATGCGGTTTGAGGTTGTCAATGCTCAAATCGTCTCCTTCGCGTTTCAGCAATCGCAACGCCTTGTAAGACGTCCCCGGAATGTAACTCGCGATGAACGGCGAAAAGCCGCTTGTAACAAGTTCTTCCCCTTGCGCGAAATCGTTTGACGGGTCAAGGATTTGATGTCGCCCGTATGTGAACCCGCTTGATTCTTGGAACGCCTGATTCACGATGTCGCCGCCTTCCGAATGGGTCCAAGTATACGTTTTGCGTTGCAGGTCCGAAGTAGGGGAAACTGCGATGTCTTGCGTCAAATCAATTTTATTCGTCCAATCCTTCGCGGTTCCGGCGGTCAAGTAATCGTTGATTGGTTCAACGGAAATCTTGGTTTTATCGTACTTGTCCGGGACGAATACGAGGTTAAAACAGCGTTGAAGCCCAAGCAAGAAATCCGCGCAACGGATGTCCGGCATATTGCGGGCGACGTCCAACGTCAACGCCGAAGGGAAGACGCCGTAAACGTTCCACGACGTGCCGCCGATTCCAAGCAATCCATTCGTTGCGCCCGCGTAAAACGTTACGTTGCCCGCGCTGATTTGAAATTGCAAGTACCACGTTTGCCCGGCGGTCGCGTTCAACGTGTATCCGTACGGCATTACTTGCCCCCAAGCAACGGACGTGTCCGCGTCGGTTATGTTATTGAGGATTGTATACGAAGTTGTTCCGTTCGTAATCCGAAGCGACAACGTCGCGCCCGCCGTTGACAAATCAAACGCCAAATAACCGCGCATCAAGTACAACCCCGTTGTAGGGACCTGCCATTGACCCGCGGCGAAATCGTTCCCCAAATCGTAGAAATTCCCGCCGTCCGACAATTGCAAAGTTGTCCAACCTGATGGAGCAGTGAACGTTGTATTCGTTGTGAATCCCGCGAAAAATTTGATTTCTTGCCCTTGACCGATTGTATACTTCAAATCCCGCTTCCCGTTGTGAAGCATCATATACATCGCCGCCGCGTTGTTCAGGAACGAGGATTGCAACGTGAACCCGTACGTCGTAAATATCTTTTCGACGATTGTTTTAACTCGAATAAACGGCGTCAAATCGCGCGGTTCTAACGCCGTGCTTGACGGGTTTACGCCGCCCGAACGCCAATTCGCGCCGCGGTCAACGACGCCGTAACGGATTTCCCCGGAATACAAATTGCCCGCCCACGAATCCGTAACGTTTGAATAGGTGATTCCGTGATTGAAGGACGACCAATTTAAATCCTTCAACTTCGCGTCGCCCATCGCGGACGCAAGCGTTTTTGCCCCGCCGAAAAACACCAATTCGAGGTCGACGAATTGTCCCTTTTGAACGTACCAATTCTTGACCTGCAAGAACCCGCGCATTATTTCAACGCCGCCGATAAGAAGCGCGCATTCCGTTTTGCGCTTGATGTCAAACGGCATTACTTGGGACAAATCGTAAGCCCCGAAAACGCGTTGGTTGCGTTCGGTCAACGGGACGCGGAATGTCTGCGAATAATCCGACGCGGGGTTGTTGACCTTTTGTACATCCTGAAACGAAAACGTCAAATTAACCGCTTCGTTTTCGTACAAATCCAATTGATACCAATTGGTACGTTGGGCAAGAATTGTCAGCATCGCAACGTTTGTGCAAGTTCAACGTTAATCGTGGCTTGGGTCAACTTGCCGGAGGTCCGTACTTGATACGACGCGGCGTTGTCCGTTACGCGCAACGGGACCCAAGCGTTATCAATGCGTCCCATTACTTGCCGCGCCTTCATCAGGACGGGAAGCAACTTCGCTTCGGCGACGTCGAACAAGCCGTTCAGCGTGTACGATTGCGAAGCCGTCTTTTGATACGGGACCGCATCCGCCGCGTACGTGTTCCACGATGTAACCCCGTATTCGGTGAAATCGATTAAGCCCTTCTTGTACGTCTTTTCTTCCGTCCGAATCGTACGCGACGAATTGTTGAAGAACCGCAAATAATCCCAACCGCCGCGCGTATTACTAAACGCAACCAAAACCGAATCGTTGCGATTGCCGGGGCATTTCCTTGTAACGCGAATTGCCTTGCCGCGAATCGTAAGCGTTCCCGCTGAAACGGGATAAATCGTGTATTGTTTCCAATTGGTAAGCGAAACGGACGGGATTGCTTCGACGTTTACGGGCATCAGCGGCGCGTACATCAGGAACCCGTTCGTCGTGTTTGTCGAAGGAAGTTGCGCCCCGTTTGCCGCGTTGATTGTAAGCGTTGTCGTCGTGGTTACGTTGCTTGTATTTGTTACTGCATACATCAACGAATCCCCCGAAAAAACCGCGTTGCGAATCAGGCAAGCAACAACCCCTTCGTCTTCGTCCGCCGCTTCAAGGTCGATGTAATCCCCGACAACTTCGCGGTCGGTCAACCAAAACTTCTTCGTCGAATCGGTCCCGTAATAATCCGAAAACGATGGGTGCATTCCGGACGAAAGTTGTTCGTATCCGTCGAAGAAATATCCCGTCGCGGTTGCCTGAACCGCGGATTCCGTCCCCGTGTATTCCCCAAGTTTTACTTCGTACTTGCGGATGTTATTCGTCCCGCCCGTAAGCGGGAACGTCGCATTCGGGGAATGAATGATTCCTTCAACCCCGTTTCGCGAATCGTCAACCTTGCATCGCCCCTGAATGACGCGCCCTAAATCGAACGTCGCGGACGCGTTGTCGTTCGGCGTCAGATAGTATTTGCCGATAAGCGTTCCATCCTCGTAAACCCAAACAATAAATCTGAACGTACTTGTATACGCAAGGTCCGTTTCGAACGCGTACATCAAATGTTGCCCGGCGGGTTTGAACGTGTCCGCGCCCGGCGTTTGTAGGAACGTAGTTGCCATTATATCCGAATGTTTGCCGTCTTCGATTTGACGCGGATTGTCATTCGTTCGACCGCGCTTTGTCCGATTGCTTGGGCAAGGGGCGCGCCGTGTTTCACAATCGCGTGTTCGAATCCGCTAACGAAATAACGGACGCCTTCGATTCCCTTACGTTTGATTGAACGCGCGATAAGGAACGCGGCGGAATTCAACCCGCGTTCAGTTTGCTTGATAAATTGCCCGTCCTTATTCCGTAGGCGTACGGGCTTAACGCGCATCCATTGAAGGACCGCTTCGCGCGGCGGTTGCTTCGTCTTAAACGAGAACATCGAACCCCGGCTTTGATTCGTCCCGTTTACGCCCCAATGAATAAACGGCGCGTAATTCTGCGCCTTGCCCGTCGCGAAGAACTGAATCCCGTTCACGCGCTTCGCGTCCTTGACAATCCCAAACGCAAGCGATTTTTGGAGCGTCCGCGTCGCGACGCCGTAGTTCTTATTTTTCCCGATTCGCCGCGTTCCAAGTTCGCGTTGCGACGCTTCGACAACCTTTTGCGCGAACGTTTCCCAAGCGGTCAAAAGTTCCTTATCCATACGATGCAAGGGCAATTAAAAGGTCCACGATTGTAATAAACCCGTCCGCGTTCAAATCAACGCGCGAGTTGTAGGGCGGCGGCATTCCCGGACCCAAGTATTGCAGTATTGCGTTTATCAACGTCCTTGACCTTTGTACGCCTTCTTGTAATTCTTGCTTGATTTCAAGCGCGACGTTTTCGTTTTGGCGTGAACGCCGGGACGCTGAATGTCGCGTTCAATCCGCGTCGATTTGGGTTCTTTAACCTTCGCCATTTTTTAAAAATTTCCGCTCCAAAAATCAGTTGCACTAATTGTCCAATCGTCCGTTTCGAGGATTGCGATTGCGTCCGCGTAAGACATCCAACGCGCATTCGATTCAACGCCAAACGGACGTTTGACCATTACCAACGTGCGCGCGCGGTTCCAACGATGCCGCGTATTGCGGTCCCCTGCAATCCCTTCGAACGGGATTCGGTCAAAAACTTCGCGGGAAATTATCCGATAATTAGAGTCCATAACCTGATTTTGTCGCGTTGAAATTTTGCAGGATTTCCGATTGCGTCAACACGCGGTTGTAAACGTGAAAACTTCCCAAACGCCCGTTCCAATCGCTGAACGTGTCGTAATTCGAAGCCCCTACGCGAAGCAACTTCGCCGTGTTGGTAATCGTATTCATCCCGGTTGCCGTAGCAAATACAACCCCGTTTTTGTATGCCGTCGCGCCGCCCGTTGCGAAGTTGTAATTGAATGACCAATATTCCCAAGTATTTAGCGTTGTTAGGTTCGGCGATGCGGTCGCGCAAGACGTTTGCGTTACGTTGACGTGTCCCGAAAAGACGCGTCGCGTCGTGCGTTCTACGCCGATAAAAAACCCGTCTTGCGTCGCCTGCGATGTCGTGCGCCACATACTAAACGGATGTGGGTAATTATCCCCGGTCCCGACGTAGTAAAACCAAATGTTGATTGTGTAGGACGTCCCGATTAATGCCAACGCGTCCGTTGTGGCAATCGTGCCGAATGATATGTAATCGCTTACGCCGTCCAAGCGTAAATGCTTATTCGCATCTACGTAGGTATTCCCTACAAACGTCCCGTTTTTCGTTCCAACTAAATCGTAAATCGTGGTTCCCGTTCCCGGATAACTTGCCGCATTTCGCGGGTCAATGTGCCAAACAAGATTCGTCGTAACAATCCCGCCCGGCGTAACCGCCTGAAACGAATTGCTTATGTGGTTAAAGAAGTTCATACTGCAAGGCGGTCGCCGACGCAAACCCAAGCGTCCGTGTCGATTTTCTTTATCGCTATAACCGCGCTTTGTTTTGCGGTTTGTGCGGTTTGGCTTGTAAACAACGAAACGCCTGATGCGCCGACAATCGTAACGCTTCCCGTGCTTCGTTGCATAAACGCGATTTCAGTTCCAACCGCGAACGCCGCTACCGAATTAAGCGGGATTGTAATTGTAAAGTTCGTCGCGGAATTGCAAACCATTAATTCGTTCGCGTCCTGCAAGGCAAGCGTATACGTCGTGGTTGTGTGATTGACAACGACGGAATATTGGGTTGGAATCGTCGGCTTGTTTAGAATCAGCGCATCGCCGCTAACCGCGTTCCAATCGGACTGAACGTTTACTTCCGCGCCCGCCGCGATGCCGTCCAACTTCGTCTTATCCGAAGCCGACATTGAACCCGCGGCTGACGTTGTCGCCGCCGTGATACTAATTGCCGGGTTCGCCCCGCCGCTCGAAACAATCGGGGCGGTTCCCGTAACCGATGCAACGCCCGTGCTTCCCGTCGCGGCGATTGTAACGGCGTCCGTTCCCGCGTTAGCAGTCAACGTAATGTTCGCCCCTGCAACAAGCGTCAACGTCCCCGAAGGATTGTCCGCCACAACGTTCGGGGAACCTGCGACAACGATTGTCCCGAACGCGTTCGCGTTCACTTGCGCGCCTGCGGCGATTCCGT
>CAYVOK010000094.1:0-5706 GCA_964453335.1 uncultured Acidimicrobiaceae bacterium
CATGTTATCGTGAATGGACTGCTGTCCCTTCAAGATATCACGCATGTTTCCAGCGACATTAAAATTGTCGCCGCCCTGATATTGTCCAAATATAGCCATATTAATTATTTGTTGATTGGATAAGTAAAGGAGCCGTCTACATTACTATAATTCACTGGACCAATCGGTTGAGAATATGCGTTTGAAGTGGCTACAATAGGTGGAGTGCCGAATTTAAACAGGTTAGGATTTTGTGCGGCAAACGAGCCAAACGAGCCAAGTGTCGAAAGAAGGTTAGCCTGAGACTGCTGTTTAGCCATCGCCACGCCCATCTGCTGTTGGTAACGCATTCCCTGAGCCTGAGCCCCCATCTGGGATTCTGGCTGGAATATTTGCGGCTGATACTGACCAAGCATTTGATTGGCCTGACCCATGAAAGCACCACCAGCGTTATACTGAGCCATAGCACCGCTTGCCATCTGCATTGCGGCTGACTGTAGGGCGGAATCCTGACTTAGCATGCCACTGGCAAACTGTCTGGCTCTATCTTGACGCTGAAGGCCAAGTCCGTAATTGCTAAGGACACCAGCCGCAACAGCCTGTCTTCCAGACATACCACGCATAGCCATACCCATGTTAGCCGACTGGAAAGCCTGTCGTCTGTCCTGAGCCGTAAGGCCAGTGCCAGCATCAATTCCAGCCTGAGCCTGAGACATAAGAGACTGTTGCATAGCCGCCGCCTGAGGGGAAAGCATCATGTTTCTAGCCATAGGGGTAAGACCAGCCATAGTCCCCATAAAGCCCTGAGCCGCATTAGCCTGAACGCCAGCGAGGGCGGCGTTAGACTGATTAAGCATGTTGATGTAGCCAGAAGTGCCATCACCTCCGTAAAGTTGTCTGTTAAGCGTTGTCTCCTGAAGACCCTGATACTTAGGTCTCCATGTGCTTTCAAGGCCAAGAAGTTTATCCTGAATGCCAGCCTGAGCATCCAAGTTGTAATTCATCATCTGGCTGTAGGTCGGAGGCTTAGGAACCTTTGTCTTCTTGGAGCCGAATAGACCGCCAAGGACAGCACCAATGCCCATACCTATCGGACCAAAAGCGGCTCCAGCCTGAGCCCCAGAAAGGGCTCCAGAAACCGCACCACCAGCACCGCCACCAACTGTATCGTAATCAGCCATAAAATCAGGAAACTCGCATTATGTAAGCAACGGCGTAGTAGGGCGGCGTTGTAGAGATTGGAGCAGGAGTAGCACTGCCATACGGAGATGTAAGTCTTGTAGGGAAAGCAGTGTCGGGCCAGTTTACAGAAACAACATAGAAATCAGTAACGGAACTGCCGAAGACTTCGATTTGGTTAACATAGTTACATCTAAACTGGTGAGAGTGTTCAGGAATGTTGCTGGCTGTAAGCGTAACGCTAGAACTGCCGCCAGTATCGCCTATGTCAAATGTGTTTCCAGCACCAACTATAAATCTATCCCTAAGGTCAGGAGTGCCATTTGTGCCATCGCACAGTCTCCAGTTATTAGGAATTAAAGCGGCTTGAGCAGGACTACCAGACCACATGATGATGCTACCAACAGGAACAAAGCCTGTGCAATTAGTGGCATTAAGGTTAGTAACATTAACTGTGTTAGAGTTAATTGTATTTGTGAACTCAGCCTTAGTCTGCTTAAACAGGTCATCGCCCTTCTTAATAAGAAGTTCGTCACCGTCAGTAGAAACTGAGTTAGGAACCTGCTCTCCAATCGCACCGCCAATCAACTTAGCGTTGTCAACATGAGCATTGAGATTAGTGTGTGTGACGAAGGACGAGTCGCCTGTCGCCGTGTAAGTTGTGCCTTTTCTGAGTTGTGCCATAATTATTCTTTGTTTTTAACATTTCTGCCGACAGGATTGGCTTCGACTAGAACAGACCTGACTATTGGTCTTCCGCTAATGGATTTAAGTTCTACATCTAGCCCAACGGCTACTTTCCTAACTGGGAAAGAATTTGTCTTATCTTCTGCATTGCTTGCGGAAGTTGTGTCAAGAATCTTATAAGAGTCTGGATTATATGCGAAAGCCCCTGTTTGAATTGCTCCGCTTTCTTCAAAATCCATGTCAACAGTGACTGTAGAGTATCTCTTGTCTTGGAGAGAATTGAATTCGTATCTTCTTGTTCTTGCATAGCCTTGTATTTGTTGAGATTCGTAGTTTGACGCTTTGAATTTGAAGTCAAACGGGATGCCCGTATCTCCAAAGTCAGCAAAAGACAGACTTCCGACTGTCTCACCGAACTCGTCATAGTCCAGTTCTTCCATTAAGAACAATCCGTTCCTGCCGTCAACTGTAAACAGCCTTCTTTCGTTCACATTTATAGCAGTAAACAGGTTTTGGAAGTTCAGCGACTGTATTGACGACCATTTAAGGCTACCAATGCCTACAATTCCTATGTCGCTTGTAGGGGCTACGCTAAGTTCAGTTCTTTCTCTACCCTGAATAATAACTTCAACATTGGGAACAGCAGTTCCATTGTCAATTATCTCAGAGATTGTGTAAACACCAGACTCAGGAAGGAGGGGAAAGTCGATAGCGTTCCAATGTTCTTCTGTATATCCAAGGTTTAGCGATTCTCCACACCGCAAACCAGTATTGTAAGGGAAATAACCAGCGTTAATGTCGCCAATTTTGATAAATCCACCTTGGGCTAGGAGATTCGGAAGCGGAGTTCTGCCAGAATCATTAGCATCCCAGTCGTATGTAATATAAATACTAGTCCTGCTAGTGTCGTCTTGCCAAATAGCATAAGGAGAATTAAAGTCAATGTTAGTAAAAGAGGCTATATTGAATGGGTATGTGTCAATAGACTCCCACATCTTGTTGTTAATGTTGTAGACAAAGATGTGATTAATGTCAGCACTGTCGTCAATGGGAACGCCAAGGTAGTATCTGCCACCATACACTATACCAACAGACTTGTTCACATACTTCTGGTTGATTCTGTTAATATATTTCTGGATTCCGAGAGAGAGTGGCTGGGTATTGGACAGCAGGTTTGTGTCCAGTTGAGGCTCAAGGGCGTAGATACCCCTGCTAGATAGGAAGAAGACTACTCCGCCGACATTGGCAACGCTTCTGCCAGCCACGCAACCTAGGTCAAATGTAAGGCTTCGAACATAGGACTCAGCAAGGATGACATCAGGAGATGTCGTGTTGTCGGCAAATCTAGCCGCATAAATGCTGTTTGTTTTAAAGACAAGGATTTCGTCTCTTGTCCAAGGGTAAAAGCCGACAATATCCTGCTCGTCACCTTGGTTTATTGAGAGAGCCTGAATGGTAAGGTCAAACTTCCAGTTGCCAAATTCGTCAACAAGGTAATCTGAAACCGCTATCTCGTCCCTGCTATACTTACAGTAAATTCTGTTCTTATGGTATATAGCCCTGCTTGTCGGAGGGAAGTCGCACTCCGTAGGTGTTGTGCCACCCATTAAAGTCCCGTCTATAATTCCTTGCTTAACAACACTTACAAGCGTTCCGTTAAATACAAGGACTGGCTTTGCGACCTGAATAACATATGCGTGATGATTGTTGGCATTATATGGAGCCTTTAGCGTATATGTAAAAGATGTCAAAGATGGCGTTGATGCCACAATGAAATTTGCTGTCGGTGTCGGCCCGTTAAGTTTTTCATCAGGAGTCTCAATAACAAACTCATCGCCAACAGAAAGTCCGTGAGGAAGATTGCATGTTACGGTTGCAGTTGTAGACCCATTTGTTGCCGAAACACGCTGTCCAACAGTGCCGTCTCCTTCTATGTATCGCTCCGCTTCTCCACGAAGAATGTAAATCTTGTCAGCCGCCTGTATTATCTGCGTCTGCTCTTCTGTGACTTCTCTAAAATACTGAGTCCCGTTAATTTGATTATACGGATAGTCATACTTAGAAGAAATAGAGCCTTCGTTGATGTTATAAAGATATAGGCCAGTCTTACAGGCTAGGACAATCTTTTCAGTGCCATCTTTACCTACATAAATGCCAGTGCCGTATATCTTGCCAATATTAGCCATCGTGCCTGTCTCAAGTAGACGCTTAATGCCCTTACGGACCTGCAATGTCTGCAAGTCCATACGAACATTCTTAGCATCCTGAAGGACACCAGCCTTAAGCGTGGCAGGATTGGACCTAGTATCTACACCGTAGAAACCGTTGTCTCCATCCAATGCACGATTAGCGTTAGGCATTATTAAGCAATTCTATATGGAATGTAACAAGTCTGTCCGTTGATGGTGATTGCCATTTCTCTATTATATATGCTAAAAGCATTTGTGTGCGTATTCACCGATTGACCGCTTAAAGAAAGTCCACTATTAAAATATGCATTTCCATTAATAGTTACATAAGAAGTATTACCACTAACAGCAGAACCAATTTTAACCATAGTAGTAGAGCCAGATAGACCATTACATCCAATTTCTATATTTTTTTGCTTACTAGGACCAATTGCACCTGATGCTATATTGCAGATAACATTATTAGTGCTATCGCTGACAATATTGGCAACACCTCCAGTTACGGTAAGAAACTGAAATGTAGCAGTTACTCCGTTTATTGTATGAGGGGTAAAAGGAACTGAGGCTGGGAGTGTAAGAGAACCATTTATATTGACGCTTCCGTTTACATCTAGAATAACACCCGCACCGATAGGAGCCCAACCAGACGGAACGCCTATTCCTACAGCACCAGCGTTGTTAACTATAAATGAAGTAGTATCTGGTGTCGTAGAGTCTTCAACAATAAGGGCGTTGCCTGCTCCACGCTGAGTAACCCTTAGGGCTGGAGAGGTTGCAGTAGAAACATCAATAGTGTTTGCTTGATTGTTTACCAAACAATATCTCCAATTTCCACTACCATCACGGAAATTAAGGTAAGAACTACCAGAGTTAACCCAAATATCACCAGCGTTTGTAGAAGCCGCTTCAGTTCCTCCTACTCCAATGTTAATTCCAGCGACACCAGAAACAACATTGCAAGAAATTTTCTTGTTAAAAGTAAATGTTCCAGCAGTAGGTCCAGTAACAGGGTGGGTTATTGTGCTTCCTCCATTATCCCAGTTAAGAACGCCATCTGATATGGTAAATGTTCTACCAATATCTATACCTTCAATCCAAGACTGAGGGAATGTAAGTTTAGAGTTAAGTGCTGTCTGAAGGCCAGTTACATCAGAAATGGCATGAGTATGCACCAAGTCGGCCTTAGTGCTGACCCAGCCAGCAACCGTAGTCATGTTGGCATCAGACTGAGCCTTAGAGTAGGACGCAGTAGACTGTATAGAACCATCGTTAAATGTGATTCTAGCATCCGTATCGTTAAGTGCAAAAACAAGACCACCAGTCATTGTTCCGCCAGCAAGGTCTAGTTTGCCATTAAGCGATGCAGTGCTTGCCTTGCCATCAAGGGCAGTCTGAAGGCCAGTTACATCTGATATGCCATGAGAATGTGTAACTGGAGCGTAAACACCCGTGTGAAGGTGAGAAATGGCTGACTTGCCATCAAGTGCTGTCTGAAGGCCAGTTACATTAGCAATCGTATGCGTATGCGTAACATCAGCCTTCAGAGAAAGAGCCTCAGGAAGACCAGTAATATTGCCAATCGTATGCGTGTGTGCATTGCTGGCTTTACCGTCAAGAGCCGTCTGAAGGTCGCTTATGCTTGATATTGTATGTGTATGGCTTATGCCAGCCT
>CAYVOK010000095.1:0-5595 GCA_964453335.1 uncultured Acidimicrobiaceae bacterium
CGATAGATGCAGAATCGCCACCTCCTAATTTTGAAAGTGGAACTTGATGTGCTACCAGAATGTCATCACGGTTTTGCTTACGATACTCCTTGAAGGATCCGTCTTGTATTCCGTCTTCAATTGGTTCCATCTTAAACTCTACCTTGTTATTTTCAGTATCTCCTGGTAATGGTATGTACAGCGTTCTGTGTGATTGACCTCGAAGATTTGTTTGCAAGAATCTAAACATCTTGTCCTCTGCGTCTCCAGAAAGTTTTGCTCCCTTTAGAGTTACTACATATCTTGGTACTGCTTTGTTTGCAAAATAGTCAATATTATATTGTGATGCCAATGAGTCACCGTGTAGTGAGTTAATAGCAGACATAATGTCTGGAACTCCATAAAATGTATTTAATGGCGAATACTGTTTAAAGTGAATTATTTCGTTTGGTCTAGAATCAGTTGTTAATGGGTTTGGATTTCTTGCTCCAAAATTACGGAAGTAGACAATCTTGTTTCCAATAATCTGAACATATCCGTCTTTTAATCTTCTTACTCTCATGGTTGTTGCTGGAATATGACCTACATATCCAATCTCTCCACGAGTAGTTCTTCCTATTTCTAGATAACCGTTTCCAGTGGACTGAAGATCTGTATAAACCTTTTCCATAGTTGCGGTGAATGAGTCATCATCATTTAGTGACTCTAGCCAATCACGCATTTCGATCTTGGCTCTTTCAATTCTTTTTCTTGCTTTTTGAGTAGCACTATTATCTTCTGAAGACTCTAGACGAAGCATGGTTCTTGGAGAAACCTTAAACTCGTACCCAAGCCCAACTATGTTTTCTACCTTTGCATCAATAGCAGCATGATTAGCAAAAGATGTATCGTAATAGTTTGCTAACTCATACAAATTCCATGGCGGAGTAATGACATCAAACATTCCATAACCATTTACATATACTAGACCTGGATTAATTTCTTTTGATTGTGCTCCATCAATACCGCTTTTTCCTGCAAGCGCTGCAGTTGTATACTGTTGTGTTGGCTGAACCATCTTTGTAGAAAGCCTACTAGTTCTTCTCTTAAAGTTTGAATCTAGCCCATCTAGCGTTTTTAGTGTATCCCAGTTACTAGCAAATGGATCTGACTTTGCAAAGGGATCTTCCTTTTTAATTGCATCATCAATTTTTGCACTTATTGTATATTCTTCCATAATTAATCCTCGTCTCCATACTTAGCAATTGTATCTTTTGCTGCTTGAACTGCACCTAGATC
This sequence comes from uncultured Acidimicrobiaceae bacterium, assembly GCA_964453335.1. Lineage (GTDB taxonomy): Bacteria > Actinomycetota > Acidimicrobiia > Acidimicrobiales > CAIXPF01 > VGBO01. The sequence goes on from CAYVOK010000095.1 coordinate 1,258, forward strand.
ATTAAGTGATGGCAAAAGACCTGACTTCATTCTATCTACTTGCTCAGAATATTCTTCTTCTGAAACTCTGGTAAGACCTGGAACAAAAATTGCCTGACCATCTCCAGGATCGCCGTAGTGCATGGCTGCTTTTTTTAATTCAGCAATTCTAGATATGTCGCCTTTTTCAGATGGAATATTTAAGACTGAGCCGTTACCATCAGTAAACCATTTGCCATTTGCCTTTTTATATACGTATAGACCCCAGTTATAGTTCTTTTCTATGACCTTACGTCTTACATTTTGTACAATTGGCTTACCAGTTTTTGGATTAATCAATGAGTCCATATCAACAAGTATACCACATTAAACTGGAGTAACTATAAATTTGTTCCAAGATATGTCATTATACAAAGAATAGGCATAGTTTCCTATAATTATTGGAGTGTCGTCTCCAACAATGACCTTATTAGTTCCAGTATAACTCTTATAAACTTCTGATGGGTTGACCCCATAGTAACTGGTTTCTGCCAAAACTAGAACCTTATTCCAGTTAAATGGACCAATATTCCAAAATTCCCAATCAAGAGATGTACCAGACAAAACCTTGACTCTAAACCATGGCCTTTCAGATATGTTCTGGACTTCCTGAAGATTGGTTGACTGATAGTACGATATGCTGTTAAATAGTAGTGGCCCAGTTAATCTTATTGCCCCCTCAAAATATGAAAAATCAAGACTGTCTGCAAAATTAATTCCTAAGAATCCCCACTCTTGCAAAGTAACAACAGGCTCCTTTACAACCTTACCATTCCAATAGAAGCCTATGCCATTTTGAATTAGGCCAGTCTTTGCATCTATTGCATATATCTTTGCTCTTCTTCCACTTGGATCACTTGCAACCATATAAAATTTTATGTAAGAAGACTTGCTCTCTATCTCAAATATTTGTGTTGGTGCATAAGGGAAATAATCACCATCAAACCTAATAGCCATTTGTGCTGCAATTGCCTTAAAATTATTTGCTCTACTAGAGTTGATTGGAATAGATAGGCCACGATTTACAAGTGGGTCGTACTGACCTTTTATCTGAATACCGCTAGTCTTTGTAAGATATAAATATGGAGAAGATCCAGTATAAATAGCAAACGGATTATTCTTTTTAAAGTTATAATAAATTCCAGTCTTTGTGTAAGGATACATTGGAGTACCAAATCTAGTACCAATAGGACTTCCGTCTGACTCATTTAATGCTTGAGAAGCATAAGAAAGTTTTTTAATATTTACATTATGAGTCTGAGAATTTTTTACATTAATATCTATATGAGTTACAATAGAAAGATCGTTAAAGTCTACACCTGATGGAGGATATATAATCATATTGTCTACAACTTCATATTTTGTTGTCATCCAATCAGACTTTGGTATTAAGATTCCATTTCTAGATGGTCTTTCTGTTTTTGTAAAATAAAAAGGAGTTTGGTTTGCTCCTAACTCTGTATACTGAAATGTTATATATGTTTTTACAATTGCACCATCTGTATCGTATCTATAGTCTTTTGCTATCTTGTTTTTTAAATCTTCATAATCATTGTATCCAGTAAATAAATAATTGTCAAGTGATTCATATGTTCTTTGAATTGGAAGGCCATACTCGTTGGCTAGTTCTGCATATGTCCATTCTACTGGATCGGTTTCTAAAGCAATTGTTTTTGATGGTATTGGATAATCAATATTAAACTGAATAAAATCAAGGTCAAAATATTGGTCTCCACGCTTATCTAAAACAGATTCAGCAAAATATGTTAATGGTATCTGATCTTCCCAATATGCATTTGCAGAAACAGTTAATTTGTAAGTATCAAAAATTTGATCTGGAACAAGCGTGTATGTTGCAACATGGTCTAAAAGGAAATCCTCGTCAGAGATAAAAACTCCTCCCCCACTGATTGCACCATTTGCAGTTCCAGTAGGTGATCCGTATGCTGGCAAAGACGTAGTGTCAATTCCACCATCTATGTTGATTAATTGATTGTTTTGATAAACAGCAAAAAGATCTTCGTTCCAAACTGGTACGCCTAACTCATTAAACAAAGACCTAATCTTTTGAAAATTATACTTGCTGCAAAATCCTATCTTATATATTTTTCCTGTAAAAGTTTCAGTACCGTCTTTCTTTCCTCCAGCATATAATCTTAAATCTGAAAGAGATCCGAAAAAGTCTGCTGCTGGGTTTCCAAAACGTGAAACAAACGCTGGGATATTTAAACCAATATCTACTAACTCTTGTGACTCTGCAATCAATGGAGAGTATATTGTTTCTGCTATACCGTCGTAATTTATCACATAAGATATTTGATTATCTATTAACTCTATTGAAAAATAACTGCTTGTATTTTCTTTCTCGATTCTAAATAGTGTTTGTTTAGTGCTAGATGATTGTGGCAATCTAAAACAACCATAAAATGCTGACACTGGCTCTTTTATAAAATCAAAGTTTTCAAAGAAAAGGTATCCAGATACACTATTCCAAGAAGAGTTAGGTCTAAAAGAAAAGAAGTTTACTGGATCAGATGACTGAGCAGGTTTGCAGTCTAACAATAACTCTTCTTCTGTTTTTGACGATAAAAATATTTTTGGAAGCGGCGCAGACGGAACAGACAAAGCCTTATTTACTATAGAAGTGTTGTCGTTAAATCCTTGTCGCCAAGAGCCTATCTTTGGATAAGAATAGTTTGCTGTGTAGTCTGCAAATGCATAATCAACAAAAACAGATGTTCCGCTATATGATGTATTTATATTTTCTGGTATTTCTACCCCTTGACCAAAAACAAATCTTCTTTTTGCCATTGCAGTTGCAACAACATATGGATAAATTCCAACGCAATCTATTTCTATTGGGTAAATATCTTCATATGCATAAAAACCTATCCAGTCCTGATCTTTGCCCTGCTCATCAAGCATTGTTGGCACACCAAGAGACTCTCTGTCATAATCTAAAGATATAACCTCTTGACCATTAATTAGTAAAGAAACAACATCTTTACCAACTCTTAAATGAACAAGCATTGGCCTTGTCCACTCGCCTACATAGTATGTCCTATACTCAGATCCAATCTTAAGACCCATTGACGGACCATCAACATATATTCCATCATCTGATGCAATTGGGCCAATAACTCTTTTTGCTTCATTTGAATAAGAATTTATTCTTAACCAAGTTTCAAGAGTATACTCTCTAAACCTACCAGATTCATTTAAAAACCCTACGCCAGGAATTATTAATGATGGTGCTGACTCATTAGGATATAAAGACGTAATGCTAGATGTTCCATAAACAATTGGAATACCTAAATTTTTTGCCTTAAGCATATTGTCAGAAACAATATAATATCCATCAAGATCTTGTAAACCATAACATTTTGCAACAATTGCTTTTTGTGGAGCAATCGATATTGTTGAAGGAATATCTATTGGTGTGGTACCAAGAGAAGTAGATGCAAACTCTTCCGACCACTGACCAAGACTTATGCCGTTAACTAAAAACACATCTGCTGTTTCTGATCCTCCAATAAAATTAATCTTAAATACCAACCTAAAGTTAGTATCATCTGGAGGAGTATCAAATGTTTCTGATATAAAAACCCAACTGTTATTTATTACTGTGTCATAATTTTTTAAATGTGTTATTGTTTGACCACTGGTAGTGTCCTCATACTGATAGCCTATCTCAAACCCTGCAACATAAGAACTCTCAGAATAAAAATATCCTCCAACGGAAAAGGTTCTCAGATAGTGATTTAAATCCTGCAAGTTCATTATGTCATTGCTTACAGCAATAACTGATGCTGTTTCATCGTTAGTTGGAGTAGCAGTTATCTTACCAGTATAACTGTTTATAAATGGTTCGTCTGTTGAGTTTGTGTGATCCTCGTATGTACCGCCAGTAATTGTCCAGTTAGAAAGATTTCTTTGAGCCTCTGAAATTAAAGAAATGTAGTCTGCATTATCATCTAATGCCCATAGGCCAGTAGGGTGTTCTGCGAACACTTTCTCTGCATATAGGTTTGATGGACTAGACATGATGAGTCTATTTTACCACAGAAGACTACTTGTTTATTTTAATTTCACAATAGTCTGTTGTGCAGTAAGCCTCACCCTGAGCCTCAAGATTATCCACTCCATCATAAATTGCGCTAAAGTCAATGTGCTTTAACTTTCCAACATATGATTCATATTCTTCTTCAGTGATCTGAGTATATGGCTGCTGTGGGTAAACAGTATTTCCCATTGGTAGGAATGAAACTGCCTTTAATTGTCCCTCGTACATATGCAGTGCTGGGACAACATGCTTTGACT
>CAYVOK010000096.1:0-5489 GCA_964453335.1 uncultured Acidimicrobiaceae bacterium
GCGAATTCGCGCGACCGATGGACACGACGGAAACGCTTTGGTTGCAGGTTGTCGCCGAAGACGTCCGCGGAAATATCTTGCACAATGATTAAACGAATGCCCGTCGCGGATTTGCGCGAGAACCCGAACAACCCGCGAACCATTAAGGACGATAAATTTCGCAAATTGGTTCAGTCCGTTAAGGAATTCCCCGAAATGCTCGAAGCCCGCCCGATTGTATGCACGGCGGACGGCGTCGTTTTAGGGGGCAATATGCGATTAAAGGCGTTGCGGGAAGCCGGGATAAAGGACGTCCCCGTTTACGTCGTCAAATGGGCGGAAAACAAGCAATCCGAATTCCTGATAAAAGACAACGTAGGATTCGGGGAATGGGATTGGGATATTCTTGCAAACGAATGGGACGCGGCGAAATTAGAGGAATGGGGTTTGGACGTTTGGCAAATGCCCGAAGATGAACCGACGCTTGACGAATTATTGGGGGAAGACAAAAACAAGCCCGCGACAATGAAAATCACGTTTAAGGACGTCGAACATTTACAAGACGCGGAAAACGAAATTCAAGAGTTGATTGACCGCAAATATCCCGGGGCGTTTTATTCAGTTTCAGCGGGCGAAATATGAAACTTGAACCCGCATCGCGCGCCGCGATTGAATACGCTTGCAAACGTTTTCATTACGCAAAGGTTGTTCCGGCCACATCGCTTGCTTTTTCAGTATTTGAGGCGGGCGAATGGTGCGGGGTTATTTGTTTTGGCGGCGGCGCATCGGCGTTTATGGGCAAGCCGTACGGATTGACGCACGGGCAATACCTTGAACTTTTGCGGGTTGCGTTAAACGGCAAGCAAAGTTGTACTTCAAAAGCGGTTGCAATAGCGATTCGGCTTGTTCGGAAGAAATGCCCGATGGTTCGATTACTGATTTCATACGCCGATAAAGGGCAAGGACATCACGGCACGATTTATCAAGCAACGAATTGGTATTTTGTCGAGGAAACCGAATCAAGCGGAACCGATGTTTTCTATAAAGGAAAATGGGGACACGACCGCGTACCGAACACGCTTCCGAAGGAAGTGCGTAGCAAACTGCCGACGCGGAAACGTCCCGGAAAAAGGAAGTATTTATATCCCCTGAACCCGGAATTGCGTAAATTGTGCGAGAAATTACGGAAGCCGTATACAAAAGCGCGCGAAGCAAAGGCGGTCGTTGCGTCCTGCATCCTGCAGGAAAAGGGCGGTTCGAATCCGACCCGCGCGCTCAATCAATCAATAACGGAAGCAACAGAAAATGACGGCTAAAAAAAGGGCGATGCTTGAAGCCCTCGAAAAATCGCTTGGGGTTGTAACGACCGCGGCGCGCGTTGCTGATGTTTCCCGTGAAACGCATTATCGTTGGTTGAAAGAAGACGCCGAATACAAGGAAGCGGTTCGGCTTATCGGGGAACAAGCGATTGATTTTGCGGAATCGTATTTGCACGCTTTAATCAAGGACAAGAACCCCGCGGCGGTTATCTTCTTCCTTAAAACGAAAGGCAAGGCGCGCGGATACGTCGAACGTCAAGAAATCCAAGTTGAGGAATCGCGCCCGTTGTCGTGGTTCAAGGAATGAAACTTGCCCGGACGTACTACGACGCGAAGGGATGCACGAAGCGCATCCAAGTTCATCAAGGCGGTACGCGGTCGGGCAAAACGTATTCCTTGCTTCTTGTTCTAATCGAACTTTGCTATCAAAACAAGAACGCCGGGGCGACGATTACGATTTGCCGCAAGACGTTCCCCGCGTTGCGCGCTTCCGTAATGCGGGACTTCTTCGAAATCCTCAATCGGGAAGACGCGTATTCGGAAGAACTGCACAACAAATCAGAAGCAACGTACATCCTTTTCGGGAACCTTGTTGAATTCATCAGCGTCGACCAACCGCAGAAAGTACGGGGACGCAAGCGCGACGTTTTGTTTATTAACGAAGCAAACGAATTGACGCTTGAAGATTGGCGGCAATTGCTCATCCGTACGACGGGAAACATCTTGCTTGATTACAACCCGTCCGAAGAATTTCATTGGATATATAACGACGTAATCCCGCGGGACGATGCGGCGTTTTTTCAAACCACATACAAGGACAACCCGCATCTTGACCCGGCGTTGATTGCAGAAATCGAACGCTTGAAGGATGCCGATTCGAACTTTTGGCGCGTCTACGGATTGGGCGAACGCGGGCAATCCCGTAGTACGATTTTCAACCATTACATCCAAGTTGAGGAAATCGGCGCGGAATGGAGGTTGCTTGCGTACGGGTTGGACTTCGGATACACGAACGACCCGACCGCTTGCGTCGCGGTTTACACGAACGGGGCGGGGTTCCTATTCGACGAAGTGATGTATCAAACCGGGTTGTCCAATCGGCAAATCGCGCAACTTCTGAACGTCGGCAAATCGCAAGTTGTCGCCGATTCCGCCGAACCGAAATCAATCGACGAATTGCACGGATACGGGTTGAACGTACATCCCGCGAAGAAGGGACCCGATTCGGTTCGGGCGGGGATTCAATTCTTGCATTCGCGCCCGATGTCGGTTACATCGCGAAGTGTGAACCTGATTAAGGAACTACGGAACTACAAATGGAAGGAAGACAAGAACGGGCGCGTCCTGAACGAACCCGTCGACGCGTTCAATCACGCAATCGACGCGGCGCGTTACGCGGCGATGTTCAACCAATCGAACCCCAACTTCGGGAAGTACCGAATCGGATAGAGAAAAAAAAGTTTGCGGAAATGTTGCAGGACAAAAAAAGTCCCGTATGTTTGTGGGGTCAAACAACACGACACCGATATGACACCCGTCCACTACATCCAATCCGGACCGCAGAACTACAAGTTCAGCGAAGCATTGCAAAAGGCATTTTCAGCATCCGGGATGCGCTATCACATCGCTTACACTCGGGGTGGCGTGTTCTTTATGGTTGAGGAAAAGGATATGTTTGAGGCCCGCAAAGTTGTGGCGGATACGCCTCATTGCTGAAATCGGGAAACGCTACGCAAGGGGCTTCGGCCCCTTTTTTTGTACCTAACTTTGAAGGAATCACCGATATTCCGTCAATAAGGAAATGCCGAATCCGAAAAGTTGGGGCGACCTCACGTTGGGTCAATTGCAAGTCGCGATGTCCGACGCTTCCGATGTCGTCAAAACGGCGTCCCTCCTTCGCATTTCGGAAGCGAAGGCAAGGGAATTGACGCCCGATGAAATCGAATCGATTCTTGGGGCTTATAATGGCCTAAAAGAGGAAGCAGTACATCGCAAGACGTTCCGCTTGAACGGAACCGAATACGGATTTATTCCGGATTGGTCGGAATTCAGCGTTGGGGAATGGATTGATTGCGAACGTTACCAATCGGATTTTTGGCCGAACGCGCATCGGCTGATGTCGGTTCTTTATCGTCCCGTCCGAATCAAGGGCGGGGACAAGTACGTAATTGCGAAGTACACGGCGAAGGAGAACGCGGACGCGTTTAAGGAAATGCCCGCGGACCTATTCAGCGGCGCAATGCTTTTTTTTTGGAATATCAAAGCGGAACGATTGGAAACTTTGATACACTCTTTAATTCGAACGGAAGCGGCGGCGATGCGTTCGCTATCAAATGGGGTTGGTACTCAACCCTCATCCAACTTGCCCAAGACGACATCCGGCGTTTGGAGGAAGTTACGGAACTACCTACGCACGTCGTATTCCAACATTTGGCCTATTTAAAGGATTACGCGCTACAACTGAAAAAGAATGGTAACCCTCAACACATTCGTTAAACGATTCACGGACTTCGCGTCCAACCATTATTTTATTCGTTCCTTCTCGTTCGGCGCGCCGGAGGATGTCGATTTGTCGAAGGAAGGTTTGTATCCCCTGATGCACGTTGTCTACACGGGGGCGACCTACGACGAAGGGACGAAGACGCTTGATTTCGAAGTTTATATTTTGGATTTGCCGTCGCACTACGACAACAAAACCGAACGACAAAAGGAGGTTGTAAGCGACGCGGAACAATGCGCGGAAGATGTACTTGCAGACATCGCGAACGGGCACAACATCTTCATCGACGATGAGAATTACAACGTTACAAACGCGGTTATAACGCCCCTTGCGGAAGAAGGTAGCAACGTCCTTGCGGGCGTCTTGCTCGATTTGTCGATTGAAATCCCTTACGACCGCTCCGCTTGCGATGCACCGATTGACGGGGTTCTTCCCGAAGGCGGCGGGTTCGTGTATCAACGGCGCGGATTGCTTCGCGTATTGACCCAAAACGGCGCGGTCGACGTCGCGTCGGTGAACACGATTCGCGTTACAAACGGGACGCTCATTGACGAAGGCGGCGGGATTGTTTCGATTGACACGGGCGGGGTTGAGTTGCTTCGCGATTTGACCGATGTAACCATTACGGACCCGCTTGACCACGACGCGTTGATTTACGACGATGTCGCGGCGGGTTGGATTAACGGCGCGCCGCGTTCGCTTGACATCCCGGTTTACAATCCAAGCACAACCGCAATTGCAAAAGGAAAGGTTGTGCGGTTCAACGGGTCGATTCAGGGCGACCGAATCCAAGTTGAACTTGCAGCGGCATCGTCAACGCTTGACGTCAAATCTATAATGGGCGTAACGACGGCAACGATTGCAGGTCGAGGAACGGGACACGTCCGCCCGTTTGGGTTGATTTACGGCATCAATACGGACGCGTATACGTTGGGGACAATCTTGTATTTGTCCACGACGCCCGGCGAGTTGACGCCGCTTGTTAGTTCCGCTCCAATCCCGCGAATTCCGATTGCCGTTGTTACGCGGGTTCAGCAAAACACGGGGCGGTTGTTAATCCGTACGTGGTCGCCCGGTTACAAATTGGGCGAATTGGGGGACGTAGGATTAGGCGCGCCGCCTCAACTGAACGAAGTTCTGACGTTCGACGGGTCGAAATGGACAACGCGCAGTTTATCGAGCATTCCGATTGTTTCAGGGACGCCGCCGCCGGGCGGATTCAAGGGCGTTTTCTATCAAGACGCGGGAGGCGATTTGACCGCGGACAACATTTTTACCTACAATTCCACGACGAACGTTGTTACTATTCCGGGCATCGTAGTAACCACAATCAACGGGCGGACCGCGGCAACCGATTACGCGAAACTTGACGGCATCCAAGCCGGGGCGGAAGTGAACGTAAACGCCGATTGGAACGCATCAATTGGGGACGCCGCGATTCTGAACAAACCGACGCTTGCGGCGGTCGCGACATCGGGGGCGTATTCGGATTTGACGGGCATTCCGTCCCTCGTTACTTCGGTCGGGGCAACCGCGCCAATAACAAGCACGGGAGGAACGACGCCGACAATCGCAATCAACGCCGCAACGACAAGCGCGGCGGGTTCGATGTCAGCCGCTGACAAAACCAAACTTGACGGAATCGCCGCAGGCGCGCAAGTGAACGCGAACGCGTTCGGGACAATCGTTGT
>CAYVOK010000097.1:0-5487 GCA_964453335.1 uncultured Acidimicrobiaceae bacterium
CATCCCGATGGCTTTAACGGCGAGCTGCCTCGCCTCAACCAGGTTGGTTCATGGGTATCATGCAATGAACCGGTTGTGGTTTTGCTATCAAACGGATGGCATGACCCCGTTCCAGTTTGCGAGCGCCATGCGAAGCTGATTCAGGAGGGTGCGTGAACGTCACTCCCGCCGAGCTTGAGAAACTTGTCTCCGCGATGACGCCTTCCGAGCGTGCGGAGTTCTTTGCGCTTGTCTCGGCAGAGAAGAAGGAGCCGAAGTTCTACGACCCCGCGTTTGCGCTCCAGACGGCGTTTCTTGAAGACCCTGCCCGAATGAAGGCGGTGTTGTGTACGCGCCGCTCGGGTAAGTCCTACGGCGCCGGACTGATGCTCTTCCGTGAAGCGTACTCGCAGCCAAACGTGTCGTGCCTGTACGTCGCGCTGACTCGTGCTTCTGCCAAGCGCATCATGTGGAAGGACGTGCTGAAGACCATCGACCGCGAACAGGGCTTGCAGTGCCGGTTCAACGAGACTGAACTGAGCATCACCCTGCCGAACGGGTCGATGATTTACCTCCTCGGTATGGACGCCGACGAGCAGGAAAAGGACAAGGCCCTCGGCCAGAAGTTCAAGGCCGTCGTCATTGATGAAGCCGCTTCGTACAGCGTTGACTTGAATGAAATGGTCTACGGTATTTTGAAGCCCGCGACCGCCGACTATCGCGGCACGATTGCAATGATTGGCACCCCCGGCAACATGAAGCGTGGCCTGTTCTACGACCTGACCGTGGGTCAAGACCCGTCGACGCCTGGGCGCTGGGAAAAGCTGGGTTGGTCATGCCACCGCTGGTCGGCATTCGACAATCCGCACATGTCCGAGAAGTGGAAAGACGAGATTGAAGACCTGAAGCTCGCCAACCCTGCCATTGAGCAGACGCCGCTGTTCCAGCAGCACTATCTGGGCAAGTGGGTCACTGACGACACGAAACTGGTGTACCGCTTCGACTCGTCGCGCAACACGTTTGATGAACTGCCGGTTCTCAAAGGCAACGGCCGTTGGCACTACGTCCTTGGCATCGACCTTGGTTTCAACGACCCTACCGCTTGGGTGGTGTGCGCCTACAACGACTTTGACCGGACGCTGTACGTCCTCGGTGCCGACAAGAAGGCCGGTTGCGACATTACCGAGGTGGCTGACCGGACGCACAAGCTGATGAGCCGGTTCCAGTTTGACAGCATCATCATCGACAACGCCAACAAGCAGGCGGTCGAGGAGATTCGTCGTCGTCACGACATTCCCTTGACACCGGCCCAGAAGCAGGGGAAAGCCGACTTCATTGAAATTATGAACGGCGATTTCATCAGCGGATACATCAAGGTTCATCGCAAACTAGGCGTTGGCCTGATGGACGAATACATGGCGCTGGTCTGGGACGAGCGCGCATTTCCTAAGCGGGAAGAACATCCTGCCTGCGACAACCACATGACCGACGCTGCGCTGTATGCCTGGCGTCATTGTTACCAGTACCTAGCCGACCAGACAAATGCCAAGGGCTTCCGCTCAGGCAACGAGAAGGCCGAATGGATGATGCTGGAGTACGAGACTGAGCTTGAGAAGCAGCTTGAGCAAAAACGATACGAAGACCAGCAGATGGCCGTATGGGAGCAGTAATGAGACCGTCTGATGTCGTCGAATGGATAAAATTCATGCGCGAGCATGGACTGAAACGGCTTGCTGTGAAAGACTTGGAGATTGAGCTTGGTGGCACACCCTCATCGCCCAACGGGTTTACAAATCCTATGGAGCCGCAGGGGTTGTTTGAGGATGCCACCGGCTCAACCTGCTCCTGTGGTCATTCTTGGGTAACAGAGCACACCGAGGCCGGTTGCCTGATGGGTTGTTCGCACGACCTTTGTTCGTCTACGGGAGGTGCGCCAGATGTCGAATGAGCAAATCAATCCCCGCGAGTCTGTGTGGCGTGCAGCCCTTTGGGCAGGGTTTGTCCATCAGGAGGCTTGCGTAACTGCGCTGCGTGCTGGCAAAATGCCGTGGTTCAGTGAGCTTGCGCCGCTGTCGCCCGAAGAGCGCGTTTATGTAATGGGCCAGTTGTGCAAGCAGTGGTTTCCCGAGATGACCGGTGAGACCGAGAAGGAGGCATTCGCCGCCCTCGGCAAGATGTACGGCGTGAAGCGCCGTAAGCGGTGGAGGCGTCATGCCAATTGAATTTCGAGATTTCACGGTCGGTGGCGAGCGTTCTGGTGTGCCGGACAAGTTGCCGGACAACAAAGAGCGCCGATGGTGGATGCTTAAAGACCAGGACTGTGCCGACGTTATCAGTGGCACGCTGAACCTGATTCGTGATGCGCAGTCGTTCCGCGCTACGCAGTGGATTGTTTCGTCGCGCCTCTACGGCAACCTGTCGCCTACGACGCTGGCAGGTGTGTCGTTCAGCAAGCTTGCCGCCCAACAGCCCGCGTTGCGCGACCGCATCAGCTACAACCTCGTTCAGAGCGTGGTCGATACGGTTGTGGCAAAGATTACCCGCAGCCGTCCCAAACCGTTGTTCTTGACCAGCGGTGGCGACTATCGGAAGCAGCGCGAGGCAAAGAAGCTCAACGCCTTCCTTGACGGCGTGTTCTACGAGAACAGCACGCATGAGCTTGGCACTACGGTGTTTCGCGATGCTGCTGTGTGGGGCGACGGCTTCATTCACGTCTTCGCCAAGGGCGACCGCGTTTGTCACGAGCGCGTGATGTCGTCGGAAATTTTCGTCGACGATGTGGAGTCGCTGTATGGCTCGCCGCGTCAGATGCATCGCGTCAAGCAGGTCGACCGCCAGGTGCTGTTCGACATGTTCCCCGACGACTACGCCAAGATTGCCAACGTAAAGCCCGCACGCACTGAAGAGAATGGCCGCAGCATCATCGCGGACATGATTACCGTGCGCGAGTCATGGCACCTTGCCAGCGGTCCAGAAGCGGATGACGGCCGACACGTCATCACCATCGACGGTGCCGTGCTGGGCGAGATTGAGCCGTGGCCGCACCAGTGGTTCCCGTTTGCGCGTTGCCAGTGGTCGCCGCGTCTCTATGGCTACTGGGGACAGGGCCTCGCGGAACAGCTCCAGAACATTCAGCTTGAAATCAACAAGCTGCTTTGGATTATCCAGCGTTCGTTTCACCTTGCTGGCTCGTTTAAGGTGTTCGTTGAGAACGGCTCCAAGGTAGTCAAGGAGCATCTGAACAACGACGTTGGCAGCATTATCAACTACACCGGAACGGCGCCGCAGTACGTTGTGCCGCAGATTGTCTCGCCGGAAATCTTTGCGCACCTTCAGACGCTCATCAACAAGGGCTACGAGCAGGCCGGTGTGTCGCAGATGGCGGCGTCGAGCTTGAAGCCCGAGGGCCTGAACTCCGGTCGAGCTATCCGCGAGTTCTCAGACATCCAAAGCGACCGCCTGCACACGCCAGCAAAGAGCTACGAGAACATGTATATGGACATCGCCCGCCTCTCGATTGAGGTGGCGAAGATTATTGCCGGTCAAGACAAGCAGTACGAAGTTCGAGTTCCCGGCAAGAAGTCGATTGCGCGAGTTGAGTGGAACGACATCAAGCTCTCGGAAGACGATTACGTTATGCAGTGCTACCCGGTTTCGTCGCTGCCGCAAGACCCTGCGGGACGGTTGCAGACGATTCAGGAGTACGCTCAGGCTGGATTCCTTTCGCCGAGACAGGCCCGTCGCCTACTGGATTTCCCCGACCTCGACCAGGTGGAGTCACTGGCAAACGCCGAAGAAGATTACCTGACGATGGTCTTTGACAGGATTGTCGACGACGGTGACTACACGTCGCCCGACCCGCTGGATGACCTCCAGATGTCGAAGCAGTTGTGTCTTGAGTATTACGCCAAGGGCAAGGCCAACAACCTGAAGGAGGACCGGCTTGAGCTTTTGCGCCGCTACCTCCAGCAGATTGCGGAGATTGAGCAGGCCATGATGCCGCCGCCTCCTGAGATGCCGATGCCGGTGCCTGGTGCCACTAATGCGCCTATTGCGCCGCCAATGCCGATGAGTGCAAGCGACCTTGTACCGAATGTTCCGGTACAGTAACCAAGGAGCAGTGAATGAGCGTTGAGGCAGTTACGATGAGCAATATGACCACTGGTGATGTTGGTGGTCAGCCGATTCCTGAGCCGACCGCAGCAGATGTGTTGCAGCAGGCTCCGGTTACGGAGGCCGCGTCGGCTACCGTGCCGGAAAAACCGAAGGAGCGCGCAAGCGACAAGTTTGCCGTTTTGGCTCGCAAGGAGGCGGAAATCTATCGCCGTCAGCAGGCGGTTCGCCAGCAGCAGGCAGAGATTGCGCGACAGGCCGAGGAAATCAAAGCCTTTCAGGAAATGAAGCGCCAGGCTCGACTCAATCCTACCGAGGCGCTCAAGCAGCTCGGGCTGACTTACGAAGAGGTCACTGAGTACCTGATGAACGACAACAAGCCGACGCCTTCGGCGGAGGTGATGTCGGTCAAGCAGGAGCTGGAAGAGTTCAAGCGCCAGCAGCAGGCTGAGCAGAAGCGCCTTCTTCAGGAGCAGCGCGAAGCGGCTGAAGCAGAGCAGCAGCAGATTGTTGAGCAGTTCCATGAAGAGGTGTCGGATTATGTTTCGCAGCACGCTGAAACATATGAGTTGACAGCCTTGTACGGCGGTGCAAATCTTGTGTGGCAGGTTATCGAAGAGAACTTCAAGCAGACGCAGAAGCTCATGTCTATTCCCGAGGCTGCGAAACTGGTTGAAGAGCACTACGAGGAACTTGCGCGTAAGGCCCAAGCGACGAAGAAGTTTGCAGTGACGCAGCAGAAAGCGGCCTCGCCGCAGGCAACGGCGCAGACTCAGGCTCCCCGCATGGGACCGACTCTGACGAACGACCTGACGGCAAGGGTGGCTTCAAATCCGCAGCGACCTCGCTCTGATGAGGACCGGATTGCAGCAGCTCTTGCTCGGCTTGAGGGACGTTAACCGCTAGTACGGCAGCGACATAAGGCAGACCGTTACGCTTCAATCGTCACTCCCCATTTGCTGATTCATTGGCATTTCGCTGGTGTCAGCCCTGCGTGCAAAGCACGCGATAGGATTTCCCATGTCTTGGCCCGGTGCAGGTACTCCCCCGACTCCCGCTCTTAATCAGACGGGCGGCCCGTCGTTCTCGTTCGACCTTGGCGCTGCGAACGCCGCGCTGAAGGAGCTTTACGACGACCAGAAGATTGCGAACCTCGTCTACAAGAACAACCCGTTCCTGGCGATGGTTCCGAAGATGGAGGAGTTCGGCGGTAAGTACATGCCGATTCCGCTCATCATCAACACCTCGCAGGGCCGCAGCGCGACCTTTGCGAATGCGCAGTCGCAGCAGACGGCGGCGACGATTGAGTCGTTCGCGCTGACCCGCACGCAGAACTACAGCATCGCGCAGATCGACAACCAGACGATGCTGGCGTCGAAGACCGACAAGATGGCG
>CAYVOK010000098.1:0-5423 GCA_964453335.1 uncultured Acidimicrobiaceae bacterium
CCTTCTTGTCAGCCACCACTCCCTGCACACGGGCAAGGGCAGAGCGAAGTTCAGTAGTCGAGATCTGGATATTCATAGGAGGAACTCTCTCTCTTGAGGTTAGTTGCCGGGGAACTCTTCAGCCCAAGGATCAGGCCACTTGCCGTCCTGCAACTGCACCGGAACATCCGGTCGAGGCGGCAACTCGGGATAAGCCATGTCCAAGGTCATTCGGAGGAACTTGATCTCGTCAATCAGATCCAGGATGTCATCCCGGGTAGCGAAGAGTCCCTCTACCGCCATTTGCCATAAGATCTGCAATCTCTCGTTCGTTACGGGCTTTGTCATCGGCTTTAGCCTCCACTGCAAAGCGCCGCAGCCAGCGACGTACTGACATCTGCTCAACCTTGAGGATCTGAGCGATCTTGTAGGCGCTGTGTCCCTCTTTGAGCAGCTTGAGAGCTTTTCCTCGATCCAGCTTGCCTTTTGCGAACACCCCCGTCACCGCAGGCTTTCGCACTTTGCGGATCTCCGCCGAAAGGGTGGGGTTCTTGTAGATATAGGCGCGCAGCGCAGACAGCGACATCCCCACCGCTTCCGCCAGCTCGTACCAGGTGCGTCCCTCCGCCAGCCTAATCAACTCCTCATCACTAGGCCGGATCTGGAACTTGCCAGGAAAAACAACGCCCATCTCTTGAGCCAGCTTCTTGACCGTACTCAACGCAACCCGTGTGGTGCGTGCGATTTTGGCAGGGCTGCGAGGGCGCTCTCGGGAGAGTTCTGCCTTGACCCGATTCAGCCGCTCCTGAGCCATGCGATCACGTCGCTGCGGCAGTCCCTCCTTGCCAGCCTTTTCTCTCCAGTTGTAGATCGTTTGCCGGGAGACTCCGAACCGCTTGGCTATCTCCGTGTGCGGCACCGTATCCAGCTGCATCTTGATCCAGAAGGCGCGCACGTCATCAGAGTCAGGAGTTCTCACTCCTTTGCCCAGATACGCTTTCGCCTCTCGGATGTTGGTGGCTGTATAGAAGATCATGGAGTCGCCAAAGCCGGCGACGTACAAGCGGCGGGCCATGTGGTCTAATCCTCTACAGTAGGCGGCAGAAGCCTGCTAATAGCCAGCACAAGCTCGTTGGGCGCATTCAGCAACACAAGCTGCGCCATGATGGTTGCTTTCATGGCCTGCGCTCCTCGGGCAAACGCAGGAGGCAGCGGAGTCGGCACATTAGCTGCCAGCTTGCCGTCCAGACTAAGCCCCAGATGTCCCAGGTACGCCTCGACGTGCGTCACTGTGCGCCGGCCCATGTTGCGGGCCTTGAGCATCTCGGATCGCTTGGCCTTGGCCAGCTGGCCAATGGTAGCCAGATTCTTCTTCTCGCAGTAAGCCTTGGCGCGCACCGACAAGGGCAGCGAGGCCACCGGCTCCTTGAGCAACTGCTCAATCGGCAAAGACCGCAACCGCTCAAAGGCGGCGCGGTCCTTTTCGTATATCCGAACAGGACTCTGGCCGCTCACGGTGCATCTCCTTGAATGGCCCTCCAAAGTTGCTCCCTGAGTCGAAGATTCTCAGCGGCAAGGTACTGAGCGAGATCCAGAGCCTCCTCAAGAGCCATCTGATTCCACTCGAACTCGTCGTTGTGATTGAGGCCGCGACCGTAGGTCTTGCGCCCCTGCCGGCGGCGCTCCTCCAGCAAACGATCAAAGTGCTGCTCTGCCAGTGTCTTCACCATCGGGAATCCTTACTGGCAGGCCACACCCACCAGACAAGCGCACACAGAAACAACACCGCCAGCAACTTCACGGGCGATCCACTCGGCGCAGCACGGTCATCAGCTCGTACCACCCGCAATGATCCGACTTGTCTGCCGTATAGGCCCGCTCGACCTCCAGCATCAGCAGGCGGATGTCCTTCTCGTCCAGCAGCGGCACAATGCGCCCCACCGATACGCAGATGGACTTGCTCAGACTCTTGTCGGACTTCTCAATAGCGTACCGAATGCCGTTCATAGCCAGAACAGCCAGATCCGCCTGCACCTCACAACTTACAACTGCACCCACGTTTCACCTCTTGTCGTTTCGCCAAGGGCATCTCTGCCAGCCATCGTTTGATACTTGAGAGCTTGAAGTTCGCGCACCGCTGCTGCATAGCGGGCTGCATACCCATCCCAATCGTCCTGGTCGATGTCTCCCGCGTCACGGTACATCGCCGCCATAGTCAGCTGCATTCCGCGCAGCTGCATCAGCCGCTCCGCTTCTGCAATCTGCACTGTCATGTGCTTATCAGCGGACATAGGCAGCCCCCAGAATCTCTGCCACCTTGGCATCATGCGGAGCCATGTACGCATCGAACGCAGCGGTGGTTTCCTTGACCTGCGCGTAATACTGAGCCTGCAAAGCGTCACGCTCCGCAAGAAGCTCGCGGATACTGTCAAAGGCAGGATTGTCCTTGAACGTGTAGTGCGCCAGATGCGTTGCGGTATAAACAATCAGCAACTCACGCGCACGAGCCTGCGTATACAAATCCTTTTCAAGTGCCAGCGACGTATCGTACTTAGCCTTCAAGTCAGACATAACTGTCTCCGTTGCAAGGGTTGCTTCTAGCAACTCTCTCTTAGCGCGCCAAGAAGTTTTTACGCAGGCTTTCTCAGGAAACCGTTACAGCAGCAGCCCCATCCACCAGCGAGACATGCAGCTGCATGTTGGGGCGCAGAGCCTTCGCCAACTCGGGGCTGTGGGTCACCACAATCACCAGACGCTCCTGCGCCATCTCAGAGAGGGCAGCAGCCACATCCGCCTGCCCTGGTGCGTCCAGCGCATCGAACACCTCATCACACAGCAGGGAGCCATCTCGGCCATGTGCGGCCACGGCAAGCTCTCTCAGGGCGAGGAGGAGGGCCACATCCACTCGGCGGCGCTCTCCTCCAGAGCAGGAGGCATAGGCCCGCCCTCGGACCTTGAGGCTGATGGCGTCCACCGTGCTGCCTGACTTCTGGGTGGTGGACCCGGTCAAGGTCAGCGAGAGGGTGCCTGCATCCGTAGGCATTCGGGAGAGCCATGCATTCGCCTGCTGTTCCAGAGCGCCCAGCGCATGATCCAGAACCTGAGCGCGCACTCCCCTAAGCCCCAGCACCTGCTCGACCGCCTCCAAGGTGGTGGCATCTTGCGCAGCGGTTTCCGACTTGGAGGTGGCCTCCTTGAGTCGGGAGGAGAGGTCTGCCACCTCCTCCTTGGCCTTGGCTACTCGATCCGCTGCGGTCTGCCGGTGCTTTGCCTGACTCTCAGCCAGCCGGAACTGCTCGCGCAGCTTGGACAGCTTCTCAGAGAGGTTCTTATGCTCTGCCTGTAGGTCCGACAGATCATCCTGCGCCAGCTGGATCTCCTGATCCAGCGCAGCCACCTCCTCCTGCACCTTGGCCTTGAGTGCATCTAGTTCCTTGGTCATGGCTGCATGAGCGTGCTTGGTGTCCTGCCCGCAGGTGGGGCAGGAGTCCTTGCCCAGCCGGCGAAGGCGCTCCTCCTCGGAAAGCAGCCTTGACTTACAGGAAGCCTTAGTCACGTTTAGCGAACTAAGTCGGGCCTGAGCCGCTGCGATGTCCTTGGCTGCCGCCTCGACCAGCGCAGCCACCTTGCGGCCCTCGGCCTTGAGCGCATCCGGCTCCAGCCCTCCCGTGTCCTCCAGAAGAGAGGCCAGATCCTTCTCAGCCTGAGAGAGCTGCGTCTTCGCAAAACTCAACCGCAGGTTTACTTCCTTGTGATCCGCCTCTGCCTTGTTCGCCTTGGCGGTAGCTTCCTTCTTGTCCTTGCGGCAGGCGTCCAGTGCCACATCGAACATGGTCAGCCCCAAGAACTCCTCCAGCAGCTTCTTGCGGTCAGAGTCTCGGGCCAGAGAGAAGGCAGCACTATCCAAGCTGGAAAGCACACAGGTGCGCCTCCAGACATCATAGGAGCCAATTACAGCCTCTAGGGCTGCCTGTGCCTTGGTCGAGGTTTCGTAGGTGACAGCCTCCCCTTCCAAGGGTGCCCACTCCAGCTTGGCGGTGCCAGCCTTGGACCGCTTGCGAGTAATGCGCAGGGAGTCGGTGGTGATAGAGGCAGATCCTGTCTCACCCTCTCGCCATGGCATCTCTCCCCGCAGGCTCTCGTTCCAACAGGCAGTAGCTACCGACTCCATGAGGGTGCTCTTACCCGCGCCGTTAGTGCCAGTAACCACCACCAGCCCGTTCTCGGGGAGGGCTACCTCGGTCGAGGTGTGAGTGGCCAGGTTGGTGAGGTTCAGCTGTCGAAGGTGCAGCATGATTGTTCCTTGGACTGAGATGCCTTCTCTTGCGCCCGCTTGTTGCGTTTATGCTCAATGCGTGCTGCTCGATGTCTTTCGTAGCTAGCGCGGTTATGCGCTCTCGCTTTCTCTGGGTTGGCCTTCTGCCATTCCCTGTTCTTCCGGAGCAGCACTTCATGCTGCGCTTGCCACCTTGAGGCAGCCTCCCGGTGCTTGCGTTCTTTCAGTCCAACTTGCCGGCAGAGGGTACACATACGGTAGGGCTGTCGAGGTACTGCCTCCCCGCAACATCCTGGAACCGCGCATGTACTCGCTAGGGGCTGCTTGCGGCAGGAGGCGCATATGGTGCGATGCTCCAGCCGTGTGCGACTGCGGCCATCGTACCGATACAGCAACAGGAGGGGGCGAGCGCACTTGGCGCAGGGTACTGCCTCCATTAGAGGAACTTCACCGCCAAGTAGTAGGCCAGAAAGAGGAGCCCGCCGTAGACAACAGCCTTGATGATCAGCCTTCGGGCAATCACCGTGTTGTAGTCATAGGATAGATCCTGGCACTCGCTGCACTCATGCACGCCCATGTTGCTCATGCGAGCCAGCACCTGAGCCGCCTCAGCTGCCGTCATCCGGTCATTGTAGATCAGCGGCTTGACCGCAAGACGCTGAGAGCCCTTGAGAAACACTCCCATCACCCACTCGCCGTCCTCGTCCTTGACCGGATAGACACGGATCTCAAAAATCTGCGGGATCGCTTCCTCAGTCACTTCACACCCCCCATGTGCAGCGCACGCTCAACCGCTTCCCGCTCAGTCATTCCCTCGCTGCCCACCGTCCAGCCCCACTCGGTGGCGGTGCTGGTAGCCTCCTCGACCTTGTAGACAAAGAGCTTGAGCCCATTCGGCAGCGTGGTGCGCTTGTCTCCATATTCCGCATCTACCTCCCACTCGATCAGCTGGGGCGCAGGAGCCGGAGGTGATTCCGGCTGCTTGACCACACAAGCCACGCCAGCACCGATCAGGTAGATGGTGCCGATAACCACAGCAATTCCAAGCCAGTTGAGAGAACGAAGAAAGTTCATCACTTGCCTCCTGCCGACAGGTACTTTTTTTTAATGATCCGGCGCCCACCGAGATCTACACCCTGCTCCAGAAACATCTGCCCGATGTACTTGG
>CAYVOK010000099.1:0-221 GCA_964453335.1 uncultured Acidimicrobiaceae bacterium
GGTCAGGTGGGCGGCAGGGACAGGTCCCGTAGCAGGAGCAGGGGTCCACACCGGGATGACTACCCTAGCTCAGGCTTTGGCCGTGCAGCCGTCCAAGTTGTTGGCGGTGAATGTCAACGGCCTTGCGGGCAAGGACAAGCGCCGGGCTTTTTTCAAGCATGTGCTGACTGCCAGCTGGGATGTGGTGGTGTTGTCGGAGACCCATTGTGGTGGCCCCGAGG
>CAYVOK010000099.1:231-5220 GCA_964453335.1 uncultured Acidimicrobiaceae bacterium
CCGGGAAAGCCCTGGCTTGGCCAGGCTTTCTGGTCGCATGGCACCTCTGCCTCCCGGGGTGTGGCTGTGTTGCTGCGGCATGGCTTCCCTGCCAAAGCGAAGGTTGAGTTTGCTGACAGCGACGGCCGGTTGCTGCGTGTGGGCTGGGAGTGTGGGCCGCAAGGGCGGCCAGTGTCGGTGGCTGCTGTGTATGCCCCGGCGGATGGGGAGGCTAGTCGGGGCGCTTTCTTTTCTCCCGACGGCCCGGTGCAGCAGGCTATGGCTGCTGGCACGGGCACAGCAGCGGACCTGTTTGTGGGTGGTGATTTTAATTGTAGGTTGCCTGTAGAGTCGGAGGGGGTGGGTGTCCAGCCAGTGGATGTGCAGCGCCTGCAGTCGCTGGTTGCTGCGGCTGGGCTTCGCGACGCCTGGGTTGCGGCCAAGGGGTCGACTGGGTTCAGGCAGGAGGAGGCTTGGACGTTCCTAGCGCGGGGGTCAGGGCAAACGTCCTCCTCCCGCCTGGACTACTGGTTTGTGCCTGCTCAGGGTGTGGCTGAGGGCTGGGTGGGCCGGTGCGGCCACCGCTGGGATGCAGCCGCGCCTGGCGACCATGCGGCGGTGGCGCTTGAATGGCGTTGCCCGGATGCTACTCCCCGGGGCAAGTGTAGGTGGACCTTTCCCGGCTTCCTGCTGCGGGATGAGGGGTTTGTGTCTAGCAGTAAGGATGCCTTGGCTGAGTTCCTCAGCTCGTGGCAGCCAGTTGGTGCCCCTCAGCAAGAGGCGTCACCAGCGGGTGCGCGCTGGGAGGCTGCCAAAGAGTGGTTGAAGGGCCGTGCTTTGCACGAGCTGCGGCAGAGGGCGCTGCAGTTTGCCAGTGAACGCCGCCAGGCTCTGAAGGTGGAGCGACGCGCAAGGCTGCGCGCTGCCGCTGTGCCAGCGTCTGCGGCTGCTGAGGCGTACCAGTTGTGGAGGGCTGCTGCCAAGCGCCTCAAGGATGCTTCTGCAGCGAGGAGGGCAGATGACTTGGTGGCAGGAGGGGTGCCCTTGGATGTGCTCTGGGATTGCTGTGGTGAGCAGAGCACGGGGTGGTTCCACCGGCTCATGCCTCGTGAGCAGGGTGATGCGGCGGGGCTGGCGGGGGGTCCCACTGCTGTGCGGGTGCAGCAGCCAGGGGGAGGCAGCGACACGGTGTCGGTGCATGACTCTGGTGGACTGGCCAAGGTTGGCGATGCTCTCAGTGCCTTCTTTGATGGCGCACGGGGCGGATTGTTTGCCCCTAGCGCGGTGAATACCGCGGACCAGGATTTGCTGCTTGCTGCTGTGGACAGGTTTGTGCCGCCAGAGGAGGTGGTGCGGTGCCGCGGCCCGGCGGGGGACGGCTCAGTCACTGTGGACTGCTTGACTGAGGCCTTAAAGGGCACGGAGCCTGGCAAGGCACCTGGCTCGGACGGTCTCACTTACGAGGTGTACAAAGCCTTCTGGGATGTCAGTGTTGCAGCAGCCGTTGGCTGACTGCTTCAATGAGGCTTTTCAAGGGCTGGGGCTGCCCCCGGAGCTGGCGGAGGAGGTGCGTCTGACCGAGTCGCAGCGGCAAGGTATCATTGTGTTGCTGTATAAGGGTGGTGGCAAGCCAGTGGACGATGTGGCTTCTTACCGCCCCATCACCTTGCTCAACACTGATGTGAAGCTGCTAGCGAGGGTGTTGGTGGCCCGCATGTCGGCGGGTTTGGATGCGGTGGTGGATGCCACTCAAACGGCGTTCATCCCTGGCAGGTGGATTGGGGACAATGTGTTGTTCCACTTGGAAGAGATTGACTACTGCCAGTCTGAGCAGGTCCAGGCCTGTGTTGTTTTCTTGGATTTTGAGAAGGCCTATGACCGGTTGAATAGAGGTTGGCTGTTCCGGTGTTTGGATCGCTTGGGATTCCCAGGGGAGCTTTCTCGCTGGGTGCATCTGATGTTGAAGGATGCGGTTGCAGCGGTGCTGTACCACGGGTATCTGTCACCCCGGTTCGCAGTTTTGTCCGGGGTGGCGCAGGGCAGCCCGCTGTCGCCACAGCTGTACCTGGTGGCAGCCCAGCCGCTGGCGGCTCGCCTGCGGCAGCTGCAAGCTGCTGGTCTGGTGGATGCTGTTGTGTTGCCGGATGGCTCCAAGGCGCCGCCGTCGCACCAGCATGCGGATGATACTACCATCCACACCAAAACGCCACAGGGGGCATTGGTGGCGTTGCAGCAGGGTGTCCAGCCCTTTGGTGGGGCTTCTGGTGCGGTGGTGAATGTGGGGAAGTCGCTGGGGATGCTGCTGGGCCTGGTGGATTCGGTGGAGTTGCGGGAGCAGGCTGCGGCGGTGGTCGGGGTGCCGTTTGTGGCACCTGCCGATCACACGCGTCATCTGGGAGTGTTGCTGTCAGCCGGGGATGTGGCAGGCGCTGCCAAGGCCATGTTTGCCAAGCGCCGGGCTGGGGTGTTGTTGCGGGTGCGCAGTTGGGCCCGTTTCAACCTCAGCTACTTGGGCAGACTGCATGTGGCCAAGCAAGTGCTGGCTAACACGTTCTGTTACCATGCCACATTTGTGGCGCCACCCCCGGAGGTGTTGCAGCAGGTTGTGGACTGCATAGACTCTTTTGTGGTGTTGGGCAGGGTGCTGGAGCCGGGGCAGCCACCGCCGCTGCGGCATGTGCCTTCGGCTGCGGTGGAGTCGTTGCCGTGGGCGTTGGGGGGCCTGAGGCGGGCGGACATACCTGCTCACTCGATGGCCCTGAATGCCAAGGTGGCAGCAGCTTTGCTGCACCCCAAACGGCATCCTTGGAAGGTGCTCATGCGCAGGGCATACCAGCGCATGTTGCCTGACCTGGGTGTGGCGGCACTAGTGTCTCAGTTGCACCCGGTGGCGAGTGCTGGGCGCCCAGCCAGGCTGATGGGGTATTGGAAGGCTTTTCATGCCCTACGGCCGCATCGTTTGGTAGCCGCGGCGGCGCTACCCGCTGATAGGGTGTTGTCTGAGCAGCTTGTGTACAATGCTCAGATCAAGGGCTTCACGGCGGAGCAAGCAGTAGTCAGGGCGTTGCCCCCCTGCTTGGGGCCGGTGTTGGGCACGTGCCCGTCTGTGGTTGCGGTGAGGAGGGTGTTACATGATGCTGGTGCCAGTGCTTTGCCCGATCCAGTGGTGCAACGGGTTAGCGCTGTTCGGGCTCTGCTGCCCGGGGCCTGGGGCTCGGTGGTGGATGCCCCTACGCTTCCCGAGCCGACTTGGTTGGTGTCTTCCTGCCTCGGCTGGGTTCGTCGGGCGCAGGAGCTGTTCTCGGTGTGGCCGGATGGGCGTTTGGGACCGCAAGACGCTAGTGTGCACCCCCCCGCTGATTGGGCAACGGTGCAGTGGCGCTCGGCTGCGGTGGTTTGGTGCCCGGTGTTGAAAGGGCAGGAGCTGCTGGTGACGGTGGAGCCCGATCCCCATCTGGATCAGGTGCCGGCGATCGCCACGCCTGCAGGCGAGACTTGCAAACTACAGGCATGGCTCCTGCCTGATGTGGGGCAGGGTGAGGGTCGGGTGGACCCCAATGTTTGGGGCATTGGTCGCCTGCCGGTGTCTAGCTTTGTGGTGTCGGCGGCTACGGACAGGCTGAAGGTGTTGGGGATGGCTCGGCTGAAGGACGACTTTGTTCCTTGCGAAGGGGTGCGCCCGGGTCAGTTCTCGGTGGCTGACCAGCCGGGTGCTGGCCTTGCGGCAGTGGAAGCGGGTCAGGTGCAATTGTATAAGCAGCGTTGGCAGGCTCTGCAGGAGTCCGGGGCTCAAGTGCAGCCTAGGAGTGTCCGTTTGAGGGTGCCGGAGGATGAGCGGGGATGCTGCCCTTTGTATGCTGCTACCTGGATGCGGACTTCTGTTGCCAGAGCGCACCCCTGTGAGCGGGCGGCGCAACGGCTGGGGTTGGTGGCGGGCGCCGGGGTGCAACAGGCTAGATTGGATGATAGTGTGGATGCCGTTGACAGGTACAACCGGTCACGGCCACGTGCTTGGAAGGGGGAAGGCAAGGCGCCGTGGCTCACCGCTTTTCAAGTGGTGCGACTTCAGCGTCTGTCTCGGCCCCTGCGTTTTTTCGGCTGGCTGCTGACGCATGGGGCGCTGCGGTGTGGGGGTGCCATGGTGACTTGGAGGCGCTCGGAGGAAGGGTTTGATGTGGGCGACTTTGTGGAGATGTGTGCTTGTGGTGCTGCTGAGTGCCAGTCGGGCGACCGCCCACCTGGTGAGCCTCCGCCGTGCGAGACTCTGACGCATGTGTTCCTGGAGTGCCCAGTGGTCAAGGCGGCGGTGGAGTGGCTCAGGGACCTCTGGGGTAAACTGGCGGATGCTCCTCCCCCAGTGGATGCTCAGGTGTGGATTGTTGGGAACAGGGTGGCGTGGAGTCCGGGCGGTGGGGACATCTGGGAGTTGTGGACTCACCTCCGTTTGGAGTTCTGCCGGTCAGTGTGGCGACTGACGGCACGGCGGGCCTCAGCAGGCCAGGAGTTCACGGCGGCTGCTGTGGTTGAGATGACGGCTGCGGAGCTGGAGCGTTCCATCTGTTTGGATTGGGCCAGAGTTGGCGCAGGGCAGGGAAATAGTGTTGAGGATAAGCGGGTGCGATTGGAGTCGGCGGATTTTGACGCTCGGTGGCTGTTGCGTGGAGTGTTGGCGGACCGGGACGGTGGCACTTTGCAGGTGCACGTCCCCAGGGCTTTGCCTGGTGCAGGTGGGCAGTCCTGAGTTGGTCTGGGTGTGGTGGCCTTGGCAGGGTGTGTCAGCTTGCGGCCGTGGCAATGGTCGGCTTTGCTTCTTTGTTTTGCTAGTGTTTCGGCCATGGTGGGCCTTTTCGGCGGCTGCTCGGTTGTGAGGTGGTTCCCGTCGGCTTGGAATGGGCGGAATGTAACTAACTGACAAAAAAAAAAAAACAAGCAGTCGGTATGGCAAGTGCATGTGTACACTGACTCAGAAAGGTAATCATACCATGTAACTTGGCAGGCCTGCTCATTGAT
>CAYVOK010000100.1:0-5215 GCA_964453335.1 uncultured Acidimicrobiaceae bacterium
AAAGGTAAGTGTTGGGAGGTAAGTATGTATATTGTGTTTTTTTATGGTCACATAAAAAATCACACGAGAAAGGTGATAATGAGAAGGATGAGATATTTGGATTGAAGGGAGGTAATTCCTAAATGAGAAGCAATGGCGAATATGGCAACGTCGGTTGAACTGGTAGTAGCCCATTGGAATGCGTTAGCAACCTGGATGTAACCGTGTTCAGTGAGCAGATAGTATATGGAGTTGTCGCGGACGGTGCTAAATATTTTCCAGAGAGTTCTGTGGATACGTTGTTCAAATCCGAAAAATCTCCATCAGACTACAACAGTAGAGTTTATACCACGATTTGCGTTTAATTTTCTTGGAAAGATGTAGCAATTCAATGGCCGATTTGATTTGTATTTCTTCGTCGGCCGAAATGCCGTACAGTTCTTTCCATATATCCAAAAGAAATTGGCGTTTGTTAATCTTTTGGTTGGGCAAGAGAGCGGATTCAATCATTACGGCAACGAAAAGGATGGCTTTGACCTCTAACTTGTATTGTGGTTTATCGAGACCAACTTCTTTCAATCTGGCGAGGATACGGGCTTTGAGTTCGTCCAAAAAGCAGCCCTCAATTTTTGGCGCGGGAATTAGTGATACGATGTCACGCATATAATGGATATGGAGATATTCGTGTGATTTGAAATCGTCTAAAAGAGTTCATTTTTAAGTTTCTCTCTGACCCAATTGACAACGTATTCGTCGGATGACCAGTATTTGTATTCCTGGCCTTCCAAGAGGTAACTGAATGCCTTTTCGTTTTCCTTTGTAGCATCATATACCCGAACAAATAACTCGCAAAGGTTTTCACCGAGGCCTATTCGGAGTATGTTGATTTCAAATTGTGTATAAACGATTGTTTTGATTTTAGTGATAGGACTGGATAATTGAACAAGCAAACCTGGTTCCATTTGAATATAGTTAGAAAATTATGAGAGACGTGTGATTATAATTCTGTTACATATATTTTGTGTGGCTGAACCTAATGCGGTTGAACTGGTTGCTCTATAGGCCACATAGAAACTTTCACCCGTTCCTAAATAGAGTGTCCATTCTGTTGGACAAATGGGGATGGAGTTAGTAGCACCACCTTTTTGGTAGTAATACGGATTAACATTCGAATGTCTTGTTGCGCTTGGAAACACACCAACAAAAACACCGACTGTTAATGTAGATGAATAAACCATACAATTCACCTTGATAGTCATAGGAAATCCAGTATCATTTGTAAATGTTCCGGCGTTATACGTCAAACGTGCTCCATTCCACGTATCCAAGTTCCACACGGCGTTTCCACCATCAACTGAACCACCGGTTTGACTATATAATGCGATGGTGTCAGCAGTGTTAGTGACAGTTTGAGTGGAGGTATGGTAACGGACATAACTGTAAGGGACACCATAGACTTGAATACAACGCCACGCGGATGCTTGAGCGACCATTATGTAGCCTTGACCTCTATTAATGACGAATGTAGTTCCATTTGGTCCATACGGCCCAACAATACTTGCTGCTCCTGTAATGGTGTGTTGATTACTTGATGCGTTGAAAATATTGACAACTACACCGTTGATTAATGTAGGGAGATTGATAGTTGCTGAGACAGTTGATGAAGTCAAATATGTGACCGTTCCGTAACTGGAACCGTCCAATGAAGTAGTTCCAGTAATGGCTAAACTGACGGAAGGCATTGCGAGACCAGAATAGAATTGTGAGTATGGAAGGGCTAAATCGAGAGTTGTAAATGGAGCCATTGTGCCAGTTCCATTTCTTGTAAAGAACCTGATTTCACCTCTTGGTATGCTTGATGAAGGATTGTCAATTATGTGTTGTATTCGAGTATATTCAAGTGTGGTGGCCGCTGAATCCTTTCCATTAACGGATTGAGTAAAAAGTTCATCACCTGTTGCTGGAGTAGTATTAAGTCGATTCACAACCATCCATTCACCGGCTGAGTTAGCGGCAGCATTGTTGTCGAGATTGATTGCTGCGTTACCTACACCGGCACCTGTTTTTACGAAAAAGGCTCTGTTGATATTATTGATGTTGTTGCTGTTCATATTTATGGAATTGGTTCCGGCGGAGTTACCGATGGTCAAGATTTGTGCGAGCGTAGCATTTGGTCCGGTCGGGCCTTGTGGTCCGGTAAAACCGGTCGGTCCGGTCGGTCCAGTATTTCCTGTAAAACCGGTATAACCGGTCGGCCCTGTAGCACCGGTCGGCCCTGTAGCACCGGTTGTCCCACCACCACCACCACCGGCTACTTCGGATGACACGATAGCCCAAACCTTTGTTCCAAGATGTGTCATACAGACGATTTTCAAATATGATTCGGAGGCACTGAAATTGTATGTATTTGCGGACGAACCGTTGGCGGTAATGTCCTGACCGGTTGCTCCAGTGATGGTGATAGCAGTAAGAGGAGTGTATGTTTTCTTGAACGTGAATGTCATACCAACGTGGTTCTGACTTGATACGGTTGGTAGATTGATGTTGGTTTGTGTATTGGTGATGATGTGAATGTATTCTGCCTCACCGATATCGACATTGTAAGTGGCACCGACGGCTGCTCCAACTTCTCTGACGTGGTAGATGAGATTTTTGGCGGGTAACTCGATAGTCGGGTAGTTATTTGTATTATTTAACCCTCCCAATACAATACGATTATCAGTATTGACTTTGGCGTTGTATCCGATAGCGGTACCATACGTGATAAGGTTATTTGCTGAATCGGCACGCGACCCGATGAAGGTATTGTAGTTGCCTTGATTGGGAGTGTAACCGGCGGCATATCCTAATGCGGTATTTTCAGTGGTTATACGTCCAGTGTTTGAATATGCGGTTACACCATTGACACCAGTGAGATTGTATAAAGAATAAGTTCCGATGGCTGTATTTTTGGTATCGTGTGAAGTGGCGAGTGTTCCGTATCCAAGGGCAACAGAATCAATAGTTTGTAATACTCCGTACCCGTTATATAGTTGTTCGCCACACGAGCCAGCACCAACGGCAGTAGTTCGCGTCATCAGAGTGTAATTGTTATCGATTCTGGTTTTGGCACCGATATTAACTGAATAATTACCAGACCCTTGTAATCCTTGCTGATAACCGATGATAACCTGTCTCCTGTTATTGTTCAAAATACCGGTATCAGCACCGATGACAACGTTCTCGGACATATCATAAACGTATGGCGCGGAACCAGCACCGATGACAACATTTCTGTTGGAATTAACACCTTGCTGGAGAGCACCGGTTCCAATAGCGATATTGTTATTACTGTTGGTATTAGATGTGGTTGCGAAAGGGGTATTGATGGTGGTATTGTTAAAACCGTATGCTGTAGAGTTTGAGATTTGTCCAACGACGGATAAACCACCAGACTGAACACGTAATCCGCTATTGACAACGAGGTCATTGAATAAGGATGTTTTTCCGGAAATGGATGCGGTAGCATTGGAAGTGGTATCAGTGACTTGGAATGAATTGATTTGGTTTAATGTGATACTGGTAATCATTGAATATGCGTTACCGGCAGCGGTTCGAGTAGGAGACTGAAATCGGAGATAGACACTGGTAGCAGTTTTGATAGTGAATGTGAGATTTCCAAATACGAAGTTAGGAAATGCGGGTAGAGGGTTAATCGGCACGGACTGAACAATCAAGGTATTACTGCTATTATAAACACCGACTGTAAAACTAACACCACCCTCTGCTTGGTTACTTGAATGGAGATACCATCCGAAAGTATAAATACCAGGTGTTAAAGCATACTGGTCAGTATTGAACTGAGCATTGGAATTGATACCATTTAGTTGAACAATGAAACAAGTTTTGGTAGCGTTTGGCCATTTACCGTTATCAACATAGTATGAGAAATTGAGACCTTTGAGTAGGAGTATTTCGTATGAAGTTCCGGAAGTGTTGAACCCGGTTCCGGTGTAAGTGCCAGAACCAGAGTATTGACTTGAGAAAGTTCCACTTGTAATGGATGGGATAGTAGCGTCACCGTTTGTGATGGCTATAACGGCACTTGTGTTTGTGATATTGACACTGGAATCGAAAATGTCCAAATCGGATAATCGTGTGGTTCCGGACACGACTAAATTGTATGATGGATTGATGTTTTGATTGATGGCTACACGTTTGAGAATGGAGTTGCCTTTTGTTTCTTCATCGGCATTTACCAATAAACTGACATTTCCATATGTGCCTGTGATATTGTTTGCGTTTTGAATATTAATCGGATAGAACTTATTAACAGACATTGTATATTAAAAGCATAGATATTTTTAAATCACCATTGATTGAATGGATTATTATTGAAATTGATGAACGGCAATCCCTGTATATTCACGTTATCAAAAAAACTGGTTCCAATATTGATAACTCCTGCGGATGGAGTTCCGGACATTATATTAATCACCGGGCCATAAACATTTACTTCAGCATCACTTTGGATTTGCGCACTTACTGCTCCAGCCAAACCAGCCGTTGAGGGTGTCATAATAGTTATACTGTTTGTAGCGGACATACTGATACCAACAGCCGAACTATACTCGTCACATATAATCGCCCCATTAAACTCGGTGGATACAGCGGGTGTGGCGGCAATGATATTAACTGTTTTATCCTGTAATGCGGTGACATCAGTTTCTAATGTGGTAACCTGTCCTTGTAAAGTGGCTACATCAGTTTCTAATGCCCCGACGGCAGTATCCAATGTTCCAACATCAGTGACCAGTCCGCCCACAGTCAGTTCTAAAGCATCCACTTCTGCTTGAACAGTAGCGACAACAGCAAGAGCCGCAGATGTTCCAGCGGCAGCACCGGCAGCGGCAGCACCGGCAGTATCTGTCGGACCAGTCGGACCAACATCACCAGTCGGGCCAGTCGGGCCGGTATGACCGGTATGACCTTGCGGTCCGTGTGGCCCAACCGGCCCTTGTGCTCCGGTTTCTAATTCAAAGTTGAGAACTGGTAATAATGGTGTTCCAGTGATACCAACAGTGGGTGGTGTTCCGTATGGAACGGCAGTAACAGTTCCAATGGAGAAAACCGGACTTGGACCGACAGCACCGGTCGGCCCAGTAGCACCAGTAGCACCGGTCGCACCGACAGTACCATTAGCACCAGTCGGGCCAGCAGCACCAGTCGGGCCAGCAGCACCGGTCGGGCCAGCGGC
>CAYVOK010000101.1:0-5181 GCA_964453335.1 uncultured Acidimicrobiaceae bacterium
CCCGCGATATCCTTGGTTTGTGGAAGATATCGGCAGAACCTTTTATAACATTAGGTCTGCCCAGATTTGGTTAACAAGTTATCTTAATCGTTATAAGATCAAGACTTGGAAGAATGGACGTTACCGATTCAACGCTGGAGAATTCTTTACCCCAAGTAACATTCTTATTGATTGCGAGATTGTTACTATTGAGGTAAAGCCTACAACTCTTAAGAGCGTTTTTGATTTCTCCGCTGAACTTGAAATGAAGAACGGCAAGAGGACAAAGAAGGCAAAGACGAATGAAGCCAAAGAATGAAAAGATTTATATGATCCGCCGAATGACGGATGGGTTATTCTCAACGGGTAGTGCATATCCAAGTTTCAATAAACGTGGGAAGATGTGGAAATCGGTTGGCTCCGTGAAAACCCATATGCTAATGGTGATGGGCAATTATGGAGTTGTTGATTATAATGGGACTTTTCACCCAGATAAATATTATGATGGACATAATCCATATAAGGATTGCGAAGTTGTAGAAAGTGAGATTACTTATAAGCCTGTCCAAAATGCATTTGAATTCTTCGCAGAATATCAAATGAAGAAAGCGGAAAAGAAGAATGACAAGTAACTCGCATTTTCGAGTTCCATGCAAGTTTAACGAATCACACAAAACAGATTATGATTATGAATACGATGCATATTTCTGTCTTGATTGTGATTCTTGGCTAGAAAAACAATGCGAGGATCATCGTTGCAACTTTTGTCCAAAGCGTCCTGATAAGCCATCCGAAGTTTAGGAAACGTGGGTGAGAGGCTTAAACCAGCGGTTTGCTAAACCGCCGTAGGTGTAACAATCTACCGAAGGTTCAAATCCTTCCGTTTCCGCCAATAAGCCAGTTGCCAATTCATTTTGGTAACTGGCTATTTTTTTGTTGACTCTGCCTCTCGCTTGTGATAGGATTGAATAATGAAGCCAGCAGCAGGACAAATATGGAAACTAACGAATTACGATGGTTCGGAACTTTATGTGTTTCTTTTGAGATTTAAATTTTTATCTGCAACTCATGGTGAAGTATGGGCAACAAACCATCTTGGCACTAATTCAGATATAGAACCAGAAGTTTCATTTTCGAAATGGAATTCCAAAAATTGGGAATTTGTGAGTGGATAAATGGAACCCAAGGCTGGACAAATATGGCTTGATAAAAGATGGAAAGAACATCTTTTTATTACAAAAGTCCGCATAAATGTTCTAGAGAAATACGATTGGGTTTATTGGCATAATATCGAAGGGGATTTTGATACAGATTCTTCGTTGGATGGATTTATAGAATCAAGAGAATATGAACTGGTGAGTGGATAATATGGAACCAAAAGTTGGACAGATTTGGCAGATGAGCTTTCCTGATAAAAAAGAATTTATTTTTATCACTAATGTAGGATCAAATGGTTTCCGAGTTACATATTATTATCTCAGCAATCCAGAAATAACTAACTGGAATTATACATCAACATTTACTACTGGCGTTAATTACAAACTGGTGAGTGGATAATGCTTGGACATTACGTTGGTGATGTGGTTATACGTTTTGATATGTCTGCTGCGGTTCATATTATTGGGATAATAATAGAAGTACCAAAAAGCCCAGAAGGGCTTTTCAAGATTGGTTGGTCTGATGGTAGTTTTGGTGATTGTTATGGTTTGAGAGACATTAGACGAATGAAAAATGAAATTGAGGATTTGATGTATGGAATTACCAAAAGTTGGTGATGTAGTTGAAAAACTTGATATGCCTTGGACTGATCATAGGTTTTTCTTTATTCTGGAGAACCCATATGAGCGTTACTACAAAATAATTAATGTAGCAACTGGCGAAAAATGGAATTGGAGTCTTGGCTGGAGAGATAATGCCGAACTTGATTGGGAGCGTGAATGGCGGATCGTGTAAAAATCAAGATTGGGCAGATTTGGAAGTTTAAGCCAAGACCCAATGATGAACAGGATTATTTTGTATTGATCAATCGAATCACCGAACAGGTTATTGGATATCAGTATATCCATAAAGATAAGACTGGTTGGTGTTTTGAACGAGACTTTCATAATACATATGATTTGGTGAGTGATGTATGAGAATTCCAATTCCTGGTGAATTGTGGAAAGACGAGCATAATAAAACATTGCTTATAACAATGGTAAGGACAGACCATCCAGTAAGTCACGATTGGATTTTTTATTATATCGTTGACTATGATATAGATAGTAATTGTTCGCTTGCATCTTTCGTTAAATATTCAACGCTGGTGAGTGGATAAATGGTTAAAGTAGGACAAGTCTGGAGAATATTAGAAACTACATTGGATCTAAAAGGAGCCAATCCAGAAGATTATCTTATTGTTATCACAAAGATTTATAAAAAGAAAATGGTAGCAGATTTCTTTTATCTTGATGGTTATGATTCTGGAAGGGATGGAGAGGACGATATTAACATTCCTTGGCTTATCAAGAACGGACAATTGGAGAGTGATGTAAGATGAGTGGTGGACATTTCTGCGATAACAATTATATCTATTACCGTGTGTTTCAATTCGCTGATGAACTTGAAAACGAAATCCAGAATAACAGCAAGCCAAATGATTATGGATACTCACGAGATTTTAGTGATGAAACTCTTGTGATTTTAAAGGCAAAGGTCGAGCAGATGCGTAAAATCGCACAAGCAATGAGAGAGATTGATTATCTTTATTCTGGTGATCACGGTGAAGATAGTTTCTTGAAGATTATGAAGGAGCATGAAAATGAGTAAAGATTATGATAAGGGTTTCCAAGATGCCGTAAAGAAGGTTGGGGATCTTCTGCTTTCGGAGTTTAAAGCATACAAAAAGGAAATGAAAGGGTTTGTGAAAGATACTGATTATCTTTCTGCTTACGAAAACAAAGTTCGCATGGAAGATGCAGATTTTTATTTCCATGAAATTCGTAAGATGGTTGTAGAGAAAACCGATAGTGATAGCAATAAGACTTGTAGTTGCTTAATCTGTAAAGGAGACTAAAAATGGGTTGCGCTAATTGTTGTTCGCAGGAAAAAGATGATGCTACAAGGCAAGTGATTAAGGCTATTAACCAGGATTTAGATGTATTAGAAAGCGGTCTAAAGCCAGTAGGGGAATACCACGGCAGGGATCTTCAGGATTTGCGTGAGAGACTGACAAAGTTATTTGGCAAGTAGCAAACAAGTTCTTGACTTCAAAGCCCACCTATGTTAGACTGATCGTATGGTCGAGCATAAGGTGGGCGAACTTGTTTTGATGGTTCTTAGGACTTATGAGAGAAGATACCAATACCTTGGAATTATCAAAAAGGTTGATGACGGAATAATGATTGGCACAAAAGCCTATTTTGTCGAATGGAACGACGGACAAGATAATTGGTATTCCTCAGAAAGTATCGAGGAAATGAAAAGTGACCTCTGGACTTACTATGAATCACAAAATCGGTGATCTTATTTGGTCGCAATCTGCCCACGAAATTGCTATTATCGTTGGTTATTTTCCAAATGGTTTACATGGGTCGGCTAAATTCAAATATTCAGTTTGCCATAGTTCAACTGGCAATAGGTTCTTTTACACAGAAGAAATGATTGAAGAAGGTAAGAGACATTTAGAGGCTTTCTATGAACGCGAAGCATCAAATCGGTGATCCTGTATTTTGGCTGAAAGATGGAGTGTTTGGTTATGTTTCCGATATCAATTACGATAAAAAGTTAGACGAAACATTTTATGTAATCACTTGGTTTCTTTCCGAAGAAATTGAATCCTCTTGGTTGGAAGAACAATTTGTTGATGAATCCAAGCGGGATCTACAAATTTATCTTGGTGAGATTCCACCAACGCAGGTTAGGTAAATGCACCAAGTAGGCGACCCTGTGTATAGCAATTCATTTGGTCTTGGTTATATTTCCAAGATTGAAGATACGATTCTATACAGGAAGCATCACGTTATGTGGATGGGCGAAGCCGCTGGTTGGTACGCAGATGGTAGATGGTACGAAAGCAAGGGAATTGACACTCTCAAGATGTTCCTGCGAATGAAATTGCGCGGTGAAGATATATGAAACATAAAGTTGGTGATCTTGTTTATTACAAAGCAAACAAGAGAGTATTCGCAGAAGAAAACCAACCTTCAATTGGCATTATAACCAAGTGCTTTCCAAGGAAAGATACTTATTGGATTGAATGGTTGAATGACAACGATGTGCTTTATCAGAAATTAGTAATGACAGAGTTTTCTGGTCAGGCTATTGGTTGGTTTAAAAGAGATTTGCAAGAGGTATTAGGAAATGATGGAACACAAAATCGGTGATCTTGTTTACCAGCTTGATGGCAAAAGCATTGGCATCATCACAAAGATCACAGATGATGATAAGGAGAGTTTGCCTCGTTACCGAATGATTTATATCATTGAATATGCAAATGGCAAAACTGGTCGTCATTCCGCTGCCGTCATTGATGGTATGAAAAGCAATCTACAAAACCACTTAAGGAAAGAAAATGGATCACAAAGTCGGTGATTTGATATATGATGATATCAGCGAAGCTATTGGAGTCATAAAGCGAATCCGTGAAGATGAAGAAAATGGAATACTCTATGATGTGGAATGGAGTAGCGGAGAAGCATCAACGGGCATTCACGGACTTGCATCGGAATCAATTGACTATCTCAAGGATTTGCTAAATGCAGAACTCAAAAGGAAACAACGTCGGTGATATTGTGATGGCAAACGATTGGGATGATAACACCAATCAGCCATTTGAAGCAATTGGTATCATCTCTGCAAAGTACCGAAAGGATGGTGCGGGCAACAGATGGTTTTATAGAATTGATTGGGCAGATGGTGGAGGAATGGCAGAATATGCAACCGAATTCGTTGAAGGATACAGAAAGAAGTATAGAAACTATGTCCGAACACAACATCGGTGATCTGGTCTACGATCCAGCATATGAAGATTTTGGTGTGATCACAAAGGTATGGACAGAGGATGAATTAACAAAACTTGGCAAGCATCCTCCATATTACACAATCGAAGTCCGATTCCCAGATAGTAAGGTTATGCCAATGGATAGATACAAGCCAAATACGATTGACAAGTTCAAACAGCAATTGAAGGATATGTATAATGCCGCACAATGTTGGTGATCT
>CAYVOK010000102.1:0-4795 GCA_964453335.1 uncultured Acidimicrobiaceae bacterium
GACTCAACTCTAAAGAATATGGAGAAATACAGCGATAACATGCGAAACTGGTCTAAACGGATGGATCATCCTGCAGTAAAGTACATAATGGACAATTCGGACATTGCAAGGGATAATGATAAGCAAGCAAGGTTTGAATATGTAGATCAATCATTTACATCAAAGCGTTATGGTAAGGCTCGTTACATAGATACCCTAAATAAGGCTTTGGAGGCACAAGAGATGAGGTTTGAGCCACTAGTTGAGGGTATGAAGTATGTCTGTGATAAAGTTGGCATAGAAACCGTTATACGGTATAATAGTGATATAGTCTCTTATGCCGAGATATTTACAGGAGAGTATTCTGTAACTTACGACCAAGAAAAGGAATGGGTATGACAAAGGACGAAGCAGTAAACTTAATGTTGGAAAGTATCAATAACGATAACAGAGCCATGGGCATCCAGGCTGGATTTAATGCTGAAGATATGGAAAAGCAAATTGAACAGAGCCAACCAAGTCTTACATTTATGATGGGAAACATCTATGACAAACTCAAGGAGAGTGGAGTAATTGCCTAAGTATTATTACAAACCAATCGTATCTCTAATTAACGAAGTTTATAAAGAGAATGCTGGTGCAGAATTTAAACCTACTATCGACATTGAGAATAATGTTCGTGTTGTAGTAGAAGCAGATAACCAGGATGATGCTGATAAGTCTAGAATTGGATATCTAGATATTCGCATGTGGGAATTAGATAAGGTTGAAGACTAAGATCCTTTACGGATGAATTGTGCTATATCGTGTGATGCGTTATGGTACATACCGTGGAATTTTTGCTCGACTTGTTTTGCTATTTGTGCCCTGAGTTTTTGCTCTAACTGAAATAGAATAAGTGTTTCAAGTTGTTCTTTTGTTAGTTCCATTGTGGTCTCCCTAGATCTTCCCAAAAAATTTCTCTGCCCATATTGTCTGTTATGACGATTGGTGATGATTCGGTTTTGCAACTGCAGTTATCACACACAGTTTCTGAAAAAATTTTTGCAGACAGATTTTCGGACTTTGGTTTTTCGATCTCAAAATAGGCTTCAAGGTTTTCTAAGAAACCAGGCATGTCCTACTCCTCGTCTTTAACTGTATTCGCTACTGCGTCTGCTGGTTTTGATGAGTGAGAGGTTGTGCATGTACATGCATCGCAGCACAACTTCAATCCTATAGTTGCTTCGGTCATGTATAAATTATAGCACAGATTTTACCTTTTTTGATGATCAGGAAATTCGTTTCCATACACGTCTGTACCATTTTTGTAAAATTTGCCTACCCTATCTGGCAGGGTTCCTTCTACCTCATGTCTATGGATTGTTGCATCTACTGATGCATTTAGTTCTTCTAAGATCAGTTCTTCGCTAAATATATCTTCGGCATTTTTTATTTCAAACCCATCAGCAAAGTATCTTGGAATAGGCATAAATGCTGCCAGAGGTGTTCCCTTTTCTATTTTTGTAGTTACCCCTGGTTGATTTAACTTTAGGTTAAAACTAAAATCTCTTCGAATATTGTCACATTCAATAACTGCAGTCATTACAGTTATATTTGGTAGTATGTAGTTTGGTGGATTCATTGTTATTAGGTTGACTCCTGGTGGTGTTCTGAGTTGTACATGAGCATTTACTGTCATTATCCCGTGACCAAAATTAGAATAAACAGTAGGCAGCAGTCTGTCTTTGTGATATTCTTCACTCAAGTTTATTTTTAATGATTCTTCAGAATCTTCTCCTCCCCAGGAAACTTCAAAATCATGTTCAGATATTAAAGAAAACCCATACTGATTGCCGATCATTAATGGTAAACATCTATAGAAGCGTGGAGAGAACCAATCCCTTTTCTTTGTATTTTTTACAAATAAACTATTAACTCTTTCAAAACTAACATGTTGTGCTTCAACATTCTCAAAATATGCAATTGTGTTATCTGGCACATTGTTGCCTTGATTTATCATTTTGTTATAAACTCCTTAAGTAACATTATACCGTAAAGATCTGAAAAATTTTGTAAAAACCAAATAGCCAAAAATCTGAATATTTTGCTCAGATGTATGATACATAAATAAACAAAAAACGATCAAAAAATATAGTGAGCCCATAGACCCACTAAGATTTTTTACCTTGTATCCAACCGCTATGTATTCCAATGAGTGGTGCGTCTAAATTGACTGCAGTTCCAATAGGTAGTGCGTGGGACATGTTGTCAATAAATTGAAGGACATCTGCCTTGCTATCGAACTTCATCTCTTTGGTAGAGCCTGTCGTTGTTGTTAGTGTTACTTTTATCATTTTTATCCTTTTCTAATTCGTAATGTGAGCGGTCATAGTTTGCTAATGTTCCGCCATTTTCTAGGTGTGCTTTTCGGCGTAGTTGTTCTTTAGAGTAGTTCATCAGACTTCACACACTCACATGGTTCAACATAGTAATCCTCATTGTCGCCAATGAATACCAATCCTCTACCATAGCAACCCGAACAATTTACAACTTCTACTGCGTTTATCATTTAGTTATCCTTTCTTATATACTTACAATCTTACTCTATACCACCGACATTTTGCGGTAGGTTGGGGTATGTCTATCTAGATACATACCAATCTGTCCACATAGGTAGACGCTCAGGGTCGGTATCGTCATACCAACGCTCAATGTTATTTTCACATACTTCACAGAATGTGAATTGCTCATCTCCAAATTCAGAGATAGCAGACTTGTTAGGTGTATGCTCTTTGCATACTGTGTTTAGTGTTAGTGTAGTCATTTTAGACCACCTTTCTTTATTTTCTAATACTAGTATTCTAACACCTACCACTGACATTTACTGGCCAGTAATGCCACAAATCGGACATTTTGATTTGTGATTTAGACCACATTTTCTCCCCCCGCACTCGGGCGTGTCGCACACGGGGCGTTTTCCACAGGCTGTGGATAACTTTGTGTGATTAGTATCACAAAAATAAATCTACGATATACGGCGTGTCGATTTGCTTTTTTGAGCCTAGTGTGCTAAACTTACATAGTAAGAAAATAAAGAAAGGTAAAACTATGTCAGACTATTTAGACTATATGGATGAAATCTACGATGAATTAGTGGAAGAATTCGGTCATGAGATCGAATCAAACTGTATTCATGAGTGATATAAATCACACAACGCCTACGGCGTGTCGCCTTGACTTTTACAACTAAATATGAAATAATAGAATTATTAGAAACTAAAGAAAGAAGGTAGCCCAATGAGTGCTAATCTATACAATATCGAATCCCTGCTAGTAGGTAAGGCTTATCGCTCTCGCTCTGTCGAGGGTATCATTCAAGACGCTGAGAAATCAGATGTCTTCTATGCCGATGCTGAGGCTTATCGTGTTAGAATCCGCCCAACGCATGGGTTCAAGGATACTTACCGAATCGTGGCGGTGAGTGTGGCATAAATCACACTCCCAATACCTCCGAAATCCCCCAATTTGTCAGACCCCTCTGATAGACTTACTAAATAACAAAACGAAAGGAAGTCAAAATGACTTACACTATGACACTAGAAACCTTCAATGGTTCAACTAAAAAAATTAGCCTGCCTTCTAAAGGTGCGGTTGCTCAATTCATCACTACTTACCCAAGCCAACTACCTGTCGGCGTTGCTGTAAAAGTATCCTGCGACACTCTCGCAATTCGTGGCACACTTCGTGGCACTTCAACATTCACAAAATCAAACTAAGAATAGGAAAATATAAAATGACTAACACAAACTTCAGAAATTACCCATTCACTTTTCAGGGTCTAAACTTTGTCTCAAAAGTAGATACCACTCACCCTATCTATAACGCAATTAGCAAACTGTCAGAACAAGAATTCATCAATATAAATTCAATGGCTCTTTCAGAATATTTGGCAGGCGTTGAAATTTCGCTTGATAACCTTCAAGAAATTCAAGATGAACTAAACAAACTAAACGACGGCGGAAGTTATGCGTTTATTGCGTTAGGAGAAAATAAGTAATGATGACTAGAAAAGACTATATCAAAACTTCAAACATTCTAAAAGGATTTGCTGATGAAATTCATCCGCAAGTTTTTGAAGATTTGGTTGAAGAATTCGCACAATACTTTCAAGCAGATAACGAAAGATTTGATAAAGCAAAATTCGAAAAGGCTTGCGGAATTGATGAGTTAGGACTAATACCAGTATGAGCAGATTTCTAACAACACTAGTTCAAGTTTCGTTGTGGCTTTCAATTTATTTCATAATTCGAAATGCCCAAAAAGAAATTTGAATTCAAAAAGTGTGAGGTCTGCGGTAGAATTTTTATCGCAGATCTAAAATGCTTTTTGTGCGCTGCTAAAAAAAAATAGTTGACAATTCAACAAAAATCGCACGTGCAGTTATCCACATGATGTACATCACACTAGAAATTGAGCGTAAGTTATCCACATGATGTAAGTCACATTTCAAAATGTCCGATTTGCTATGATTACTCGCCAGTAGATGTCAGACCCTTATGTTAAACTTCTAGGTATAGAAGGTTGAAAAAGAAGTAAACCCCCTAATGAAAGGAGTTCACATGAACTCACTCTTAATTCCCGCAGATAGCCTAAAGGCTACTCTCCATTTTCCTAATCGTGACGGAAATTGTTTCTTCTGTAATGAAGAAATTACTTTCGTTAATGGTCTTAATCGCTATGTTGGTAACGATGGTATTCGTTGCACTAAGGTAGGTGCGTAATGATAACTATCAACTGTAAGTATTGCGCTACACCTGTAACTTCAGAACACTTT
>CAYVOK010000103.1:0-4747 GCA_964453335.1 uncultured Acidimicrobiaceae bacterium
AGGGGAGAGTCGGCGGCCCTAACTAGGCAGCAGTCCAGCCCTCGACACCCTGCTGGTCTTTCCCTGCGGCAGTCATGTCACCCCGACGCAGGCTGTGAACTTTTCCTTACTGGGTCGTTGGGGGTGGGTTTTCCCCTGTGGCGGCCCTGACACCCCGACGCAGGCTGTTTATTTCTCTCTCCAGCAGGTAGGGGGCAGGTTCAGGCCGCAAAAGTGTCACGTTTCTTTGGTGGCGCAGCGCTGCCGCCCCCGACACCATTCCGTCATATATCACCGAACAGGTCGAGACCCGGCTGGTGTCGCCATATGTCGCTTTATGGTGCCGAAATAGCAGGGGAGAGAGTCAGCCAGTCTTTTGGCTTTCGGCCAGACCTTCTTGCAGTGCAGCCATTCTCTGCTCTCTCGACAGGGGTACCACCGTCGGTTGGTCGGCGGCCCTGAAAAAAGGAACGTCTCGGCCTTCCAGCACAGCCAGGTCGTGCTTCGCTGGCTTTTGTCCCTGGTACCTGGCCGCCACGACCCGGCGAGCAGCTTCACGCTCGATACCAGCGTGGGGCATGGCCAACACAACTTCACACAAAGGGAGAAGCTCTCGGGCCTTCTTGATTTTTAGGCCGCCTCGGTCGGGGTAGTTCTGCAGCAGTTGGGCTGCGACTTCTTCAGCGAGAACAGCAGCCGGGTTCATTTGTTTTTTCTTCTCCCCCCTTGCCTTCGACGGCTGACCTGAACCTTCCGAAAAAGTCTGTAGGGGTTTTATAGTTTCGGTTTGGGTTTGGGGGGTAGTAGTTACCCCCCCTGTTACCCCCCCTGTTACCCCCCTTACGACCCCCCCTTGCAGGGGTAGTTCGTCAGCCATTCCGGGCAGGGTCACCAGGTAAGCAGCGACCGCACTCTTGCGGCCTTTCTTCCCTGTGCCTGGCAGCTTCTCTGACTGCTGGCCATAGTCCACGCTGCCTGCACGGGTCAGCCACCCGGCCTTCACCAGTTCATCTCGACGGTCTCTGACGTTGCGCCTGTCCAGCCCGGTTTCTTCAGCGAGAGTCTTCGCACCAGGGAACGCCATGTGGGTCTCCGTGTTGGCGTGGTTCAGATACTGCAACAGCACAGCCCACCGTTCGGTGCTGTCGAGAACTTTCAGGGTGGTGCCGAACTTGTCCACGAATGTTTCTTTACGCAGCCTGGCCATGTTCCGGGTGAAGTAGTGCATAAGTTCGTCGCTCATGCGTCACCCCCCAAAAAACGGCCGCCACGTTGCGCTGTATGGCTCGACTGCATGTCGGCATGGGGTAGTGGTGCCGACGCTTTGCCGCTTCCACCACAGTCTCGACAGGTCTCGCAGAACGTGACTGCATACGGCACCCAGGGCAGGTACTTCGCTGCCGGGTCTCCGTGCTGGTCGAGAGCTTCAGGTACTGCACCGTTGCCTTCGCAGGTCGAGCAGATATCGGCGGCCCACGACACGCTGTCGTATTCAGCACCGGGTTCTGTTTCACGGTACGGGAGACCTTGCAGCATGCGCCGCAGTCCCTGGTCGAAATCGTCGTGCAGCGTCATGGCCGCCACCCAACTAGTTCCGTGCCTCGACACTCAGGTGCCTTGCACCAGCGGCCAGGTCGAGCAAGTGACCAGCAGCCGCAGTTGCCGCAGGTGTGCCAGCGCATGCCTGTGACCACTTCCAGGGTCACGCAGTCGGCGCAGGGGATACCTGGCAGGTCGGTGGTTCGGTTACAGGTGGGGCAATAGGCGGCCTGCACCTGTGGCGCATGTTCAGCGCCGGGTGTGCTTATACTCATTTCTAGGTTCTCCTAAATCGCTTGGTGTGTCCGTTTCTCAGGCCGACACCCAGGCGATTTTCTTTTTGCCTGACTAACTGGGTGCGGCGACTTCTTTCGCTCTCATGGCTGCATGACGCAGCCCTGGTTCATTCACGGACACACCGTTAGGTGCGTTGCTCGCTCGACAGACCGCCAGGGGTCTGCCACGTTGCGACTGTTTCGCTGCGAACTGACACGCAGCCTTCGACTGTTCTCTGAGACCTTCGACCACCAGCGCTTGCAGTTCGTCACGACTGCGCTGCGCAGCTTTTAGTCGAGCAAGCACCCGGCAGCGGTGGTTATACGCACGCCACGAAACATTCACGCACGCTTGCATGGCCGCCATTTCTTGCTGCGCCAATTCCTGTTCTCGCTGCCACAGTTCGTTCCTGCGCTGAATGTCGGACAGGGTGCTGGCGTTTATCTTCACCATCACGCCTTCGTCGGTGTGGTGTGTGGTGGTGCCTGCTTGCAGTTCAGTAATGCAGGCTGCACGGGCGTTGATTTTCGTATTCATTTTGTGTTCGTGAATGTTGCGCAGCACAGACCAGGGGCCACAGTCGGCCTGCTGTGAACGGCGCAACCCTGCAAGGCTCACGACTGCTCACCTTTGTCGGGATTCTTTTCGGTGTATTCAGAGAAATTGCCGTAGCCCAGTTGGTGACGCATTCGTGCCTGACGTAGTTGCTCAGACTCTTGCTGTTCCTTCGCTCGGTCGTTTTTGTTTATTGAGACCCACAAGGCAATAGTCCCGATAATCACCACCGCTGAAATGAGACCGGCGACTGCACCCATGTCAGCGGCCGACCTTCTCGACTGCTTCACGAATGACATGGGAAACGGGAACGCCACGACGCTCAGCGGCACGCTTCACCTTCGCTGCCTGACTGGGTGTCATACGCACGACGAACTGAACGCTTGCAGCCTGCTCTCGCTTCGGGTCTATCTGTGGTCGGTTGGCCATACTGCATGCCAAATTACCACAAGGGGATTATCCAAAAGAGTGAACCAGGGCTGCGTATTTCGCAGGTGGGGCAACTACTACCCCACCTAGTTTGTCGGCGCAGCTTTCGCTCTCGACCACCAGCGTTTCTTCGACGGTGCCGGGGGCAACATGCGAGCAGTCAGCGCTTCCAGGGTCTGCAGGTACCGTTCCTTTTCGGCCAGTTGCATGTCTCGCAGTTCGACCTGGTGACGCAGTTCGACCACTTCCCTTTCCAGTTCGCTCACCCTGGACACCACAGCGGCCTGGCCAGTCCCCTGACTAGGGACACGCCCACCCTGCTGTGCAGCCAGGTGACTCTCAACAGCGGCCAGCGGTATTTGCCAGGTGTCCCCTGCCGGGCCTGGCACCTTTGCGGCACCTTCCAGTTCCC
Source organism: uncultured Acidimicrobiaceae bacterium (assembly GCA_964453335.1). Classification (GTDB taxonomy): domain Bacteria; phylum Actinomycetota; class Acidimicrobiia; order Acidimicrobiales; family CAIXPF01; genus VGBO01. The sequence goes on from CAYVOK010000103.1 coordinate 3,191, forward strand.
CTTTGGCGAGCATGCGCCGCACAGTCTTTTCGGCCTTGCCCAACCTGGCGGCGGCCTCGCTCACGCCCAGGGTCGTGCCGACCTGGGACACCCCGGTGCTAGTAGTTAGCGCCAACGGTGCAGCCTGTTCCTGGTCTGTTATCTGTTCGTCGCTCATGCGAGCAGCCCCCTGTGTGCAGCTTTGGACACTAGGCCTGCAGTCCCCTGGTACTGGCGCAACATGCCCACCCCCTTGTGCCTGGTGGTTGCCATCACCACGCTGTCTTCGACCCCTTGCAGTTTCCCTTCCTGAATGAGACCGACCCGGAGACTGTGACCGCTGTAGTGCTTCACCAGCCCGGCGGCCTGGGTGCGGCGCTGAATAACTGACGCAACAGCCTGGCCGGACATGCGGCCCTGCACCTGTCCCCACCTGTTCAGCCGGGGGAAGACAGCAGCCTGGTCAGCCACCAGTCCCCTGTCCACCCTGGCCAGTTGGTCTCTGTATTCCAGCAACGCCCGGACAGGACACACACCTGGCTGGTCATACGCCAGCCCGACCTGCTGACCTTCACCAGCCTTGTCTGTCTTGCTGCCGACCAGGTGCAGCAGCACACCGTCAGCGTCACGCTCGACCTGACCCCAGGTCAGCGAGGCCAGTTCGCTGCGGCGCAAACTCGCACACCACCCCACCAGCACTAACGCCCGGTCACGCCACCCGGCCAGCGTGGTGTCTTTGCCCAGGTGGTCGAGCAGCGTCAGCATGTCGGCCTTCAGCAGCCCGGCGGCCTGCTGGCGTGGCCGCCTGTTCTCCCGACGCAGACCCGAAAGGGTCTCTGTCACGACCGGGTGCTGGCAAGGGTTAGGCAGCCCGGCAAGTTTGTGGGCCTCGCTAATGGCGGCCACCTTCCTGGTCAGGGTTGAGACCTTCCACAGCCCAACATGGTCAGCGACGAACGCAGCGACGGTCTCAGGGGTGGCAGGGTCATAGCGGCGGCCTCGCTCATCACACCATTTCGTGAACCCGGCCAGGTCTGACCTGTACGCCCTCAGCGTGTTGGCGGCCTTGCTCGACACCTGCAACCGACGCACCTGGTCAGCCAGGACAGCAGGCAAGGGTGTCTCATGGGTGGACACCAGGGTGGTCGAGGGTGTGGTCATGGGTATGGTCGAGGGTAGGGTCATGTCTAGAGTATAGCCCACGATAACTTTGCTTATGGTGACCTAGACAGGGGGTCGAGACTTGCCACAGACACCCCCAGGTGGGTGGGTGGACACCAGCCTGGTCGTGTCCATAGTCAGGGGCATGGTCGTGGGCAGGGGAGAGACCACCCAACTGTCCAGGGTCGGCGGCCCCGACCGGGTATCTGCCCAGGCACCCCCGACAGGGGGATATGTATAACCCTCTCTCTAAGCACTCACCTATGTGCATTTCACTAGGCAGCCCACAGACCTGGGTACAGGCTCGACACCACCCTGGCCACAGGCATGGTCACGACCAGGGAACTGTCTAGGCGGCGACTAGGGGAGAGTCGGCGGCCCTAACTAGGCAGCAGTCCAGCCCTCGACACCCTGCTG
>CAYVOK010000104.1:0-1911 GCA_964453335.1 uncultured Acidimicrobiaceae bacterium
GGGGGGGGTCCTGGCTTCCGCGAGGCGCCCTCCGGGCGCCGATTTTACAGTACCAGTACTAAATTTGTAAAGTAGATTTTCTGTAAATTTTCACACAGAAACCTATTGACTTTTGGTCTGGGGCCTGTTACGGCGAGCCAGGAGCGTGAGAGAAAAAAGAAGACAGTAGCAGGCGCCTGTGGGCGCCGATTATACAGTACCAGTACTAAATTTGTCAACACTTTTTTCTGTGAATTTGCACACAAAAATACTTTGACATTACGTCCTGGCGCTGCCTGTCAATAGGATAAAGCTAGAAAAAAGATGTGAAAAAATACCCTCCAATCGTCTGTACTCTGCGGGCTGCTAGCACTACAATACACCCATGTTCAACGGAGATCGCACCATGCTTGCTAGTTTCCAAGATTGGGATTCAAATTATCCGAACGGATATGCCGCGTGGGATAATCGTCGCGGGTACACGCAACGCCTTGCAAAATTGATTCGCAAATATTCCAGATTTAAAGGTGAAAATTCACGCGTAGAAGGCTTGCGTGAGACACTGGAATACTGTTTGCGTTATCTCGCAGAATATGATGAGATTGATTGGCAGACTCAATCTATTTGTGGATTGGATGATCTGTAAAATTACCAATTGACGGCAGGGCATGGATGCCCTATACTATCGGCTCATTCAACGGAGATCGCCACTATGTTTTCAGCTCTTCAAATGGATTCGATGAATGCTAACTTCGTCGCTGCAGCCTGCTATCGCAAAGGCGGTCGCGCAGCATGGCAAGATCTCGAGACGGCGCGCCTTTGGGAACGTGCCGGCGATATTTTCCGGGCTGCGGCAAAGCATCTGCAGGCACGCGCGGATGCGGATGCTCGGGCTATGGCTGCCATTGCCGAATGGGAAAGCGTGAATAGTTGGGAGAATATGCCTTGCGGTGATGAGTAAGGCAAGGTAGGGCCAGGTGTAACCCTGGCCCTTTGTCAACACATTTTTGTGTGAAAAATTCACACAAAACTGCGCCAAAATTATACCACGGCGCGAAGGCGCCTGTCAATAGGTAAAAATACCGGTAAATCAGATTTATAAATCAGATCAGATAGTCTACTCAGATAGTCTAGTCTGGTGGTGTAGTCTGTTATGTGAATTTTTCACACAAAACTGCGCCAAAATTATACCACAAGATATCCATTACTTGTCAAGGAATTAATACCGAAAAAATCAGAAATGGTAATATTTACAGAAAGTCTACTTTGGCATGAAAGCTGCATGAACCTGGAGGAAGGTCGCGCCGATTTTACCACAAAATTGTGGTGCCTGTCAATAGATGGCCGAAAAAAAGTTTGTGCGAAATTACCATGAAACCTGGTATACGGAGTATTGCATGAGGTGTATAATGATCGCGTCAACCGGGGAGAACGGAACATGAAAAAGGTATCGAACACCGACTACATCCAGATTGGTGAGCGGGCGAAAACGATGGCCTATTACAATTACGCTTGCGCGGGTTGCGGGCTTGCGTCTGCCGATCATCTGGAATGCGACCACGTCCAGCCTGTAAAGTATTACCAGAATCTGCGCGGCCGCGTGATTGATAGCACGTTTCGGAATCTGCAAGCCCTTTGCAGTGCTTGTAACAAGATCAAGGGCGACGTGTACCATATGCCGCGCCTTGCGCCTCGCCAACCAGTGTACGATACGCGCGAAGCTGACAAGAATCGTGCCAAGTTCCGGGAAATGGTAAAAAGTCACGAAGAGTCCCTCAAGCTGTTCTGAGGGGCTAGCCCCTCCCGCGGGGCGATGCAAGCGGGAAGAGTGTGAAGTAGTACCATTGCAAAGTAGAGTTTCTAGTAGTATAATTGCTACATCAACAACGGAGAGTGACCTATGATGACCGATATCGACTACGCTGCAGCCCT
>CAYVOK010000104.1:2011-4511 GCA_964453335.1 uncultured Acidimicrobiaceae bacterium
AGCCGCCGAAAGGCGGCTTTTTTGTGCCTGCGAAAAATGCGCCCTATGGGCGCCGATTTTACAGTACCAGTACTAAATTTGTAAAGTGGTTTTTCTTGTAAATATTTACTACAGGGGCTAGCCCCTGTAAGTCTCCTAGTCAATAGGGTAACTATGGTATTACTAGCAAAATATGCTATTGCATAAGACCTGGCTACCTGTTCTATAATTGCTTATACCTTCACTGAAGCCTGCCAAATATTCACACTTGCTATCCCCTACCTTCGCCTGTATAATGCTCGCATATTCACTGAGGCACAGAGCATGACAAAGCGAGTTCACATATACGACATGGATGGTACTATCGTATGCTCTATGCATCGCTATCGTACTGAGGTAAAAAATGGAAAGACTACAATTGACTTTGCCTACTGGCTTGCAAATGAGCATCGAGCAGAGCGCGATTCTCTTTTGCCATTGGCACAACAATATCAATCTGACCTTGCGAATCCTGCAATCTTTACAGTAATTGCAACGGCTCGCTTTTTGGATACTCCCGATTATAATTTTATCGGCAAAAAGCTTGGCAATCCTGATGCAATTGTCTCGCGTAATTCTCGCGATGATAATCGCTCGGGTGCTACACTTAAAATTGACGGGCTGAAAAAAGTATTTTCTGCTGCTAACCTTTGGAATCTGGAAAAAGTATTCTGGGAGGATAACTTTCATTATCTGACTAAGGTATGCGGCGCTCTCGGAATCAAAGGAAAATTTGTAAAGTCTAATCAAGGCTGGTAATTCGAGGAGTCTAGTATTTTATGCGAGTTAAAATTTTCGAAAAGTTTTTTATCGTGTTTAACGAATACGAGGAATGCGCCAAAATCGAAGGCAAAATGCTTTTTGAATTATTGCGCGCAATTGAATACCGAAAGCGCACAAGCCCGAAGCGTGACATTACTCTCGCTTGTGAGATTCTGGAAAGCTGGCCGCGTGGCTGGCTCGACTGGGTAGATGTGAAAACTGCCAACAAATAGGGGTTGACAGCCCCCTTGGGGGCGGGCTAGGCCGCCGGCCTGGGCTTGTCAAGGTACTATGTCACACATTGCATCAGAATTTGTTCACAGAATCAGAAGTCTGTTTTCAGTATACTAGTCTTGTTGGGGAAGTCTGTTAGCGCCTGCCAATGATAAAAATAAATTTGCTTTTTGGCTTGGTTATTTGCTATAATACTTTTCTGACGTTGATTGACCACACCACAAACTGAGAGGATTGATTTATGCCGAAAGCAAAAACCGCTAACTACACCGAGCAGGACATTGCCGTGCTGAAAGCTGGCTACACTGGTGCAGACAACGCAACGGAAGTTGCCGCGCTCGCCACTGCCACTGGCAAGACTCCCGCATCCGTTCGTGCGAAGCTCGCTTCGCTGGGTCTGTACATGAAAGCTGAAGCTGGCGCTACTGCTAGCGAAGGCGAGCGTATCACGAAGCAGGTGATCGCTGAAGCCATCGGCCAGAAGATCGGGCTGCAAGAGCACGAAGTGGAAGGGCTGTCGAAGGCTCCAAAGGCTGCGCTCGACAAAGTGCTCGCCGCGCTGGCCTAACAGGCAAGCGGCCAAGGATGGCCGCTTTTTCCTTGGTACTATTCCCTATTGACAGGGGCCTTCGGGCCGGGCTAGCCCGGCAGATCCTGGCTGTCAATAGGAAATACTACACATTGTATTCGCCTGCACATACTGTATAATGCCCCCATTCCACCGAGGAAGCTGCCATGAGTGACGATAGAGCCTGTGATCATTGCAAAGTAAGCTATGGGAATAGCGGTCGCCAATTCTGGCACATTGCTAATTACCACGGCATTCGCGGGTACTTTTGCAGCCACTGTTTCGATCTTATCGAGCACTGGCAAGACGAACCGAAAAACCCGGAAAAGTACCAGCAAATGAAATTGCTGTACCCGAACTAATCAACTACACTTACATTTTTCAGGAGGTATATTATGTTGGTATCAGAAAGCAAACTTTTTGACGGTGTGCAGATGCTCTACCGTTTCGAGAATGGTTACGGTGCGTCCGTTGTTCAGCATATGCACAGCTACGGGGGCGACAAGGGTCTGTGGGAGCTGGGTATTATTCAATGGGATCGGGGCGAAAAGCACTGGGATCTTGTGTATGATACTGGTATTACCGGTGACGTAATCGGACACTTGCAGTGGTCAAGGGTGGTCGAACTTCTGGGTGATATTAAGGATCTGCCGCCTATCGAACCAGAGGATGATCCCGACGATCGCCAGCCTGATGAGGCTCAGGAATGGTACGATTTTGATCCAGATTGTTAATAATACCGGGAGAGGGCCTTGACAGGCCCCTTTTGGCGGGCTAGACCTGCCAGGTTGGGCCTGTCAATAGGTAATAATTACACTTGAACCTGGGTGCAAACCCTGTATAATAGGCGCATACAACGGAGAAACGTCATGCTGCATACGTACACTGAGAGACTTGAAAAAGGCGACTGGATGGCTG
>CAYVOK010000105.1:0-2273 GCA_964453335.1 uncultured Acidimicrobiaceae bacterium
CAGCCTGCTGTTTCCGGTTCAATTTCAGGTGCAGCATCAACTGTCTGTACAGGACTTGGAACTACTTTGACATTGAGTGGTTCAACAGGAACGATAGCATGGCAGAAATCAACAGACGCCGGTCAAACATGGGGTGTTCAGGCGGGAACAACAGCTTCCTTGACTACAGGTAATTTGACAGCATCGACAACCTATAGAGCGATATTAACTAGTGGTGTTTGTCCGAAAGATACAACATCAAGTTATGTTGTAACGGTTAATCCGGCAGCTGTTGCAGGAACAATTGCATCGTCAACGAGCAGTTTATGTTCATCTCCTGCTAATGCAGGTTCTACCTTGACATTGTCAGGTCAAACAGGAACTTCAATTCAGTGGCAGATTTCAACGAACATAACTGCTGCAACACCGATATGGACAGCCATTTCGGGTGCTACCAATACAACACTATCCACCGGAGCATTGAGTGCTACAACAGGTTATCGTGCAGTAGTTACGAGTGGTGTTTGTACAACAACAGCTACAACAGCCGCTACAACAATTACTGTGAGTGTTCCATCTGTTGCTGGTAGCATTAGTGGAGGAGATAAAGTAATCTGTGCAGGAACAAGTAACACCTTGACATTGTCGGGTAACACGGGAGCAACCATTCAGTGGCAATCTGCTTCATCATCAAGTGGTACTTACTCTTACATAAGTGGAGTAACCGCTACTACTTATGCAGCGAGTCCAAGTTCACAAACTTGGTACAGAGCAGTTGTTAAGAATGGAGCATGTAGCTCAGTTACAACAGCCTCTGTAAACTTGAATCCATTGACAACGGCTACTGCCGGAACGATTACAGGTACGTCTGCTATTTGTACCGGTAGTTCAAGTACGCTTACATTAGCTAATAATGTAGGGTCGATTGTATGGCAAAAGTCAATAAATTGGACTGCGGCAACACCAACATGGACAGCAGTAACGGGAGCAACTTCCAACACCTTGTCAACAGGTGCTTTAACAGCTTCAACAGCGTTCAGATCCGTACTTTCAATAGGAGGTACATGTCCTACTGCAACGACAGATCCTTATGCGGTAATGATTTCTCCAGCTTCTGTTTCCGGTACAGTTGCATTAAACGCAACAACGGATGTAAACACAGTTTGTGCACCAGGAAGTAAAACGTTGAAAGTAACAGGTAATGTTGGAACTATTCAATGGCAAAGTTCAACTAATTCAGGTACAACATGGACAAATGTGTCAGGAGCGACTACATCTCCTTATACGTTTACTAACATCACTGCTAATACATCATTCAGAGTAGTAGCAACTAGTGGAGCATGTCCTGCAGCGAATTCGACCGGATTTGCAATTTCAGTAAGCCAGGTGGCAGATGCAGGAACCTTAGTTTATGCAGCAAATGACTCTGTTTGTACTGCTACAGGAACATCCTTGACATTGAACAATTATTCTTCTTATGGAACAATTGCATGGCAGAAGTCAACAGATGGAACAACGTGGGCATCAGCCACAGGAACAGCAGCTGCATTTACAACAGGAAGCTTAACTGCAACAACGTCGTTTAGAGCAATTGTAACAAGTGGTTCATGTAAGGATACCTCAAATATTCTGAAAGTGACTGTAAGCCCAGCAGCAGTAGGAGGAACAATCACCGCAGCAGCTAATGTATGTACAGGAGGAAATACTTCATTGAGCATAACAGGATATACCGGCAGTAAATTGCAGTGGCAACAAGCAAGTGTGTTGGCAGGTCCGTATTCTAATATACCTGGAGCAACAAGTACTTCATACAGTACAGGTACTTTAACAGCTACTACATACTATAAAGCTGTTGTTACAAGTGGTGTTTGTACAGCTACAGCTACACAGACAGCAGGAACATCAGTTACTGTGAATCCGGTATCAGTAGCCGGTACAGCAGTTGGAGTATATCCTGCAACAGCTACAACAGGAGGGTCTTCACAGGTAATGATTTGTTCAGGTAACAATGGTAAATTGATGTTGTCAGGTCAAACAGGAACGATTCAATGGCAATCATCTACAACCTCTGGAACAGCCGGATTTAGTAATATCAGCGGTGCTACCTTGGCGACCTATACAACACCAACTATGACTGCAACAACATGGTACCGTGCAGTGGTAACAAGTTTGGCATGTCCATCAGCAACCACTTCACCTGCTGTTCAGTTCTTGATTACATCACCAGTAGGAGGAACAATTGCTCCGAGTTCAGGGTTTAATGATAGCATCTGTGCAACGACAGCAGCATCCGG
>CAYVOK010000105.1:2373-4165 GCA_964453335.1 uncultured Acidimicrobiaceae bacterium
CAGTAATTAAAACGATTACAGCACCTGCGAATGTTTGTATCGGTGGTACTGGTACATTGACCTTAGCATCCGGAACAGTTGGAGTTATTCAATGGCAACGTTCAACAACTTCTTCAACAGCCGGCTTTACCAATGTTGGAAGCCCTGTCGTACCGACAGTATCACCAACAACAGCGACATCTACATTTGCTGTGAATTCAGCAACTGCAGGACAGTCATGGTATCGTGTAATGTTGACAAGTGGTGTTTGTGGATCAACGCCAACAGCAGCAGTATCCGTTACGATTAATCCGTTGTCAGTTGCAGGTACAATTTCAGGAAGCACAGGATTGTGTGCTGGTAATACCGGAACAACTTTGACACTTGCTGATAATACCGGTTCAATTGCATGGCAGAAATCAACAAACTGGACTTCTGCAACACCAACTTGGACAGCAGTAGCAGGAGCAACTGCAAGCACATTTGCTACCGGAGCTTTGGCTGCTTCAACAGCATTTAGAGTTGCTGTAACGAGTGGAGCTTGTTCAGTTGCAAATACTGCTAATCATGTAATAACTGTTAGTCCGGCTGTGGTTACGAAAACCATATCTGGTCCGGTTGGAGGAGTATGTCAAGGATCGACAGCCTCTTTAGTCTTAGCGTTAGGTACAGTTGGAACGATTCAGTGGCAATCAACGACAGATACGTTGAATACAAGTAGTTGGGTGAATGTTGGTTCGGCAATTGCACCGACAGCTGCAACCAATGCTGCGAATACGTATGTTACTTCTGCACTAAGTACGAAGACATTCTACCGTGTTCTATTGACCAGTGGTGTTTGTACTTCGGCTTACACTAAGATTTACACAGTATTGGTAAGTACACCTACTGTTTCAGGTACGGCAAGTGCAGCAACGAATAATGTTTGTGGAGTAAATACAGGAACAACGTTGACACTAGCTAATAATAATGGTACCATTCAATGGCAGAGCTCTACAAACTGGACAGCTGCGACTCCAACGTGGACAGCCATCACAGGAGCAACAGCAAATACTTATGCAACAGGAGCATTGACAGCATCTAAAGCATACAGAGCTGTTGTTAAGAGCGGTACATGTTCTTCATTAAATACTGACCCTGTTGTAATAACTTATTACGCGGCTATTGTTACGAAGACCATTACTGCAAATGCAACAACACCGACAGGTCTTTCATCAACAGCTGCATTGTGTACATCAAGTACAGCTAAGATATTGACTTTGGGTACTGGTTATGTAGGCTCTATTCAATGGCAAACATCAACCGATGGCGGAACCACTTGGACAAATATATCAGGAGCAACAGCTGCAACATACACTGTAACAGGTGCAGTAGTTGGAGCGAACATGTTCCGAGTACAGTTGAGTAATGGTCCTTGTCAGGCGGCACAAAATACAGCTGCAGTGACAGTTTGGTACAAGTCTTGTGTTAAGGCAGAGGTAGATGTTGATGTGACCTCAACGGTATTTGATGCAGTAGCATATCCAAACCCTTATGATCAGTTCTTCACCATTCAGTTATCAACTGAAAGTGATGATCAGGTTTCAATCATGGTTTATGACATGGCAGGTAAATTACTTGAAAACGTAAGCGTTCAACCTTCTGACTTAGAGTCTTTACAAATCGGTAGAGAATTATCGACAGGAGTTTATAACGTGGTAGTTACTCAAGGAAAAGACGCGAAAGTCGTTCGAATGATGAAACGATAAATGACTGTGAGATAATTTATCTCAAAACAAGAGGGAGCATTCAACGAGTGCTCCCTTTTTGTTTG
>CAYVOK010000106.1:0-4078 GCA_964453335.1 uncultured Acidimicrobiaceae bacterium
AGTCAAAGCATGTTGTTCCAGCACTTCATATGTACGAAGGACAACTAAAAGCAGTATCATTTCTTCCGATGGGCAATACCGTTTATCCTCAGCAACCATATACTCAGATTACTGAAGAAGAGTATGAGTCATACATTGGTAAACTAAAGCATATTGACTTTAGTGCAATTTATGATGGTGTGGATAATCTTGAGGCTCAGGGCGAAGCATACTGCACAACAGACTATTGTGAAATTAAAATAAACAAGTAGTCTTCTGTGGTAAAATAGACTCATTATGTCTAGTCCTTCCAACCTATATGCAGAAAAAGTGTTCTCGGAGCACCCTACTGGTCTATGGGCCTTGGATGATAATGCAGACTACGTATCTTTAATTTCAGAGTCACAAAGAAACCTTTCAAATTGGACAATTATTGGCGGTACGTATGAAGCATACTCTCAATCAGTAGACGAGCCATTTATAAATAGTTATGTGGGCAAAATAACAGCAACGCCCACAAACAGTGAGTCAGGATCTGTTACTGCCATAAGTAATGACATAATGGGTTTAAAAGATTTAAACGAGTACCTAAGAACATTTTGTGTTGGAGGATATTTTTATTCTGAAAGTTCTTACATTTCTGGGTTTGAAATAGGGTATCAGTACGAAGATACAACAAGCGGACAAATGGTTACACATTTAAAAAATTATGATACTGTAATAAATAATAGTTGGGTTTTTATATCAGAAACATTTGACACTCCTCCAGACGATACAAACTTTAGGTTAGTTTTTAAAATTAATTTTATTGGTGGTTCAGAAACTGAAGATGTGTTTTTAGTTAATGGAATAAGTCTTGGACAGTGGTCTGAAGAGTTTGCCTCAACCTCTCTTGGCGTTACTCCTATAGACATTCCATCAACAATATCAATTGCTCCACAAAAAGGAATAGTTGCAAAATGTTACGGATTGCAAGATTTGGATGCGTATTATTTGATTTCTGACAACATGCTAAAAGCAAAAAATTTAGGAATTCCTATTGTTTATGGAACATCAAGTCTAACTGCCCTTTATCCAAATGGGTCGAATCCATCTCTAATAGTTCCTGGTGTTGGATTTTTAAATGAGTCTGGAAAATTTAGAGAGTATACTTTAGAAACTTGGCTTAGAATAAACTCTTATTCAAATGAAGTAAAAAGAATTATTGGTCCAGTTGCATCCAATGACGGTATTTATGTAGACGGTCCTTCTATCGGACTTAAGATTGGTTCTGAATATAAAACATATTATGTAGGAGAGTGGACAAGGCCAATGCTTGTTCATTTAAGAATAGGAAAAGATATTATTTCTTTGCTTATCAATGGTCAAGAGGTAATTTCTTTGGACTATTCTGTAAATTCGTTGTCAGTTCCATCAATGTTGAATCAAACCGAAAAGGATCAAGACTGGATTGGCTTTTATGCACACGAGGACATATATCCAATAGAAATAGACTGTGTAGGAATTTATCCTTATGTTGTCCCAACTGCCGTAGCAAAAAGAAGATTCGTTTTTGGTCAAGGAGTAGAAGTTCCAGAAAATATAAATACTTCTTATAGTGGAACATCTGTTTTTATTGATTATGCTTTTGCTGATTATACTTCAAACTATTCTTATCCAAAAATTGGATCTTGGCAACAAGCATTTAACGATAATACATCAATAGTTAATAAGGCTTTGTCTGTACCATCTGCCCCACTTCCAAAAATATTTTTGTCATCAAAAACAGAGAGTGAGTTGTTCGCTAGTTGTAAAACCATACAGCAGTCAGATTCAGTAAACTTTTTTACATTTAGGCCAGACGCATCTTGGAGCAATGTTTCAGGATATTTATTTTTTGAAAATTTTGATTTTATTAAAGAACCTACTTCTGCGTTTTATGGCTGTTTTAGGCTTCCTCAGTCTTCTAGCACTAAGCAAACGCTTTTTAGAATTGAAAAAGAAAACACAAGCAGTTATTTTGAAATAGAGTTGCTTAACAATCAAATTTCTTATGTAATAAATTATGATGGAGTTTTAGAAACAATATACTCTCCAACAATAGCAGAGCCATTAGAGTTGATAGATGTAGGACTAAACATTCCAGCGTTTATTTCAAGATTTGGAAATCCAGCAGCAGACTTTTTTGGATCTTTGTCAGATTTAAGAATGTATGTTGGTGGCAAAAAAAATGGAACTCAGACATTTACTGGAAAAATTTACAAGATAGGGTTTTGTAGTAAATACAATTTTCAAAAAATTAGATCTTTATTTAATGAAATAGGTGTCCCAGTTTGGAACGAAGACTTGTTTGCTATTTATCAAAATAATCAATTAATAAACATAGATGGAGGATTAGACACAACCTCTCTGCCACCATATGGCTCTGTAAATGATACTGCCAATGGTGCTATTAGTGGAGGTGGAGTCTTTATATCAGACGAAGACTTTCTTTTAGATCATACAGCAACATATACACTTGTACCAGATCAAGTTTTTGATACTTACAAACTTACTGTTTCTGCAAACGCATATTGGGAAGATCAAATACCATTAACATATTTTGCAGAGTCTGTTTTGGATAAACGAGGAGACCAATATTTTGATCTTGATTTTATTCAGTTTAATGTTGATTATCCAGTAACGTCAAAAACAATTGCTATAGATAGTGAGCCAGTAGAATGGACATATGCAGATCTGGCAAATGAATATGGAATTCCAATTCAAAGAACCTACGAATCGCTGGATAATTATTTGTTTACTGGATACAATGATTATGAAGATTTAAAAAATAAAATTGCAAAAGATTATAGGTATGACACCGACGGCGCAGTTGTAAAAACCTACGTAACATTTCAGTACACAGAACTGGGAGCCAACCAAACACCATTTTATTTTACAAAAACAGAGAGGCCATCTAGAAACGGAATATTGATTCCAAAATCAGATTGGATGACTACAAAATATGAAGTCGTAGATAACATGATTATTTATCCACCTTCTGGAGTAGATTTTAATGATCTTTCTATTGTAACCCATATAGACATTAATGTTAAAAACTCTCAGACAAACAATGTTAATATCAAAAAACTTTCTTACGCTTCTCAGGCATTAAATGAATCAGACGGAAGCCCTATTGGTACAAGATTTGGCACACCTCTTTATCCATATACAAAGACTGGCATTTACTATAATTTTAAAAAGAACAATCCATTTTCAATATATACTGGATCATCTCCATATTTGTATTTAACAAAAAATAGCGGAATTCAGATAAAAGGACAATACGATCCTTTGGTAAATCGTGGATTGTCTATTCCAATTAATCCTAGTAGAGCAAATAATTTTAAAGTAATTGCAGCGCAGATGGCTGTAAGATTTGATGGCGACTATTTCCCATATGCACCAACTCAAATATTTGAAATAGAAAGCAAGTCATCATATATAAAGTTTTACATGGTTGCATGTGATCCTACTGGAAGAAGGGCAAAAGTCTATGGTATAGATGCCAAGACTGGTCTAGTTCAAAATGGAATAGGTTTTTATTGGAACGGTAAAGTTGTTAAAGAGCCAGTCATAACTCTTCAAGAATGGGGCTTTTTGGGAATTAATTTTGCAGATAGTTTAGAGTTTTCATATTTTGAGGGGGCTGTAAGATTGACTGGGCCATTAGTATTCAACAGCATATCCTATTACCAATCAACAAATCTTCAAGAGGTTCAGAATATATCAGAAAGACCCTGGTTTAGGGTAAAGATTTTGTCTGGTGGCCCTTTGGACTGGGAGTTTTGGCATACTGGTCCATTTAACTGGAACAAAGTTCTTGTTTTAACAGAGACCAGTTACTATGGAGTAAATCCTTCAGAGGTGTATAAGAGTTATACAGGAACCAATAAGATAATTGTAGGGGATAATGTTCCAATAAGTGTTGGAAACTACGGTTACTCATTATACAATGACATATTCTGGAACAAATTTACTGTTGATCCAGTTTAATATGGTATACTTATTGTCATGGATTCATTAATAAACCCAAAAACTGGTAAGCCAATTGTACAAAATGTGCGACGTAAGGTCATTG
>CAYVOK010000107.1:0-4071 GCA_964453335.1 uncultured Acidimicrobiaceae bacterium
CAACGAACCAACGGAGGGAACCATGCGAGCGACGTCAATCCGCGAAGTGTACGGGGTCGAGACTGAGGGTGCCGACTGGCCGAAGGGCCTGAGCGAGGAGCAGCGCGAGGCGCTGATCGACGCGGTGCACACTGCGCTCAAGCGCAACCCGAAGGGGCTGCCATCGTGGCTGCTGATCCGCCAGCCCGAAGTCGAGAAGGCTCTGGGCAAGTGGTATCTGTGCGACTACCGCGACGCCGCTGTCGAGCGCGCCTGCCGCGCGCTGCCCAACGCCGACAAGCGGTGGGTGCTGGAATGAGCCGCACGGTTTGGATCCTACACGCCGCCCCGGGAGGTGCCCGGGGCGGCGCGGTCGAGGTCTGCAACAGCGAGAGCTACGCGCGCAAGGGTGCCCCGCACCACGGCTTTGCGCAGGAGTGCGTGCGCTGGCAACTCGCCGACGACGGCACCTTGAGCGAGCCCGTGAGCCTGTGGCACACAGACGAGCAGGGCAACCCGCCGGGCGAGGGTAGCTGGGCGCTGAAGATCGGCGCGCAGCAGGTTCACTTCTTGACCGGCTGCTTGCAGTTCGGCGGGTGGTACAGGCACTGCGGCTGGCAGGCGCACCGTAACATCGCGCACGACGAGCGGCTGGCCAAGCGGCTGGTCGAGCGGGGCCTGCTGGTGACTCAAGAGCGGGTGAACGCGCAGGGTGCGCGCTTCACCCTGTACACGGTGGCGAACCCCCGACTGGCTGCGGCGATCGTCCGCAGCGGCGGCGTGGTTCCTGAGAGTGCTCTGCGGAGCGGTGAGGTGAAACGATGACCAAGGATCCGTGCGAGTGCCGGGCGTGCAGCGAGGCCCGTATGCTCGCGGCGTGGTGCGTGCTCGAAGACTGCGAGGACATGAAGACGCGGCTCGCCGCGCGGATGCTCTTGCGTCGCTGGGAGCGGGTGTCGGAGGACGGCGTCAGTCCGACCCTGAGCGCAGCCCGGCCGCATGAGCTTGACGCTATGCAGACCTGCGCGGACTGGATCCGCGCGCACCGGAGTACTCTGGCGAAGATGGATCGCCACGTCGGCGTGGCCGGGCGACCGGACGCTTGACGTAGGTGCGTCAGCGTGGTATGTCAACGTGAACAGTGAACACGAACAAGAACGGAGGGAACGATGGAGAAGAAGCTGACGAACAGGACGCGGTCTGGTGACTTGGGTCTGGTGATCCGCTGCCCGAAGTGTGGCGACGCGCACGGTGTCTACCATCTGGCGTGGTTCGCTGGGGCCTGCAACGGCTGCGGGGAGATGGTCGAGAAGACCGAGTACCTGCTGGTGCGCCGCAACAAGATGCGCGACCAGTGGTACTGCGAGAACGACGAAGAGGCGCTCGACACGCTGCTCGACTTCTCCGGCAACAAAGACCGGCGCAGCGACGACGCACTGCGTCAGCACGCGCAGCAGGCTCTGCGCCGGTTGCAACTCCACGGCTTCGCGCCCCGCACCCGCGACGGCGAGCGGCTCCTTATCGAGTTCGCGCCTTTCTTCGACGAGGTGCTCGCCGACCTGCGCGACGCAGGGATGCGCCGCGAGCAGGAGTTGCGCGCCGTCGACCCGACGATCAACACGGAGGTGATGTGATGGAGAGGCTGCTCAAGTTGCAGAAGGTTCTGGAGAAGGTGGTGGTGCTGGTGTCGGCGCGGATGCCGGAGGCGCAGCGCTTGATGGAGAAGGGCGAGGACATGCAGTGGCACGAAGTGACCTCGACGCTGGAGCGGCTGCACGAAGCGCTGGTGATCGTGCGCGACCTGATCGTGCTGGAGTCGGGCAACCCCGACTTCGGGGTGGGCGCGGGGCTGACGCTGATCGAGGTCTTCGAGCGCGAAGAGCGCGCAGGGGGCAGCCATGGAGAAGGGTAGCCCCTGCGTCTGCGGCCCCTGCGACTGTGGGGGCTACGACCACCCGGTGGTGTCCGTGCATGAACCGTTGTGCCACACACTGAACCGAAGTTCATCGACGTTCGACCGTGTGCCGGTCGACCGTCTGCGTCGGTGGCAGGATGCGGGCGTGTGGATGCAGCGCGTCTGGACGGTCAATGCGTACCAGCCGCACTGGCGCGGGTCGACGGCGATCAACCCGTTGTGGTCGGCGATGGAGTTGTACAGCCTCACGCCGAAGTATCAGATCCCCGACACGGTCGAGCGGCTTGTCGCACGGTGTCTCACGGACGAGAAGACTCTGGTGACGCTGGAGTTTCTTGCCGAGCACCCGGAGGCGGTGGAGACCAAGGCGACACCATTAGACTGGACGGAGAGCAGAGCACGCGCTCTCCTGTGGTATCACGCTGTGGTGGCGGTGATCGACCCAACGAGTGCTGACCTACTCCGCGCCGCGCGACGGTGGCGGGCTGAACTGAAGGAGGGAACATGAACGACGAACTGCGGAGACTTCTGGTGGAACTGGCGAAGACGGTGCTGCGGGTGCTCGACACCGACGAGCCGCGCGCAACCAACAAGCGACGACCCGGCGTGGTCGCTGCGATCAACGCGGAGCTTGCGACGATCGAGGTGCTGCCCGACCCGGTGCTGGTGGCGAAGCCTGTGAACATCGGCGCACCGCCGCAGCGCGGCGACGCGGTGCGCATCTGGGCGGGCGACCGCTATGAGACGGGCATCGTCAAGGCGGTCTGCCGTGGCACGCCGCGCCGCATCTGGGTCAGCATCGCACGCGGCGAGGGCAAGAGGGCGAAGAAGGTGCGCGTCGAGAGCGACAAGGCGGTGGTGGTCAAGCGGGGCGAGGCATGATGCCGGCGCTGGCTGCGGTGGCGATCGCCATCGAGTCGGTCGAGTCGGGCGGGCGGTGGTGGGTCGAGAACGGGGGCTGCGTCGGAGTGATGCAGGTGAACCCCCGGTGGTCGATCCACCGCCGCGCCGCTCTGTTCGATCCCAACGTCAACAGGCAGGAGGGTCGCCGCATCCTCGACTACTGGCTCAAGCGGTCGCGCGGCAACTTGCAGAAGGCTCTCGCAGCGTACAACTGCGGCAACGCCGGCCTGCGGAGTGAGTGCGGCCAAGGCTACGCGCGGCGGGTGCTGCGTCTGGCGAAGACTCTCACGGACAGGGGGATACATGAATGATGCGAAGTTGAGGCTGGTCGACCAGAGGATCGCGCTGATGGTCGAGTACCTGCGGATGCGCCTAGAACTGG
Organism: uncultured Acidimicrobiaceae bacterium; assembly: GCA_964453335.1. Taxonomy (GTDB): domain Bacteria; phylum Actinomycetota; class Acidimicrobiia; order Acidimicrobiales; family CAIXPF01; genus VGBO01. Next base: position 3,180 of record CAYVOK010000107.1, read on the forward strand.
GCGACTGGCACGGAGTGATGGACGCTGCCGCAGACCTGCGGGAGCTTGAGGCAGAGCGGCGCGTGCTTGAGCAGGTGAAGCCATGAACTGGCGAAACGCATGTATCTGGACGTCATGGGCTTTGATCCCCATGGCGGTGCTGTTGATCTCTCACGGGTCGTCGCTGGGCTGGCTCTACGGCACTGCCGCAGCCGTCGCCCACAACTACCACTGGAGCGAGCAGCGACGCTTCTACCGACTCGACCACGCGCTGGCGTGGGCGTGTATCGGCGCGAACTGCTGGCTGGCGTGGTTCACGCACTCGCTGTGGGTGACGATCGCCGGCGTGTTCGCGGTGCTGCTGGCACTGCAAGCCTACCGGCGGGCGCACGCCCACCCGGCAGGGTACGACGAGCACCACACGGTGTGGCACATCTGGTGCGGTCTCGCCGGCTGGTGTCTGGCGTGGGGCTACGTCGGATGATTCTCGAATCGCGAAACGCGAAAGGAGGTGAGCGATGATTCTGACCCCGCAAGAGCTTCACGTCCTCTGCCATGCGCTGGGCCGAGACGACTACGCGCTGCTGCCCGCAGGTCGCGTCGACGAGTACCGCAACCACTACGATCCGGGCAAGGAGCCGCCCGACGAGGTCGTCGAGATGATGGATAAGCTGGTCGAGGCGGGTCTCCTGCAACGCTACGTCTGCATCGGAGGCTGGCTGATGTACCGCGTCACCGACGAAGGACGCCGGCAGGCGATCAAACAGGCACCGCCTGCACCGCGGCAGACGCAAGCTGCGCGACGCTACCGCAAGTGGCAGAGCACGCGAGACGCCCACGGGTTGTCTTTCGGCCAGTGGCTGCGAGAGGGGTATCACATCGAGAAGTGGGGTGTTCCATGACCGACGAGCAG
>CAYVOK010000108.1:0-3863 GCA_964453335.1 uncultured Acidimicrobiaceae bacterium
TAATCAAAAGTTCCCCCACTTTTGGAAACCACTTCTAACGAGGTGGTTTTTTTTTATCCTTACCGAATTCTTCCTGATCCAGTTTTGATTTTTGTTTGGCATTTTTTCATTGACCATTCACAGAACGTCCCTGAGGAAATTTGTTTGGCATTTTTTCACAGACCATTCACAGACGACACCGGTGAAACTTGTTTGGCATTTGCCAGATAAAATTTCACTGGATCAGCCAAAATTCTGATGGAAAATTTGCCAATCCAATTTGAGTTACGTCTTCAGGTTCAGGAGGGGTTTAACAAAAAATTAACAACATTTTCTAAATAGATTAGAAAAAGGTTGTATCTTTGTCTTATAAATCAAAATGATAATATTATGAATTACTACAACAAACCAACAAAGAGTTTTAACCAATTAGAAAACAAATTATTTTCTATTGACTCACAATTAGTATCCTCAGTAATGATGAGGGAAAAGGGTGAGAGTATTATCGGTGAAAGTATCCAAAGTGGTACTGATGATGATATTAAAGACAAGTTCGCTCTAAGAACAACTATTGTCTTTGAATTATTGGGTATTGATGAGGACTTTGTGTTCGACCAATCCCCTGATAAGATTAATGAATATATTAATCATATCGAAACCACCGATTACTCTATCGGTAAGTTCACCAAACAATTCTCAATGAGTATGAACTTAATCCCCCAAATGAATTAGAAATTTTTTTATTGTGATTAATAATAACCCCGATGTTTCTACATTGGGGTTTTTTATTTCCCACCCGTGGTCACAGAAGACGCCGGAAAAACTTGATTGGCAAGTTCGTCATACATAACCAACTTCTACTTGAGGAATGGTCCTGGTGGGATGTTGTTTGGCAAACGTATTACATAATGAACCTCACCTTCGAGAGCTGATCCCATGAAACTTGTTTGGCAGTTGCCAGATAAAATGTTCTCGTCCACGGTGCGTCGGAGAAAAATAAATTTGGTGGGTAATACAAATTGATGTATATTTGTATTCTAAATTAAATGTCTATGAAAAATTATCATGATGATGAAACACTTGAATTAAGTAATACAACACGATTGGTTATTTTTGTTGTAGTTTTATTTATAATATTAACCACTCTATTCTAACTTTTTTTTGTTTGTGATTCGTAATATGTTCCCCTCATCAGAAATGGTGGGGGGTTTTTATTTCGATAGAAAATCTAACATGCTTGTTTTTTGAATCTTGTTTGGCATTTGCCAATACAATTTGACATGTCCCCGTGCCTTGGAATTCCTTTAACAAAAAAATAACAAAAAAATTTGGTTGTTATTATAAAACTATTTATCTTTGTGGTTCACCAAAATAAAATTTTATGTCCAAGTTAAAAACACAATTAGAAAGTTCAATAGTTGAAAAAGACAATGAGAACTTTTGGAGAGCAGAATTACTTAGTAAAATCGAAGGTTCTAAAATCAATTCACCTTTCGGTGGGGATGGTTTATTGGAAGCGATAAACCCTAACACTAAAAAAGATTTAAGAACATTATTAGAGTTTAAGTTTGACACTCCGTTAAAGAATAAACTTACTCAATGTAATATTCTTATTCAATGTCTTTACTACATTAAGAAGTATGAGAATGCGGGTCAGAAATTACCCTCAACAATTTTCGTAGGTGATACTGATGAATGTTTTGCTATTCATACAAATCAAATCATTAAATATTTGAGCCACGAGGTTGATTGGAAAATCGCTCCAAGTGAGGCACATAGAAAAAACCCTCAAATGATACAAGCGATGGTTGATGATGTTGATATATTACCTTTCGTTTACAATGTTGATAGTGAATTCAAAATTAACGAGGTTATTGATAAGTTATGGGATTTAACTGATAATGTTGTTCGTAAAATTCGTATTACAAAAGACAACATTGTTAATATCTATGATTACTTTAATGAGAATGTATTAAAGAATTGTGAATTGACTACGAATGAAAAAGCTAACTTGTTTATTCAAATTGTAATCAATCCAAGTGAGAATTATATTCACCCAAAGAAAAGTGTTGTTGTAACAAAATCTTATGGTGAAGTTCATATCAATCGTAATCAATTCAAATCTTTCTTCTCTCACTTTGAAGGTGATGTTTATAGTCCTAAAGAGAAAGAAGGTTTAACTGCTCTTGTTGATAGATTGGTTGAAGAAGAAACAAGAAGAAAGAAAGGTGAGTTCTTTACTCCAACGGCGTTTGTGGATTTAGCACACACATACATTAGTAATACATTTGGGGAAGATTGGAAAGAGAAATTTGTTGTATGGGATAATAGTTGTGGTACTATGAATTTAACGAGAGATTACAAGTTCAACGAATTGTATTGTAGTACATTAGAACAAAGTGATATTGACACCGCTAATCAAATGGGATATAACCCTGAAGCAACAAAGTTTCAATATGATTTCTTGAATGGTGATTACAACGTATTACCTGAGGGATTGAGAACGGCTATTGATAGTGGTAAAGAGATATTGTTTTTGATTAACCCACCTTATGCTACCGCAGGTTCTATGGGTAGTAACGATGAACATAAAGAAGGTGTTGGTAAAACAAAAATGAATGAGTTAATGTTAGAAGAAGGATGGGGTAAGTGTTCACAAAATTTATACGCACAATTTTTATATCGTATCACCAAGTTTCAACAAATTAATAAAAATATTAAGATTGGTATATTTTGTCCACCTTTATTTTTAAGTGGTTCATCATTCAATAAATTTAGAGAAAAATTCTTTGATGTTTTTGGTTACGATAAAGGGTTTATATTTGAAGCTTCTCATTTTTCAGATGTAGCAAAAGGATGGGGAATTACCTTTTCTATTTTCAATAATACAAAAAATAAAAAAGATTTCATATTTGATGTTATAACGATTGGCGATTCTTATGAATTAGTAAATGAAACAACAAAAGAGATTTACAATACGGATAACCAAATAACTGCAAATAAATGGGCCAATGTAAAAGTTTCAGGAAATAAAATAAATGTACCAATTCTTAAATCCGCATTGAATGTTTCAAATGTTGTAAAAAATAACTATACTGATGAATGTATTGGTTCGATAACTATTGATGGTAATAACTTATATAATAATCAAATGGGAGTTAGTTTATTTAGTACTAACGCTTCAGTTGGTCATCATTCTCAAATTCTAATCACCAAAGATAACTACGAAAAAGTTACATCATTATTTACATCACGAAGAACGATACAACCAAATTGGATAGATTGTAAAGATGAATATCTTGCACCTAATGAAAATCATAGTGAATACAAACAATTTACTTATGATAGTATCGTATATACATTATTTAATAATGGTTCAAATCAATCATCATTAAATCAAATTTGTAATAACGAATTCTTTTGGATATCCAATGATGAGATAAGTGAACTGGCAAATGATAATGGATATGATGACTTGTATAGAGACGCTCGTAATAGTTCAAACAGATATGTTTATATCAAATTGTTTGGTGAAGGAGTTTATGACTTGTTGAGTGATGACGCAAGAGAAGTGTTAGATATGGCTACCGAATTGGTTAAGAAGTCAATACCAATGAGACAAGCGATGTCCGATACTAACCCTGAATATCATTTGAATAGTTGGGATGCGGGTTATGCTCAATTAAAGTTAGTATGGAAAGAATACTTCAAAGATGAGTTCGATGCGTTTAGAAAAGCTTACACAAGATTAGAAGATAGAATGAGACCACTTGTATATGAATTAGGTTTCTTAAAGAAATAAGGTTTTATTTTGGTGAATAAACCCTTACCCTCGGCGAAAGTCGGGGGTTTTTTATTTCCCGTAGAGTCGAGTTTTCGGCTGA
>CAYVOK010000109.1:0-3843 GCA_964453335.1 uncultured Acidimicrobiaceae bacterium
GGACAACAGAAGATTGTCCGTATCATTGAAAACGAAATGGAGAAGCAACATGGGCATGGGAGGTAAAGGGCCATCGCCACCTAAAGTTCCTCCTCCGCCCAAGCGAGAGGAACTGGCTGCCGAAGACTATGCAAAGCGTGCGGCTGAACTTCGTGCGCTTCGAGAAGCTTCTATGGCAAGAAACGAACAGCTCACACAGCGTGGGCGACAATCATTGACCAACCCCGGACTGGGGATTCCGGAGTAAGCAATGACAGAACAAACACTTGAACAACGGTTTGACACACTCGAATCAGAACGACTGATCCTGCTGGATCGTAAACGTGAGTGTGCCGAATACACATTCCCAATCATGTTGCCTCCCGAGAACTGGGACGAGCAAGATGAACTTGACACCCCTCTGAACTCAGCTCCCGCTATCGGAGCCGCAGCCTTGGCCGCTAAGATTGCCAACGCTGTGTTGCCTACCAACGGATCTCCCATCGTGTCTCCGAACGTGATGGTTCCGATGGGTGTGCCTGCCGCCGCGTACGAGCAAGTTCAGAATACGATCTCGATGTATGATGCCGAGATTATGACCCGTCTTCAGTCAAGCAACTTCCGACCCGAACTGCACAATGTGTGTTTGGATCTGGTTGTGATTGGAGACACCTTGTTGGAGTTGTTGCCTAACGGTAACTTCCGCAAGCATCGACTTGACAACTATGTCGTCATCCGTAAGGAAGACGGCTCGATCTATGAGTTGGTTGTGCGTACTTGGGTTGATCCCGAGACGCTTCCTGACCGACTCAAGAACAGACCCGGACCGTCAGGTTCGTACAAGCAGGGCAATCGACTGCTCGAACCCAAGTACACACGCTGTGTGTGGAACGAGGGCAAGAAGCGGTACGATGTCACGGACGAATTCCGTGGCGAACCGATCAACAGCAAGACCTACTACACGGTGTTGCCGTACTTTGCCCTCAAGTACGGAACCTCCGCCAGTAACAACTACGGCCTAAGCATCATTGAATCCCTCCTGGGTGACATTAGATCGCTTATGGCGCATTCCCTTGCCTTGTTGCAGGGAAGTGCCGCCAACTCAGAGTTCCGCCTGTGCGTCAATCCTGCGGGCGTTACGGACCTCGGTCGTATGGCAAACTCTGCCAACGGTGACTGGGTGTCCGCTCGCCGAGAAGACGTGTTCGTCATGCAACTTGGTAGTCCCGTTCAGGTGCAAGTCACCATGGCGGCTGTCGATAAGTATGAGCAGACGATCCTGAAGGCGTTGCTGTACAACTTGGCCTATACGGGTCAGAACCGTGAACGTGTCACGGCTACGGAAATTAATGCCACCATTCAATCCATTGAAGGCGGCTTGTCAGGTATCCTGAGTGCCATCACTCAGGAGTTGCATGTGCCGCTTGTGAAGCGTTTGTCATTCAACATGGCAAACGACGAGAACACGGATCAGAACGTGCGTGTCCTTGCTCAGGGTGTCGTCAATGACGTTGCACCTCTGAAGTTGCGTTCGGGTATTGAAGCGTTGCATCGTGAAATTCAATCCATGCGTCTGATGCAGGGTGTCCAAATCATTGGCTCTCTGCCTCCGACCGCAGTACAAGATATCAAATGGCGTAATGTTGTGTTTGACTTGATGGCTGGTCTCGGCTTCGTGGGTGATCGTTATCTCCTGACCGAAGAAGAGAAGATGCAAGCACAACAGCAGGCAATGCAAATGCGTGTTGCCGAGCAGACTGCTACATCAGCAGGTGTCGCCGCTGGCGAACAGATGATGCAGCAGCCACAAATGCCGCCTGAAGGAGTTGCTTAATGTCTATCAGTGTGGAACAACTTGAGGATTATTACAAAAACAATCCCGAGGCCATGGAACCTAAGTTCAATGGTGATGCTAAGAAAGCGGCTGAGGCTTACAAGAATCTTGAATCGGCTCTGACCAAGACGAAGCAAGAGTTGGCCCAGCTTAAGAATTCGACCGAAGCACGTCAGGTTACGGAGAACAAGGTAGTGACTACGGACTCCTCAAGGAACGAGCCTGTACCTACCAGTATCCAGCCCTTGGATGGTCTGAAGATCCCTGACCCTCCCAAGTCCAACGTGTGGGACAAGGTTGACACCGACATCCGCGACAACGGCGTGATCTCCGAGGAGACAGCCGCTGAACTCAAGGCGAACGGTGTCCCGGATCATTTGATTCATAACTTCCGTGAGGTTATGAATTACGCCGCCAAGTCCAAGCAGGAGCAGGCAATGAAGTTGCTCGGAGGCCAAGAAAACTACGAGGCTACGGTCAAGTTTGCCATGTCTCTGCCTGAGGCTGAACGACGAGAAATCAATAAGGCGTTGAAGACCGATGCTTGGTCCACAGTACTGAGCGGTCTTCAGTCTCGACGGCTTGCTACTACAGCAAACGAACCCGTCAGGGACATCGCCGTCACTTCTTCATCTGGCACTGTTGCCAATCGCGTTGACTTCAAGTCACACAATGACCTGATGCGTGCGATGGCGAATCCTCGATACCGATCTGATCCCGATTATCAGAACATGATCGTGGAAGCCAGCAATCGCTTCTATGCAAAGAAGAACAAGAAATGAAGAACGCACCTGTAGCCCACAGGTTACAGGTGCATTTACCACCATTCATCTGCGTGCAAACGCCGATGACACACTCCGCTCACCCAAGTGCCACAACCCTTGGGTGGGTTTCTCGATATGTCCCTGCCTGAGGGCGGTTGACCTCTATCGACGGTTCGATGTCGGCTGTCTGTGGCTCGTCGCGTTGACGAACAACCCGTAATGACAATAACCAACTGAGGCCGTTGTGTACTTATATTATTTTTGGTTTTATTAGACAAGGAAATTACACATGGCAATTTTTCGTCCCGGCTCAGACACCGCTAGTGGTGATCTGAATCCCAATGAACTTTGGCTCCCGATCTTCTCGGGCGAGACTTACCTCGCCTTTGAAGAGAACAACATCTTCGGCGGCATGGTGTCCATGCCCGTGATGCAGAAGGGTCTCGAATTCATCTTCAACTACTTTGGTACGGCCTCCAGCGAAACGCACGAGTCCGGCGCGACCATCGTTGGTACTGGCATCGCCAAGACCCAGCGTTCGGTGTACGTCGATGAGCGTCCGCTGTTCACGGCTGCCGAGTTCGATGATGTCGATGAACTCTTCGCTCAGTGGGAATACCGCTCCAACGTGGCCCTTGAGCATGGTCGTGAACTCGCTCGTCAGCTCGACAAGCGTACGGCCAAGCTGATCGTCAAGGCTGCTCAGACTCAGCGTCCCGCTAGCGACTTCCGTGGTGGTAACGCCAACGGAAACGGCGGATATGTGTTGCTTGCCAACGGCGGCAACATTCTGAGTGGTTGGAACACTGCACCCAACAACCGTGATCGTGCGGTGAAAATCCTGCAGGCTATTGACAACTATAACATCTACGCTGATCAGATCAACCTGCCCGAGGGTGAGCAGACCTACTGCGCGATTACTCCCGCCGTGTGGCACGCTATGCGTGACATTCAGAGCGTGATCTATGTCCCCGGATCTAACGGCTATAACGGTTCGCCGATGGCCGCTGATATGACGATCCCCGGAAACCCGAACCCGGGTATCCATGCTGGTATGATGCGTAAGGACTACCTCATGTACAAGGGCGTCCACATCTACCAGAGCAACAACATTCCGACCACGAACACCACGGCCACCGAACCCACGAATACTTGGGGCGGCGACTTCACGAACACGGTCGGCATGATCTGGAAGAAGTCCTCGGTCGGTCTTGCCATCGTTCGCGGTGTCAAGGTCGAGACGGGTCGCAACGTCAGCACCCAGAG
>CAYVOK010000110.1:0-3821 GCA_964453335.1 uncultured Acidimicrobiaceae bacterium
GGGGTGCGGCGGTTCGGCGTGCTCGTCGAGTCGCTGCACGGGGTCGGCTATTACGGCCCGGAGATCCGGGTGTTCGACGACGTGGGTGTGCACGGCTGGTGGCGTGCGTACTTCGCATACCGGTCGGCACCGCTCGGTGCGGTCGGCCCGGCGGTGGTGGCGGCGGTCTTCTACGGGTTCGCCGAGCGCATGGTCGCCCGGGCGTTGCCGAACGTGTGGACGAAGGTGTCCCCGGAGCGGGCGTTGGCGTTGCGGGCGGGTGCGGTCGATGCGGCGTGGCGGCGGATCTTCGCCGACGTGGTCGGTGACCGGGCCTTCGAGGCGTCGGTCACCGAGGCGGCCGAGCTCGCCGAGGTCGCGCTCGGTGGGCTCGACGTCGGGGCTCGTCCGTTGTCGGCGGCCCATCTCGCGCTCGACCGGCCGACGACACCGCACATGCGGTTGTGGCATGCGGCGACGGTGCTCCGCGAGTACCGGGGTGACGGGCATGCGCTCGCGCTCGCCGCGGCGGGGGTGGATCCGGTCGAGTGCCAGGTGTTGATGGTCGCCCGGGGGCACGGGAACGCGGCGACGATGCAGCGCATCCGCGGGTGGGAGGCCGACGAGTTGGCCGCCGCCGCGGAACGGTTGGTGGCGCGTGGGTGGCTCGACGAGGCCGGGGCGTTCACCGAGGCGGGTGCGCAGGGGCGGGCGGCGATCGAGGAGCACACCGACCGTCTCGCAGCGGGGCCGGTTGCCCGCCTCGGGGTCGAGGGGATGGCACGGTTCGAGGTGTTGGTCGCGCCGTTGCGGGCGGTGCTGCACGGGCCCGGGGGGATCCCGGAGCAGTGGCCGCCCCCGCACGTCGTGGTCGGTGACGGTCCGGCGGGCTCGTAGCCTCGGCGGTCGTGGGAGAACTGCTCGGCCCGAATTTCGTGCAGCACCTGTTGCTGGCGCTCAGCGCCGGTCTGGTGATCGGCAACGTCGTCGCGCTCGTGCGTCCGCCGGCGGGGCGGGCCGGGGCCGACGGCGCGGTGCCGCAGCGGCCGCCGTTGCGCCGGAGCCTCGTGATGATCGGGCTCGGGTCGATCGTGAGCCTCTGGGTGCTGTTGACGCTGTTCCGCTGACGACGGACGCCGTGCGCCGCCGGCCCGTTCAGTGCGGGTCGGTGGGGATGCGGGCGAACCCGTTTGCCGGGGCGTCGAGGTCGCCGTACGCCCATCCGGCGACGTTCTCCGCCACCCATGACGGCCTCGTCATCGTGCCGGCCCGCTTCTGCTCGCGGAACCATTCGACGCTCGGGAGCTGGGACTCGTCCATGCTGCGGATGAGTTCCTGCATGGCGGTGTCGACGAGGCCCGGTGCGACCGACCATGCGGCGGTCAGCAGGTCGGCCTCTTCGATGGCGACGGTCTCGGTGAGACGGTCGACGGCGGCCTTGCCCGCGCAGTAGGCGCTCCACCCGGCACGCCCTGACAGGGATGCGCCGGACCCGATGTTGACGAGGTGCCCGGTGCGGCCGGCGGCGCGGAGGAGCCGCAGGAACGACTGGGTGCCGTGCAGGACGCCGCCGACGTTGACGGCGAAGTGCCCGGTGAGTGCCTGCCAGGTGAGGTCGCGCTGCGCGACGACGGGTTCGAGGATGCCGGCGTTGTTCACCCACATCGACGGGGTGCCGAGCTCGGCTGCGACCCGGTCGGCGAACGCGTCGACCGCTCCGGCGTCGGTGACGTCGACGGCAGCGGTGACCGCAGCCGCACCTGCGGGGGCGGTCGGTTCGTTGCGCGCGCACAGCCCGAGTCGGGCACCGTGTGCGGCGAACCATTCGGCCATCCCGGCGCCGAGCCCCCGGCTCGCTCCGGTGATGACGATGACGTGACCTTCGAGCTGCATGGGCTTGAGGCTATCGACGCGGGGCCTCCGCGGTCGGAGCCGTGCAGTCGCCCGGTCGGGTGATGTCGGTCCGCTCCGTAGCCTCGGACCGTGTCCGGTAGCAGCGCCCGCCTCGACGATGAAGGCCTCGCGATCGTTCTCGGCGCAGCGGCCCGGTTCGCCGGTGTGCACCCGCGGCGGCGGATGGTGATCCCCCCTGCGGAGATCGTCGATGTCACCGTCACCGATGCGCGCGCCGTGGCGTCGGGCCTGCGCTGGAAGGTCGCCGGCACGGCGCTCAGCCGCCAGCGGGCGATGGGCTGGTTCAGTCGGCCAGGTCATCGTGGGCGTTGGGCGTGGGTCTGGCTCACCCCCGGCCGCACCGTCCGGGTGATCACCACCACTCGCCGTCGGCCAGCGCTCGTCGCCGTCCCCGACGACTGGTTCGCCGACGACCCCGCTGCCCCGACCTGACGGCTGCCGCACCGCGTACGCTCCGCCCATGCCCGCCGACAGCATCCTCCTCAAGTCAGCGACGGAACTCGCTGCGCTCGTGCGCACGCGCGCGGTGAGCGCCACGGAGCTGCTCGAGCATGCGATCACCCGGTACGAACGCCACAACCCGACCGTGAACGCAGTCGTCGTCACCCGGATCGACGCTGCGCGGGCGCACGCCGCCCAGCTCGACCGAGAAGCCGCCGAAGGACGGTTCCGCGGCCCCCTCCACGGGGTGCCGATGACGATCAAGGAGGCCTACGACTGGGCCGACACCCCGGCGACGTGGGGGAACCCGGCATGGCGGGACAACTGCACCGGCACCGACGCCCCGACCGTGCAACGCCTGCTCGACGCCGGCGCGGTGATCTACGGGAAGACGAACGTGCCGTTCATGCTCGGCGACTGGCAGAGCTTCAACGAGATCTACGGCACGACGAACAACCCGTGGGCGCTCGACCGTGTCCCCGGCGGGTCGTCCGGCGGGTCGGCCGTCGCGCTCGCCACCGGGATGGCTGCCCTCGAGCTCGGCAGCGACATCGGTGCGTCGATCCGCAACCCGGCGCACTACTGCGGGGTGTTCGGCCACAAGCCGACCATGTCCCTCGTCCCCTACCAGGGGCACGTCACCCCCGGTGTGCTGCCCGAGGTCGACATCAGCGTGTGCGGCCCGCTCGCCCGATCCGCAGGCGACCTCGACGTGGCGCTCACGATCCTCGCCGGCCCCGCCGGGTTCGACGCCGCGGGCTACCGGGTCGCCCTCCCCGAGGCCCGGCAGACGAAGCTCGCCGACTTCACCGTCGCCGTCATGCTCGACACGCCCGTCATCGCGAACGACACGGTGATGCTCGACCGCCTCCAGGCCGCCGTCGACCAGCTCGCCGCAGCCGGGTGCCGCATCGTCGAGGCCGCCCCCGCGATCGACCAGCGCGAGTACTTCGAGAACTACCTGATGTTGTTGCGTGCTGCGACCGGTGCGATGTTCGACGACGAGCAGTACGCCGCAGCCGTCACCGGCGCAGCCCGCTGGGATGCGGGCGACCGCAGCTACCAGGCGCTCGTCGACCACGCGGTTTCGATGAGCCACCGGGAATGGTGGCAACACCACAACCGTCGTGAGGGGTACCGCCACCGGTGGGCGGAGTTCTTCGGTGACTACGACCTGCTGCTCTGCCCGACCGCAGCGTCGACCGCGTTCCCTCACGACCACACCGGCACCCGCGCCACCCGCCGGATCCCGATCAACGGCGGCACCGAAGCGGTCGTCGACCAGCTCTTCTGGGCCGGCTGGTCGTGCAACGCGTACCTGCCCGGCACCGTCGCGCCCGTCGGACTGTGCGCCGACGGCCTCCCCGCCGGACTTCAGATCGTCGCCCCGCACCTCGAGGACCGCCGGTCGATCCGGTTCGCTGCGCTCATGGAACGCGAGATCGGCGGATTCGTCCCCCCGCCCGGCTACGAGTGATCCGCCGCCG
>CAYVOK010000111.1:0-3660 GCA_964453335.1 uncultured Acidimicrobiaceae bacterium
CTGAGGCACAACCAGTTGCTTTGCCGAGTGAGAACAGCAAGCCCCTTTCCAACATCGAGAAGGCGTGGTTGGCAAAGAAAGCAAAAAAGGAGGCGGAACTTGCAAACCGAGCTCCTGAATAACCCCCCCTTCACAAAGGAGCAGTTCGAAAAGCTTCTCAAAATGGTCTATGCGGACGCACGTAAAGATCCGGGCTTTCGAGCGATGGCCTTTGAATTTATTTCCAACTTTTCTCCCTCAGAAAGGGATGAAAACTGGGTAAAAGCGGTTGAAAAATTCATGTTTGGTGGAGGAAAGGTGGAGGTAAAAACTTTTGAGCCTTCAAATTCCCCACCGATAAATGAAGGTCGCCACAGAAAATTTCATCGTCCCTGAAATTCACTAGGCCTTTTTCACCTTCACGAGCACCCCCCTCGGCAGGTGCGCACAAAAACTTTAGGGATTTTTTTTACCCTAGAGCCACGTGCATTTCTCACGCGTGCGCTTTTCTTCAAAGCAAAATAAAACACACCACGCAAGCTTTTTTTCGTGAGGCCTGCAAGTGTGCTTATCAGCTTCCTTATGGAATGCTGTACAGAATGAGCCCTAAGACAATGGTACCAAGGTAGGCGAGAAAACCGAGGACAAGACCAATCAACGCACCATAAACAGGATGGCTCAAGCGGCCTAGAATGAGGCTCACAGCCATGACCACACCACCGAGTAAGGTAAAGACTACCGGAGACATAAAAAAACCCTCCTGAGGCCTAAAAACAGCCAAAGGAGGGCAGGTCAAGAGAAAAGCAAATCAGGCAGAGCGTTTTAGGACAATGTAAAGCTTCATGAGTTCAAGATCTGTAGCTTCGTCAATGTGCCACGCATAGTAGGTGTGCTCACCAGTCTCCAAATCAACTTCTGGATCGTCACTCGTAAAAAAGAAGTGTTGCCGTAGATCTTTGATGCCCCAGTTGGAGGAGCAAGGCTCAACAAACGTGGTCATTTCGTCCATCAGTTCATCCACGGTCATCGACTGCCGCTCGTAAACAAAACCATGCTCAGCGGGCAGCCCCTCGCGGGCAGACTCTTCAGTAATGATTTGGTAAGTTTTGCTTATTTTCATGACTCAGCCTCCCAACTTTGGCGCTTCAACGCGCACAGTGAAGCCCAGTGCTTCAATAGTTTGAACATCGGCAAGGCTCAGAGTTTTCCGGCCTGCCAGCTTTGCAAACAATTTCGCCTTCTCACACACCGGGTAGATCAACTCATTGCCGTAAACATTGCGCACGCACACCAAGATCTCCATCGCTCAGTCCTCCACACGTGAGTCATCTTCGGAAAGCAATTCCACCAGTGCCGACCCCTCTTCGATCATGTGACGCTCCAGATCTTGCGGATGAAGGTCGCCCACCTCATGTGGAGCAAAGATCACAACGGCGTAGCCGAGACTCCGAAATTTGCTGACAAAGGCCATAAGTTCATCGTCCAAGTGTTGAGCGTCCATTTCACTCTCCCTTCAATCGTTTGTTCAATTGGTTGATAGTCTCAGCACTCACACTCGGCACTTCTTCGAGATCGTGCACCGTTCCATGTTCGTCCACCCACTCAAACTGTTTTGGTTTGCAAAACATGGAAACATAAACATGAAGGTGACCTTTGCCCTTTGGGCGATAGTCGCCATAAATCACGCGCACTCTTTTCATCTCACGGCGTGACTCAACCATTGAACGCGTGCGCTCAAGGTTCGCTTCATCAGTTGCCCATGCTGCGTAACTCATGCCACCTTTGGCTTTGCCCCAGCCGCTCAACATTTTGTCAGTTGCGACGACCAAGATCCTTAACTGTGTTTTCTGTTCATCGGTGCGATCATCTTGAATTAACATGACTCATGCTCCCTTCTGTTGATTGACGCGCTTAGCAAGTTCCCGAATAAACCGAACACCAAACTGTGAGCCGAGGATCTCAATCTTGCCCTTCTCCAAAGCCACACCGGCTGCGATGCCTTCAGTGCCCCACAGGTGACCCGCGCCATAGCGCATTAAAAGCATCTGCCCCTCATGCTCTAGGTAACTGAATCGGCGATCATTGAAGGGATTGAAGTGAGCGTGAATTGCGACCACAGTCCGCTCTGGGTTGACGGGTTGAACCTCAAAACCATAAAAAGCGCACTCTTCCAGAAACATCGTCACATCTTTGGACGTTTGAGAAACCTTCATTTGGCACCTCCGTTGAACTTCAAAAGACTCTTCGGAGCCTCCACGAAAACCTTGAGGCCTCCATGTGAGCTGCCACCTTCCAAGATCCGTGCCATTTGCTATAAGGTTGAAAAGATGAGTGATCGTTACGCGAATAAGTGAGCAAGGTTTTTACAGTGACCAAAAAAAAGCCCGGACGAAAACCTAGACCAATTAACCCGCAAAAAGCCTATGAAGCGGCCAAAAATGGCGCTGACATGGCTGAAATTGCGACGACACAAGATAGAGCTCCAAATGCCAATCATTTTCGTGCGTTAACTGCAAAGAATGAAGAATTGCGGTTGGCTATAAAAGAAGGCAGAGAGGAGATTAAAAAGACTCATGAGACAAGAGCCATACCGGCAGCAACGCAAGCTTTGTTGGCTATGCTCAATGATCCGAGTCATCCGGGGCACACGGCAAGCGTGCTCTTTGTCCATAAGGCTATGCTGGGGTACCGGGAAGGCGTGAAACATGAGGTGAGTGGGGAGATCTCGCACGTGCACTCCCTGAGTCCAGAGGACAGGGCAAAGCGCATAGCAGAGCTCAGGAAGGAACTAGAGTCAGCGGTGGATGTGGAGATAGTGGAGTCCAAAGATGACCCCAAGTGAGAGAGAAAAGAAGGAAAAGGAGCTACTCGCACTGCTAGAGTTGGAGGCAAAGGAGCGTAAAAAGCTTGCGTTCAAGCCTCAACTGTTCAGTCAGCAAGTGAAATTCATTCAAGATCCAAGGAAGTTGAAGGCCGCTCTGTGCTCTAGACGTGCTGGGAAGTCCCACATGGCAGGGTGCTACGTGATTGCAGAGGCGCTCAAACATCCTAGATCAACTGTTCCTTATGTGGCGCTGACCCGTGGACACGCGAAGCGGATCATGTGGAAGACGCTTCTTGACCTCACAAGACCATACAACCCTCAGGTCAACCTGACTGAACTCAGGATCACACTCTCCAATGGGTCAGATATTGTGCTCGCTGGGGCAAACGATGAAGGCACGGCAGAGGTTTTCCGTGGTCAGAAGTTCCCTTTGGTCGTGCTGGATGAATGTGCTTCCTTCCGATCACACTTCCGTGAGATGGTCGAGGAGATCATTGAGCCTGCTTTGATAGACATGAACGGCACGCTAGCGATGATTGGTACACCTTCAGCGGCATGCCGTGGTCTGTTTTTCGATGCTACGACTCAAGCCACGTCACCTTATTCACTCCATAAGTGGACTATCTTAGATAACCCTTTCATCCCGCACGCCCAAGAGTGGCTCTCAGAGAGAATGAAGGAACGTGGATGGACAGTGGACACACCGGCCTACCGGAGGGAGTGGCTTGGTGAGTGGGTGGCATCCACGGACTCGCAGGTCTATTCCTTCTCTAGAGACAGAAACCTAGCTAAGGGCATCCCGAACAAACTCAACTATATCCTCGGAATTGACTTGGGCTATGACGACGAAACGGCCT
>CAYVOK010000112.1:0-3639 GCA_964453335.1 uncultured Acidimicrobiaceae bacterium
GGCCTGAGGTACTTCGTCATGATGTTGAGGATCCGCCCCTCGTGCAGCACCTGGGAGAGCTGCGCCTCCGTGTGCTCAGTCGCCTCGCCCAGGTACATGGCCATGCTGTTGGGTGCTGCCGGGATCCAGGAGGCGGGCTTCTCTGCTTCGGTGCTGCCCACCTCCACCTGGGCCCAGACCCCGTCGAGGCCGTCTTCGGCGGTGATGCGGACCATGTCCCCGGCGTTGAGGCTCTCAGCGAGCTTGATCACGTGGGTCATCCGAACACCACCTCAGCGAGGGGTCCGAGCTCATGGCGAATATGGTCCCGGGCGGCGTGCAGCTCGGCGACGGCCTCATCCCCCAGCGTGGCGTACTTGGCGCGGCTGCGCAGGTACTCATCGATCGAGCAGATCGCTAGCGCCAGCTGTCGGGCATGGACGGTGAGGAGGAGCTCGTGGCGGTCATCGGGAACGTCCTGTCCGAACTCCAGGGTCAGGGTCATCTTCTTGCTCACTTGGACTCCTCCTCCTCGGAGCCCTTCGCCTCGGCCTCGGGATCGAGGTTCGGGTCGTAGCACTCGACGCAGCCCAGGTTGTCGTGCTCGGTGTAGTCGTGGCAGAGGTTGCACCAGCTCTCCTGTGCCGGCCGGGCGCGCTCCCACTTCGGGGGTCGCACTGCCCCTTCGCTCTTGTACACACGGCCCGCTGCGTTCTGGGCTGCCTTGTTCGTCGCCATCTTGGAGTCCTCTATCCTTTCGTGTCAGCTCGTCGCTGGAAGATTGTAGCTGCCCGGGTGGGTCCGTATACCCGCCGCTCAGGCAGCCTTCGTGACGCCGACCACCGCGTCACGCTTCATCTTGATGACGAAGTCGCGGCTCGAGGGCTTGAAGTGCATCTTGCGGTCCGGGACGATCACCCAGCCCCGCTTGAGGAGCGACGGGCCCGGGTCCTCGCACTCGCCGTCCGTGAGGATGAGGTATCCATCGAACCGGTGCTTGTTCTCATTCGCGTGCTTCGAGGCAGCCTTGAAGTCAGTGCCGCCGCACCGCGTTCGGGCGAGGCCCGGGTTCTTGTTCCCCTTCCACACGCGCTCCGAATTCTCATCGACCTCGGTGTCGAAGTTGAAGATGGTGAACTCCGTGTGCTTGGCCAGCGCCATCAGGTTGCCGAAGAGGAGCTCCAGCGACTCGTCGTCGACCGAGCCCGACTGGTCGATGTAGACCGCGATCGACGAGGTGTAGTTGCGGTGCGTGCCCGGGTGGATGGCCGGGTACTTCCGGTTGAGACGCTTGACGTTGGTCGTCCGGTCCGCACGGCGGGTCATGCCGCAGAACTGCTTGAGCACCGACTTCCAGTCGATCTCGCGGCTGAGGAGGTCACGGAGCTTCTGGCGGGTCTCAGCGGGGACCGAACCCCACTGGCCCGAGGAGTCGCACTTGCGGACCGCGTTCTCGAGGGCCTGCTTCACCTTGCCCTTGATGAGCTCCCGCTCCGTGTCATCCATCTCATCCCAGCCCTCGTGGTCGTCCATGCCACCGGGGACGATGCTCACCGGGTTGCCGTCCTTGTCGGTCACGTTGCCGTCCGCATCGACATTGACGTCACCGTCCTTGATCGCCTGCGCGAGGGACTTGCCCTTGCCCGCCTTCTGGATGTCGTCAGCCACTTCCTGGAGGAGGGCGAAGTACTGCTCGGCCGAGAGGCCCTTCGGGAGCGAGGCGATCTTCTGGCTGATCCGCTCGTGGCGGGCCGTCGCCTCAGGCCCGATCTTCGCGATCACCTCCGGGGTGAGGGGAGCGAAGGCCTTGCCCGGGATGAGGCCACCCTCAGGCAGCTCGTCCTCGGGAATCATCGAGTTGATGGCGAGGTCGGTCGCGTAGTTGTGGAGGATGTGGGGCTCCATCCGGCGGGTGGTGGTGTGGTCGAGGACGAGGTGGAAGCACTCGTGCTTGAGGAGGCCCTTCACCTGCTTGGAGAGGAGGCCGGCCACGAAGTAGGGGTTCCACCACATGTTGATGTCGCCGTCCTTGGCGAGGACACCGGCGGTGGAGATTTCCTCCGAGCGGACCTTGGTCACCGGGCGCAGGACCTGGCTGAAGAAGGGCTCATCCCACATGAGGTTGATGAGGTGGGGGTCCAGGTCGAAGGCGTCGGCCTGCGCCTTGGTGACCTCCGGCTGGGAGCCGGGGAGGTCGGTCGCGGTGGTGTTCTTGTTTGCAGCCATGAATCTAATATAACATAGATGGGACCGGTTTGCATGGGCCGGCTGCACTTTTTTTCGTGGCCGGCAACCATATGATATCGCACAACTTTCTGACCGGTGCCCTAACCGCCTGTGACTATTGGACTTTCTCGCCACTCTCTAGAATGGCCCAGGAAGGGCCCTGGACCGGTCGACCTATGGCTCTATGGATGGGGGGACCGGATTGCCCTGGCGGGTCTCTGAGGGTCCCGGGACCTGACCTTCCCCGGGGTCCAGGATCCACTGGACCGGTCCGGAGGTATCAGGCATGATATCAGCGTCCCGCCCGGGCCCGAGGCTTCTTGGCCTTTCGCATCTTGCGGGTCTTGGCAGCCTGCCGGCCGGCCTGGGCCTGCTTCTGGGAGACGTCGGCAATCCACTCGATGTAGGTCATCAGAGCAGTGTTCGCATCGTGGTCGTACTTGAGGGGATCGATGTAGAGGGAGTGGCGGTCGGCAAAGTTCCTTCCACGCTTCCAGGCCTCGATCTCCTCCGCAATGACGCCAATCCGGTAGCTCTTCCTCTTCTCCCGTCGGCCATCCACGCCGGCGTCAGGTCCGTCCAGGTAGTTCGGGTAGTGCTTGGAGAAGCGCTTCCAGTCCTTGCGGATGAGGATGTGCCCCACCTCGTGGAGGAGGGTATAGAACTTCGTCTCCGGGTGACATGCCGAGTTGATGTGGATCGTCTTGGACTCGCCCAGCTCGACGCGGTCGTTCGCACCGGTGCTCAGCTCGACCTCGTAGCCCCAGCCGTCGATGATCTCGGTGACCTCGCGGAACTGGCGGTCCCAGAAGGACTTGCCCAGGTAGCCCCGGGGCATCGACCTCTTCCGCTCGGGCATGCCGCTGAATCGGGCGCCCAGGAATCTCGCCACAGTCGTGAGCTCCTCTTCGATCTTCTTTCCCATGATTCTATAGTACCACAGGTGGAGAGGGATTTACACTGAGACCCCCAGAAGGGGTCGAGGGCTCAACCGCAGTCGTTGTGATGGGTAATCCACAGCCACTGGGGCCGGGGGCGCTCGAGGTCAGTCTGGGTCACTGCCTCAGGCTCCTCATATGACATAGAGAGCTGGCGGGAATAGTTGGGACAGTGCTCGGTGGCGCACTCATATCTCTCTCTCCCATGCCCGGGCGCCATGATGATACGAACAGGCGACCCGCCACAGTGGGGACACTGGTTCAGGTCATTGGTCATTCGACTCGCGATGTATCTCTGGAAGTTTCCTACTGCGCTCATACAGTCTCCGGGGTTTGCTAGAATCGCACTCAGAGCCCCCTGTCAGAGTTGAACTGACGACCGCCGGTTTACAAAACCGGTGCTCTACCACTGAGCTAAGGAGGCGAAAAAGAGCGGGTGGACGGATTCGAACCGACGACCGGCGGCTTGGAAAGCCGCAGCTCTACCACTGAGCTA
>CAYVOK010000113.1:0-3541 GCA_964453335.1 uncultured Acidimicrobiaceae bacterium
AGTCGAAGCCAATGCTCTCTAAGCCGCCTGCTTTGCTGGGAACCAAGATGTAGGTGTATTTTCCCTTCTGGCTTCTTACTTCGTAGGTTCCAGGGTATTTCTTCGCGAACAGTCCTGACTTGAAGGCTGCTTTGTCTCCAGCGACGAATGTCTCTGCGATGATTGGCTTTTCCCATCCAGGAACGAGCTTGTCTAATAGAGCCGGGTTCAGCAAGTCGTTCATAGCCTCGCCGAAGCTCTTTGTCTTGCCTGCTGTCTGAACGTATCTGTCTAAGGCTTGGAAGGCTCCAGGCATCTTAGCCAATTGGCCGCTTGCTTTGGCGCCGCTATATGAAGTAGTGAAGTTTCCTGTAGGAAGCTTAAGAGTGATGTAGCTGTGCTGTATGTTAAGCTTTGGAGCTGCAGTCTTAGTTTTAGTCGCCATATTCTATATCGTTTGTGTCTTACAAAGATAAGGAATCATTTGGGCATACCAAAGGGATATGCCAAAAAGCGCGCAGAATTTGGCATATTTTTTAATCATTAATTTGTTTTGAGAGTTTTTGTATAATTTGAATCAACTCCCATTTGCTTTTTTCTTCTAAATTATATGGATGGAATTCACCCCATTCCTTGCTATCAACACAAATACCTAAGTTCTTTTTGCCCTTACAGCCTTTATGCGTTGTGATGCCAAATCGTGGGTCGTGAAAATACTCATTGCACCCATAACAAAAATGTCCTTTGCTTTCCATATGTATATTTTATTTGATCAGTTGTTTATTCAAATTCTCTTATTCTTTCGGATAGCTTGATATGCGTCTTATGGTACTTCTTCCATCCGCTGTATTATACAGAATACGATTTGCCAGCTAAGCTCATATAGTCGCTAGGGTCTAATTTAATCCATTTGGCTCTTCTATGGCCAGCATATTCGCTGCCAACTGGACAATTGGCCCAATTATCTAATGTTGTTTTATAGACTTGGCCACAATCGATCAGCTTGCCATCTTTTATTTCAAGGTAGATATGTTTGAAGATTGCCTTCTTATCGGTATCTTCTACAATTAAGAGTATTCTTTTATCTGATTTCTTTTTAGTGGCGCCTACCAGTCTATATTTTAGCATGCCGAATCTATCGGCATGAGAGTGTTGTGGCGCATAGCGGTAGATGATGCCGGACTTATTGCACTTAGCGGTATCTACATCTGATATGTCTTTATAGATTGGCTTTTTAACCCATCCTCTGAATATAGAGAATTGGACTTCCCAGTCTTTGACCAGATCTTCGTTAGAGGGCTTGATTACTTCGTCAGGCGTTCCGGTATAGTCGTAATAGCTTTGCGGTTTAGATGTTGGTATGGTGACCATAGTGGCTTATTTTAATGCAAATATAAGGAATAAAATACAAAAAATCCGCTACCGCTATATAATTGAATATATTTCGATTTTATAGGCTAGTTTCACTGTTTTATTCGGAGGGTATCCAGGGTTTCACCATGCCACCGACAGACTTTAAGGACAGCTCTATTTTTTCATCCGACAATCCAAGCATCTTCAGAACTCCAGCAAAGCCTTTGACAGCTTCGTCTCTCCTTTCGTGAAACGAGGATTTGCCCAAATCTGCGAGATGCACCAATATGCATCTTGAATCCGTCCAGAACTCTCTACAATCGGTCGATTCGAGTCCTTCATATCCAACATTCTTAAACTCTTTGACGAACTCGCCAGTTCTCGAAGAAAACTTTTGAGGCGCGAAATATTTGTCGAATCCTTCTTCAACAGATTCTATTCCGTCAGAAGAAAAGCTCTTGAATATGTTGTCTATGTATGATAGGCCCCATACGTTGCTGCTTTCTCTTATAAGATAGTCATTATAGCAATGCTGTAGGTCTTTCATCATATCGGCATAAGATTTTTCCGACACTCTTAGATCCGTAAGCCTTTCCGTAAACACATTGTCAAACTCGTATTTCATATTGCCAACTTTGCAATAAGAACCCCAAAGATCAGAAGAAGGCGCCAAGCCGAAATTCGCCCCGTCATATGGTATTACTAAATAGCATCTTTCCCCGAACGACGTGTCGTAGCTGAGCGCCAGATTTCCTATCAGAGACTCAGACCTCTTTGGAAATCCTTTCCACGATGGAAGATTATCCATCAAAAGAGTATGATGCGCAGAAAACACTCCAGTGATATCAGCCATAAAAGGCATTCTTCGATGCATCTTCGGATCGATATAAGAATAGTCGCCATTGAACTTGCCTTTCATCCTCTGCATATATTTAGGATTCGCCAAGTAGTCTTTGCAGTTGTCTTTAACCAACATCACAAACTCTTTGTCGGTAATCTCAGCAGTCCTGCTCTCGAACAATTTGAATATTTTAACTATTTTCATTATATTATATATTAATTGACTAAAATTAAAATACAAAAAATCGTCTCTTTAGATATAGGCAGGCTGGAGTCTACTCTTCCAGAGATGGCGTCTCTCCCGGCCCGTCTTCGATGTTCTCATTGACATATCAAAGATAGCGATTTTTCTTCATATAGACAAGCTCTTTGTCTTATATTCCGATTTCCGCGAGCCTTTCTTCTCTAATAAGCTGCAGATATTCCGCCAAGGGATACATCGCGCCGACCGTGTTGGACCATGACGAGTTGGCAGGGTTGCCATAGTCTCCGTCCCATTCTCTGGGGAACCGGATCTCGAACCTCCATCCGACGCCGGCAGGGCCTTCGGCTATCTTGCAGACGGTTCCTTCCACGCCTACGAATCGCTCCATGGATTCGCTCCATATCAGGTTAGCGGAGTTCTCCTTGCCGAATCGGAATCCTTTGATCTTCTGTCCTTTCTGGATCATATTCCTATGCTTTCGATCTGCCTGTCTCTCCACTCCTTTTTTCGCATCAGGCAGCAGTCTAGCATCATGCCGGGTATCGCGACGCGCTCTCCGCTGTCGTCTACGATATGGAATTCCTCCTCGAGCCACGCGTCTGGCGCCAGCTTGCGGTGGTTTATCCTTACTTCGTACTTCTTTCCTGGAGATATGTCGTATCCGAACTTCTTGGCTTTCTCCAGGCCGTACATCTCTTCTTCTCTTATCATATCCCGATTCCTTTCAATTGCCTGGCTCTCCAGCTTTCCAGCTTCACGAACGCCGTCCAATGAGGGATGAATTCGATTTCGTCGCTCGATTTCAGATAGGTGTCTTTGTTTCCTGCCCTGTCGTTGGAGACGTTGAAGTAGAACATGTCGTTTTCTTCGCCCTCGTATATCTTTCCTTTTGTCAGCAGCCCCTCGAATCCCTCGGGCACGTTGACGCATATCAGCTTTGTCATTATATTAGCTCGTTTAGCTGTTTGCTTCTCCATTCATCCAGCGGAATTACTACCTCTCGGTCCTTTGTAGGTCTCATGCGCGCAGACGACTTTCATATTCCCAGTTCGTTTAGCTTCGATTCTCTTTCCTCGGCCTTGATGAGGTCTTTGATGTGTGGGCATATCTGTGGGCATATCTCGTATGCCTCTACGCTCTCGTAGTATTTCAGGAGCGCGCGCA
>CAYVOK010000114.1:0-3450 GCA_964453335.1 uncultured Acidimicrobiaceae bacterium
AGGTCTACTTCAAAGTGCAATTGCAGTACAACCAAAAAGACCTGAAGGATACTTTTTGCTTTCAAGATTTTATGAGAAAGAGAAAAATTATCACGACGCCTATTTGATTGCTTCAATTGGGGAAAACGTTGCTGATTTTGATTCAGAATCTCTCCCTATCAAGGTTGATTATCCTGGTTACTATGGCATTCTATTTGAGAAGGCAGTATCATCTTGGTGGTGTGGTTTATGTGATGACAGTAGAGATTACTTCCTAGAATTGAAAACTAAACATTGGGATGAAATGGATCAAATTCATAAAAATGCAGTAATGGAAAATTTAAAAACGCTCAAAGTTGGTTTTGATTGGGGTCATGCTGCAGAAAATAGGTGGTTTAAAGATACTGTAGAGAAAGAAATCTTTGTAGATAATGTCTACCAGAAGTTCTTTGAAGTTGAAACTGATGATGTAGTTTTTGATGTGGGTGCTAGTTCAGGACCATTCACATTTTCAATCAAAGATAAAAGTCCATCAAAAGTTTATTGCTTTGAACCTCATTCGGAGTTATTCAAGAATCTAACAAAAAATGTTGAATCTGACAATGTAGTTTGTATCAATAAGGCAATCGGTCCTGTTGATGGAAGTTTTGAAACTTCAGGTCTTTTCAATAAAGATTTGAGAGAAACTGCAGCAGAACTCAATAGACAAGAAGTTCCTTCAATTAAGTTCTCAACTTTCATCAAAGAAAATAATATTGAAAAGATTGATTTTCTTAAGACTGATTGTGAGGGTGGTGAATATGACATCTTTAATGATGAAAATCTACCTTGGATTAAAAAGAATGTAAAGAAGATTGCAGGTGAATGGCATCTAACTACACCAGAACAAAAAGAAAAGTTCAGGCATTTTAGAGACACTTACTTGAGAGATTTCCCCAATCATGAAGTCTATTCAATTGATTATGTGGATATCAAGTGGAGTGTATGGGATGATTGGTTTATTGACCATTATTGTGTTATCAACCTTTATATCGACAATCGGGTGCAAGTAGAAGAAAAAAAGTGGAAGAACTCCATTCTACCTACGATGGAGTTTACAACCTCTATTGACACTAAAAATGGTTGCGTAGTTGATTGTGTATTCTGCCCCCAAAGAACTCTTCAAAAGGCATACAAAGGAGAAAGATTCTTAAGTCTTGATAATTTCAAGAAGGCAGTGGATAAAATGCCAGAGGAAATTCGTGTTACCTTTGCTGGATTTACTGAACCTTGGTTGAATCCCAAGACCACAGACATGCTTCTTTATGCACATCAAGAAGGTCATCCAATTTCAGTGTTTACAACTGGTATTGGTATGGATATTGATGATGTAGAAAGAATCAAGAATATTCCTTATGCAGGAAATCCAAATGGTGGATTTGTTTTGCACCTTCCTGATCAAGAAAGAAAGGCAAAACATCCAATCACAGATCGATATATTAAAGTCATTGAGAAGTTCGGCGAAGTTCATCAAGATATTCAAAATTTCACTCTTATGTGTATGGGAACAGTTCACGAATCTGTAAGGCATGTATTTCCAGAAGCTTCTACTTATCAGATGTGGTCTAGAGCAGGCAATCTCCTAGGAGAAAGTATCATGAAACCCGAACTTCTTAACCGAAAGGATGAATACAAATCGGTGTATCATGGAGAGCAACCAATGACTTGTGGTTGTTTAGAAAAACTTTATCACAATATTATGCTTCCAAATGGTGATGTTTCTCTCTGTTGTATGGATTATGGACTCGAACATATCCTTGGCAATCTTTTAGAACAAGATTATGAGGATGTAATTCCTTTCGACAATACTTGTTTCAATCTTTGTAAATTCTGCGAAAATGCTAAGAAACCACTATGAGATACCTAGTTAATGGACCAATACCAAATCCACAAAAACATCCAACACTTTGGGTTGTGGATAATTTTTATAGTGACCCAGATGCAATTCGTGAGTTTGCATTAAAGCAAGAATTTGAATTTAGTGACTACCATAGAGGAAGAAGAACTCATCATCAGTTCGAAATTCCTGGTACTAAAGAAGCATTTGAATCTATTATGGGTATGAAAATTACGCATTGGATGGAAACTCATGGAATGTGTGGTAGATTTCAATATTGTACATGTGAGGATGCACTGGTTTATCATGCAGACTCTCAAAAGTGGGCTGGTGCAATTTACTTAACACCAGATGCTCCATATGAGTGTGGAACTTCGTTGATTGCACATAAAAAAACTAGAATTCGTCATGTAGATACTCCAGGGTCTGATGTTATCTGGGAGAAGAAACATTTGGACCCAACACCTTGGGAGAAGGTAGATGTTGTTGGTAATGTTTATAATCGCCTAGTAATTTGGGACGCACATTGCGTTCACCAAGCATCTCAATATTTCGGGTATGATAAAGATGATTCTAGATTGATACAGATATTTTTCTTTGACGCCGAGTAGACGCTTAAAAAAGTGGCACACTGACCCTCCAGAATCAACCTGGAGGGTTTTATTGTATCTACAGTTCATTCAGAGACCTGTGAGGTACTCAACACTGGATCGATTGATTTTTGTCGGTAGTTTTGTGTGGTTTATTCAT
Organism: uncultured Acidimicrobiaceae bacterium; assembly: GCA_964453335.1. GTDB lineage: Bacteria > Actinomycetota > Acidimicrobiia > Acidimicrobiales > CAIXPF01 > VGBO01. The sequence continues at coordinate 2,606 of CAYVOK010000114.1, forward strand.
TGGACAACAAAAGTTTCTGAAGCAGTCTTGAATTTTTTACTCTGATGCTTACATTATACACCAGTGGGTACAACTATAGCAAGCGTCGTTGCGCACGTATTGTGAACTGGTTTATTACCAAACATCTTCCCAAACACAAACTTCAAATTATTGTAAATCATCGAGGGATGATGCGTGATGAAGTTTATGGTTGGGTTGGAGTCATTGATTGTGATTATCGTCCTCGTGCATTTGAAATTGAGATGCACAACCAATTGACGTTGGAACACTACACCAGGACCCTCCTGCACGAACTGTGGCACGTTTATCAGCATGTCATGGGGGTTCTTAAGGATAAGTACGGAAAGAGGCACTGGAGGGGCATAGACCACTCTGATACTGACTATTCTGAGCAACCTTGGGAACTACAAGCATTTCAAATGGAAGCGGTTCTTTATGAAGAATACCTGAACTACTTGACAGACACCCAACAATCCCTGTAGACTACCTTTGTTGGGTTTGATGACGATCATCTAAACACTTTCAAAAACACAATGAAAACCAAGAAAAAACTTATCAACGTTCAACCAAAGAGTTCAAAGGCTAAGAACAGATTTGTGAATCAAATGGATAAACTTCATGCAATGGAGGTAGAACAGGAGACTGAGACTCAACTCTTTGTTGTTTCTATTAATCGTAAGTATTGCTTTTGGATGAATAAGGAAAATGATCCTCATTGGGAGGTGATTAAGTGATTGGATTGATTGCAGCACTTACTTGTGGAATTTCTACATACTATGGAGTAGGAGATGGATTTCATGGAAAAACTACTGCAAATGGTGAGCGGTTTGACGCTTATCGTTGGA
>CAYVOK010000115.1:0-3391 GCA_964453335.1 uncultured Acidimicrobiaceae bacterium
CCGAAGCCTCCCCCGTCAGGGTCACGCCACCTCGCGGCCGGCCTTGACAGCCTCGACCACCCGCTTGCCAATCTTCTTGTGGAGCTTCTGGATGTTGGCCAGGTTGCCCGAGGCCGAGACCGCGTTCCACAGCTGGACCAGCAGCTCGCCCGTGATGACCGCCGAGAAGGCGGCGACGTTGTTGGCCTGGCTCACCGACCAGGCGTTCTTCTTGCAGTGGTCAGCGATCTTCTCGATCACCGCCGCCAGGCCCGAAGCCGTCGAGGCCTTCACCCGGTCCTCGACCTTCTCGAAGCGGTCCAGGACGTCCTCAGCCGAGAGGACCATCTCGTACTTCGAGACGAACTCGTTGAAGGCGATGGCTGCCTCGGTGCCGATGAAGCCCTGGGCGACCGGGTAGAGGAGCGGGCTCTTGTTGCCGGCCATGAGCGCAGGAGCGAGACCCATGTGGGTGAGAGCCTGCTCGAGGCGGTGCCAGCTCGCGGGGTTCGGACACACCGTGCCGGCCTCGACCGAGCTCGGGTCGACGCGCAGGTGGGCAGGGTTCTGCCGGATGAAGTCGATCAGGACCTTGTCCAGGTTGGCCTCACCGGCCCAGCGGATGAAGTCCTCGTGGGTGGGCTTGAGGTCGACGACCCAGAAGCGGCGCAGAAGGGCCGGGTCCATGTCGTTGACGTCGTACTCCGCACCGTGATTGACCGCCGCGAAGACGCGGGTCTCGGGGTGGAGCTGGTAGGGGACACCGTCCTCGTCGTTGCCGAGGGCGCGGTCGAGGACCAGCTGGAAGAAGGACTGCTGGACGCCCGGGAGCGAGCGGTTGAGCTCATCGAGCATGACGACCGTCGGACCGCGGCAGGCGCGGATGAACCAGCTCGGCATGCAGAAGGTCATGATGCCGTTCTTCTTCATGCCCTCGATGTCGGGGTAGCCGCCCGCATCGCCCTCAGACATGGTGGAGCCGCGGACGTCGATGTAGGGGAGGCCGAGCTCCTTCGCACACGCCTGGGCGAGCTGGCTCTTGCCGACGCCGGTGGGGCCGCGCATGAGGACGGCGATGTGCGGGGGAAGCTTGGTGGCGATCTGCTTGAAGGTCTGGATGTCCATGACTTGAGGTTTCTCCGGCGCACCCCGCCGTGGGGTGCCGTTGCCTTATGATATTAGTATACTCTAGGTCTGCCCCGGTTTGCACGGGACGGTTGCACTTTTTTCTAAGTGCCTGAAATCATTGGACTTTCTGTCAGTTCTCGTCGCCGGCCTCGCAGGCCCGGACCATCGACTGGGGGAGCTCCACGACAGCACCGGCCACCATCACGTGGCAGAGGGGGGTACCACGGCGGCCGCGAGCACGAAGGCTGGTCCCGCGAGAGACGAGATCCCGATACATGAGGACCCCGACGGCGCCCTTCTGCAGGGGGATGTAAGGGTTCGTCTCAGCGCCGAGCCGGAAGGCGATCGTGCTCTTGGCTAGCGTTACGAGGCTCCCCTCGGTCAGGTTGAATTGCGGTGCCAGCTTCACGCGGGGCTCGGGACGAGTGGGCTTGACAGGGGTGGGACCAGCCTCTGCCGTCCGGGCTGCGATCGCCTCGTTGCGAGCCTTCCTGCCTGCCATCCGCGCCTGGGTGAGAGCCTCACGGGGGGAGATGGTAGCCACACCGGCCTCCTGCATCTCCTGCGCCCGGGTCACCTTCACCTGGTGCCTGACTGCCATCGGAATCTTTCGGTTCTTCGCCACGAGGTCTCTCGCTTAGATTAGGGGTTACTAGACGACGGGTCCACGCCGCCGTTCACCTACGAACCAATAATAATTTAATAGAATCCAGCCGTGGCCGGGACCGTTCCCCAATGTCACGCTATCTTTAATCAGCCGACCGGCAGAGCCGATCAACCTAGAATAGTATACAACACGAGACTAGAATTTACACCGATGTTGAGCACTTTTACGCCTCGCCGCCAAAGCACGAGCTCCATCCGAGCTCGCTCAGGTAACGCGCAGCGCTGACGAACTCAGCGCCATCGACCCCCTCAGGGAAGCCGGTGAGCTTGCGGTTCTTGATCTCAGGCATGAAGTGTAGGGGCACCGGTCCCATGGACTGGAAGAGGTTCCACATCGTCAGGAGGCCTTCATGAGAAGGCTCGATGATGAGGGGGTCGGCGACCGAGAACCCTGCGGACTCGAGGTAGAGCTCGATCTTGCCTTCGAGCGCTCCAACTGCGATGCTGACGCTCACTGTGCTGCCTCCTGCTCGTCGCTGTCGGATTCTGCGAGCAGCATCACGCCGCCCATGTTACGGTTCATTGCCTGGGTCTCCTCCTCAAGCTCCTTCTCGAGCTTGAGGATCGACTTGCGGTGGGACTCGATGTCTCGCTTGAGACGATTGACGCGATCGGCCGCGAGGGCTGCAGCAGCCTGGGTCGCCTCATCTCGGGTACCCAGCCGGTTGAACTTGATATCCAGGTTCCACTCAGGCTTGAGGCCGGTCATCGGTCCGATGAGGCGAACCTGTGCCTCGATGTCAGCCCGGGACGTGCCCCAGATCTGCATGTTGCGCCACATGCTGCCGTACTCGGCGTGATATGACGACGCAGTCCAGATGCCCTCAGTGCCCTCGCGCATGATGTGGCGGACGGCTTCCTTCGTGCGGGTCCAGAGGAGCCGGGCCTTGCGCGTGACGCCGGCGCCGCGGAGGCTCGGGTACAGGCTCGAGATGAGGTTCTTGGCCGTCTCCTCGCTGGTGATCCCGAGCTTGAAGAGCTCCAAGGGATCGTAGCCGAAGTGCTTCTTGTTCGCCTCGGTGATGAACACACGCCCGATCACCTCAGGCCGGAGCTCGACACCCATGACATAGCGCCGGTAGGCATCGGACCAGACCTGGACGCTAGCGTAGTGGTTCTTGGTGAGCACGCCGTGAGGGCCGGCGGGGTACTTCTCTGTGAGGTCCCGCACGATCCGGCGGGTGGAGGCCGTGTTGACCGCTCTAGTTTCCGTCATGATATCAGTATACCATAGGTGGGGGACGTTTGCATCCCGGTCGGGAACTATTTTCTAAGTGCCTGAAATCATTGGACTTTTTCTGCTGCCGTCCAACCGCCTGTAACTATTGGACTTTTTGACCGGTCCCCAGATGACCCCAGAATGGGCCAGAAACCGACCGGACCTATAGTCCTATGGACCTACCAGCCCGAGCCATCCAGAAGGTCACCAGGGTGGACCATCCTGGGAGTGGTATGGTCCATGGAGTCCCTGGATGGAGTCGGCTGTATCAGGCCTGATCCCTGTCGTGATCCCGGGCCTTCTGGTCGCTCGCACGTCCCTGGTCACGCCAGGCCTCGATGGCTCCCACGAGGTCCAGGATCCGCCGGCACTCCTCGAGCCCCAGCTTCTCCAGGTTCA
>CAYVOK010000116.1:0-3324 GCA_964453335.1 uncultured Acidimicrobiaceae bacterium
ATTAAACAATTAAAAGTAAAAGGTTTAGAGATTATTATCTTTAGCAAATATATACCACCCAAAAATGGAACTTATTGAACGCCCCGATTTTCGCGCCACACACTTTCTCAACAGCATTCCTTACGACACATTCCGCAATCAATGTATTGATGATGCCGATATTAACAAAATCGAAAGACCTACCGACGACGATTGTCAAGTATGGTTTAAACAATTGAAAGGATTTTGTCGCTCAGTCATCGAGTCAAAAGGTTCTATCACACGCATTTATAGAACCGCCAAAAATATTCCGGCCACATTAGGAGGAAGACTGTTCTGTCCGCATTCTATTCAAGGTATCTGGAACAAATACCGTGGATTGGTTATGCGTGACATTTCAACAGACATTGATATGACCAACGCACATCCTACCATTCTCAGATATCTCTGTAACATCCACCACATCAGATGTCCCGCACTCGATTACTACATTGAAAATCGTAAAGCGTGTTACAACAAGTTTGATAGTGACAAACAAGCCAAACGTCTATATCTCATCGCAATGAACTCCAATATGCCGCTTAAACTCAAAAACAAACCTCAACATTTCAAAGAGTTCGAATCCGAAATACATTCCATCCAAAAACAATTATGTAGCATATCCGAATACAAACAATTCGTCGATTCTGTTCCAGAAGATAAAAAATCCAATTTCGAGGGTTCAGCAGTCAATCGTATCCTCTGTTATTACGAAAACATTATCCTCGGACACGCCATACACGTTATCAATTCACACAATATCGAAATAGCAGTCCTTATGTTCGACGGACTTATGATTTATGGTAACCACTACGAAAACAAACAGTTACTCGAAGACATTGAAGAATACGTCGAAAACAAGTTTCCACGTCTCAAAATGAAATGGACGTATAAACCACACGATACTTCCATCGATGTCCCAGATGATTTCAACGAAAACAATTACACTCCATCCACTATGTGTTACATCGTTTCCACTGATGAACAAGCCGCTAATCTATTATTAAGCCAACTGAAAAATGTATTAGTTGCCGATAAAACTGGACGTCTATTCTACAAACACGAAAATATCTGGGTCGCAGACAGTGAGAGAATACGCACTCATCTTATGGATTATATTTTGACTTCGGGCATTTATAAACAATCCGCGAAAGGAATACCTATCCCATTCTCACAAAATATCAGTGGTGCCAAAAATATATACGCCGCATTATGTGATTTCGTTAAAGTCAAAAATGTAGTCGATATATACGAAAAGTTCCACTCCACCACCAAGGGACGTCTGTGTTTCAAAGACGGTGTCTTGGATTTCAAAACCAAACGATTTGTCCTCTGGGAAAATCTCGATTTCGAAATATATTCGTGTCAATGTATTCCCTACGAATACAATCACTATTTCAAAAATCCTAACCTCCAAACAATAGAAACCGTGAAACAATCCATCTTCGAAAGTATGTTCGGAAATGATACCCAATTAGCCCTCCATTTCCTCTCGCGTGTTATCGCTGGACACTGTGAAGACAAGAAATGGGCTACCTACTTAGGAAATCGTGATTGTGGTAAGGGTATCATCTACGAAGCATTGAAATCCGCTTTCAGTGATTACGTTCAAACATTCGAGTTGAAATACATCTTGTATCAACGAAACACTGTCGTTGATAACACCGAGATTGGAAAGAAGTTGTATTGGTTGTTGAACCTCGAGTTTTGTAGGTTGGCTATCTCGCAAGAAACACCCGAAGTATCTACCGGATTACGCGCTTCCGGATTACTCATCAAGAAAATCCACGGTGGCTCGGATGAACACGTTGCCCGTCGCAACTACGACCGTTGTGATACACATTTCAAAATCGATACCACTATGATGATATTTGGAAACGCCGAATTACAAGTCGATTCCAATGATGTGAATGAACATCGCCTACAATTCAGAGGTGTCAAACAATACAAATCCGCAGAGTATATCCAGTCTCTCCGAGATGCTGGAGAACACCAGTTAGTCATCGACAGTTACACAGTGGCTGACCCCACTCTCAAAGACAAGTGTCACACAGATGACTGGAAACGTGCTGTCGTCTATCTTCTCTATTCCAACTATTCCAACAAAGCAGTTGAAGTCCCGAAACCGGATGAAGACGATATCGAATGTTACAGTGTTCGCAAACTCATACTCGAACAATACGAAATTACCAAATTAGATTCCGATATGTGTCTCATTCAAGATGTATATACCAATGTTGGGGAGGAAAAGAAGAAAATACACGTTGAATTGGAAAGTATGGGCGTCACCAAGAAGAAAGCAGTCAAGTCCAGTCCATTATACGGTAAGTATGTTTATGTTGGATTGAAAGAAAAGTATCCGATGAATACAGTTACTGTCTCGGAAAGTGTATCTACGGTATCTGTCAATTAATCATCAGACGATAATAGGTAAGGATTATGTATTTTTTTCAAAATATATCATTCAAATGCTTTTGATACCAAGGATACCAAGGATACCAAAAATACCACCTTATTTCTAACTTTCTATATAAGATTTTTTTTTTTTTTTTTTTTTTTAGAAAAGATTAGAATAAGATGGTATTTTTGGTATCCTTGGTATCCTTTGGTATCCGGGGTAATTTTAAGTAATTAACATAAACGATAGTTACCTATTTTAGGTAAGAGACTGACCGAGCGGGATTATTTTCTTCTGGGATTGTATAGTATGGAGCGGAAAGGAGTGCGAAACGTGATAGAGATATTCAACCGAGATATTAAAGAGATATACAAGAGTCCAGATTTGAACTGGCGCATACGTGTGCTGAACGATGCTATTCAGTTTTATATGGACGAGATGAGTTATCCAGCGGAACACCGTTCCAAGATATTTAGCGATTATGAGTATCGATTAATAATAAAATTATACCAACACGAACTGTCATTAATGTTAATCGACGCTGATAGGATGGTACGGAATGTGTAATTCGCGTTTGGTTTGCGGGATTTAGCGTCTTTATATTGTTTAGGCGAATCAATTTTTTTGGGTGTGGAGGGTTAAAATCCTAAAAAATTGAAATGTTTTTTCTACAACTATGAAGGTAGCATAATTGTATAACAGGAACTATTAATAACAACTAACAAACTGAAAATGACTGACAACCAAACTCAATGTGAGAAATGCTGTGTTCGAGATGGCGACAACAAGATGTATTACGAGTGTTGCTGTGCTGAGGACGCAATCACTGTGATGAAAGATAATGAACGCGCCAGACGTGAAGGATACGTGGAGGTGAATGGTAGATGGATTAAAAAACATAGACTTGT
>CAYVOK010000117.1:0-3298 GCA_964453335.1 uncultured Acidimicrobiaceae bacterium
ATGCTGCTGCAAGTGCTAGGGATGAAGCATAATCATAGTCTACAGTACTTCTATTAATTACTGCATCAAGATTTAATTTAATATCTTTAGCGTATTCAGGAACAAGTTCCTTTACTTCGTCTACCCAACTCACAAGGTTTCTCCACCGAGACTTCTATTGCAAGCACAGAGTTCTCCTGTTTGAAGAGCATCAAGAATACGCAATGTTTCTTCAGGACTACGACCAACATTTAGATTGTTGACTGTAACATGTTGAATAACATTGTCTGGATCAATAATAAAGGTTGCACGAAGAGCAACTCCGTCTTCATTGAGAACTCCAAGTTGTTCTGCTAAACCAGTATACCCTTCATCATCTCCACCATATTGCCAACTGCGAACCTGGTCAGCAAAAGACCATGAGTTGGTTTTCTTTAGATCTTCATGGGCATTGCGCCACGCAACCTTACAGAATTCATTATCTGTTGATCCTGTCAGTAATACTGCATCACGATCATTGAAATCATTTACAAGTTTGTCATAAGCAACAATTTCTGTTGGACACACAAAGGTAAAATCTTTAGGGTAATACACAAGAACTTTCCATTTTCCTGGAAACCACTTCTCGCTTAATGTTTCAAAAACATCATCAGCACCATCCAGTCTTCCTGGCTTTACGCCAACAATACGAAATGGATTTAGTTTATATCCAATTGTTTTCATTATATCTCTTTCTTCTATGTTTGATCAAAAATAGGGGGTGTAGTGTTGCAACATAGGCTATAAATGTTTCCCGACAAATATAGGCTAACTACACCCTTGGTAACTATTATATCATGTTAGCCTTTAATATATATGGCCATTACTTTTTTTAATTTTTTTATATTTTTTATGATTTTTTATAATAAAAAATAATAGTTTTATTAGTCTCATAATTCCTCCCCAATAATGGTTTTATAGAATCTGCTTGCTATAAAATTAGTCCAACATGTACCAGGATGTGCTCCATCCCTTGCTTCTTCCCAATATGGTAGATTCATTCTATTTGGATAGTATGGAAATTCTAACTTTCTATAAGATGGGTTTGCTGCTATAAATGATGTATCTGGATCCATTAAATTTTTAAATCCAATATTTTTGTAAGTATTATAGTCTTGATTTGCCCAAGTGGTCCATATTAAATTAATTTCAGATGCTTTGCAAAAATCTTCTAAGTAAAGCATAGAGTTTATAGCAACTAAAAGGTTATCTTCTTCTTGATAATTTTTTGTATATCTTTCTCTATCCTTATCTTTGCTTCCTATAAATGAAGTATTAACATATGCTTTAATATATTTATTAAATTTTTGAGAATAGTATATATTTCTTTGTAAATCGGGTAAACATATAAGCAAATATTTAGGCTTTCCATAGTTTCTAATGAAAGAATATATGTTTTTAACTATATGATTTATAGACTGTCCCATATAGCCTATATTATAATGATCAACCTGTTTGCCATCTTGTTCTAGTTTGTTTACCAAAAGTTCGGTCCATGTATATTCTACTGGAAGCCCCTCTCCAAATGTCCATGAACAACCAGAAAATAATATAGTTTCTTTATCATTATTAAATTTTTCAAAATGTTTGGATCTAAATCCATGATGATTTATTTTATAAAATACTGGCGGACCATCTACAATAAAAGCATGACCAATTTGTTCTGTTATAAAATAACCATCGGAGTCTCTTTCATCATTTAGTTTGGGCATAGTTCTATCATCAAGATGATCTATTGTAAATGGATCAAGAAATCTAAGTACTTCTTCTGAATAGTTTGGCATATGTTACCTACATATCCTAAAGTTATAGGTGCTTTCCCATAATTTAATATCAGACTCATCATTTAAAAGTGGTTGTCCTTTAATATTTAAACTTGTATTAAGCAAAATTGGAACTCCACTTATTGAATACCAATTTGATAGCACCTCATATAATCCTGGATGTTGATTTTTATTTACTGTTTGTACTCTTGATGTTCCGTCTTTATGAACTACAGATGGTATTTTATCTGGTTGTAAACATTCAACCGCATATTGCATGTATGGACTTGCAAAATTCATTTTAAACCATTTATGTGCATGTTCTTCCATAACCACTGGAGCAAATGGTCTAAAAAGTTCACGCTTTTTAATAAGATTTACTTTGTCTTTGATATTAGGATCTCTTGGATCGGCAAGTATACTTCTATTTCCTAAAGCACGAGGGCCGTATTCTGCTTTGCCAGAAGCAACAGCAACTATCTTATCTCTAATTAATCCTGTAACAATATCTGCTACTGGGTAATTGCTTCCTAAGTCATAACCAAGATAAGGGTCTTTCCAGTTTATGTGTTTACCATACAAAGCAGCAGCGGCACCTAAAGAAGAACCAGCGTCACCAGGATTAGGCATGATCCAAACATCATCAAATAAGTCCCATAATTTAGTATTTGCTGAACAATTTAATGCACATCCACCCATAAATACAAGATTTCTTTTGCCTGTTATTGAGTATGCCATTTGCATAAAATCATTAAGTCTTTGTTCATAAACTATTTGAACTGCTGCAGCAATATCAAATTTATCTTGTTCTTTAATTTCTTCATTCCAATCATAAATTCCTTTATGAAAGTTATATTTTTGTTTGTGATAGGATAAGAAGTATTCGTTAACTTTTTTATAATACCGCTTCCAATCACCATATGCAGCCATGCCCATCATTATATATTCTTCTTGATTTGGCATAAGACCTACAAGTTGTGTAAATGCAGAATAAAATAAACCAAACGATATTGGATAGTTTTGTTTATATTTTAATTTAATCTTATCACCTTCTCCAACCCAAATAGTTGAAGTATTATATTCACCTATAGCATCCAAAACAACAATAACAGCATCATTAAATTTACTTGTATAATGTCCAGCACAGGCATGTGAATAGTGATGAGAAAAATTTGTTCTTGGTATTCCATCTATATTAAATCGTGGCTTCCACTCTCCAGAACCACCCTTTAAAAACAGTCTAGAGGCCTTTAGAAGCGGTTTTTCATAATAGGCTATATGGTCAGGTGCACCGTACTTCAAAGCATCATTAATTAAATTATCATTAATATACCAATCATTTTTTTGCTTACTGTATCTTTCAGCATGAGCAGCAAAAAGAATGTTTCCATTATCTATTAAAGAAACAGAGGCATCGTGTGATGTTTCGTTTATTCCAAGAATGATCATTAATATATAAAATCTTTCTTTTTTCTTTTTTTATTTTTAAAATATATAACTACTTTATAATATATCCA
>CAYVOK010000118.1:0-3220 GCA_964453335.1 uncultured Acidimicrobiaceae bacterium
CCGTTGTCTTCAAGTCTTCGTAATATTTCTGCGGTATCTGGATCATTAATCATTTCTTCTATCGCAGTACTAACTGATGGTCTTGTTTCTGGCAGGGTATATAAACGATTTTTAGTAATCTTATACAACAACTTTCTAATTCTTTCACAATCGTCATGTCTCCACCATGTATAACAAAATAGCCTATCTTCTGATTGAACTATGTTTGGACAAGTTTTATATTCTTCAATAATTTTATCTATAATATTTTTTTGTGCTTTTTTACAGTCATTACAAAAGCAGTCACAGTCTTCTAGGTTATGACATAAACTCATTCTATATTTAAGAACTTCGCTAAAAATTTCGTCGTCCTGACTTAACATTAGGTGACTATTGTCTGTTTTATAATCTGTAAATCTAAAAAAAATCATCTTGACAAACTCTTGATCTTTAAATTTTTTAAAAGGCCTCCAATGAATTATTTCATTAGGATTAAAAATTAATGCTGAGTTGTCTTCAAGTTTGTAAACTTCTAAATTTAATCCCAACTCCCATTCAGTATTAGATTGCAACTGAAAGTTTATAATTAAATCTGTTTCGCAAGAATCAAAATGCGGTGGTAAATTTGGTTCACCATGTTTATTACTATATTCAACACAACTTATACCACTTAGTTTTAAATTTTTATTTGTTTTATCTTTTAATAGGTCGTTGAGTTTTTTAAAAACTTCTTCTGTTATTTCTATTCTTCCAATTCTAAACCTGCCAAGATCTGGATCTGGACCTATTCCGCTTACATCTTCTAGGCTGGAGTCTCCATGAAAAACAAAATTTTCATCAAACTCGTTTCTTTTTTGATTAACTTTTTCATAAATGTTTTTTAATTCTGTATCTGAAAAAACATTTTCTATTTTCCAAACATTTTTATTTTTTACGCATTCGTTGTAAAAAATAGTCAAGTCATACACCCTTTGCCTTTTTAATTGCTTCAATCACAAGCATTTTCATACCTAAGCCATTTAACTTTCCATCAGATATATCGATTGCCTCAATGTCAGCAATAATTTTATCTTTTACAGCCTTTACAACTTTATGAGTTCCGTTACAAACTGGGTACTCAGTTGAAAATCCACATCCACATGCCATAATTCATCTCCTTTAGTATACTATTTCTTGATCTATTATTATATCAAATATATCACTAAGGTGTTTTTCTGGCACATCATGAAAATAGTATGACCCATCTTCTTTAATGCTCCAGCCACGCCAACCATCTTCTTCGCACCAAAAAGCAGAAGCAGTTTTCATAGAGTCTGGATCATTTAGTGTTCTAGTAATTGAATTATGCCAATCTACTTCAGCAAAAACTGCAAGCCTAAGTTTTTCCCAAGAAAATATAAATTTAATTATGTTATCTAGCATGGCTGTTCATGCTTTGCAACGATGCGCCTAAAATTTCTGCTCTTTTTGCAATTTGTTGGCGCTCAAACTTAGAAAGATGTGGTTTATCTTTAAGCCTCTTTTTATTTTTAGCGTAACGCTTTGCCTTATGTTGTGATACCTTGTTGTTAGTTTTTTTCATATAGTAATCATACCATATCCAACTCTTGAGGTCAACTACGATCTCCGTCCCATGTGCCTATTTTTGTGGTAGGAATATTATTTTCTTCCCATAGTTTTATTACATGTGGATTATCATCAACCGCATGTGTTACGTTCCATAATTCATTTATTTTATTTAGTATGTCTTTTTTTACTTCATAGTCGGGCCTGTTGTCATTGTCCGCTCTCATAAACAGGGCATGGCTTATTACATTATTTTTTTGCAACCAAAGAGATGTGATTCCACGATACTTTTCTTTTCTTGATGTAACAATGATGACTGAATACTTATCATTATAAGAATTGTTTAGCATTTCAATTACATCAAAATTTGGCAGGGCATCAATGGAAGAATAATGAAAAGCATCGTAATCTTTGTTACCACCACGAACATGGTGTAAAAATGGATCTACATTCGCAAGAGTTCCATCAACATCGTATATGTGTGCTAGTGGTTTCACTTATGCTCTTTGCTGTGCCTAGACAAGGATTCATTTGCCATGATGCCCCACCTAAGTTCCCACTCTTTTTTGCATACTGGGCAAACAACTAATCTACTCATAATTAGTTTTGATCAACTCCCCAAGTCATAATTAAATAACAAACTATATATCCAGCAATAAATGCTGGAATTAAGAAAAATAAACTAATCATAATTAATGTATTAACCTTTCTGTTTTATCTTTTTTTTTCCAATGAATGAAAGACTTAACTCCTACCACCCCATAAAGGATAGCACCAAGTATAAACCCATACTGCTTTGTAATTAATGCATATGCAGTCCACATAAATTCATTAAATATGAACCAGAGCCAACCCCAGCGCTTTTTACGACCAATTACAAACATGGCAGCAGCACCACTTAAAACAAGCACCCACGATGCGTAGTTATTGACCCATTGCTCCATATTTCAAGTATACCTTACTGTGATTGGTTTGTCAATTATCTCTACCCTTGGTCTTAAACCAAGAGCCAATTGTGCCATTTAAAACTTTGTTTCTTAATACTTCGGCAAATGTCCCATGAGGGATTTCTGAGCCCAGATATTCCTGTCCTGTTTCAAGGTCTATTAGTTTCCATTTGGCTGGAGCCTTTGTGTGAATAATTAAATCAATAGGCTTATCATATGAATCAACCTGCGATCCATCTTTCAATATTCTTTTATTCATTTTCTCCCTTTATTAGGATACAAATTCGACGGAAAGATGATCGGCGCAAACATCGCCCACAATGTATTCGGCGTTTTTTAGCACAACATCGTAATATTGTGCTTCATTGTCGCAAAAATGACACTTTGATTTTTCCATATCTAGATTATATCATGTTTTAAAGTTCGGCGGAAAATAGAAAAGAAAACCTACTTATGCCCTACAAGGGCACTATCGGTTACTTTTTCATGTGTTGGCCAATAATATTTACATGGTTCTTTTCTTTCAGGGCAGCAAGGAGCATTGTTAATACTAGTAGTTGCATACTGAAACTGTGCATAATATAGCGGATCTTTCTTAAATAGGTTTGCACGATGTGTAGTTACAACTCTGATAAGTCTGCTTTCGTCATTCCAGAAAGATGGAGTAGTATTGCCCCAATCATCCCAACACTGATCTTTAAGTCTATTAAGGTTTGCCTCATTGTTCT
>CAYVOK010000119.1:0-3114 GCA_964453335.1 uncultured Acidimicrobiaceae bacterium
CCGTGGGGCGAGCTCGGTGTCGACGTCGTGATCGAGTCGACCGGCGTGTTCACCTCGCGTGACAAGGCTGCGGCCCACCTCGAGGGTGGTGCCCCCCGGGTGATCGTGTCGGCGCCCTGCGACGGCGCGGACGCCACGTTCGTGGTCGGCGTGAACGACGACACCTTCGACCCGGCGACCCATCTCGTCGTGTCGAACGCGTCGTGTACGACGAACTGCTTCGTGCCGATGATCAAGGTGCTCGACGACGCGTTCGGCGTCGAGAAGGGCCTGATGACGACGGTCCACGCGTACACGAACGACCAGAACCTGTTGGACCTGCCGCACAGCGACCTGCGCCGTGCCCGCGCCGCAGGTGTGAACATCGTCCCGTCGTCGACGGGTGCCGCCCGGGCGACCGGTCTGGTGCTGCAGGCGATGAAGGGCCGTCTCGACGGCACGGCGCTGCGGGTGCCGGTGCCGGACGGCTCGGTCACCGACTTCACGGGCATCATCAGCAAGGACGCCACGGTGGAGGAGATCAACGAGGCGTTCCGTGCGGCCGCGTCGTCCGGTCCGCTGTCGAAGGTGCTCACCTATTCGACGGATCCGATCGTGTCGTCCGACATCGTCGGTTCGCCGGCGTCGTGCACCTTCGACGCGCCGCTCACCATGTCGCAGGGCAACCTCGTGAAGATCCTCGGCTGGTACGACAACGAGTGGGGGTACTCGAACCGGCTCGTCGACCTCGTGAAGGTCGTGAGCGGGAAGCGCTGACCTCGTGGCCGTCTTCGGCGTCCCGACGCTCGAGGATCTGCCGCCGCTCGCCGGCCGGTCGGTTCTCGTGCGGGTCGACTTCAACGTCCCGATCCGGGACGGGGTCATCACCGACGATCTGCGCATCCGTGCCGCGTTGCCGACCCTGCAGTGGTTGCAGGCGCAGGGCGCGGCGCGGGTGGTGGCGTGCTCCCATCTCGGTCGCCCGAAGGGGAAGCCGGATCCGGCGTTCTCGATGGACCCGGTGCGTGCCCGGCTCGCCGAGCTCGCTCCGGGGATCGAGCTCGCCGAGAACCTGCGTTTCGACGCAGGGGAGGAGGGCGACGACCCTGCGTTCGTCGCCCGTCTCGTCGAGGGGTTCGACGCGTACGTGAACGACGCGTTCGGTGCATCGCACCGTGCGCACGCATCGATCGTCGGGCCGCCGCGCACGTTGCCGTCGGCTGCGGGTCGCCTGCTCGCCCGTGAGGTCGAGGTGCTGCTCGGTGTGCGCAACGAGCCGCGCCGGCCGTTCGTGGCGATCCTCGGCGGGTCGAAGGTGTCGGACAAGCTCGGTGTGATCGAGGCGCTGCTCGACGTGTGCGACACCCTGCTCGTTGGAGGGGCGATGTGTTTCACGTTCTTTGCTGCGCAGGGTCGTTCGGTCGGTTCGTCGCTGTGCGAGACCGACATGTTGGACACCTGCCGTGATCTGCTCGCGAAGGCGGGGGACCGGCTGCTGCTCCCCGAGGACGTCACCGCGCTCGGCCCGGGCGGGAAGCTCTTCGACCCCGCCGCGGGCGGTGAGGTCCGCCAGACCGGTGCGTCGCTGCCGGAGGGGTGGATGGGTGTCGACGTCGGACCGGGCACGGCCGCCGCGTACGGCGACGTGATCCGAGAGGCTCGCACCGTGCTGTGGAACGGTCCGATGGGCGCCTTCGAGGACCCGCGCTTCGCGTCGGGCACCCGGGCGATCGCCGAGGCGGTCGCCGACTGCCGTGGGTTCACGGTGATCGGCGGGGGCGATTCGGCGGCGGCGGTCGCCGAGTTCGGTCTCGAGGACCGCATCGACCACGTCTCCACCGGCGGCGGTGCGTCGCTGGAACTGATCGAGCAGGGCGACCTGCCGGGCCTCGCGGCGCTCCGTGAGGCTCCCAACGCATAGAGGGGGAGCCGATGGCACGGACGCCGTTGATCTCGGGCAACTGGAAGATGCACCACAACCACTTCGACGCGATCGCGCTCGTGCAGAAGCTGGGGTACGTGTTGGGCAAGGACGACCTCGAGGCGGTCGAGGTGTCGGTGCACCCGCCGTTCACCGACCTGCGTTCGGTGCAGACGGTGCTCGAGTCGGACAAGATCGGCATCGCTCTCGGTGCGCAGAACTGCCACTGGGAGGAGAAGGGGGCGTTCACCGGTGAGGTCGCCCCACCGATGCTCGCCAAGCTGAACGTGCGGTACGTGATCGTCGGCCACTCCGAACGCCGTGAGCTGTTCGGGGAGACCGACGAGGACGTGAACCGCAAGGTGAAGGCGGTCCTCAAGGCGGGGATGACCCCGATCCTGTGCTGCGGCGAGACGCTCGAGGAGCGTGAGGCGGGCGGCACCGACGCGAAGGTCACCGGCCAGGTGCTCGCCGGTCTCGACGGGTTGAAGGCCGACGTCGTCGCCGGGCTCGTGATCGCCTACGAACCGATCTGGGCGATCGGGACGGGGCGGACGGCGAGCGCCGACGACGCGCAGGCCGTGTGCGGCCTGCTGCGGCGCACCGTCGCCGGGAAGTGGGGTGCGGCTGCGGCGGACGGCGTGCGCATCCAGTACGGCGGTTCGGTGAAGGGCGAGAACGCCCCGTCGCTGATGGCGTGCCCCGACATCGACGGTGCGCTCGTCGGCGGTGCGGCGCTCGAGGCCGAGAGCTTCGCGGCGATCGTGCAGTACCGGCTCGCCGCGCCGCAGGGGTAGGCTCCCCCGGTGCTCTACCTGCTGCTGCCGCTGCAGATCATCTCGGCGATCTTCCTGCTCTTCCTCGTGCTGCTGCACAGCGGGCGAGGAGGTGGCCTGTCCGACCTGTTGGGCGGCGGTCAGGCGTCGGCGAACGCTGCGGGTTCCACGGTGATGGAGCGCAACCTCGATCGGCTCACGATCGTGGTGGCGCTGGTGTTCGTGTTCACGACCATGGGTACGGCGCTCCTGCTCGACCTGTGACCCGGGGCCGGAACGGCTCGGTGCGGGGTCGCACCGGGTGGGGTCGGCTTGCTAAGTTCTCCCTCCGCTGCCCTCGGGCGGCGGAACATGTCGGAGTGGCGGAATAGGCAGACGCGCTAGCTTGAGGGGCTAGTGTCCGCAAGGACGTGGGGGTTCAAGTCCCCCCTCCGACAC
>CAYVOK010000120.1:0-3085 GCA_964453335.1 uncultured Acidimicrobiaceae bacterium
AAGAATTGATCTTTTTGCGTTATCGTCTAATATTCCTGTAGATTTTGTTTGATACATATTATTAAATCCGATTTGTTTAGGCTTACCCTTAGTTCCACCTAATTGACCTTCATTTAAGTTTTGTGCATAAACATAAACGTCTTTAGCATTAATTCCACCTTGAAGCTGACTCTTTACCTGTCCAACAATATCCATAGCTCCGCCAGACTGTGTTCCAAACACTTCTTTTGTAAGATTTGTTGTTTGTTTTGGATGGGTGCGAGTGCTTATTGTTTTAACTGAAGGACTTAATCCAGCTCCTACTCTTGCTCCTTCTAAACCTGCTAAAGCGTCTTTTTGTTCCTGGCTTCCTTGGTATGCTGGATTATTAATGTTAATAATTTCTTTAAATGCTGCTGCTATACTAGTAGTTTCTATTGCATCTAATTTGCTCTTTAATTTTGCAGCCTCATCTTGAAGTTTTGACAAACTATCTCCAGCTAGAGCTGCTTTATCTGCAAGATCCTGATTCTTCTTACCAAGGGCGTCTATTTTATCCTGAAGTGGTTTTATGTCCAACTCTGCTTTAGCCTGGATTGCTTCTTCTGCTTTTCTTAATTGTACTTGATTAGTAAATTGTTGTAGCGCAAATTGTGCCGAAGCAGCAGCATCTTGATCACCACGGGCAACCGCTTGCTGATACTCTAATTGTAATTTTTGAATTTCTAGATTATCGTTTTGTGCTTGCGTTTCACCACGAAGAGCTTTAATCCTATCTTCTGCTGCCTTTTTAATAGCATTTATTTTTTTATTTAATAGCTCTATTTCTTTTCTACTATTAATTTGAGATTCAGCACTTTGTCCACGTTGTGCTTTTGTTAAACTTGCAATTCTATTTTGAAGATTTCCATAGGCATCATATTGTTTTTTAATTGAAGGAATTGTTTTTAATGTGCCTAGTGTTTGTGTAGATACCAAATCTTGTAATTTTAATGCAGATTGAGCAGCTTGAGCAGTAATATTCTTTAGATCTAGATCTACATTCTTAAGAGCTAATTGATATTTAGCCCATGCAGAAGTTGCAGTGTCTGTAGAATTAATAATTTTTGCTAATTCTGGATTCTGCTTTTTCAATTCTTCTAGTATTTGCTTGTTTATAGCAACTTGACCTTTACCTTTTTCAGACATTTTTGCTAGAACCTGTTCCATAGATTCTCCAAATGATACTTTATTCTTTTTGGCATTATCTTCTATGGCTTGACCAATACCCTCAAAAGTTACTATTAGGGCATCTGAGGCTGCTTTAGCATCGCCGCTTGACACTGCGGTATCAAAATTATTAGCAGAAACAAGAGCAGCGTCTATAGAATCTTTAATTGATGCAAATCCTTTAGAGCCAATTGCTGCAGCTGCAAATTGAGCTTTGTTAGACTGAGATATTAATGCATAAACTTTAGCAGTTGCTGTATCTACATTATCTCCAAGAGACATGAATTGTGCTTTTAAGCTTGTAGCAATGCTTCCAACTTTAGCATTTGGAGCTACGTTAAATGTTTTAATTAAGTCTGGCATTCCTTCTTTAACTTCTGCTCTTAGTTTTTTGTACTCAGCAATTGTCATCTTAATAGGAATTCCAGCCTGGAACATGCTTTCATAAAGCATTCTATTGCGTTCACGTAATGCTTTTAAGTTTTCTAATGAATCTTTAATGCTAGCATTGTAATCTGTTACTGAATATCCAGCTTTTTTAATAACATCTGCAGACATACCAAATGCTTGTCTATTTGCCTTAGCGGTCTCTTCTGCATTTCTTTTAGCGTCAAGTAAGAATTTACCAAGCATAAAGGCTCCGCCAATAACTGCTCCTGGAATTGTAAGTCTACCTAATACTCCAGCAAGTTTTGTTACCATTGGCAGAATTCCACCAAGTCCCCTCAATCCAGACATTAAAGGTAATAGGTTAGAGGCTAACATTACTGCTGTTCCAACTGGTCCACCAATCATTGATCCAGCTATAGATCCGCCAATTCCAATTCCAATTTGAGCACCCATGCCCATAGGTTGACCAATTCGTGGCATTCTAATATTTTTACCATATGGATTTCTTAATCCTGAAGTAAATGCAGATACTGGTCCGCCTTCTTGCATATATCTAACTCCAGAAACCATACCGCCACGATTATATCCAGGAACCATGCCGCCAAGATTATAACCTTGTGCTAAAGCTGCAATATTAGCATCAAATTCTGAGTCTGAAAAATGTGCCCAAACTCTTCCTCCTGTTCCAGATCTGTAACTGCTTCCACGTCCTCCTGGAACATTTACTGCAGTAGGACTTGGACCATGGCGAGAAGAACTGCTTGGGGTATCTCGTCTTCCTGGTTGCATTCTATCTTTTTGATAAGCCAAACTTATTCCAGGGTACTTACCTTCTAATGCTCTAATTGCTGGAGTTATTTCAGAAAATGCTAATGACCCAAATTCTGAGTCAGAATACTGTTTATCTGCTATAAGTCTAGACGACATATTAGAAGATATATTTGATTGAACAGCAGCGATATCTTGTTTAGCAACACCTCTAAATGCTAAGAATCTTTCAACATCAATTAAATTTCTTGGATCAGAGACATAATGTCTTAATTCAGCACCAGTTGCTCTACCATAAAATAGTCTTCTATTTAATGTATTTGAAAGAAGCATTCCCCAATTTCCTAAAAGTCTTGCTGGCCTTTCGCTTCTAGATGCTATTCCAAATGATCGTAGAACAGCATTTGCCGCTCTTCCTGACATAAATCCGCCAAGCATGTTATTTCTGCCAGCTTCTCTTGTATTTCCATTTATTGCTTGTAGAAGGGGTAAGTTGGCAGCTGTTGCTTCTCTATTTACAACAAATTCTCCAGGAGTAAGCATTGCTGGAACAACATCTGCATTTACATTTGGTCCAGGCACAATGCTTCCACTATTCATTCCATAAATATATCCGCCAGTATTCATCTTACGTGGACGTGTTGTTTCAATATTATATCCAGCACCAGAAGTTCTTACACCTAAAGATCTAGCAACTTTATCTATAAAGTCTCGTGTCTTACTCTTCTTAAATAGCTCA
>CAYVOK010000121.1:0-1156 GCA_964453335.1 uncultured Acidimicrobiaceae bacterium
TTTTTGGCAATTTATCTCTGTTTTATATTGATTTATATTCATTCTATTGTCTATAAAAAACAAAAAAAGATTATCAAATTAGAATTTACACTCTTAAAAGACAAAGAAATTATTTACGATAATGTTTCCGCTAGTCAAATAGAGCAAATTAAAAAAATTTTAAAAAAATAATATGAACCATTTACTCGCCGAAGGGCTACTTATATTTTCAACAATAACAACGATAACTATATTCTTTTTAAAAAAACCACAGGCAGTATTAAAACTATTGCCTATTGAAAAATCAAGAGGGCAATCAGTGGCTTCATTTCATAAAGAGATAAGAATTGCTATATTGTCAGTTTATTTGCTATGCTCTTGTTGTTATATAATACCAGTATATTCTTTAAAATATTACTGCCAATACAAAAATAAAAACTAAATGAAAAAACTATGGAACTAACAGAAAAAATCAAACAAAAATTATCACAATGTGGTTGGGTACTAGAAGATTACCCAGAGCTACAAAACAATAAAGAAGCTGTTTTAATTGCTGTGAAGCAAAAGGGCAATTCTTTATATTTTGCAAGTGATGAGTTAAAGAATGATAAAGAAGTAGTGTTGCAAGCGACAAACTCTTATTTTGAGGCTATACAACATGCAAGTGCGGAGTTAAGGGGTGACAAAGAATTTATGACTGAAATAGTAAAACAAACTTTTTGGGTTTTACAATGGGCGAGTGATAAGTTGAAAAATGATAAAGAGTTTATGATTGAAATAGTAAAGCAAAATGGCATGGCTTTACAATTTGCGAGTGCGGAGTTAAAAAATAATAAGGAAGTTGTAATGATAGCAGTTAAGGAAAATGGCAGGGCTTTAGAATTTGCGAGTGATGAATTGAAAAATGATAAGGAAGTGGTTTTGGAAATATTTAATCTTTATAAATTTGGAATTTTATCTTATATATCAACAGAACTTAAAAATGAATTATCAGATTTAATAATAGAGCACTTAAAAAAATGAAAAAACTTTTAATAACACTAATTCTATTGCCGAAACTAGCTTTTGCAACGAGCATTGGCATTGGTACAAATATGTTTTTTGCAAGAATAAACGACCCGAAGCTAAAATTTGCTAATGAGTTGGAGCTTGTAAAAGACCCGATAAATTCTATAAG
>CAYVOK010000121.1:1256-3085 GCA_964453335.1 uncultured Acidimicrobiaceae bacterium
CTGTTTATATTAGCAGAGCAAAAGCTTTTATTGAAAATAATTTTAAATTATAAAAATGTCTAATTTAAAAAAAGATCCAGAACTAAGAAGAGGTTATAAAGATAAGGAACATTTAAAAAAAGTTGCACAACTTCCATGTAGCCTTTGCTTTTTTTTAGGTGAAAAACAAACAACAAGAACAGCGGTTCATCATTTACACGGAGAGGGAATTGGTAAAAAATCTAGCGATAAATTAGTAATGTCTCTATGTGATTTTCATCATCAAACAGGAAAATTTGCATTTCATAATATGGCAAAAAAAGATTTTGAAAATAAATATAATATAGACCAACACGGATTAATTGCTATTACTAACAAAATGATTGAAAAAATATTCCAATGAAAGACAAAATAAACTCAATTATCAATGGAGATAATTTAACTATACTAAAAAATGTTCCTGATAATAGTATTGATTCTATTATTACCGATGTTCCGTATGGATTACAAGATATAAATGCTTTAGAGTTAATAAAAGAAAATAAAAACAATACTAAAGGATTTATGGGGCAAAAATGGGATGTATTGCCAACAATAGAAATGTTAAAAGAGTTTTACAGAGTTTTAAAAACTGGTGGATTTTTAGTGACTACTTTTAGCCCAAGACAAGATTTGCAAACCATATTTTGTTATAGATTATTAGAGGCTGGCTTTGATATTAATTTTAGCCCACTTTATTATTGTTTTGCAAGTGGCTTTCCTAAGGCTTGCGATTATAGTAAAATGGCACAAAAATCTAGCGGTATTGAGCCCGAAGTAATAGGAAACAAAAAACAAAATGGTGCTAAATTTAATCATATAGCAGAGCAAATTGACAACGGAGGATTTAATGATAAAAATAGGCAATCTTTTGATATAACAAAACCAACAACAGAAGAAGCAAAATATCTTGAAGGATTGAAAAGCTTACAATTAAAACCAGCGGTAGAGCCTATCATAATAGCACAAAAGCCACATAATAAAGCAAAATATAAACAAGCTATTGACTGGTATCAAGAAAGAAAAACATTACTTGATAGCGGAATAAAAGAAGAAGATTTAAGTTTATATACAAAAAATGCCAGTGGGGGAGTGAGGATAGATGATTGTAGAATTTCTATTGAAAATTTACAAAATGAACCTGGATATAGACCAAATGCAAAAAATCATAAAAGAACTATTGATAACGGAGTCACATCTTTTAGTGGAATTAGCATAAAAGATAAAAAACCATATTTAGAAAACCTTGATGAAGGTTATCATAATTCTAACGGAAGATTTCCAGCAAATATTTTAGTTGCAGATGATTGCATTAATACTGGCAGGATAACAAAAAGTAATGGTGGAAGTCAGCTAAAAAGAAGTAAAAATAAAGAAGATATATTTTTTAAAAAAAATCAATTTTATGAAAATAATAGTGCTGAATATGGTTTTCAAGATGTCGGCGATTTATCTCGCTATTTCTCACTTGATAGCTGGACTAAGAAAAATTACCCAGAGCTTTATAAAGTTGCAGAAAAAACCTTAGAACTAGAAAAAAACTCTCAAAAAATATCTCCTATTTTGTTTTTAGCAAAACCACATAGAGGAGAGAAAGATGCTGGTTTAGAAGAGGAATTGAAAAAAACAGAAAACGAGCAAAGAGATGAAGGGCAAGCTGGTTTTGATAATCCATTTAAAAATAGACCAAGAATGGTTTATAATAATCACCCCACAGGAAAGCCATTAGCATTATTTAACTATTTAATTCACTTATTTAGCACTGAAAATGATATAATATTAGATCCATTTTGTGGCAGTGGCACAACTTG
>CAYVOK010000122.1:0-3081 GCA_964453335.1 uncultured Acidimicrobiaceae bacterium
GATAGCCTTGTTGCTCATGGCTATGATGTTCTAAGTATGGAGGTCAAGTAAATGATAAACTCGGTACAGGTTATAGATTGTTCTGATTGCAATGGCGTAGGAGTCATCTTTTATGGAGATAACGAAGACTACGCAGTAGAGCCTTGTGGTTGCACAGAGCCACAATAGGCAATAAATACAAAATCTAAAAGTGTGTCCAGTTATGGGCGCACTATTTTTTTTGATCATTTTTTGTTTATTTATGTATCATACATCTGGACAAAATATTCAGATTTTGGGGGTACTAGGTTTTATAAAAATATTCAGAATTGTGCTATAATGGATCCATGACAGAAGAGACTATAAAGTTGAAATTGTGCTGCGACACCTGTACATGCACCAACAGTCACAGTTCAGTTCCTCCACTACCAACTTCAGACGAAGAATAACCTACGATATTTGTATTTTAAATGACAATACATATAGACGGGCTAGAAAGATCAGGAAACACATTCCTTGCATTTGCCATAGGCCTAACTACTGAGTCTGATGCAGTTGCTGAAAAATATCACCTTGTATCTGCTCTTGAAGAAAGAGAAAAAGACTCTATATATATTATTCCAGTTAGAGACGTTCTACCTTCCATAGTTTCTGCAAAACTATATAGAGACTATCAATGGGCAAATAACCTTCCAAGACAAGATAAAATTATGGGAAGAAAGCACGAAAGAACGGGGGACCCAAAAGAACTTATTGAAAGATACACGGAGTATATAGACTACCTGGTTAAGCACGAAGAATTATTTATTGCACCATTTCATGAATTTACAAAAAACCCACTAAGGGTGGTTGAGACAATAGTAAAAAAATATCCTCAATATTCAATTAAGCAAAAACTTACTGCGGAAGAAATATTAGATGTTTGCGATCAACATTATGGATCAAGAAATACATATCTAAGCAACTTTCCTCGTACTTTGGCAAAAGAACATGAGGATATAAAGCAAATGTTCCTATCTAATTACAAAAATGAATTGGATAGTATACAGTCAAAAATAAATAACCTGTACGAAAGATATTATCAGGAGGAATCAAAATAATGGGATTTTTAGAAAATTTAGAAAATGCATGGGATGACAACTTGTCGCTAGAGTCAAAACCAATTCCAGAAACAGACGCTATGGGCAGAGAAAAGTTTTGGGAAGATTTAGGGAGACCAGAATATCCTAACCTTGCTGCAAAAATATTTTCAGAAACCTGCTGTCAGAATTGTAGTTGCAAAAATGGATGAGCAGCAATTAACTCCAGAGCAGGCACAGGCCATTCTATTATTTCAGATTGAACAAAAACTAAGATCTGTTATAGCAAAACAAGTTGAGCAAAAATTCCACGGTATGTATCATAACGCATCACACGATATAGCACACTATATCAGAAATCCTTATTAACAACAATCTAAAAAGAACTCTGCTGGCTTATCTTTAGTTCCTTTTATAAAGGCTGTAGCAAAATATCTAACGACATCATTTTCAACCTCTGTTGTGCCATGTAAAATATTTCCAGCATGCATCATAAGAGATCTGGCTTTTGGTTTGTGAATAATGCCAAGTTCTGGATAGTCTAAAGCACCGCCAGAATAGTCGTCATTAAAATAAATAACTATTCCATATCTTATGTGATATTCTGTTTTTTGATTTAGTGGATCATAATCTCTATGAGGTTTATGGTTATCTCCTTTTAGATGCCTATGCAAACTAGGTGGCTCTATTAGGTAATAACTATGAAAAAGATTTTTTATTCTTGGATAAATATTTTCAACAACAACTTCTGGAAGTTTGTTTTGATATCTTTTTCCATAAAAAAATCCTAGACGAGATATTTGATTGCCACTTCCATCTACTCCATGCTCGACAAGGTTGTGCTGTCGTAAATCATTGGAGTCTATAGGAAACCACTCAGATTCTTCTACATTATTTAAAAAATTTAAAACAACTTCTTGCTCTTCGACTGAAATAAAATCTTCTATCTCAAAAACGTCGGGGGCAAGAACATTAATCTTCAATTTTATCTAGTTCCCACATACGAATATCTACGTAGCCAATTCTTGAGTTATCTGCAGCCTCTTGTGAGTCTGCTTCAACTACAATGCGAACACTTTCTTCGATATTGATAGATGGTTTGAAGTTTGTTCCAGCATTCTTTAGATACATTTCTTCAATAACGCTAAGAACTGGCTTGTAATAATACTTAGGCAATTACACCACTCGCCTTCAACTTGTCATAGATGTTTGACATCATAAAAGATAGGCTTGGCTGACTCTGAGAAATCTGTGTCTCTAAATCTGACTCATTAATTCCAGCCTGCTTACCCATCTCACGATTATCTGCATTAATGCTCTCTAGCATTAGCGCTACTGCTTCATCTTTTGTCATTAGCATACCTTTCTAGTCTAGTATTTCTTTATATCCAATTGTATCATAAAGTCTCTTTTTTGCCAAATCAACCTGTAAGGGCGAAACATCGTTGTATATTGCCTTTCTATTATTTTTTAAAGATACAGCAGCCACAGTGCCAGTTCCTCCCATAGGGTCTACAACGACATCGCCCTCTTTGGAAAATACCAAGATAAGTTCTTCTATCATTTTTTCGGGCAAAGAGTCAAAATTATCAAAAGTAGTCCAGTCCTGATCTATAACAAGGCTTTTAAGGTTTTTGAGCGGTTGGCTAACATCTTTGTTCTTAGTCATATACAGAATATGGTTTATTTCGTTTCCAGATAATTCATTTATAAACTCACTTTGTTCAAAATTCCAAATGATGTCACGATTAATAACCAAGTTTGTATTTTGAATTATAAATTTAACTATATGAAAAAAGGTACGGGTGTTTGGCAAGATTAAAAGTATCGCCCCACTATCCTTCAAAGCAGTTTCCATATTGCCGACAACATCAGAAATCGATTTGGCAAAATTTTCGACGGTATCAGAATTTTGTATTTGACTAGACACATCTCCACCATACTCAGCCACTAGTCTATTCAAAAAAGGTGGGTGTGTCAAAAACAAATCTACGCTATCTGGCTCCAAAAAAGGTTTTCTGGC
>CAYVOK010000123.1:0-3007 GCA_964453335.1 uncultured Acidimicrobiaceae bacterium
ATCATTGTGTAACATCTTCAAGGATAACCATAGAACCTTTGGCTACCGTCCAGACTCTTCCCTCAGACAAAAGTTCTGTGAGTTGAATATCAAAGATATCTCCTGTCTCTAAAATTTCTGATTGTGAAGATGTTAGGTTTACCGTGAAACTTCCTTCTGTGTCCTGAAACTCAATTGGCTCTGGAGATAATGTGACAATAACTTCGTCTGTTGATGGACGATAAATATCCATCTTGATTTCCCAGTCTTCTAAATAAATTGGCTCTCTTGCATCATTTGTTACATATACTCTGAATGCTGCAGAGTCTCCTCTAACTACCGTCCAACGTACCTCTGGTGGTGCTGCGCCAAGAGCGTAGGAATCTGTGGGTTGATTTCTGAAGGTAGCCATAATGTTATTATATCACGACAATCCGTCTTTAAGTGCTCCCCAAGTGCCGTTACCTTTTGTCTGAACAATTAACAAACCATTAGTTGCCTGAACAGCAACAACAGCAATATATCTTGCTGGACCTGTTGCTGGTCTTTCACCAACAAGACCTCCTGAACCATTTACATAAACCTTTGTTCCTGCAGGTCCAAGACTTGTTGTATTTGTTTCTAACACTCCAGAAACAATTATGATTCCATTTGTATTATTTGCAATATTTGTTTTTGCCAATCCTAATATTGGAACATTTGGATTGTGTGTAGGGCTTGATGGGTTATATTTTTCTACCGTTGATTTTAAAGATCCTCCATAAGAAACATGTCCAGTAATAAAAACTGGGGTAGCAATAGATATTGCAGAGCCAGAAACATTTCTAATGTCTAAATATGCTGCTCCATATCCAAGCGGTGGCAAAATATTATTTAAAGCATCAACTAATACTTTAAAGTCTCCGTGTACATTAACGGGATCTGAAGCAAGCGGGTATTTCATAGTAGGATAGTTAGATGATACGCCTGTAGCCATAATCTTTATTATACCACCCTATCAAGTTGACTTTTGACATAATTTTGTGTTATACTTGGTAGTAACACCTACCAAGGTGTTATTGTTTTCTAAGGAGGAAACTATGATTAAATTTATCGAAAGAAACAAAGAGATCATTAGCACACTCAGTATATTGGCTTTAGTAGTGACTTTATCGAATGCTGCTAATGCTGAAGAAATAACTAGTAAGAACAATTTAAGTACTGAACAGGTCCAAAAAGAAGAAACCGCCTCGAAAGAGGTTTTTTTGGTTTCTAAGGCTAAAAAATTAGAGAGTTTTGAAAACAAGGTTTCTCTAACAGATGTTGAACTAAAGGAACTTCTTCACCTTGTCGGGTTTAGAGGTCAAGACCTTGTGGTGGCTTGGGCCATAGCCAAAAAAGAGTCCAATGGTAGACCTTTGGCCTTCAATGGCAATCACAAGACAGGCGACTCCTCTTATGGAGTATTTCAAATTAATATGATTGACAACCTAGGTCCAGACAGAAGAGATAAGTTTGACCTTGATTCAAATGCTGAGTTGTTCAATCCCGTCAAAAATGCAGAGATTGCATACTATATGTCACAAGGTGGTGACGACTGGTCTTCTTGGAAGGGCATTACTCCAAAAACCAGAATGTGGATGAAAAAATTCCCTAGATAATTAACAAATTTAAAGGCACCTATGGCTATATGCTATAGGTGCTTTTTTATTTAACAATTTTCAATAATCTCGCCATGAAGAAAATCAAGGCCTGCAAATTTTCCATATTCAGCAAGAGTTCTTTCTGTGCCAAGATATCCCTCTCCTATTGTTTCTTCTAGCAGTGTTTTGTATACTATTTTCCTTGATTCGGCATTCATTATTTCGTATTCTTTAGGAAAGTCTTGCCAAAATATCTTTCTTCTATTTAACTCAGGCTTTTCATGATTGTAATATAAATGATATAAATATTGTTTTTCTGGAACAACTAAATCGTATCCCTGAGTATAGGCTCTAGCAGCCATGACTATTTCTTCTCCCCAAAAAGCCATTTCTTTATTTGGGGCCATAAAAGGTCCAACAGTAAATAAAGATCCTGCTGATATTGACCTTGTAAAAATACTACCGTTTGCTGGAACTGCTGTTTGAGATGGGATTCTAAGTTTTTTAAAATCTTCTGGTTTTTGAGTAAAACTTATTATTGTTTTATAGTCTGGATCTAAAAGGTCAGATGATGTTTCTGAAAATGTTTCATCTTTATACCAGTAATTTGCTGGATACATTGTAAGCAGTGGTTTATTAATTCCTTGACTTTGATAATTTAAAATAGAATTAATAGCAATTTCATCCCAATTTTCTACAAATCTAGAGTGAGAGTCACACTGAAAATAAAAGTCCTCATTGTTGTAAAATTGATGAGCAATGTATCTTCCAATACCTACCCCAACATTTTGAGGTGCTTTGCTTGTTGTATATTTTATATTTGAAATATCTGGAACATCTATTTCTAATTCATCTAAATAAGAAATATGTAAACCAAAATGAATTTCGTGTTTTCCAGATGATTTATTTATAGCGTCTAAAACTGTTGGCTTTAATTCAGGATCTCTATATGAAGATATTTGAATAAATATAGTTGACACTTTTATTTTTTTACCATTTACCTATTGGACAGGTTGCCTTTTCCATCTTAGTCTTAATTGCCATTAAGCATCCGCACTTTTTACACTGTTTTGATATTTTTATTAACTCAGGACATGCCTCACATATTGATAGCCTTTTTGTAGCAGTTGCTTCATCAACCCACTCTGTATTAGGATTTACAATATCTAACGGGCTTACTGCAGATGCCCTGTTATTTTCAATAATTTCTTTTATTTTATCTATTCTGTTTCCCATAAGTCTATTATACCTTAACAGTCACTAAGATGCTAGTTTATTTTCTAGGATCAGCAAAGAACGGTGGTACAAAATATGGTGGCGCAGCAGTTGTAGTAGGCGCAGGAGTAAAGTCTGGTGGGACAAAGTACGGAGGCGCTGTTGTAAATGATGGTGGGACAAAGTACGGA
>CAYVOK010000124.1:0-2975 GCA_964453335.1 uncultured Acidimicrobiaceae bacterium
TGCTTTCTTTCATTTCTTGTACTTGTGTGTCTGTGAAAAGTGCTTTTCTTGACATTTGCTTTAGTTTTTATTGTTTAAAAAAAGAGTTTGAATATTGACTTCCATATAAGAAATCCTATGATGAATATAAGTGTCCACACTATTATGAACGCCCAGTTTAGCTTTTTCATATGCTTTAGTCTAGGTGAACAATCTTTCTGTCTGACAACATCCCCACTTTGAACTCATTTTTCCATTCCTGTTCGCTGATAGGTGCATCTGGATAGACAGTGTAATAACCTTCCTCAATATGGCAAACAGGCTCTGCAGGCTTGCCAAATAGTAAATGTTTAATCAGTTTCATAATGTTAATCTTCTTTCCAAGAATCATCATCCATGTCATCCCACTGTTCCTCATCCCAATCATCATCATCATCCTCCTCATCATAGAGACCTGGTAGACACATAGTGACTTTTCCTTCATAAATAATAGGGTTTAATTCATCCTCGTGAGCATAATCCCAGTCATCAACATGCACATCCACCTCTCCATCAAACTCATCCAGCAGCATATTGATGTCCCTGAGTTCTATGTCTCTGAGCTCATCCACATCATCTCCCTCATCCCACCAACCAATCTCGTGTGGCTCAGCGATCACTTGCTCATCGTAGATCAAATAGGGTTCTACAGGAGCGCCATGCTTTGTGACAAACTCCTCTACACTCTCGTAAGGAATCTTGTCAAGCGCCCATATCTCTGAATATTCTTTTCTGGTGCCTGGATTTATCTTGTTGATAAACCACATACCAATTTCTAGCTGTTTAGGCATATAGCTCTTAAATACGAGCTCAACTGTGTAAAACATGCTATTCCTTGTTTTTTAGATGTTTTTCAATATCAGCACGCTTAAATGTGCGTTTCTGTGGACTAGCAGCACCCATAGGATCTTGTGTATTGTCTACACGCACACAGGAATATATATCATTACCGAGCTCACTCACCACCTTCCAGCTTTGATACATGCTCTTGCCTGCTGTTCCCATTTCATGCCTCTCCACCTTTTTTCTAAAGATTGTTCCTACCATATTATTCAAATTTATATAGAAGCGTTTCAAACTTGTCAGCAGCCACACTGTCCTCCTCTTTTAGCATCTCTAGGGCTAATTGATAGCGTGTGAGCTCTTGTTGTATAGAATCCTTGGCTATATCTCCTCCTCCAATCATACAATCAGCTTGCATCTTCCTAAGCGTATAGCCCTGGTTGATGACAATAACTAGAATACCCACAATGAATGACAATGTGAGCAGTGTTTCAATCTTTCTTTCCATTTGTTATGTCTTTTAATTGGTTCCAAATAGCCTCAGCGTTCTCTCCCCAATAGTATTCACATTTACCATCCTTGTATGGTGGGTCTACGAAATACATTTGGTAGAGCTCATTAGCATTAGCTGTATATCTGTAACATTTATCCTTAACTGGACAATCTCCACCAGGACACATAGTTATGTCTGGCATATGTTATAGTTTAAATGCGCTTTGATAGGAATCTATTTCCACTTCCACCTCAGCACCTTCGTGTCTAGCTGACACAAAGTCTATTAGATCACCTATAAGCTGTTTGTTAGTGATGTTATTGTCTAGGAGCAATAAGTTGTATTCTTCCACCAGCTCACCACCATCTAATGAATAGGTTTTAGCTTGGTATTTGGCTAATGGCTTCCCCATATAAAGCACAGTTTGGTCTTGTACAGAGAACTTGCTGTAGTCCTTATGCTTCTTTCCAACAATGATGTCTCCTGCTGCGCATCCTATTAGGAACACAACACCTGCAATGATAAATAGTCTTTTCATATTAACGTTTTTAATAATGTAATAAAAAGAAGCAGCCCATGTTTCAGAGCTGCTCTTCCATCCTTAGTAACCCAACTCGCTAAGCGTTGATGCATTAGCTTCCACATGGACAATGCCCTGTGTCACCCAATACATGAAAATAAGTTGTGCTCTGTTGGCTAAGGTTTTGAATAGAATAAATTCCTTTGGCGTGAGTTGGATGGTCTTCATTTTGTTCTATTTTTGGTTTATGAATGGCGCAATAAATATAGCATTTGTTTACGAAGGTAACAAATCTATGAAATGTTTTGTAATGTGCTTCTGTATGTTGGTCTTTGTGCGTTTAGGTAGATTGTAATCCTTGGCAAACCTATTGAGCGTCCTAGAAGACACACCTGTCACCTTGGCTATCCTACTCACTGTAGGAAACCTGTCCATATCATACCAGCATCTGCTTATAATACGCAGCTTCATTCTTTCTAAATTCAGATCTTCTGTCATATGTAATTGATTTTCAATATATTTTCAATATAATTTCAATATCAAGGATAGACCCTATCCCTGCTCTATCCTCTCTCTATCCTTAAAAAAGGCTCCCATGTAGACACACAGGAGCTAAATTGTCAACCAAAACAACTAGTGTATACTATCTATCACAGGCTCAATGTACCTGCTGTGAGATGAACGACCATCAACCAATGTTGTGTTACCTGCTTGTTACCTCGTTGTTACATCCTATATCCACGCATGCTCATAAATCTCGTTGTTTCTCCATTCAGCCTTGCTGTTGAGCTCCAGCATGTCTGTAGAGGTTTCTACAACACAGCCAAATGGATAGGACATCCAGTCCTCATAAGAAATGACAACAAATGCGTTGTCTACAAATACAAGTGCATAACTTTCCATTGTAAAATGTTTTTAAATTGTTGGTTATTAAGGAAATATGTTGTTCTGGCACAACAATAAGCCCCCCTGTCTTTCTTGCTCGCATAATAATCGAAAGCCATTACATCTCACGAACAAACAGAAAGACTATATCTATTCCAACCCTGAGGCAAGGGTGCAAGGATTTAATGGAGATGTATGGAAAATAATGTAAAATGGATTTAAGCCTCATCCAATTAAGCCTCTGTTCTCTGACGTAGAACAGATAAACACCTAATA
>CAYVOK010000125.1:0-2962 GCA_964453335.1 uncultured Acidimicrobiaceae bacterium
CCATGCCTGATTTCACGTTGACCACCCGTGAGGTGGCGGATCGACTGCGCACGTCTGATTCCACCCTGCGACGCCTGCGCCGTGAAGGCGTCCTGAAGCCCGGCGTCCACTACCGGGGCCAGGGCCTGGGGACGCTCCGGCCTGTCCTGCTCTGGGATGCCGCGGCCACTGATGCCGCCCTAGCGCAGCGGAGCCGCCGGGCACTCCGATGAAAAAGCCGCTGCATCTCTGCAACGGCTGAAGAACAATCTCTGACCACATCATGCCAAAGACAAAGACACCGCCTCCACCAGGAAGTGGGAGTGATGGCCGCGGCTTCCTGGATGGCGCAGACGCAGATCCGGTCATCCAGAAGATCGGTGAGGCGGCGGATCATGCTCATGCAAAGCGGAGAGCGGATCTCACCGGCTCCGCCCCGATGCGGGAGCTCCGGCGACTCGCTTGTGATCTGCTGGACCAGCCGCGGAAGGAGAGGCTCCCACTGCTGCGCGAGGCCGCCGGGAACCTGTCCCTGAGGGTGAAGGATCCAGAGCTCCGCACCATGCTCTCGGAAGCCTGGCTGGCCAGCCGCGGCCGGTCAGGACCGCTCCGGCCTGGCGACCGGCTGGATCTGAGCCCGCAGCAGTGGCTCCTGCCCGGACTGCTGCTGAAGCGCGGCAGCCATCTGCTGATCGCCCTGCCGAAGATCGGCAAGAGCTCTTTCGTGCTCGGGCTGATTGCCGCCTGGAACCGTGGGGAGCCCTTCCTGGGGCGGACCTTCACAGAGCCATGCCCGGAGGTGCTCCTGGCGTGGCCAGACCAGGGGGAGGGGGACGTCGGAAGGATGCTCGCCGCTGCCGGCCTGCTGGGGCCTGATGGAGGTGTGCGGGCTCCGATCGTGGCGCTCTGGCATGCCGGCCGGCCGCTGCACCTTGATGACGAAGGGATCGCCACCCTCGCGGAGGAGGCCGCCCGCCGGCCTGGCTGCCTGGTGGTGGTGGATTCATACAGCGCAGGGACCAGGGCGATGGGCCTGGAGGAAGCGAGCTCGGAGTTTGCCGGTCCTGCTCAGGGCCTGGTGGAGGAGCTGGATCCGACCGGGGCCACGTTGCTGATCGTGCATCACGCCGGCAAGTCGCGAGGTGGGGAGGGTCCAGCGGCGCTCAGCCGGGGAACGACCGCCCTTCCGGCCGTGCCATCCATGCTCCTGGCTCTCGGGAGGGTGTCTCCCACGGACCGGGAGGATCAGCGGCTCCTGTTGATGGTGGAGGGCCGCGGCGGTCCGCCGGAGAGCCTGGCGATCGTGCGGGAGGGAGACCGCTGGACCAGCTGCGGCACCGGAGAGGAGATCGCTGCGGAAGTGCGCCGGGAGGCGGCAAGGGAGAAGCTCACGCCGCGCCAGGAAGCCGCCCTGGAGGTGATTGAACGGCGATGGGCGGATGGCCAGGGCGAAAGCACCGTGGCCGACCTGGTGGCCGATCCCGATTGCGAGCTGGAGGGGAAGCATGCCGGCCGCCTGGGGCGGAAGGTGCTCCAGGCTCTCGGCCGCATGCGGCTGGTCCAGCTGCGGAAGGTGGGCACCGGCCTCAGCGCCCGCCCATGGGCCACTGAGGGTCCGCAGGGTCCTCCCTCTGCAGCGAGTCCGATCGGTCCGGCTGGTCCGCAGATCAGCCAGGTTGACGGAACCGGGGACCTGGAGGACCAGGGGGACCCGCCGGACGGAGGGGACCAGGGGGACCTGTTCGCTCATCGGGAGGTGGCGTGATGGCTGCGCGTCAACTCCCCCATGGGGCTCCTCTCCCTCCCTCGCTGCCGCCGGCCACCGTGGCGGATCTCCTCAAGGGTCGCCAGCCGGGATGGCGTAAGCACGAGGGGCGAAGGGTCCCCAGCGAGCTGGATCCTGTCCTGCTGGTCCAGCACTTCCGGCGGATTGGTGCCTGTGGCCATGGCCTGGGGCGCCCGCTCCAGGAGGGAGGCAAGCGGGTGAGCGGAGACCTGCTGAAGGTGCTCCACCTGGCCCTTCGAGAGCGCGGCTGGATCGTCTCGAAGAAGGCGGTGGTGGATGCCTGGTGGCTCGCGTCGCTGGATCCGCAGGGACCGGAGGCGGGTGATGACCCGTTCTGAGCTCCAAGCCATCGCCGCGACCCTGGCGCGGATGAATGCGGCCCTGGATCGCTGCCTGTTGCTGATCCACCGGCACCCGCCGCCGGAAGCCGGCCTGATCCGGCGAACTGACCTCAACCACCCTGACCAGAACCATGGATGACCCACAGATCGTTTCCTTGCGACGGGCCGCGGCGACCCTCGGCGTGGCGGCCTCCACGTTGTCCGCCTTGCTGAGGGTGGAGCCCACGCTCCAAGCCGCCGTGATGGGCCGCGGCGCCAGGGGCTCTCTGAAGATCGACCTGGAGCGGCTGACTGCAGCATGGGCGACGCTCCAGGGCGACCCGGACCAGGAGCCTCAGAACGATCGCCAGCGGTACAGGCTCGAACGGATCAGGCACCTGTGGTTTCAGGTTGCCGGTGAGAGAGTCCGCCTTGCAGAGGCGGAAGCCGCCCTGGTCCCCGCCGCCGACCTGGAGGCTCGCCGGCTGGTGGTGATGGGCACCGTTCAAGCTGCCGCCCTGGCGTGGGTGGAGGCGGCCGCGGCCATTGCGCCGGGCCTCACCACTGGGGACGCGCAGATCCGCCTCCAGGAGCTCGCCCACGCTGCTCTGGTGCGCCTGGTGGAGGAGCACACCAGCAAGGCCACCGAGTCGGCTCTGGCGCCCGTGAGCCTCACCTTCCCGGCTGATGATCCGCCCACGCTCTGGAGCCTGCGTGCGGATCTGGAGTCCGTCAGGGCACAGGCCAGGCGCGTGGCTCTGCTGGTCCAGCGGCGGGAGCTGTTGGATGCCGCCGAAGCTCAGCGGAGCCTGTTCGAGCGTGGCCGGCAGTTGCGTGATGGCTGGTTCCGCGTGGCACAGAACCTGGGCCTGAGAGC
>CAYVOK010000126.1:0-2856 GCA_964453335.1 uncultured Acidimicrobiaceae bacterium
GTAATATATATTAAAGATGTCTGATTTAGATAAATCAATTGAACCACCTGTGACTGAGGAAACCGATGAACCGAAGGAGTTTCTCAAAGCAAAACCCAAGCGGTATGTGAGCGAGGAGCGCCGCAAGGCGCTGAGCGAACAAATGAAACGTGTGAATGCTGAACGAATTGAGAAGGCACGTGCTGCTAAGACGGAGGAGTATGATTTGAAGGAGAAGAAGAAGGTAGAGGAGTTGGAGCGGATACGAGAACGCAAACTATTGGCGGAACAATCATCAGTACGTGACGCTGTAAAAGCAAAAGAGAAGACAAAAGAGATTGTTGAAAAATTGAAAAACAAAGAGTTACCTCCCAAACCTGTTGAAAAAAAAAAGAAAGAAAAGAAACCACCTGTTGTTGTGTATGAGAGCGAGACGGAAAGTAGTGACTATGATGATAGTGATTCAGATTCTTCCGAAAGCAGTGAAGAAGTGATATTAGTCAAGAAGAAACCCAAAGCACCCGTCAAGCAGTTGAAACCAAAGAAGACAAAGACACCTCCGCCCGAACCACCAGCCGCACCAGTAGCCGTTGCTAAACCGATGGTGCGATTTATTTGAGAGCATATATGCTGCGGGGCGAGTGGAGCGAGCACCATATAATGATAATTAAGCGATAATTAACGATAAACACAGTGTGATAGTGCTTACCGTTAATGCGGGATGTAATTAAACCGGTTTAATTACAGTGTGGGTTAATGTATATAGCGTGTGGGTTAAATATACACTTAATTTATAACACTTTTCACTCCATAATCATTAAATGATAATTAATAATTATGTATTGACAGCATATATGCTCTCAGATAAACACGGGTTCTTCTCGTAAATTGGATAGCGAGTGGGCACCAACAATATTACTCGGGCCTTCACTATCAATGGTCTTTGCGTTATTCGCCAAAGCACTCACCGGGTCATACTTTGTTTTCAATATTGTTTCATTCGCACGAACCTTCTGATTAATCAATGCTGGATTGTATGATATGATTTTATCATCTGCTGAACCAATATAATGTGCGGTGTTTCCTCCCAACGAATGTCCAACAATAACTGCTTTATCTACACCGTATCGTTGCTTGGCTTTCAACAATGCGTTCTTGTGTTCATCAATTCGTTTATTGTATCGCGGTGACCCACCCAATCCAATTACTAAATCCGAAGCCAAATCAGTCAAACTATTCGGCTGTGTCCCATTCGATACAAATAATAATTTTTTGGTAAAAGGGTTAAAAGCAACCATATGTTCGCGATTAGTGAGTTCGGGGTCAAGTCTGTACCCGAAACGTTTGAGACGTTTGCGCTGTTT
The DNA here is from genome assembly GCA_964453335.1 of uncultured Acidimicrobiaceae bacterium. Taxonomy (GTDB): domain Bacteria; phylum Actinomycetota; class Acidimicrobiia; order Acidimicrobiales; family CAIXPF01; genus VGBO01. The sequence goes on from CAYVOK010000126.1 coordinate 1,344, forward strand.
GTTTTCGTTGCGAAAGTATCCAATCTTCAATGCGTTATACAATCGCAACTTCTTGGGTCGAATGATGTCGTCCATATACCATCTAATCAGATTTTTCTTCATCGTCTTTCAATATCACTTGCGCTTCAAACTTGTAATAAAGTTTTTGTTTGCGAATATTTAAAAGCAAATAGTCGTGCGGTTCTTTATACAGTTTCATAACTTCCACAAACTCCGCTTCTTTCATATTCATAAACTCACGGAATATCTTTTCCATTTGCGCTTTACCCAAATTATACGTTATCAAATTAGTAGCCACCTCCCTCATCTTCTTGGGCAACTGGTATATATTCTGCGCTAACACCATCACACTACATCTTAAATGTCGCATTCGGATAATGATTCTGTTTAACAGTTTTTCACACTGTTTATTTTTATAATCGTTTCCGAAATCATCTAATACTAAAAGCGAATGGTTTCCTCCCTCCGCATTCTCTTGTAATTTGTCATAAACAGTATTCAACGTGTCCTCATCATACTTGTGATACAAATGTTCATCTGGGTCTAAATGTTTTGTAAAGTTACATCCATCCGGAATACTTGCGATAGAGTTCTCAGGCATTATCACGTATATGTCTCCAAACACTCCACGGTATAATGAGTTTATCATTTGAACCGCTAATGTGGTTTTTCCTTGCCCCATTAACCCGCACACGATTGTGAAATTGGTTCGAGAGAAACAGTCTTCTATGACTGGATACTTGGTCAGTTTATTATCAATCACTGTGTCACACAACATCGCCACCTTCTTTAATTTAGGTTTATCCAATGGCTTCAATTCAATCGGCATACTTTTCTATTAATAAAGTATATACAGAAATTATGCCCAGAAAGAAGTCTGTCAAACAAAAGGTCAGTCAAAAAGTAGTCCAAACTGTTAAAGTCATTGTTGGAGACACTGGCAAGAAACGTCGTCGTACTGGTGGTCGTCGCAAACCACGTCAAGAACCAGAAGTAGAAACCATCTCTTCCAAAACACTCGCTCCCGTATATATTCAACCACCCGTTGCTCCACCATCATATCCTTTCGATATGTCTGTTATGCCATCTGTAGCAGCAAGTATAGCCGCTCAGAGAAGAGCCGCTGAACCATCTCCTGTTAAATTGCCAGAAGATATGGCTGGTGTGTATGAAGACCTTAGACCAGCAGCACTACCTCTATTCCCCACCGCATCCGAACAGTTAGCAGAAAAGCAGTTAGTTGTGCCTGTAGCAAAAGAAAAGAAACAGAAGAAAAAGAATCTGGTTGTAGTAGATAAACCACCCAGAGGTATAGTTTCTGGTGAGAACCCAACCACCGCAGTGGATAGTAACATACCCGTAGAGGAAAGTTATGGTGTAGTTTTTGACCAACCAACTAAGGATACTGTTCTCGGTCCCCAAAAAGACGAGTTTGGAGTTACTTTAGAAGATGTTGATAAAACACCTCCGGCATATGTATTAGACCCGTCACGTGATATCGCTGCTATCAATT
>CAYVOK010000127.1:0-2774 GCA_964453335.1 uncultured Acidimicrobiaceae bacterium
GTTTATGGGTAAATGGAACTCCTTTAACTAGTTCGTATGCACTAACTGCATCTTTTTTACCTGTAGGAACTTATCAAATAACATCTTCATGGGCACAAAGCGCATCAAATGCTATAAATGCCCAAACAGCATCTTTCTTACCTGTAGGTACTTACCAAATAACTTCAAGTTGGGCAGTTAGTGCTTCTCAAGCTTTAACAGCTTCTTTCTTAAATGGTGCTTTTTTACAAGGTGGTAACTCTTTTGGGACAACTGCTATTCTAGGTACCAACGATTCTCAAAGCTTACAATTTGAAACTAGTGGTTCAGTAAGAATGACTATTAGTAGCAGTGGTAATATAGGAATCGGTACTGCAACACCAGCGAACACTTTAGAAGTAAACGGAGGCATAACAGCTACATCACTGACAGCTTCTGGAGCAATCATAAACGGAAACGTCACAATAACAGGTACCGCTTCGATAGCTTTTCTTAATGTAACTTACGAATCTGCTTCGGTGATATATTCAACGGGTTCAAACCAATTTGGGGATGCTTCAGACGATACTCAGACCTTGTACGGCAGTGTTGTAATACCTACGGGAAGCCTAACAATAACCGGTTCTACAAATATTACAGGATCGTTAAATGTTACAAGCGGTATTACAGGGTCACTATTAGGAACATCAAGTTGGGCGATAAACGCCCTAACTGCATCAAACATATCCCCTGCTATAACGAATAATGTTGATAATAGGGTAGTAACTGCAACTGGGGGTGGAACTATAAACGGTGAAACTAATTTAACATTCGACGGTAGTTTATTATCAGTAATAGGAAACATTTCTGCATCAAATGGGGTTACAGGGTCACTATTCGGAACATCAAGCTGGGCAGTTAGTGCATCTAATTCTATTAATGCCCAGACTGCATCAAATATATTTCCGGCTATAACAAACAACACTTCAACTTACGTATTAACCGCAACCGGGGATGGAACTATAAATGGGAATTCAAATTTAACATTTGACGGTAATGATTTAATATTAAGTAATGGGAATATTAAACTTCCTGTTAACGGATATATATTTGGCGGAGATACTGAAATATTGAATGGTACCCACGTCCTCTTCCCTGCTAATCCCCCGGCACAGCCCAATGATATCTTAGCAGGTACATCTTCATTTCTTGCAAGTAATACTCAAATACAGTTAAGAAGTACTAGCGAGCCGAACGTTGTAGGGGGATTCAATAGTGGAAGTATATTCTTCAAAACCCCATCAGGTTCTGGGATGACATATACCAACGAAGGTAGATTGGGTATAGGAATTTCAAATCCTACTAATACTCTTCAAATCCAAGGTAATGTATCTGCTTCATCTTATACTGGTTCACTATTTGGAACATCAAGCTGGGCAGTTAGTGCTTCTCAAGCCTTAACAGCTTCCTTTATAGCCCCAACAGGTAATGCGTTTGTACAGGGCGGCAACTCATTTGGCACTACAGCACTTTTAGGTACCAACGATTCTCAAAGCTTACAATTTGAAACTAGTGGTTCAGTAAGAATGACTATTAGTAGTAGCGGTAATGTAGGCATAGGCACAACTACCCCGACGACTACTTTAAACGTAAACGGTACAACACTTCTACAAGGTGGTCAAACAACAGTACGAGGTAGCGGAGCAACATCCGCAACGACAGCACTTAGAGTTGAAAATTCCGCAGCAGCTGCAAGACTTACAATATTAGATGATGGAACATCTGCATTTAACACATCACATCTTTATGTAAGCGGTAGCAGCAATGTAGGTATTGGGACTACAAACCCACAACGTAGACTTCATATAGATGCTTCTGGCTCAGTAAATACAAATATTCCTTTACTACTAACTTCGGTAGATAGTAGTAATAGAGTAGGTATACTTTTTGCTTCTTCAAGTTTATCTGCGGGAAAGCAACACAATTTATTTAGTAGAGTAAATACTCCAACTGTAGAATGGCTTTTGGGGGCTAATGCCGGTGAAACAGCTCAATGGCATCTTTCACCACGAGATGATACTAATTACGCAATAACATTAAGAACTCCATTTAATGGAGGAACAGCCCAAATAACTACAGGATTAAGTCAGTCTTTATTTTCATTGGGTGCTGGAGGTAGTAGTAATCAACATTTAAGCATAAGTTCAAGTGGTAATGTGGGTATTGGGATAACAACTCCAACCGCTCGTTTACAAATAGCAGGAACATCAAACGATGGTATTTCTTTAGATGCTAACCATACGTTATTTAATGGAGTAAATGCTAGATTACCGGGTAGAATAATAGTAGGGGCTTCTTCGACGGGATATCCTAAAATTATGTACAATGCTATACCATCTGCCTCAGTTTCATGGAGTTACTCCGGAAACGATACAGCATGGGCCATAAATATGGGGGGCGGTAACAGAATGGGCTTTGAATATGTAGCCGCTGGCACCGCAGGTACTTCTTTTAGTAGTTGGAATACCATAATGGTTTTAGTTAGCGGTAGTAATAGTGTAGGCATAGGTACAACATCGCCTGCGGCTTTACTAGATGTAAATGGAAATACAATAATAAGAGGAGCTTTAACCGCTTCCATTATTTCTGCATCAAGTTGGATATCGGGTTCTGATTTACGTGTTGCTAATTCTACAACAGTAGGAACTACTTTACAAGTAACAGGTGCAACTACGTTAGTAGGAGCTTTAACTGCTTCAAATATTTCTGCATCAAGTAATATTTCATCTTCAACTCTACGTACTACCGGTAATACC
>CAYVOK010000128.1:0-2670 GCA_964453335.1 uncultured Acidimicrobiaceae bacterium
CTCTTGTAACAGGTCGTTACACATCAGAGATTTCGCTTCCTGCTGCTGCTGGAACCGTTGCTGTCGGTGCATCTATTGTTGCTCCAACATCTGTTCCAACAATTAAGTTGGCAACAACTTCACAAACTGCAATCGTAACAGTATCTGATCTTTCATCTGCACTTGCTGCTGCTAATGCAGCCCTTGCTGCAGAGAGGGTTGCTCGTGCTGCTGATGCAGTTGCTGCTGCAAATGCTGCTGCAACCGCTAAGGCTACTGCCGATGCTGCTGCAATCACTGCTGCTGCTGAAATCGCAAAGTTGAAGGCTGAAGCCGTAACCGCTAAGGTTGCTTCAGATAAGGCTCTTGCTGATGCAATTGCTAAGGCAACAGCAGATGCTGCTGCTGCTAAGGCTGCTTCAGATAAGTCAATTGCAGACCTAAAGGCTGCTTTCAACAAGTTGGCTCGTCAATGGAATAAGTCAAATCCAAAGGCAAAGGTTGCTCTTGTAAAGTAATCTAATACTTAAGATTAGGGCGGGATGCTTATGCTCCCGCTCTTTTCTTATGTGGTAAAATAGATACATGTTTGATATAATAAAAGAAGCAAAAGAAAATATACATGAGGTTATATTTGAAAACTATCAAACTCCAACAATAACCTGGGAACAAATAGTAAACTATCTTTATAAAGAATCAAAAATTTATAATCCAGATTTGAAAAGAAGAGTAGAAAGAACAAAAAATTATTCTGCTTTTAATTTTATAGGAAATATACAAATACAAGAACAGTTTTGGCTTGCTCCACAAACACATAATCTTTTTAACGAATTTGATGAAATTTCAAAATTATTAAAAAAACTAAACAATGGTGTAGACACTAGAGATTGTGTATACTATGGAGAACAGGCCTCAGTTCATAACTGTAAAAGTGATTGGCATGCACAAGGCATTCGTATATCATTGTCTGATAGGCTAGTAAGCGATCACCACGATCCGCATGATATATTTTATTGGCAGATACTTGGAACCTCATTTTGGAAAATTGATAATAGCAGAACATACACCTTAAAGCCAGGGGATATGCTTTATCTGCCATTAGAAAACTCACATGAAGTATGGTGTGATGGTCCCAGGGCTGGTCTTTTAATAGATAATTTAAATTCAATGTTATAATAACCCTATTAGACATTGTCTAATCGGAGGTTAAGGAGATTAAAAAACTAGTAAGAGTACTGTCAGCAGCACTTCTGGCTTTTGGATTCAACCTATGGATTCCTGAAAATGCCTATGCAACCTGTGTAAACTTTATACAATCACAAACCATAGCAGCAGCATATAACGGTGATGCCGAACCTACAGTGCATCATATGGATACTTGCTCAGGTGACGACGTATCTTATCAAATACCAATCGCAACTACCGTGACTTTTGACGGGGTACAATATGAAAACATTTACGCTACAACCAACTCAGTAATTACCTTCGGTCAACCTGACGGCACATTTCATACATATCCATCTACACCATCTATCTCCCTATATTCAATGGACTGGTTTCCAGGAAGATCTAATACATCTGGTTTGGATATATATTATTCAGAGGGCGGATTTCAATTAAATTTAAACATGGTCCCTTATGGTAACTATGGGGCACAACCAAGTACAGTAAATATATTAGTGGCTATTACTAATACTGGCGGTTTAGCGGTGTCCTATAGTTATCAAGGTCCAGAATATCAAAATCTTAGAACAGGCGTAAGGCTTCATAATGGAGACATTGTTTCTCTTGAGGCTTGGGGTGCTACACAGGTTTCTCCTAATTCTCCTGCCCCTACATTGCAGGCAGAGCCTATTCCAGAGCCATCTCCTACTCCTACCCAGCAACCATCCCCAGAACCCTCTCCAACGCCCACAGAAGCCCCTATAACGCCTGAAGAGCAACAGGAACAGGTGGCAGAGGCAGCGCAGTTGGCTGGGGAAATATCAGAACTAAATAATCTTATTGCTAGTATTAATGGTGAAGAAATAAATGATCCAGAACCTACACCAGATCCAGAGCCAAGCCCTGACTCTACAGATAGTCCAGACTTACCAGATCCTGATGTTGAAGTTGATCCAGAAGTAATTACTCCAGAGGATCCAAGATTCCCTGATGATGAGGAAACAGAACCAGAAATTATTAATCCTACACCAAGTCCAAATCCTTCTGATGGATCAACAGTAACTGTTGACGTAACACCAGAACCAGAACCAATTATTGAAGAAGAAAACGAATTTTTGCCAAATGATAATGATAATAGTAGTGATCCAATTTCAGAAGATGAACTTAACAAGTTAAATAAACTAATCGGACAAAATGATGCTAAATTGGCTGCAGAACTATCAAATATGTTGACAGAACTATCCCAATCTGAAGAAAAAGCATTGGCTAACGAGTTGGGTATTAAAGAAGAAGATGTAGAAGCACTTGCTGAATTGATTAAGGATGATCCTAAAATAGCAGTAGCCTTTGTAGAGTTTGCGGACAGAGCAGAAGAAAATGCAAATGCTCCTATGCCATATACATTAGCAGATGCCGTTACTGAAGTACAAACAGAAGCATTCTTATCAGACCCACTTGGAGCACTATTCAATGTGGATGTTACAGAACTCCTATCTAATTTCTCTGAGTTAGGTATGGATATGACAG
>CAYVOK010000129.1:0-2644 GCA_964453335.1 uncultured Acidimicrobiaceae bacterium
CCATTTGTAGTATATGCGGAACGATAATAAAATCTTTGTTGTCCATCAACAAAACGTACAACATTTCTACAATACTTCATAATTGCTTCAACACCACGATTTACTTTTTTTGCTTTGAATTGGAAAAAATATAACGAACCTGAAAGCCAATTATCTATAAAACCGTAATTTACAATTCCACCACAAAACAGTTTACCTACTCTTTTTCTTCTATAATATTCCCTTAAAATACCAGTTAATCTATTTGATGATTGAGTACCAGGAACTATATAAAACACACCGTTTGCAAATTCACTTCTTTTACTTGGTGTTACTGTAAATAGATAATGTACTTCACTTTCCATGTCTCTACAATTATCTAATGTTGTTAATGGTGGTCCATAAGGGTCAGTTCCAGCAACTGCAGTTTGTCCACCAGCAAGTAATGTTGATTGTACATCATCACCCGGCGAAAGTGTTGGTTTATAAACTCTTGTTGAACCAGATGTTACAAAGTAACCAGTTGCTAAAGTTTCATTATAAAGTGTGTCATATATATCACAGCCCGATTCTAATTCTGAAGTTTCTGTTGGGTCGGTGGTATACACACCTAATTTTCTAATATTAACATTATATTCAATTGCATTTGTGAATACAAAATCTCTATCATTCAAATAATAAACACCACCACTTTCGTATACATATGAACCTCCCGTTGATGGGTCTAAAAATAAAATGTTACCACTATATTCAATAACATATTGAGTTTGATTTGTAACAAATGTTGCTAAATCATTTAATGTTATTCCTGAACAAGTACCTGAATCTTCATATGGAGTTAATACACCTAAAGTTACAATTCTATCGTAAGTGTTATCAGTAGTACCAGTTAGTAATAAACTTGCAACCTTACAATTTACAAGTGGTGTCGTATCTCCTCCTCCACCAACCTGAATATCTTCAGTGGAACATTCTTCACATTCAGGATAATTTACTAAAGAAAGTTTAGCAGTGTTATTAATTTGTAATAAACTAACAGCTCTTCTTAAACTTCTTCCCGCTCTTGCAACAATACCAATATCAATTAATATTTCAGCAACAGGACTCAAAACATCTTTAATTAAAAAATTAATAGCTTGTAAAAATAACCACTTTATGACATAATCTAATGACATTAAAAAATCTGCAATCAATAAATTGAATGTGTAATTTTTTGTGGCAAAATTCACAGGTGGAGTTAAATTATCAGCACAATCCTCTTCCTCAACAGGTACTAATTCTTTTAGTCCCAAATATTGATTTCTTCCAAAAAAACCATTTCTTACATATGATGATTGTAAAGATGAAACTGTATAAACTTTATTGTATGTAAATCTGTAAAAATAATCTCTTGGATAAAATTCACCATTATCGTTATATAAGATTCCATAATCCGAATTAGTTGATACCGCACTTGATGGATATCCACTCCATTCAGTCCCAAAATAATATGACCTATCATCTATTGTTCCACCACTTTGGAATTCTCTAATATTTGGGACCAAATAATCTGCGTTCATTCTAACTCTATCTAATCCATTGTCATTCAAGTTAATTCTTAATCTGTAACACGCTGATGTTGGTATACCTTTATTCACATCATTTGTGATTTCATTTTCACCGAATTCATTTGTGATGACATAATCCATATTCATCTCTAATGGAATAATGAATCCTCCATCATCTGGTATATCTTCATTTAAATCAATATATTCTAAATAAGGTCTATTTTCTTCATCTTTAATTGGCATAAATCGTATTGCTTCAATTTTACCAGATTTGGTAACCAAATCACACTTTCTACCCATTTTTGCCTTCGGTGTACAGTTTTTGTTAATTGCATTTTTTCCGTTGTCGGTATAAACCCCACCAATAACATATGCTTTGGGTTGAATATTAACTCCTCTCTCGGACAAATCAAAATCTGTTCTTGTTATACCAATTTCACATAAATCTTCATTACCCCAAAATGGATATACTTCAACATTTCTATCAAAAGAAACAATTTGTGGAAGTGAGTTTAAATCTTCTGAAGATTTAAATGTATATGTGTTTGCAAATTGGTCAACTCCAACTCCTAATCTTTGGAAATCGGCAGGTCTTAATGAAAAACAACCAATGTCTGATAAATCAACATCAACATGGATTGTTTGTAAACCTACGGGTACACCCCATATCATAAAGTCACCCGCAGTATTTGTTTTTACTGTATAGTTGTAATATTTTTCGTAAACTTCTAAAACCGCTTCATTTTCTAATATATCTGATTGGTCAGGAAAAGTACCGGTAGCAGTATGTCCTCCATGTTGTTTCCTTGATGGTAAAAGGTTGTATCTATATCCATCATCGTTTTTATCTGTAACTTCTTTATAAGGGTATAAAGCAGAAATTACAGGGTCATTCTCGTCATCTTCACTAAGTGGTACGAATATGGAAACTCTGGCATTCCCCACACCAAAACCGTTGTTTGTAGTAACTCTACCACAAACTACTCCATAATCAGAACATAATGAAGTATAAATTTGTTGTTGGGTAAATTTTAATGAAAGAATTTCTAACACATCGAAATCTTGTTTAAGTTCGACTGTTATTTTTTGGTCTACCCCAATATTAGTTGAAATTCTAT
>CAYVOK010000130.1:0-2633 GCA_964453335.1 uncultured Acidimicrobiaceae bacterium
GGTGGACCTCACCTCTATTTATTTCTTCATCCAAGGATCAATAGCTGCTGCTAATAACTGTGCAATCGACGAATCCACAAAACTATACAATCAAGCCAACATCATGCTTGACAATTTCCTAAAAAATAATTGTGGATGTTCTGGAAATAATTACGTTGTAAACTTTTACTAATATGGCAAAATGTAGAAACTGCGGAGCTAATGTTGGATGTGGATGTCAATTAACTAATGGTCTTTGTGCAGCTTGCAATGCAGCTGTTAAAAGAACAAAAAACTTTATAAGAAATGTTATCGCCAAGACTTACGCATTGTCCAGAATGTGCTAGCATTCCTGCTCTGATTACAGAAATAGATTGTAGACTAGCTGAGCTGGCCAACAATTTATACAACAATGTTGTGTTCATTTTGAACCAACCTGTCCCTGGTGGAGCAATTCTAGACCTTTTAAACTATAGGAGAATTCTTTCCTATAAGTATTGTAACCCTGATTACGCTGCTGAGTTCACAGTGAATATGATCGCAAGCAGAGTTAAAATTTTAAAATAAATGTCCAACATTTGTTCAAACTGTTATAACGGTTGTGTAGAAACTGTATCAGATCAATGCGTCAGATATACGGGTGTAGATGTTCCTGTTTTGGGTATCCAAACTGGCGACTCTCTTTCGTATGTTGAGCAAGCCTTAATTACCTTTCTTACATCTACATTAAATGGTGAGGGAATTGTCTTAACGATTGATCCACTTATTTTATGTGAAATCATCAACAAAAATCTAGTCGAATGTGAGGATCTTAATCTTCCTAACGTTATCAATGCTTTGATAAAAGCAATATGTGAGCTTGATGAAAGACTCACAGCTGTAGAAGCTGACTTGGCTGCACTAGAAGGACCTTACACTATAGGATGTCTCACTGGTGTAACTGGTTCCTCTGGAACACATGCTATCCTTCAGGCAGTAATTAATAAACTGTGTGGATTGGAATTAGAGCTTGATGCTCTTGCTTTAGACGTTAGTACCAACTATGTAAAGCTTGCAGACCTCAACTCTCTGATAGCTGCTTATCTAGCAAGTGTTGGAACAAGCACTAAATACTACAACAAAATGATACCTTATGTAGCTGTAGAGTTCTATGGCTCTCTGACAGGTAAGTTTGATGGTACAGGTGCTGGTATTGGTGACTGGGAGAAAATCTATCTATGTAATGGCTTAAATGGAACCCCTGACAAGAGAGGTCGTGTACCAGTGGGTGTTACAACAGGCATGGGTGGTGGAGCTATGAGCCCCATTGTTGACCCTGCTGTTGCTGGTAACCCCAACTATGTCCTTCTTGGAACACAGGGTGCTAATGCTGTAACACTTACATCTAGCCAAATCCCTGCACACTCTCACTCAGCTTCTGCTTCTGTCACTGATCCTGGACATACACACACACTTGCTTATGCTCCTGGTAAATCTGATCCAGATGAAACAGGTGCTAATCCAGATTACATGGATCAAGCTGGTACAAAAAGCTCTTCTGCAACCAGCAACTCAGCAAGCACAGGAATATCTGTGAGTGTTTCAATTGGTTCTACAGGAGGTGGATTGTCCCATCCAAATATACAACCTGGTCTTGGGTGTTACTATATCATGTACATTCCTTAATCTAAAAATCAATGCAGAATAATTGTAATCCTTGTAATGCCGAACTCACTGGTTCTAATAAGATAAAATATGATGGGCCCAATCTCCCTTGCTCAGGAATTCAAACCTGTGATATACTAACAGTTGCTCTTCAAAAAATAGATGATAAATTATGTGCACCAGTGCCTGGAACAAGTGGTACTTGTGGGAGTTCAGGTACATCAGGTAATTCTGGTACATCAGGCAGTTCTGGAACTAGCGGTAGTTCTGGTTCTTCTGGTTCTTCTGGTAATTCTGGTAGCTCTGGTAGCTCTGGTAGTTCTGGTTCGTCTGGAATTGATGGAACATCAGGCTTATCTGGTAGTTCTGGAACCAGCGGTACATCAGGCAGTTCTGGAATTGATGGTACAAGTGGAATATCTGGTACATCAGGATCATCAGGAAGTTCTGGTTCTTCAGGAACATCTGGAATTGATGGAACAAGTGGTAGTTCAGGCACGTCTGGAACTACAGGTACTTCAGGAACTTCAGGAACTTCAGGTAGCTCTGGAACCTCAGGTCAAGAGGGTAACTTAGCTATATGGCTGTATTCTGATAATACAGATACATCAAGTGATCCTGGAGCAGGATATTTTAGACTTAATGACGCATGGGCAGCGTCTGCTACAGAAGTAGCAATAAATGACTTTTCACACAGTCCAGCAATATTATTTTCTGGTTATCTAAATAATATAACAGCAGGTACATTAATAAAGTTTATAAGTGTTTCAAATTCAGCTACTTATAAAATTTTGCAAGTTTTAGCAACATTTCCCTTGCAAACTGGTTTTGAAACATTTTCTGTAACTCAATTAGCTTCTTCAGGACCTGATCCTATAACTGGAGATCAGTTTGTAGTTATTCCTGTAGGGGCTTCAGGTTCTTCTGGTACAAGTGGTACAAGTGGTTCTTCTGGCACGTCAGGTAGTTCTGGTAGTTCTGGTACAAGTGGGACATCTGGTTCATCTGGT
>CAYVOK010000131.1:0-2618 GCA_964453335.1 uncultured Acidimicrobiaceae bacterium
GTAGGTGTTGTAGGCGTTGCCACACCTTCATAGATATCTCCATATAAAACCCACGAGTTGGAATCTACTTTTATTAATGTTGCTTTACCGTATTCTGCATCAATCCATTTTTGATTATTTTTGCTATTTATCATTACTCCGCTTGCTGGGCTAAATAATGTTCTTCCATAATTAAATTGTATAAAATTATACTGATATCCTATAGGAATTTGTAAAGAGGTATTGTTTGGAACAGTTACAGTCACTGTTACTGGTGGATTTGGGTCACCAGGAATTGGCGATATAACTGGTCCCGAATATGAAAGCAATATAGTTTTTCCAACATCACCAAGTTCTAATGTAAAATCATTATTTTTTGTTATTACTGTATTTATATTTGCAATTCTTGGCTCAACATCAAATTGTTCATCAACAGAATTCCAATCAATACCATTTCCCGCAAGGGCTGGATATCCTCCAGTAGCACCACTTATTGCATTGGTTATTGATGTAGTTACAAAAAACTGTGTTGCTAGATTTGCTGTGTTTTCAATACCGTGGACATCTGTGGTATCTGAATTGTGTGCTGCAATTGCTGCATTTCTATTTACTATTTCTGCGGCATCTGCATCTACAAGATTTTGAAGGTGTTTTGCAATTGACGGGGTAACAAGATTATTAGGATTTGTATTTGCCCCATCATAAACATAGGATCCATAGTGATATAGTCGTAAGGCTGCCTGAATGTCGGCTGCGTCTGAAAGACCTGGAATTTTAGTATTGAAGAGTCCACTACCGTTAACGGTATTATCGATATTCTCTTCTGCCACTATAAATCACCTCTCGCCATTATACCACTGTAATAAACAAATGAACACGCTTAGGACCAGCCATTGGCTGCCAGGCGTTATCAATATATTCTACACCCTTTATTTCAAGTGGTAATGCCAAAAACCCCTGGCTGGTAATTAAATCTTTGATTATAAGATTTGTAGCCAAAGGCCCAGAGGAGTCTGATGACGATATGGAATACTGAACATTAAAAACCTGAGATGTTGCAGACGTAATACCAGAAGATCCGTATATCTCTGCCACATTTATTGGCGGTACTGTAAGTGTTCCATTAACAGCAGTTACATCCTTAATAGAAGAGTAGTAGTTTGTTTTTAAACTAATAAGTGGCGTCCATTGCAACGAACCACCACTAGAAACCTTTTGAAAAACTGTTTTATATGTTGTAGATGCTGACTGATAATCTATAGCAATATCTAGGGCCTGAGTGTCTTGAACAATTGTAGAGGCAACATTTGCATCTCTGGGATCTCCAAGTACTCCAATAATTATGCTACCACGATCTCCTTGCGGACCAATATCTAGGTCTAAACTTATGCTTTCTGGACCGCCAAAAATTGTCAAGTCATCATTAGATAATAATATATCTGCCATTATGCACCTGGCTGAGTAGCAGAAGTAGCACCAGTAACTTGATCTGTAACAGTTATTGTACCTGTAAGTAAGGTTTGAACAACTTCATATTGACCACTTCCTGGCAATCCTGCTGGCTTTCTAACTTCGACGTCATAAACATATTCTGTTCCCGCAATTAATTGATTTCCCTCTGCTGGCCTAATTGCACATTGAACAAAGGTGTTATCATCCGATACTCTAGCAAAACACTTAATTGGAACTGCTGGCTGTACAACTCCATTAACGGTCCTTGTTGCACCACGGAATTCTGCAATAGTAAACTGTGCACTATCGTACGGTGCTGCGGTGTCAGTTACATCATCTGGGTTATTTGCAAAATTAGTTGGCACATAAAATTGGCTTAAGTCAAAAACCGTACCATCATTCTTCTTAGGATATATACGAAACTCAAAGGTGTCACCCTTATAATAGTTAAAGTCATAGGTCGATGGAAATGCCATGCAATTATTATACCACGCTGACGTAGATAGAATTCATAATTACGGATGAGTCGTAGTCGGTTCTAATTTGAGGTACCGCACCAGAATTCCACATAGCGTTATCCTCTATAAAGAAATGCTGTGTCACATACATATTGTAGACATACTGATATTTTAGGGATGCCACGAACTGCGAAATTTCAGTGGTAGATTTAGGAAAAAATGTCCTCATCCAAACCTCAGTATTATTAGAGTTGGTAGTAAGTTCAAAGTTGTATGTCACAAATACCTGAGATCCAACCTTAAGGCCATGGAAGTTAAGCATTCTCTGTTCTGCATTCCAAAGACTGGTACATCCTTCTGGTAGGTATTTTTCGTTTGTATTGCTACCCTTGGAATCTACCCAAACCTTTACCCATCCATCATCTCCATAGTTAACACCAAGACTTACTGGCTTTCTATTTAGATTAAAGTAAGATGCCCACCCTGCTTGCTGCCCAGAGGAGGATAAAGAACTTAGTCCATCTTTCCCAGGAGTTCCTCTTTCGCCTTTTGGTCCTGGAGATCCATCTTTGCCAGAAGGTCCTTGCGGTCCTGCGGGTCCGATAGGTCCTTGCGGTCCCATTGGGCCAGGCACTGGAACATAATTAATTAATACATCAGTATTAGTTGTTTGAGTTTCTACAACTTGTGCAGCATAAGATGATTTTTTTGCGCTAGGGAAGTCCATGG
>CAYVOK010000132.1:0-2583 GCA_964453335.1 uncultured Acidimicrobiaceae bacterium
ACAGTATAAGCCATTCTAACATCTCCTTACTTATCGTAAATCTTACGAATAACAGCACGCAACACAGCGTCAGCAAACTTAGTCTTGGTCATCACCTCGGCATCGTCGCCGAAGATCACCGTGGGATCTCCTGATTTATAGTCAGGATCTCCGGCCTTGCAGTCATCTACAAAGGCTTGCCACAGTTGGTCGATGTTATCGACCTCGATGCTAGAGTCCCAGTGATAGTCACCACTGGCCCAGACATCGAACACATCCATGTCGATTTCTTTCACACCGACACTAGGGAAATGCCAGTCAGCCACGCTTCACCTCACTGTTTGGATCGACCACATCATCTACACCGCAGTCGCTGAAGCACACTGCATCAACACTGCACACTGTCTCGCAGTCCCTGAGAACCCAGTCCCAATCCTCGTAGTACATCGCAACCTCACATTCTGTGTATCTCATTTGACTTCTCCGATCTTCATTTTGCCGACGATAGTACCGACAAGATTGTACACCACAACCTCACGCTGTCCAGTCAACTCCGCCCGAGTCCACTGCCTGACCTGCTCCCAGATGAAATCCCAATCCGAGGGTGACACATCCGCCGCAATCTTCAACTCAATATTCATTCTCATAAGTTACCCCACTGTTCTGCCATCGCATCGGCGATGCCTTGGAAAGTCTTGCTACGCAACTTGGCACGCTCCGCAGGCGGTAGCCGCCACGCATCGGCGTACCACTTGGGCATCACGCAACCTGACGCAAAGGTCGTCAACTCACCCTGCCCGACGATGTTCGTCGGTACTAACTTGGGCAAGCCCTTCAGCCACAGACAAGTTTTCTTGCGTGCTTCGTGGCCGAACTGCCACGGGTGAATGATCTGATCAGGCTTGCGCCACTGCGTTGACATGATGCCGACCGGATTTTCTATGCAGATCCGAGGACACGGCGCATCGGCGAACCGCATGAAGAAGTCAACAGCACGCTGTTGGCGACCATCGGCACGCTTCTCTGCGAACCACGCCGCACCACTGACGGCGAGGTCAGTGCAGGGCGGGAATGCGATGATCATGTCCCACTCGGAGACCTTCAGCAGGGGAAGCACATCACCCTGCAGATGCCATTCGGGGTGACCGCCTGAGCACGGCAGGATATCCGCCGAGTACGCTTCGTGACCACGAAGGCGGAACGCCTTTGCCACTGCCTGCGATTCTTCGCAGGCTACCAAAACCTTCATTCTGCACCTCCTAACTGCCAGCATGACCACTCAACACGGATCGAACCGTTGTCGGCGAACAAGAATACCGAAGAATATTTGACCCGCTCTTTCATGCGGGAGATGTACCAATCGCCGATGCCCGCACGCTTGAATGTCAAGCGGTAGCGGATGTCATCGCCCCAAACCAGCGTACTAGTTTCTACATCCTGACACTCGCCGATGTCAGCGGCCTCGGCATTGAATTCGCTGATCAAGTCCAACATATCCTGAAGCATAGTCACTCCTGAAACAAGAACCGAGAAACTTAGATGCACTGTGCATCCAGTGAATCCCGAGGCACGGCTACTCACCGTACCCCGAGGGAGTGTGTATCAAACGCCCACTGTGTAAGCGGGCTTAGGCTTCGCCGACAGTGTCAGCGTAGTCATCGCTGACCGTGCGAATCCCGTATCCATCGCCGCCTGACGCATGAGGCGAGTACCTTTGAGCCTGAGGCCGACCACGACCCCGTAGGAGTCGCCGTACCTATCGTCGTGCTCGTCTCCGTCCACGACCGTATATCCGCGCCAAGTTTGAGGCAGGCGGCCTTTGTTGGCGAAGTTCACATACTTGATGTCGCCGAATACCACTGCACATGTACCACCTGCGTTTAGCAGGTCACGAATCATTTCGTCCGTGCTACTTTCGTTCACCGAGTAGCACAAGCGATATACGCTACCCCAAGTTTGGGCGACACGCATCGCCCTGACATGGTTCTTGGTGTAGTCATAGAACCTGAGGTTCTTGTATTCCGTCAGGTCCAACATATGTTCCCAAGCAATGTCGGAGAAGGTGTTGAGTCGCACCCTGCCGACCACGCCCTTACGGGAACACCATCGGTCGGCGTTGGCCAACTCTCGCCGCAATTGGGTGAGAAAACCTTGGCGATCCTCGAAGAATCGGCGAGTCTTCTTGATTCTTGCCTGCATGATAGCAGGGAAGGTTCCCGCTCGACCCGCTGACCCCACACACGCTTGTGTGCATCCTTCCGTGCGGAAGGGACACACCTCGTACCCGCTCAGGTTGCCCTGAGCGAGTGACAGTGACCATGTAGGGTTCTGATTCTTCGCCAACTTAGTGTTAGCAGAACCTGCCGATAAGAGCCTTTGCATATCACACACTCCACACTACAGCGGCGACGAAAGTCGCACAGTCCCTGTAGGAAATACCGTATGGGGTATAATCTCAACCCCATACGGGTTAGACTCTAATCGTATCCGCCTATCGGAAAGCCTTGCTATCGGTTCCGTCAATCCGCACGGCATTCGCCCCTGAGTCAGGGAACCCTAACAGCCGTTACCTAGCCGTTAGGGTGACAAGTCACGAACGCCGCC